>CAVPTG010000007.1:0-264728 GCA_963708605.1 Candidatus Dormiibacterota bacterium | reverse complement strand
TGGGCTCGCGGGTGCGCACGCTGATCTTGCTTCGATCGGCGGTGTGCTGCTTGAAGAGGATCGCGATCTGCATGGTCGCGATGCTCTGGAGCGCGTCGATGATGCCCTCAGCATCCTGCATGTCCGCGCCCGACTGTTCGAGCATGGCGATGGTGACCTCGGACCAGAGCAGGCGCCCGTTCAACTCGGAATGCATCTGGGCGACGGCGAGGCCTTCCAGCCGCACCTGCGCAACGGAGCGCGACTTGTAGCTCTTGAGCGCGACCCAGCCAGCGTCAACCCCCGCGGAACCAGGTCGGCACCCAGGCGCAGCGACTCTTGGTTGGTGTTTTCATGCCGGAAACCGCCGGTGTCGGTGAACAGCGCCGCATAGAGGTTGGTCGCGACCGCGGGGATGATCGGAGCCCAAGCTCGCGAAGCAGCGCGTAGACGACCTGGCCGGTAGCGCTGGCCGCCGCGTTGACGAGGTTGATGGTGCCGAAGCCGGTGTTGCTCGAGTGGTGGTCGATATTGACCACGATGCTCGCGGCTCGACCTCGGCTCGGCGCTCGCCGAACCGGCCGAGCGTGGCGCAGTCGAAGGTGAACACGGTGTCGCCGAGCGGCGCTCCGCCACCTCGACGGTCTCGAAGCCGGGCAGGTACTCGAGCAGCCGCGGGAGGGGTTCGGGGACCACGACACGAACCCGCTGTCCGATGCTGCGCAGCGCGATCGCGAAGCCGAGCGCGGACCCCAGGCTGTCGGCGTCCGCGTCCTTGTGCGCCAGGCAGGTGACCTGATCGGTGGTCTGGATGATGGTGCGAATCGGGTCGACGACGTCCTCGAGACGCGGCCAGACAGCGGGGGCTGCTACGGTCACTCGGGGACCTCCACGACTGCCTCGGCGGGACGTTCGCCGGCGAGCTCTCTGAGGAGCGTGCTCACCCGCACGCTGTACGCGATCGATTCGTCGAGCTCGAAGTGGAGCCGGGGGACACTCCTCAGGTTCTCGAGCCGCCTGCCCAGTTGAGCACGAAGGTACCCCTCGGCGTGGCCGAGCGCCGACGACCACGTTCTGGCGCTCGGCATCATCACCGAGAGCGCTCACCGCCAGCCACGCCTCGCGCAGGTCGGGGCTCATCCGGACGCGCGAGATCGAGGCAAACCGGACCCTCGGATCCTTGATCTCGGTGAGCATCATCGCCGAGATCTCTTCGCGAAGCTGCTCGCCCACCCGCTCGCGGCGCGGGCTGCGAGCTCCGGAGCGAAGCGTCATGCGTTCTGCTGCTCCATCGTGAACGCCTCGAGGATGTCGCCCTCGTGGAAGTCGCTGAAGTCGGCGAGGGTGATACCGCAGTCGTAGCCGTGGGTCACTTCGCGGACGTCGTCCTTGAAGCGCTTCAGCGCATCGATGCGGCTCTGGGCGATCTCCTTGCCGTCGCGGATGACCCGGCAGGTCGCGTTGCGCGTGATCCTGCCGTCGAGCACGTGGGAGCCGGCGATCGCCGGCTTGCCGTCGACCTGGTAGACCCGCCGGACCTCGGCGCGGCCCTGGGTGACCTCGATCATGGTCGGCTGGTAGAGGCCCTTGACGGCCTTCTCGATATCGTCGGTCACCTGGTAGACGACGTCGTAGAAGCGGACGTCGACCCCCTGTTCCTCGGCAGCCGCCTTGGCATGATCGTCGGGCCGGACGTTGAAGCCGATGACGATGGCGTCGGTCACCGCGGCGAGGTTGACGTCGGACTCGCTCACCGCGCCGACCCCTTCGCCGACGACCTTGATCTTGACGGTCGGGTCTTCGATCATGGGTCACCTGGCTGCGCAACGCTTCGAGTGAGCCGTTCGCCTCGGCCTTGAGCACGAGGTTGAGCTACTTCATCTCGCCTTCCGAGATGTTCTGGGCGAGGTCTGCGAGCGTGATCCGGCGCACCGGCTGCGCCAGTCGCTGCTTCTCGGCGAAGCCACGCTGCTCCGCCTTGGCGCGAGCGCCGCGCTCGGTCTCGACGACCTCGAAGATCTCGCCGGCCATCAACACGTCGGAGAGCCCGGTGACCACGACTGGCGTGCTCGGCCCGGCTTCCTTGATGCGCTTGCCGGTGTCGTCGATGAGCGCGCGCACCTTGCCGAATGCGGACCCTGCGACGAGGTTATCGCCGACGCGAAGGGTGCCGTTCTGGACCACCAGCGTGGCAATGGCCCCGCGACCGCGCTCCAGGTGCGAGTCGATCACGGTCCCCACGGCACGGCCGCTCGGATCTGCCTTCGGCTCGACCAGGATGTCGGAGACGGTCAGCACGCTTTCGAGCAGATCGTCGATGCCTTCGCCGGTTCTGGCGCTGGTCCGCACGACCGGCACGTCGCCGCCGTAAGGCTGCTCGGCAACGACGCCGCGCTCGGCGAGTTGCTGGAGCGCGCGATCCGGGTTCACTCCATCCTTGTCGATCTTGTTCATCGCCACGACGATGGGAACGCCCGCGGCGTGGATGTGCTGGATGGCCTCTTCGGTCTGCGGCATGACCCCGTCATCGGCGGCGACGACCAGAATCGCGACGTCGGTCACGTCCGCTCCGCGGGCGCGCATCGCCGTGAACGCCGCATGGCCCGGGGTGTCGATGAAGGTGATCAGGCGGCCGTTGCGCTCGACCTGGTACGCGCTGATCACCTGGGTGATCCCGCCCGCCTCGCCGGCGGCAACCTTGGTCTTGCGGATGGCGTCGAGGAGCGATGTCTTGCCGTGGTCGACGTGGCCGAGCACCGCCACGATCGGCGGCCGGCTGACCAGCGTCCCGGGAGCCGCATTGGACGAGATCGATCAAGGGGTGCTTGCGCCGGCCCCCGCCAGGCGACGTGCCCTGTGCCTGCTCCGCGACGGCTTCCTCGGATTCCGCCTCGAACCCGAAGTTGTCGGCGGCGAGCGCCGCGGTGTCGAAGTCCACCGTCGCGTTGAGCGCGGCCATCACGCCATTGCTCATCAGGTACTTGATCAGCTGTGGACCCGACACCTCGAGGCGTTCGGCGAGCTCAGCGACCGTGAGGCCTGCCGGCAGGGTGACTTTCTTGACCGTTGCTATGTCGATTCCTCCGTGACGAGCTCCCGCAGCGCTGCGGCGAGGGTGGGCTCGTCGATTACATCATCCCCGACCCGCAGCGAGCGCGCCAGGGATCGGTGCCGCCGTGACTGGCGCAGACAGGTGATACCCGTTTCCCGGCAGAGATACGCGCCCCGTCCTGGCGAGCGGCCAGTCGGGTCAAGGGTAACCCGCCCAGGGTCGCCGATGACCGCCAGCCGGATCAGTTCGGCCTTCGGGCGCACCTCCCTGCATCCGACGCAGGTTCGGAGCGGATCTGAGGGGGCCACCCCGCTCAGGCTTGGCCGCGGGCCGGGTCGCCGGACCCCGCATCGTCGGACCCTTGCGGCGAATCGCCGCGGATGTCGATGCGCCAGCCGGTCAGCCGCGCGGCGAGACGCGCGTTCTCACCGCCCCGCCCGATCGCGAGCGAGAGCTGATCCGAGGCCACCGAGATGTGGGCGGTCCGCGATTCGAGGTCGAGCTCGACGCCCAGGGCCACGGCGGGGATGAGCGAGTTCATGACGAAGGTCCCGGGGTCGGAGGACCAGGCCACGATCTGCACCTGCTCATCGCCGAGCTCGGAGGTGACCGCGCGCTGACGCACCCCGTTCCGTCCGATGCACGCTCCCTGGGCGTCGACATCGCCATCCGGCGCGTCGACGGCCACCTTCGTCCGCCTCCCGGGGTCGCGGGCGATGGCACGTATCACGACCTGGCCGGTCTGGAGCTCGGGGACCTCCTGCTCCATGAGCCGCTGGACGACCTGCGGATGGGAGCGCGACACCACCACGACCGCATCCGGTCCCTTGCGGCGGCCCTCGACGATCACCACCTTGATGTGATCCCGGATGGCGAGGCGCTCTCCGGGGATCTGCTCCTCGGGCGGCAGCATCCCCGGGACCCCACCCGCGTCGACGTACCAGATGGAGCCGAGACGGCGCTCGACGATCGCGTCGCGAAGCACGCCGCGCTGATTCGCGCCCTCGCCGAGGATGCGGCGCTGTTCGACGTTCGCCAACCGCTCGGCGACGGCGGTGCGTGCGGCCGCGGCGGCCTGCCGGGGGAAGTCGGCGACGTCGATCGCGACCGCCTCCTCGACGCCGGCGTCGTCGAGGCGATACACCACGAACGTGCCCGTCGAGAGGTTCACGCGAGCTCGGACGCGGGGATCGTCCTCGAGGAGGCGGCGGTAGGTGGCGACCACCCCCTGCTCAACCGCCCTGGTGATCTCGGCCTCGCTGAGCGGCGTCGCCGCCGCAAGGTCGCGGAGCGCGCTGAGGGTCACCGCCGGACCCGCCATCAGATGTCGACGACGATGCGAGCGGCCACCACCGCGTCGATCGAGAAGGACGCGGCACGCGTCGTCCGTCGATCGCGAACCTCGATCTCCGCGGCGTTGCCTGCCACGGACGTCAACCGGCCTTCGAGCACGAGCTCGAAGTCGCCGTCGCGCAGCCGCACGTTGATACGCCGGCCGACCGCGGCGGCCCACTCCTCGGGGCGGCGGATCGGCCGCTCGGCCCCGGGCGAGCTCACCTCCAGCCGGTAGGGGTGGTCGATCGGATCGTTCACGTCGAGCACAGCGGACGCCGTGTTCGATGCGCGCTCGCAGTCGTCCAGCGTGACGCCGCCTCCGGCGCGATCGATGACGAGGCGAAGCACCGCGCCGCGACCGTGGCCCGACCACTGCACGTCGACGAGCTCTATGCCGAGATGGTCGAAGGAGGGCCGCAGGAGCGACGCGATTCCGGAAACGTCGTCGATGTTCATATGTGGTGGTGCGCGTGAGGCGCGTGGACCTACGCCGTCCGGGGAGTGACCCGTCTCCTGCCGGTCGGCGGGGGTGCGACGGACCGCGAACCGCGCGCCTTCTCCCATGCGACCAGCAGCGTGCTGGCGTTGAAGATCGAGCTGTAGGTACCGGTGACGATGCCGATGAGGAGCGCGAGCACGAAGCCGCGGATCGAATCGCCGCCGAAGATGACCAGCGAGAGAAGAACGAACACGACCGTGAGCGACGTGTTGAGCGACCGGGTCATGGTCTGCACCGTCGAGAGGTTGATCACCTGGTCGAACGTCAGGCGCGGTCCGACGCGCAGGTTCTCGCGCACGCGGTCGAAGACCACGATGGTGTCATGGATCGAGAAGGCCACCGAGGTCAGCACCGCGGTGACGAAGAGCAAGTTGACCTGACCCAAGTTCGTGAAGTGTCCGAGGATCGCCCAGATGCCGGCGAGCACAAAGACGTCGTGGAGCAATTTGAAGAAGGCGCACGCGCTGAAGCGCCATGGAGAGATCGCACGCTGCCGCCGGAACGCGAAGGCGAGATACACCGCGATCGCGGCCGCGGAGACGATGATCATGATGATCGCCCCGGTCACCAGGCTGGCGGCGATCGTCGGGCCGACCTGCTGCACGCTGATGTCCTGTTGATGCGTCGTCGGGTTGTTGGCGATGGTGAAGTTGCTGTTGAGGGTGTTCTGGATCTGGATCAACTGCTCGCTGCTCGACGGCAGTGTCGAGATGGCGAAGTGACTTGCCTGGTTGCCGCTCGTCCCCTCCGACTGCACCTGGGGGCGCAGGCTCGCGAAGTCCTTGTCCATGACCGCGGCGACCTGCGCCTGGGTGGCCGGTTTTGCCAGTCCGACGTCGATGACGTTGCCGCCCTTGAAGTCGATGCCGAGGTTGAAGCCCCAGAACAGGATCGCCAGGATGCCCGGGATGATGACCGCCAGCGATCCGAGGAAATACCAGTTGCGATTCTTGACGATGTCGAACCGCCCGCGGGGCGGAGCGTCTGCGAACTCCTCATGGATCTCGGTGTAGAGGCGCGGGTCCCGACCGATCCTCCAGGTGAGCACCCAGGCGAACAGTGACCGCGTGATCGTGATCGCGGTAAAGAAGGACACGATGACGCCGATCGCCAGGGTGATCGCGAACCCGCGGATGACGTCGGTGCCGAACAGCGCAAGGATGGCGCAGGTGATGAGGGTCGAGATGTTGCTGTCACGAATGGCAGGAAATGCTCGCCGGAAGCCGGTCTCGACCGCCAGGGGCACACTTCGCCCATGGCGCAATTCGTCGCGCGTTCGTTCGAAGATGAGCACGTTGGCGTCCACCGCCATGCCGACGCTCAGGACGAAGCCCGCCAGTCCCGCCAGGGACAGCGTCACCGGGATGAGCTTGAAGAGCGCCAGCACGATCGCCGCGTACACGAAGAGGGCGACCGTCGCGAGCAGGCCCGGGAAGCGGTAGTACCCGATCATGAAGATCACCACGATGAGCAGGCCGATCGCGCCGGCAACGAGGCTGAGGGTGATCGACTGTTGGCCGAGCGTCGCGCTCACCGATGTGCTGCTGACCGTGGTGATCTCGGCGGGCAGCGCGCCGGCGCTGATCAGGCTGGCCAGCTGCGTCGCAGAGTTGGAGGTGAAATTGCCGGTGATCTGCGTCTGGTTGCTCTGCCCGCCGCCGGTCACGACCGGCGCGGTGAGGACCTGGTTGTCCAGGAAGATCGCGATCTGCGACGTCGGAGGCGGGTTGGTTGTGTTGGTCAGGTACTGCTGGTAGGCGGCATTGGTGATCTTCGACCATTCGCTGGCGCCCGCCTGGTTGAAGTTGATCATGACCGTGGGCGCGCCGGTGTTCGCGTCGGTCCCGACCGTCGCCGAGTTGACGTCGGTGGCATCGAGGTTGTTGTCGATCTTCCAGTGGTAGCCGGGTGGGTAGTCCAACGTGTTGCCGAACTGGGCAGTGTCGTAGTGCCCCTGCTGGTCGCTGATGACCGCAGCGCTGGGCGGGATCGTCGGAGCCCCGGGCACAGGCGTGGCGAAGTAGAGCCGCGACGTGGTGCCGATGGTCTGCACCGCCTGCTGCAGGCTCACCCCTGGCAGCTGGACGAGGATCTGATCGTTGCCCTGCGCCTGGACGCTCGCCTCCGACACGCCGAGTGAGTTGACCCGCAGGTCGATGATCGGGATGGTGGCCTGCTGTGCCTGCTGCAGCGTGGCGCCGTTCGGCGGGCCGTTGCGGCAGTCGGGGGTGGGGTTGTCGAGCCCATGGCAGATCTCGATGGTGAGCTCGGTGCCGCCTTGGAGGTCCAGGCCCTTGTGGATGTAGAGCTGCCGTCCCAGGAAGCTCGGCGCGGACGTCAGTGTCGTTCCGAGTGGCTCGTGGACGACGAGATACCGGTAGATGAGGCTGTAGCCGTCGATGAAGAAGGCGCCCACCACCACGAGGAGGACGACAGCCAGGCGAAAACGCGTGATCCTGAACACCTGTGCTCCAGTCTACCGGGGCATCGAGAGGAGCCGGCCATCCCGGTCAGCCCGGAACTCGGCGAAGCGCCCCTCCCGGATGGCCGCCCGGGCGCCGTCCATCAGCCTGGCGAGATGGGTGATGTTGTGCACGCTCACCAGGCGGTGCGCAAGGATCTCGCCCGATTGGAAGAGGTGGCGGAGGTAGGCGCGCGAGAAGCCGGCGCATGCGGCACACGGGCAGTCCGGGTCGATCGGGCCGAAGTCATCGCGCGCGGCGGCGTTGCGCAGCGACAGGCGTCCGTCCGGGGTCAGTGCGCTGCCGTTGCGCGCCAGTCGCGTGGGGACGACGCAGTCGAACATGTCCACCCCGAGCCCCACCGCGGCGAGCAGCTCGGCATCGGTCCCGAGCCCCATGAAGTAGCGGGGACGGTCGGCGGCCAGCTCGGCGACGCTCGCCGCGGTCATGGCCAGCATGGTCTCGACCGGCTCCCCCACCGACAGGCCTCCGATCGCCACGCCGTCGAAATCGAGCCCGGATATGAATCGCGCCGAGAAGGCGCGCGCCTCCGCGTCGAAGCCCCCCTGGACGATGCCGAAGAGAAGGCGGCCGTCACCCGGGTGAGCCGCTCTGCACCGTTCCGCCCACCGGTGCGTGCGCTCGGTCGCGTCGCGGGCGACCTCGGGTGCGGTTCCGTGCGCGACCG
This sequence comes from Candidatus Dormiibacterota bacterium, assembly GCA_963708605.1. Lineage (GTDB taxonomy): Bacteria > Chloroflexota > Dormibacteria > Aeolococcales > Aeolococcaceae > Palsa-851. The sequence continues at coordinate 256,713 of CAVPTG010000007.1, read as the reverse complement.
GGTGGTCAAGGCACATGAGCACGTCAGCCCCGAGCCGGGCCTGGTTTCGCACCGCCTCCTCGGGCGTGACCCGGAGCCGCGAACCGTCGTACGGCGACACGAAGACGGCGCCGTCATCATCGACGGTGGCGACCTCGACCAGGCTGACCAGCTGGTACCCGCCGCTGTCGGTGAGGATCGGGTGGTCCCACCCCATGAAGCGATGCAGGCCGCCGGCGCGCTCGACGACGTCGATACCGGGGCGGAGCGCGAGGTGATAGGCGTTGCAGAGGAGGATGTCGACACCGGTGGCGCGCACCTCATCGGGGTGCAGCGCCTTCACGGTGGCATGGGTTCCGACCGGCATGAACGCCGGGGTGCGCACCGCGCCGTGCGCCGTCGTCAGCGTTCCGGTGCGCGCCGCCGCGTCGCATCCATCGATCACGAACGCGCTCACTGCGCGCGCCAGCAGAGCATGCAATCACCGAGCGACAGGAACCGATATCGCGCGTCGAGCGCGTGCGCGTAGGCATCCCGCCAGCGTTGGTCGCCGACGAACGCCGCCAGCAGCACCAGCAGCGAGGAGCGCGGTTGATGAAAGTTGGTCAGCAGACCGTCGACGGCGCGAAACGTGTGGCCGGGGCGGATGAACAACCTGGTTGAGCCGAACTCGGGGCGGAGCTGCCCGTCGCGCGCGCACGTCTCGAGCACCCGGACCACGGTGGTCCCGACCGCGACCACGCGGCCGCCATCACGACGCGTCACATCGATCGCGCGCACCGTGACGTCCGGGAGCATGTATCGCTCCTCGTGCATCGGGTGGTCCTCGATACGCTCGGCGCGAATCGGCGCGAAGGTCGCCAGCCCGACGTCGAGCCGGAGCGTGGCCCATCCGATGCCTGCGAGGCGCAGCCGATCGATCACAGCTTCGGTGAAATGCAGGCCCGCCGTCGGCGCGGCGGCTGAGTCCGGGTCACCGGTGGCGTAGGTGGTCTGGTAGCGCTCGGGGTCGTGCAGGTCGGTATGGATGTATGGGGGGAGCGGCGCCACCCCCGCTCGCTCGATCGCGACGTCGGGGTCGTCGCTGTCGAAGGTGACCGTGCGTCCGCCCCGATGCATCGCCGAGACCCCGGTCACGGTGGCCTTGAGGTCGGGGCCGATGCTGATCACGGCTCCGGGCGTCGCCAGGCGGGCAGGCCGCGCGAGACATTGGTACTCGCCGCCCGGCTCACGTGCCAGAACCAGCAGCTCCATCGCCTGCCCCGACTGGTCGATGCCGGTGAGCCTCGCGCGCCGCACCCGGGTCTCATTGACGACCAGGAGGTCCCCTTCGCGCAGCAGCTCGGGCAGCTCAACGAACCGGCGATCCTCCAGGCCGCCCTCGGGACGCAGGTGGAGCAGCCGCGACGCGTCGCGCTCGGCAAGGGGCTCCTGCGCGATCCGCTCCGCCGGGAGTGGATAGTCGAAGTCGGACGACCTCAACGCTCGAAGAGGGCGGTCTGCGCCTCTGCCGACCCATGAGCGCCGGCTGGAACGGACAGGCCGAGATGCTGATACGCGGCCGCGGTTGCGAGACGGCCGCGCAGGGTCCGGGCCAGCAGGCCGCGCCGGATGAGGAAGGGCTCGACCACGTCCTCGATGGTATCCGGGTCCTCCTGGACGCTCACCGCGATGGTCTGCACGCCAACCGCGTGACCGCCGAGCGTTCCGCAGAGGACGCCGAGCACGCGGCGATCGAGCTCGTCCAGGCCGATCGAGTCGACGCCGAGGACGTCGAGCGCGGCCGTGGCAACCTCGACGTCGATGCGCCCCGCGGCTCGAACCTGAGCGTAGTCGCGAGCACGGCGGAGCAGCCGGTTGACGATCCGCGGCGTCCCTCGAGATCGCCTCGCGATCATCGCCGCACCTTCCGCATCCAGGTCGATGCCGAGCAGGCGCGCCGACCGGTTGGCGATGGCCACCAGGTCGTCGACGTCGTAGAAATCGAGGCGGAACGTGACCCCGAAGCGGTCTCGAAGCGGCGCGCCCAGCGCGCCGGCTCGCGTGGTCGCGCCGATCACCGTGAAGCGGTTGAGCGTGAGCCGCAGTGTCTGCGCTCCTGCGCCCTTGCCCGCGACGAAATCGAAGGCGAGGTCCTCCATCGCCGGGTAGAGCGCCTCCTCCACCGCGCGGTTCAGGCGGTGCACCTCGTCGATGAAGAAGACGTCGCGCTCCTCGAGGCTGGTGAGGATCGAGGCGAGCATGCCCTGGTGCTCGAGCGCCGGCCCGCTGGTGAGCCGGATGTTCACGCCCATCTCCACGGCGATGATCTGGGCCAGGGTCGTCTTGCCGAGGCCGGGCGGGCCGTAGAGGAGCACGTGATCGAGCGCGTCGCCGCGCTGGCGTGCGGCCTCGACGAGGATGCGGACCTGGTTCTTGATGGCGTCCTGACCGACGAAGTCGTCGAGCGACCGAGGTCGCAGCGCCGTGTCGGCGACTCGCTCCGCCTCCAGTTCCTCGGGGCTGACGACGCGCTCGTCGGTCATCTCGCGGCACCTGCGGTGTCGAGCCGGCGCAGCGCAGCGCCGACCAGGTCGGCAACGTCGTGCCCGTCGCGGTCGACGGCGATGGCCGCCACCGCGTTGCGCGCCTCAGATTCTCGGAATCCGAGGCCGACGAGCCCGGCGATCGCCGCGGCGACGGCCTGGCTCTCACCGGTAGCGGCGGGGTGCTGGGTCCCGGGCGGTTCGAGAGCGGTGACCTTGTCGCGCAACTCGAGGATCACGCGCTCGGCGGTCTTGCGGCCGATCCCGGGCACGGTGGCGACCAATGCGACATCTCCCTCGGCGATGGCACGCACCAGCGTGGGGAGCTCCGCCCGTCCGAGGATCCCGAGCGCCGCCTTCGGGCCGATGCGTTCGACGCCGATGAGGAGGCGAAACAGGCGCAGCTCATCGTGGGTGGCAAAGCCGTAGAGACGGATCGCGTCTGCGCTGACGCTGGTGTGCACGTAGAGCGTCACCTCCTGCTCGCGCGACGTGTGCAACGTGGCGATGGTGCGCAGATGGCAGAAGACCTCATACCCGACACCGCCTGTGTCGATGACGACGTGGTCCTCGCCGAGCTGGACGAGCCCGCCGCGCAAGAGCGCGATCATGGGGTGCTGCGCACGAGTGCTGCACGCGCTCGGCTCACCGCGACGTCGAGCGCGCTCTCGTGGTGCTCTCGCGCTCGACGGGTGACTGCAGCGAGACGTCCGCGATGGTGGTGGCACACGGCGACCGCGCATGCGTCGGCGACGTCGTCGTGGCCGGGAATGTCAGGCACGCCAAGCAGATTGGCGACCATGCGCGCAACCTGCGGCTTGCGCGCCGCGCCGTAGCCGCACACGGCTTCCTTCACCTGCGTCGGGGTGTACTCGGCGATGGCGACACCTTCGCGAGCGAGCGCGCAGAGCACCACGCCGCGGGCTTCGCTCACCCGCATCGCGGTGCGCCGGTTGGTCGAGAAGAACAGCTCCTCGACGGCTGCGACCTCTGGTCGCAGCGATGTGCACGCATCGACCACCAGCTCGAAGAGGATCGCAAGGCGCGCCGCCTCGCTGGTCTGCGGGACGGTTTCGATGCAGGCCGCGTGGATGAGCACCAGGTGTCCCGGCGTGCCCTCGACGACGGCGACGCCAGTGCGCGCGAGCCCGGGGTCGACGCCCAGAACTCTCATCCGCACAGGACGGCGTATCGGTCAGCTGACGGCGTCAAGGACGTCGTCCGGTATCTCGGCGTTGGCGTACACCTGCTGGACGTCGTCGTGCTCCTCGAGACCGTCGAGAAGACGCAGCACCTGACGGGCCTGCGACGCATCGAGCGGCACCGACGTGGTGGGGTTCATGGTCACCTCCGCCGAGTCCACCGGATAGCCTCGGTCCTCCAGCGTGCGTCGCACCTCTTCGAAACGAGACGGCGCCACGGTGACGACCACCTCGTCGCCCTCCACGCCGACATCGCCGTCCTCGCCGACATCGACCACGTCGAGCAGTTCGAGCGCCAGCTCCTCGGGGTCGCGCGTGCCGGCCTCCACCGAGATCACTCCCTGCTGGTTGAACATCCAGGCGACGCTGTTCGCCTCGCCGAGCGCGCCCCCCGACCGCGTGAAGGCGTTGCGAATGCCCGCGACCGTGCGGTTGCGGTTGTCGGTGAGCGTGTCGACCATCACCGCGACGCCATGGGGACCGTAGCCCTCGTAGCGAACCTCCTCCAGCTGCACGCCGTCCTTGCCGCCGGCGCCGCGCTGGATTGCACGCTCGATGTTGTCGGCGGGCATGTTCACCTCGCGCGCCTTCTGCATTGCAAGGCGCAGACGGAAATTGCCTTCGACGTCAGGGCCGCCCTCGCGCGCGGCGACCGTCAGCTCACGCGTGACCTTGGTGAACACCTGGCCGCGACGAGCATCGACGATGGCCTTCTTGTGCTTGATTCCAGCCCACTTGCTGTGACCGGACATTGATCCTCCGAGACGAACAGGCGTTCCGATTCTAGCGCAGCCCGGAACCCAGTCTAGGCCTCGCGGACCTTGCCGTCGGCGGCGTACAGGTCTATCGTTGGGGGTAGCATCGGCAATCAGACGGAGGTAGCCATCCCAATGTTGCGTACCGTCTGGCAGCGTTTCCGGCACGGCCGAGCGGAGGGTTGAGGCCCGGTTGACGGGCCCCTGACACACAACCTTGGCGCCCCTGTCGAGGTCGCTGGGCAATCGGCGTCCCCCGGGTCGGCCCGGAAGCGGGCAAGTGCGCGTTGTGTGGGCTGGGAGTTTCCTACCGGGCGTTACCCCGAACCCGGCACCGGTTGCGGTGCCATAAAGAGGCCCGGGAATTTTTACCGGGCTGCCGTATCAATACGGTGCATTCATCAAAGGGGCCGGCTCAGTCCGGCCCCTTCCTCTGTCCACTCACAGGAGCCTCGACCGGCTCGCGAGGAACGGGTCGCGACACCGCTGGATCGCCGAGCCAGCTGAACCGCAGCAGGCGGTCGGCAGCATGGCGGAGCCCGATGCGCGTGCTGACGGCGATCGGGGGCGATCCAGGACGGCGTTCGATAGCGACCCGGGACTCCGGATCGAGAAGGTCGATACCGTCGTCGGCACGGGTCAGTCCGAGACCGCGGCAGAGGTTTCCGGGACCGCGGAGCAGTTCCGCCGGAGTGATGGCGTCGCCGCGCCGGGCGATCACCAGCTCCAGCCCCTGCTCCACCGACGCTGCGCGAAGGAGCACCGCGCCGGCGATGCCATCGGTCTCGGTGACCACGTTGGCGCAGTGGTGCATGCCATAGGTGAAGTAGACGTAGAGGTGTGCGGCCGGCCCGAACATGACACGGGATCGTGGCGTCGGCCCTCGGTAGGCATGCGACGCAGGGTCGCTGGTCCCCAGGTACGCTTCGGTCTCAACGATGCGCGCGACCACCGCCTCCGGCGATCCTGCATCGACCAGGAGCGCGCAGCCGATCAGGTCGCGGGCGACCTGCTCGGTCGCCCGAGCGAACCACTCGCGCGGTGGCCCGGCTACCGGCGGATCTCCGCGTCGCATCGCCGCGTGAGCGCCATCGCGATCGCGTCCTGCGCCCGCTGGGCTTCGTCCCCGGTCAGGGTTCGATCTGGAGCCCGGAACGTGAGCCGGAACGTCCAGCCCTTTCTGCCGTCTGGGAGGCCGCGGCCGCGATACTCGTCGTACAGCTCCACGTGCTCGAGCAGCGGTTCGTTCGCTTCGTGAATCGCCGCCAGCGCGTCCCCGGCGCGGCGGTCGACCGGGACGGTGACCGCGAGGTCCTGGACGATTGCGGGGAAGCGCGGTGGGGGCGCGTATCGCAGCACACGTGGCGGCGATGGAGCGATGGCGTCGATACGCAGTTCGCCAACCGCAACCCGGCCCCGGATGTCGAGCGCGGCGGCCGTCTCGAAGGAGAGCTCGCCCACGATTCCCACCGCATCGCCGGCGACCGAGAGCGCTGCGTTCCGACCCGGGTGGAGACCTCGTTCGTCCGAGGGTTCGGCGCGAAGCTGCTCCCCGCCGAGGTCCTCGGTGATGCGCTGGAAGACCGCCTGCACCCTCCGGAGCGCCTGCGCCGAGTCGTCGGCCGACCCGCTCGACACGTGGACGGCAAGGGTGAGGAGCAGTGGCTCGAGTGGCAGCGGTGGCAGCTCCAGGTCCGCGTTGTCGGCGGTCGAACCCGGCGCCAGCCCGACCCGCTCGCCCTCCCAGAAGACACGGCCCAGCTCGAAGAGCATGACGTCGGCGGTGCCTCGGTTGACGTTGGCGGCAAGCGCCGCGCACAGGCGTGGGAGTTGCGAGGTTCGCATGACGCTCCACTCTTCGCTCAGTGGGTTGCGCAGCGGGATCGGAATGCGAGCGCGACCGAGACCGGGCAGCGTCGCGGCCTCGCCCGGCCCGACGAAAGCGAGCGTGATCGCCTCGTCGAAGCCGGCGCCGACGCAGACGTCGCGAACGCCGTCCTCCACGGGTGGATGCGACGCGGTCCTGGTGAGCTCGACCCGCCGGCCGGGGAGGGTGCTGGGGATCCGCGAGTATCCCAGCATGCGACCGACCTCTTCGACGAGGTCCTCGGGCAGCGACACGTCCCGCCGGAAATACGGAGGCATGACCGTGAGGCTGGCGCCATCCTGCTCGACCGCGAACCCCAGCTGGGCGAGCGTCGTCGCTATCTCGGTCGCGTCGACCGGAATCCCGAGCAGGTCGCCCGTGAAGCGCGCCGTCAGCTGGATCGGGCCAAGCTCGGGCAGGGGTCGCGGCCACTGATCGATCCCTCCGCCGAGAACGTGGCCACCCGAGAGCTCGGCGATCAACGCCGCCGCGCGTTCCAGCGCGACCGGCGGAAGGCGATCGCTCAACCCCTTCTCGAAGAGCGTGGATGCGTCGGTCCGAAGACCGAGCCGCCTGGATGTCGCCCGGATGGTCGGGCCGTCCCAGGATGCGGCCTCCAGCAGCACCGCCCTGGTTCCGTCGCTCACCGCGGTCGAGCTGCCGCCGATGACGCCGGCGATGCTGACCGGGGTCTCGCCGCTGCACACCACCATGTCCTGGTCGGAGAGCGTTCGATCGGTGCCGATGAGATCGACGACGTGCTCGCCGGCGCGCGCCCTGCGCACCACCACGTCGGCGGTCTTCCCGCCTCCCACCTCCACCAACCGGTCGAGGTCGAACGCATGGAGCGGCTGACCCAGCTCATGCAGCACGAAGTTGGTGATGTCCACCACGTTGTTGATCGGTCGCAGGCCGACGGCCCGGAGCCGCTGGCGGAGCCATCCCGGGGACGGGCCCACAACGATGCCTTCTATCACGCGGGCATCGAAGCGCGGACATCCCTCCGGGTCCTCGACGCGAACCTGGGCGCGCAGCTCGGCCGACGTCGCCGACACGAGCTCCCCGGGGATCGACGCCGGTGGCTCGTTGAGCGCCTCCCCAAGCGCGGCCGCCAGCTCGCGCGCGATGCCGACGTGGCAGAGGCAGTCAGGCCGGTTGGTGGTGATGTCCAGGTCGAGCACGGTGTCGAGGGTCAGCACCTCGGCGAGCGGCTGTCCGGGCCGGCCTTGGTCGAGGATGAGGATTCCGCCGGCGTCCTCCCCCACCCCGAGCTCCACCGCCGAGCAGAGCATCCCGGGCGATTTGTGACCGCGAATGGTTTTCACCCCCAGCCGCTCGTCCATCGCGGGTGGTCGGGTCCCCGGCGGGGCATACGGCACCAGATCGCCCGCCTTGACGTTGGGCGCACCGGTCAGCACCCGGACCGTCCCGGGAACGACGCTGAACGCGGCCAGCGCCGGGGGGACGGCCGTTCCGAGATCGAGGTCGGCGAACTGGAGGTGGGACGACCCGGGCACCGCGCCGACCGCAACGATCCGCGCGACCACGAGATCCTCGCCGCCGACGTCGACGGCACCCACCTCGGTTCCCGTGTCGACGAGCGCCTTCACAATCGTGGCGACCGGCGCGTCGAGGGTTGCGTAGTCGCGCAGCCAGCGGAGCGAGAACTTCACGGAGCGGGTCGCTCGGATGGCCCGCCGGCGACGGCCTCGGGGACGAGGAAGCGAACGTCGTTGTCGTAGAGCAGGCGCATGTCCGGAATGCCCCAGGCGAGCATTGCCGCACGCTCGATGCCCATGCCGAACGCGAAGCCCGTGTAGTGCAGGGGATCGACGCCGCCGTTGCGCAGCACGTCGGGATGCACCATGCCGCTGCCCAGGAGCTCGAGCCATCCGCTGTACTTGCACACGCTGCACCCGGACCCATGGCAGACCACGCAGGCCAGCTCGAGCTCGAGCGACGGCTCGGTGAAGGGGAAGTGGTGCGGACGCCACTGCAGCACCGAGGTCGCGCCGAAGAAGGATCGCGCGAAGAACTCGAGCGAGCCCTTGAGGTCGCTCACCGCGATCCCCTCGTCGATGCAGAGCGCCTCGACCTGGTGAAACATCGGCATGTGGGTCGCGTCGTGGTCGCGCCGGTACGTCTTGCCTGGAACGATCACCCGCTGGGGCGCGCCGCGAGTGAGCATGCTGCGGATCTGCACCGGCGACGTGTGGGTCCGGAGCAGCCGCCAGTCATCGATGTAGAAGGTGTCCTGGGAATCGCGAGCCGGGTGGCCGGGTGGCTGGTTGACCAGCGTGAAGTTGTACCGGTCGTATTCGACCTCGGGCCCGTCGACGGCCTCGAAGCCGAGCAGGCCGAAGATCCGCCGGATCTCGCGGGCCGCCAGGGTCACCGGGCTGAGACGGCCGCGGCGCAGCGGTGGCGCCGGACGTGTGAGGTCGAGGGTCTCGGCCTCGACACTCTGGGCCCGAGCGTCGCGCTCGATGGCGCGCTGCCGCTCGTCGAGCGCGTCGCCGACCCGCCCGACGAGCTCGTTGACCATCTGGCCCATCTGGCGCCGGCCGTCGGCGTCGGGAATCTTGCCGAGACCTCGCCGGAACGATGTCAGCTCGCCGTCACCCCGTCCGAGGTACCTGCTCCGCACCGCGTCGAGCGCGGCGAGGTCCGGCGCGGCGGCGACCGCCTCGAGGGCTTCCGCCGCCACGCTGTGGAGGTCGGCGGTCACGCCTTGGTGAGGGCGCCCCGCGCGACTTCGACGAGCTGCTGGAACGAGCCCGAGTCCTTGACCGCGATGTCGGCAAGCATCTTCCGATTCACCTCGACGCCCGCCTCCTTGAGCCCGTGCATGAACTGGTTGTATGCAAGGCCGTTCTGGCGGGCCGCAGCGTTGATGCGCGCGATCCACAGGGTTCGCATGTCGCCCTTGCGCTGCTTACGGTCGCGATACGCATAGGCGAGCGAATGCATGACCGCCTCGTTGGCGTTCTTGTAGAGCCGATGACGGGCTCCCTGCATCCCCTCCGCCATCTCGAGGATCTTGCGGTGGCGAGCCTTGGCCGTCACCCCACGCTTCACTCTGGCCATGTCGCTCTCCTAAAGGTAGGGTGCGAGCCGGATCACCTTGCGGCGGTCCGACGGAGACACCTCGTGTTGCATGCGGTATGAGCGCTTGCGCTTGGCGCTCTTGTGCTCGAGCAGGTGCGAGCGAAACGCCTTGCGCCGCATCACCTTTCCGGTCGAGGTGACGCGGAGCCGCTTGGCGGTTCCCTTATGGGTTCGTATCTTCGGCATGGTCGTTGTTGCTCCCTGATTCGGCGGCGGCATCTTCTTCCGGAACGGTGACGCTCACCTCCACTTCCTGTGTCGGACGCCGATCATTGCTGTGCTGGTCGCCTTTCGCGTGCTTCTTGTTGAGCGGGCTCATGATCATGATCATGTTGCGGCCCTCGACGAGAGGGGTCCGCTCGATGATCGCCACCTCTTTCAGTTCCTCGGCCATCCGGTCGAGCAGCTTGCGCCCATACTCCTGGTGCACCATCTCGCGTCCGCGGAACATGATCGTGAGCTTGACCTTGTCACCGTCGTGGAGGAAGTGACGGACAGACCCGAACTTGGTCTGGAAGTCATGCTCCGAGATCTTCGGACGCAGCTTCATCTCCTTGACGTTGATGGTGTTGTGCTCTTTGCGGCTTTCCTTCTCCTTCTTCAGGGCTTCGAACTTGAAGCGCCCGTAGTCCATGAGACGGCACACCGGCGGTTGGGCCTGGGGCGCTACCTCGACCAGGTCCAGTTCACGTTGGGCTGCGAGCTCTCGTGCCCGCTCGATGGTGACGATTCCCAACTGCTCGCCGGTGGTGTCATCGAAGAGACGGACAGTCGGGATGCGGATCTGGTCGTTGACCCTGAGCTCTCGGAATGCGATCGGCGCGGCCTCCTTGTGGATATAAAAAACTGGACAGCGGTTCCGCTATCCAGGGTTCGGGTGCTGGACCTTCAAGGCAAGCCCGGAAGGTGAGGGCCGTACCTGACGGACCTGCTTTGCGGCGCCCATGACGGGCGTCGGGCGCTGAATATAACACGCTCGCGCGAGGGCCAAACCTGCTGCGAGGTCAGGATGATCGCCGGGCGTGGACCAGGGCCTCCACCGCTCCTCGCCCCCCGAGCACCGGCGAGGGCATGCTGCCGATAACCTCCCAACCGGCCGCGACGATGCCGGCCGACGCCCGCTCGGTCGCGGCATCGACGAGCGGCGGTTCGGTGGGCGCCGTTGCAAGACGCAACTCGAACATCGGCTTGACCAGGCCGATCAGGTCGGCATCGGGCGCGATCGTGATGCGATCGAGCTGCGCCACGGCTGCGGCGAGCGCCAGGTACGAGACGTCGATGGTCACCACCTCGATGAGCGTCGGGCACGCTGCAGTCCGTCGAGGGCCGCGACATTGGTGGCCTCGAGATTGACCACGCGCGGATCCTGCCGGAGCGATCCGAGGAGCTGACCGAAGCCGGCGTCGACCGCGTACACGCGTGAGGCGCCCGCCTCGAGCAGGACCCGCGTGAATCCTCCGGCGGCCGCTCCGACGTCGAGGCAGACCCTGCCGGTCACGCGCACGTCGAACGCGGCGAGTGCGGCGCGCAGCTTGGCCTCGCCGCGCAGTGGCGGGTGACGCACGAGGAGGTCCGGCGCGCTGCGCGGCCGGGGCCGTCTCACTCTGGACGCCGCTCGCTCACCTCGGCGGCCAGGCGATCGATGAGCTGGACGGTCGACATGTCCTCCTGGACGTTGCGGCGCACATCGCGAACCCTGACCATGCCGTCGCCGCGCTCGATATCGCGTTTGCCGATGACCACCACGTACGGAATGCGCTTGAGCTCCGCATCGCGCACTCGTGCCTGCATGCGTTCGCCGTGACGCTCGTCGATGGATGCGCGCAACCCGCGGTCGCGCATGCCGGCGGCGAGGCTCCGGATGGCGGCCATCACCTCCTCGCTGTCGTCCTGGACTGGGACCAACGCGCACTGCACCGGCGCCAGCCAGAGGGGGAAGTGCCCTGCGTAGTGCTCGAGCAGGATGCCGAAGAAGCGCTCGATGGATCCGAAGAGCGCGCGATGGATCATGATCGGTTGCTGCTCGGCGCCGGTGTCATCGATGAAGTGCAGGTCGAAGCGCTGCGGGAACTGGAAGTCCACCTGGATGGTCGACATCTGCCACGTCCGACCGATCGCGTCTCGCGCCTGCACCGAGATCTTGGGTCCGTAGAACGCGCCGCCACCCTCATCGAGGACGAGCTCCAGGTTGCGCCCCTCCGCGGCCTGGCGCAGCGCGCTGGTGGCGGCGTCCCACTCGTCCCTCGTGCCGACCGCCTTGTGCTCGGGGCGGGTCGACAGCTCCAGGTAGAAATCGGTGAGACCGAAATCGCGCAGCAGGCCGAGCGTGAAGTCGAGCAGCGAGACGAGCTCATCCATCATCTGCTCGCGCGCGCAGAAGATGTGCGCATCGTCCATGGTGAGCCCGCGCACCCGGGTGAGGCCATGGATCACGCCCGACTTCTCGTACCGATAGACGCTGCCGAACTCGAAGAGCCGCAACGGCAATTCGCGATACGAGCGCATCCTGCTCCGGTAGATGAGGATGTGCATCGGGCAGTTCATCGGCTTGAGGTAGTACTTGGTGCCCTCGTCGAGCTCCATCGGCGGGAACATCCCCTCGGCGAACCATTCGAGATGTCCAGAGACCTTGAACAGGTCCTCCTTGGTGATGTGCGGTGTGTTCACGAAGGAGTAGCCGGCCTCCTCGTGGCGCTGCCGCGAGTAGTCCTCCATCAGCTTGCGCACCAGCCCGCCATTGGGGTGAAACACGGGGAGGCCCGACCCGATCTCGTCGGGGAACGAGAAGAGATCGAGCTCGGCGCCGAGCCGGCGATGGTCGCGCTTGCGCGCCTCGTCGAGCCGGTGCATGTACGCATCGAGCTCGTCCTTCGTGAACCAGGCCGTGCCGTACACGCGCTGGAGCTGCTCGTTGCGCGCGTCACCGCGCCAGTACACGCCGGCGATGCGAAGCACGCGCACGGCCGTGAGCCAACCGGTGTCGGGGACGTGCGGACCGCGGCACAGATCGACGAACTCACCGGTCCGGTAGATGCTGACCGTGGCGACATCGGGCGCGAGCCGGTTGATGATGTCGACCTTGAAGTCCTGGTGCATGGCGGTGAACATCGCGATCGCCTGCTGGCGTGGTACCACTTCCTGCACGAAAACGATCTTCCTGGCGGCCAGCTCGCCCATCCGCGCTTCAATGCGCTGCAGGTCGTCGTCGACGAAGGTGGCGGCCATCGGGAAGCCGGAAGTTGTAGAAGAAGCCGTCCTCGATCGCCGGACCGACGTCGTACTGGGCACCGGGAAACAGGTCGACCACTGCGGCGGCCATCAGGTGGGCGGCACTGTGCCGGACGATCTCGAGTGTCGGCTCGGATGGAGCAGGGAGCGGGGCGCCTGCTTCCGCGGCGTCGTCAACGATCTCGTCGGGCATGGGACGCCGATTCTACGCAGTCCGCCCGGCGGCACTCGGTGATCTGCGAGTTTGCCTCAGCCGGTGAGGCGGGACATGCCTGCGGGGACGTCCTCTCGCGCCCGGCACAACTCGTTCAGCTGCGCCTCGGGATCAAAGCCGGTGGGTTGGAATTCGAACCGCAGTTGACGCAACATCGGTATGGGACGTGCGGACGCGCGCCGTGCCTGGTTGCGCAGACGTTCGTGACGCGCGGGATCGATTGAGCAGCATTTGATGCTGCAGTACTTTGCCGTGGGCTTGTGTACAAGCTCGCCACATCCCACCCGTGCGCAGATCCGGCGCGGCATGATGGCTCGCTGTGAATGCCTCGACATACCCGCCTCCGATGTCACTCGGGGAGTGTACGCCGCCGCCATCATCCCCTGTCAACCATCGTGAGCGGGTTGAGTTGCGCGTCGGCCACGACGCGTTTGACACCCACGAGCCTGTGCACAATGTGGACAACTGTCGTCGTTGTTTGCACAGCAAGGCACATGCCTGTGCGCAACTTTCGCGTTGCTCACCGTGTGCTTGCGGCGCACGGTGAGCGTCTGAGATCGAGCCCCGGCTTTGTGAAGCTCAACCAGCGCATGTCACGAACGTGTGACTGTTGGCGGACTAGCGGGCGGCCCCCTCGGTCGCGCCGGCCGACGCGCCGGTGAGCTCGCGGTCTGCGGCCACTTCGTTCAGCCGGCCGGTCGACACGTCGTACACAAACCCGCGGACACTGTCTCGGTGCGGGATGAACGGGCTTGCCTTGATACGCGCGATCGACTGGCGCACGTCATCCTCGGCATTCGGGAACGCCTCGAGCGAGAACGGCGGGCGAATGCCGGTGTCCTCTTGGATCTGCGCCTTCACCGCGTCGTCGCTGAACGTGACCATGCCGCAGTCGCTGTGATGGATGAGGATGATCTCCCTGGTTGCCAGCAATCGCTGCGAGATCACGAGCGAGCGAATGGCGTCGTCGGTGACCACGCCACCGGCGTTACGAATGATGTGGGCATCACCGACCTCCAGTCCGAGGATCGCACTCACGTGCAGGCGTGCATCCATGCACGCGACCACCGCGACGCCACGCGCAGGCGCGAGCGGCGTGCTTCCCTTCGTGAACGTGGCTGCGTAGCGCTCGTTGTTTTTCACCAGCTCATCGGTGACGGACATGTCATGTACCTCGTGAACAGGGTTGACGGCAGAACCTTGTGTACGTGATCGCGTCGCTTCCGCCCGAGCGAAAGTGACCTGCGGAATCGCGTGCTAGCGACGACAGATGGCGGAGCCGCAACAGCCGTCGTCGAGCCACCGGCAGCGGGTCAATCCGAGAGCCGTGGCGCCCATCGCCCGATGGTAGCCAATCCCGACCAGAACGGTCAAGTATTGTGTGCGGCCCGATCGTCACGGTTCAGGCACCGGCAACGCTCGCATCTTCATGTCACCGATAAGGACTGAGACCGCCATCCGGATCAACTCAGGCCGCAGAGTTGCACGCGTGTCCGAGGAAGCACCGCCGCACACGCGTGCAACGCCTGATCCCCAGTTGGAGTCCGTCCCGGCGGCCGAAACTCGAGATCGCGATCGCGATCGCGATGGCCCTGGTCCGCGAGGCCGGCTGCGCTTTCTCGCGTTCGACGTGTCGCCACTTCGCGAATCGAGAGAGTTCCGGCTGCTCTTCATCGGACAGGGGGTGTCCTTCGCCGGCAGCATGATCACCTACGTCGCCGTTCCCTTCCAGGTGTACGAGCTCACGCGATCGTCGCTGGTGGTCGGTCTGGTCAGCCTGGCTGAGCTGATCCCCATCCTGCTGATGTCATTTGTCGGCGGTGCGCTTGCCGATGCGGTCGACCGGCGCCGCATGGTGCGGATCACGCAGGTCAGTGCGTGCGTCGTGGTGGCGGTCCTCGTCGTGAACGCGACGCTGCCACACCCGCAACTGTGGGTGCTGTTCGTGGTGGTGATCGCCGCCGCGGGGGTCGATGCCCTGGAACGGCCCTCGCTCGATGCGCTTGTTCCCCGAATCGTCTCGCGTGACCAGCTGACCGCCGCGGCCGCACTCGAATCCCTGCGAGGCAACCTCGGCCAGGTGCTTGGCCCGCCGCTCGCCGGCATTCTCATCGCCACCGTGGGATTGCCGGCGACCTTCGGCGTCGACGTGGCCACGTTCCTCGTGGCGACGGTTGCGCTGACACTCATGCGTGACGTGCCGCCGGCGCCAGACGCCGAGGGGGTGAATCTTCGAGCGGCGCTCGCCGGCCTCCGCTATGCCGCGAGCCGTTCGGACCTGCTCGGGTCATACCTGGTTGACATCAACGCCATGTTCTTCGGCATGCCGATGGCACTGTTCCCGCAGATCGCTTCGGGTCTCGGTGGCCCCGCCGTCCTCGGCCTCCTCTACACCGCACCGTCGGTCGGCTCGCTGATCGCGACCCTCACCAGCGGATGGACGCGCGCCGTGCTCCATCATGGTCGCGCGATCGCGTTCGCCGCCGCCGCCTGGGGGATTGCAATCGTGGGGTTCGGCCTCGCAAGCTCGCTGTGGATGGCGCTGCTCGCCCTGGCATTCGCCGGTGCGGCCGACATGATCAGTGGCCTGTTTCGTTCGACGTTGTGGAATCAGACGATCCCCGATGCGGTGCGCGGACGTCTGGCAGGCATCGAGATGATCAGCTACACCTCGGGACCGGCGCTCGGCAATTTCGAGGCGGGAGTGGTCGGATCACTTGCCGGCGTGCGGGCATCGGTCGTGAGCGGCGGCATCCTCTGCGTGGTCGGAACCGCCGCGCTGTGCGCGGTGCTGCCGCAATTCTGGAGATATCGCGCTAAGCCGTGACCACGGCGTAGGTCACGAATCCGGCATACGCCGCAAGGATGAGCACCGCCCCGCGACGCGTGAGCCCGGTCGCGAGCATGAGCATCGCGAAGATGCTCATTCCTAGGAGCCAGAAGACATATGCCGTTGGCACCGAGCCGCGGAGCGCGGGATACAGGATGACCGGCACGGCGATACCGGCGATCAGGTTCAACGTGTTGCTGTTGAAGGTTGCGCTGACAACCGCGGCCCCGCGCCCGTCGAGAGCGAGCCGGATTGCCGCATACGCATTCGGGAGGCTCGTTGCCGCCGCAAGCGCCACGACCCCGACGAGCACGCTGGCTATCCCCCACCGCTGCCCGAGGGTGACCGCTCCCTGCACCACGACGATCGATCCTCCGACAATCACCGCCAGGGCCGGAACCATGAGCGCGACGGGCCACCAGTCCCGGGAATGCGTCCGCGGAGCGATGTCCTCGAGCTGTGATTCGAGCTCCATCCCCTCGACGCCCGCCTCCTGCGAGGCGCTCACGAGAAACAAACTCACGCGGCGCGGCAGCGGCACTCGAGCGATTGTCGAGGTGCGCAGCGCGAGAAAGATCACATACGGAACGAAGACGAGCAGCATCAGCACCAAGCCCAGCGGCACGGGGAGATCGCCGAGCACGACCAGCCCGATCGAGAGCGTCACCAGGATCGCGACTCCTCCGTCGACCACGAGCGCTGCGAGCGGGATCCTCACCCGGCCTGCGGCGAGCGCTGCGCCGCCCAGCAGCACCGCGATGTTGAACACGTTCGAGCCGAAGACGACGCCGGCCGCGGTGGCGGCGGATCCGTTGGCAACCGCTGAGACGGATGACGAGATCTCCGGCGAGTCCGCGCATAGCGCGACGATCAACCCGACCACGCCACCGAGCAGACCGAGGTTCCAGGCCAGGCGACCGACGCCTCGCACGAGGACCTCGCTCGCCGCTAACGTGGCGATCAATGCGGCGATCGAGATGCCGATGACCGCTCCGGTCTGCAAGCCGTTCACGGCTCACAGTGGATCACGCTCTCGACGCGCCGTGGAGGGTTCGGTGTGACCAAGGTGGTGCTCCACCGCGCCCGCCTCGATCCGAGGCTGCCCACGCAGGACCTTGTGATCGCCGGCGGTCGGGTCTCTCTCGTTGCCGAGGGAGCATCCACCGACGCCACAGAGGTCATCGATCTCGCCGGAAGGTTCGTGCTGCCCGGGTTGTGGGATCGGCATGTGCATTTCGATCAATGGGCACAGGTCAGCACGCGCCTCGATCTTTCGTCTGCGGACTCGGCGGCGGCCGCCGTGCGCGTGGTTGCGGCGCACGTCGCCGGCGGCAAGATGTCGGGTGCAGCGCCGGTGATCGTGGTCGGGTACGGGTTTCGCGACGCGCTGTGGCCCGACCCGCCACAGCGCGAGGCGCTGGATGCGGTGTGCGCGGACGCTCCCGTGGTGCTGATCAGCGGCGACCTGCACAGCGCGTGGCTGAACACTGCTGCCCTGCGTCGGTTCGGTCACGCGGGTGATGCGACCGGCCTGCTCCGCGAGGAAGCAGCGATGCAGGTGATCGCCGAGGCCGGACATGTCCCCGACGACGTCGCCGACTCGTGGTGCCGTGCGGCATCGCGTGCCGCCGCTGCACGCGGCGTCGTGGGCATCGTCGACATGGAGCGGCCGTGGTCACTTGACTCGTGGCGGCGGCGCATCGCCGGTGGGAATCGATCGCTCCGCGTGTCCAGCGCCGTCTGGCCGGAGCGGCTTGCGGACGCCATCGCGCAACAGCTCCACACGGGTGACGACGTTGATGGAAGCGACGGGTTGCTCCGCGTCGGGCCCCTCAAGGTCGTCACCGACGGTTCGCTCAACACCCGCACTGCCTACTGCCACGACTCGTACGCGGCGGAGGCAGCCACGACGGAACAGCGCGGCGTGCTGCTGGTCGCCGTCGATGAGCTGTCGCACCTCATGATCCGCGCCAGGGATGCTGGTTTCGACTGCGCCGTGCACGCCATCGGTGATGCCGCGAATGCGCTTGCGCTGCAGGCCTTCGCACGGACGGGTGCGCGCGGGAGCGTCGAGCATGCGCAGCTGGTGGACGATGCCGATATCGCGAGGTTCGCGGAGCTCGGGGTGACCGCGAGCGTCCAACCCGAGCACGCGCTGGATGATCGCGACGTCGCCGACCACCACTGGCCGGGACGGACGCGGAGGGCCTTCCCCCTTCGCTCCCTGCTGGATGCAGGCGCGACCCTCAGCTTCGGGTCGGACGCGCCGGTGGCGCCGCTCGACCCGTGGATGGCGATCGCCGCGGCGGTTCACCGGACGCGTGATGAGCGTCCAAGCTGGCACCCGGAGCAGGAGATCACCGTCGCGGAGGCGCTCGCCGCGTCGATGCCGCCGGGACGAGGCAACATCGCGCTGCGCGACGGTGATATCGCCGACCTGGTCATCCTGGACGGTGATCCCTTCACGACTGACCCGCGAGCGCTCCGAAACATGCCGGTCGCGGCGACGATGATCGCCGGCTCCTGGACGCATCGCATGGGGCTCTGATGGCATCGGGACGGGTCATCGCGGGTCGATGGCGGGACGCGCGCCGCTAACCGAGCCGCAGGCCGCCCATTCCTCCATCGACCCCGAGGATGGTGCCGGTCGTCGAACCGCAGAGCGGGCTCGCCAGATAGACGATCGCATGGGCAACCTCGGCGGCGGTGACGAGGCGTCCCATGGGCTGGCGCGAACGCAGAGCTGACGCCGCCGCCTGAGCATCCGGCGCCTGCTCGAGGAGGCGTTGCACCCATGGCGTGTCGGCGGTCCCGGGCGTCACCGCATTCACCCTGATCCCCTGCTTGACGAAGTCGGCCGCCATCGCCAGCGTCAATGACCGCACCGCGCCCTTGCTCGCCGAGTAGAGCGCGCGCTGCGGCACCCCGACGTCGGCAAGCACCGAGCACGTGTTGACGATCGCCGCGTGTCCGGACGTGAGCAGGAGCGGCAGCGCGGCGCGTGTGAGACGGGCGATGCCGATGACGTTGACGCTCAGGACGCGAAGCCACTCGTCGTCGTCGTTCTGCGTGACATCCCCAGTCGCCCCGATACCCGCGTTGTTGATCAGGATGTCGATGGATCCGAGCGAATCGGCGACGACGTCAACGGCGGCTCGCGCCGACGTCGCATCGGCGACGTCGCATGGGACCTCGAGGAGCGCCGCGCGATTCACTGTTGTGTACGCACGATCGAGCACCGCCACACGCGCGCCGCGGTCGCGCAACTGAGCGGCGGTGGCGGCGCCGATGCCGCTCGCGCCACCGGTGACCACCGCGACCAGTCCGTCGAAGTCGTTCATGTCGCCCATCCTGCCGCACTCATACCGTGTCTTTCCCTTCAGGTTCCGCCGGTTCGATGGACGGTCGCGGGTCGACATGAATCTTGGGTCCCGCTGTGGCGGTCTCGGGCCGCCATCCCGACAGCACGTCGCCGACCCGGTCGAGCCCGACGGTCGCGGCAACGAGTGGCCGGGGGTCCACCGACCCGGCGGCATACAGCTCGACGGTTCCGGCGAGGCCCTGGGACGCGGCGAGGATTCCCACCGCGGTCACGTCCTTGAGCGCCACCGTACGAGTGTCGATGAGGCTCGGGGTGCCGGCCAGACCCAGGTAGACGACGCGCTTGCCGGGTTCGACAAGGTCGAGGGCCAGCGCGGGGAGCTCGACGGCATCCGATGCGTCGATGACTGCATCCCACGCACGTTGTGGCAAGTCAGCGCGCCGCCAGACACCCGCGAAAGCGAGCCCTCGGGCGAACTCGATGCTCCCTGGCGAGCGACCCATGAGATGGACCTCGGCGCCACAGGCCCTCGCGAACTCGGCGGCCAGGAGTCCCATCGTCCCGGTGCCGAGGACGAGGACGCAATCGTCTGGTGCGATGCTCGCCGCGCGAACCGAGCGCAGCGCATTGCCGCCGGGTTCGACCATCGCGCCCGCGGTGTCATCGACGTCGCCGGGCAGCTCGATCAGTGCGGACGCCGGAACCGCCAATCGCTCCGCGAGGGCGCCCGGGAAACCCCCGCGGATGCCGATCTCGACGCGGCCCTCGCAGACGTTGTGATGTCCCGACAGACAGCGCCGGCAATGCCCGCAGCCGAGCATGGTATCGCCCGTGACGCGGCGTCCCAGCCATGCTGGATCGACGCCAACTCCGAGCGCCGAGACCAGACCCGACCACTCGTGCCCGAGCCGCAGCGGGTAGGCGGCGTGGCCCTGGTGGAGGTACGCCATCTCGCCCGTCCAGAACTCGACGTCGGTGCCGCAGACCCCGACGCGGTGGATGTCGACGACGACCTGACCCGGCGCCGCGACGGCATCGGGGACGTCTTCGACAGCGCCTTCGCCGGGCGCGTTGACGACGAAAGCCCTCACGGGTGCCGGGTCCTCGCCGGGTCCGGCGTACCCGCCCACCGCGGGACAGGGTGGCCGCGAACACCGACGTCGGCGGTGAACAACCGTCCGGAGTTCGGGATACCGGGCCAGCTGCGCTTCCGAGAGTTGCTCTGACGCGGTCGTGATCAGGAGCGTGTCGAGGGCGGCTCCCACGAAGGCGACGCTCGTGGTGTTCGGCGCAGCAACGTCGACGGCCGCGATCTGCTCTCCTGCAGCGGAGTAGCAGCGCACCTCCCCCGACCCCCATATGGCGACCCAGACGTTGCCCTCCTCGTCCACGCACAGGCCGTCGGGGCTGCCCGTCGATGTGCAGGAATTCGCGGCGGCGGCCGATTCCGCCCGTCTGCGCGTCGTAGTCGCGAATCCACACGGTCCTCGACAGGGTGTCGACGCTGTACAGGGCGCCACCGTCTGGCGTGAACGCCAGACCGTTGGACAGGCCGAGGTCATCGTCGATCACGAGGATGCCGCCATCAGGTTCGACACGAACGAGGATCTCGCTCCGGACACGGTCGTCGAGCGCGAGGCTTCCAACCAGGAAGCGGCCTGCCGGATCGCAGCCGCCGTCGTTCAGACGGCTCGCGGTGTCAACGCCGATGACCTCGGCGCCGGGCGTGACGTCACCATGTGCCGAGACGATGTGCAGCCGGCGAGCGCCGGCCACCAGAAGCCCGCCACCCTGAGAGCTCACCACGGCCCCGACGGTCTCCGGGAAGGTCAGCACCGCCTCTGGGATCACGCGCGACGCTGCGAGCCTGCCGGTGTGCACCTCGCCCGCGGCGATGTCGACCCAGAGCACATGGTCGCGATCGCCGTCCCAGTAGGGACCTTCGGCCAGCACGTAGCGCTCGTCGGTGGCCGGCATGGCGCGGAACCGTTTCACGCCATGACCCGTGTGCGTCGGTCGACGCGACGCGATGGCATCAGCGCTCGACAATATATGACCTCGTTCCAGGTTCCCGATAGGTCGAAAGGTGGTCAAGTGTGGCGGAGCATCGCAGCGGTCAGTGGTACTCGGGGACTGACCGCAACGCCTACATCCATCGAGCGTGGATGCGCCGCGGCCTCCCCGCGCACGCCTTCGACGGCCGGCCGCACATCGCCATCGCCAACACGGCCTCGGACCTGACCCCCTGCAATGCCCATCTGAACGAGGTTGCCGAGAGCGTCAAGCAGGGCGTGTATGAGGCCGGCGGCATCCCCTTGAACCTGCCGGTGGTCTCGCTCGGAGAGACCCTGGTGCGTCCCACGGCGATGCTCTGGCGAAACATGGCCGCGATGGCCATCGAGGAGATGCTCCGCGCCAATCCGATCGACGGTGTGGTCCTGCTCGGCGGATGCGACAAGACCATCCCCGCGTTGCTGATGGCTGCGGCCTCGGTCGACCTGCCGGCGGTGGTCATCCCGGGCGGCCCGATGCTGACCGGCACCTTCCACGGCCAGCCGCTCGGCTGCGGCACCGATGTCTGGCGGCTGTCGGAGGAGGTTCGGGCGGGCACCCTCTCAGAAGCCGAGTTTCTTCAGTCCGAGTCATCGATGATTCGCAGCCGCGGGCACTGCAACACCATGGGCACCGCCTCGACCATGGGCCTGCTCGCCGAGGCGGTCGGCATGGTCCTGCCGGGCCTGGCCGGCACTCCGGCGGCCGACAGCCGCCTGCTCGAGCGATCGCACGAGACAGGTCGGCTCGCCGTCGAGATGGTCGCAGCCAAACGGACCCCGTCGAGCCTTCTGACCCGCGGGTCGTTCCTCAACGCCATCGTCGCCCTGGCCGCGATCGGCGGTTCGACCAACGCGGTGGTCCATCTGCTTGCGATCGCTGGACGCCTCGGGGTCGACCTCACGCAGGACGACTTCGATGCCACCGGTGCCGAGGTGCCGCTGCTCGTCGACCTCCAACCGGCGGGACGTTTCCTGATGGAGGACTTCTTCCGTGCCGGTGGGCTTCACGCCGTGCTCCGTGAGGTGCGCGACCTGCTCGATCCAACCGCGATCACAGTCACCGGCAGACCGCTCGTCGACCATCTCGGCGATGGTGAGATCTGGGACCGGGAGGTCATCCGACCCCGAGCCGAGCCGCTGCAACCCCACGCCGGCATCGCGGTGCTTCGTGGGAATCTCGCACCCGACGGGGCGGTGATCAAGCCGGCGGCAGCATCACCGCACCTCCTCCGCCATCGCGGCCGCGCTGTCGTCTTCGACTCGATCGAGGACATGCATGCGCGCATTGACGACCCCGAGCTGGACGTCGATGCCGACTCCGTCCTGGTGATGCGCGGATGCGGTCCCAGGGGATATCCCGGCATGCCGGAGGTTGCCAACATGCCGTTGCCTGCGAAACTCCTGCGCCAGGGCGTGCGCGATATGGTTCGCATCTGTGACGGCCGAATGAGTGGAACCGCGTATGGCACGGTGGTGCTCCACGTTTCGCCCGAGGCCGCAGCCGGCGGCCCGCTCGCCCTGGTGCGAACCGGCGACTTCGTGATCCTCGACGTCGCCGCGCGGCGAACTCGATATCGACATTCCCGCGGACGAGCTGGCCGCACGAACACCCGACAAGGCGACCGTCAGCGCGTACGCGAAACCCCGGCGCGGCTGGGAGCGACTTTATGTTGAGACCGTCCAGCAGGCCAACACCGGCGCGGACCTCGACTTCCTGGTCGGGTCCTCAGGCAACAGCATCTCACGCGAATCCCACTGACAGAGGAACGAGACACCATGCCAACACCCATTGCCGGCGGCCGTCCGATTCGCTGGGGCATCCTCGGAGCGGGCGGCATCGCCGACACCGTCAGCGGCGACATCAATCTGACCGGTGGCAACGTCGTCACGGCGGTTGCCGCCCGCCATGCCGGTCGTGCCGCGACCTTCGCCGCCAAGCACGGCGCTGCGCGCAGCTACGACGACTACCGCGCACTGGTCGACGACGATGACGTCGACGTCGTGTACGTCACGACAACGCACCCATACCACCGGGAGCACGCTCTCCTCGCAATTGCGGCGGGGAAACCGGTGCTCATCGAGAAGCCCGTCTGTCTCAATGCACGAGACGCGCGTGAGGTCTTCGCCGCCGCGATCGAGGCGGATGTCTTCTCGATGGAAGCCATGTGGACCCGGACCAATCCCCTGGTCCGTCAGGCGCAGCAGCTGATCGCCGACGGAGCGATCGGCGAGGTGCGCTGCGTGCGCAACGAGTTCGGGCTCGGCCGCGCCTTCGATCCCGACAACCGGCTCTACGAGCTCGCCAACGGGGGCGGCGCTCTCCTCGACCTGGGGGTCTATCCGGCCACATTCGCGTTTCTCTTCCTGGGACCACCAGACGAGGTCCACACCGTCGGAACGCTGTCCCCGACCGGTTCCGATGAGACGGTCGCGATGCAGTGGATGTACGGCGACCATCCCGGCGCACAGCTCTGGACCTCCGCGCTCATCCATGCGCCGAATGAAGCTGCCATCCTTGGCACAAAGGGATGGATCTCGTTCCTGCCCGAGGCGTACCGTCCAACGGGAATGATCCTTCACACCGACGCGGGTGAGGTGCACACGGCCGACCCGCTGGCTGGAAACGGTCGCGGTTACCAGCCCGAGATCGAGGAGGTTGAGCGCTGTCTCCGCGCGGGACTCCTGGAGAGCCCGCTTATTCCGCACGCCGATACGGTCGCCATCCTGGCAATTCTCGACGGTGCTCGGGCCGCCGTCGGCGTCGTCTACCCGGGCGAGCGATGAGTGGCGCCCCTGCGCCCGCTCGCGGCGACACCGCGTCGATGACCCCGGTGCGCTTCGCCATGGTGGGATACGGGTTTGGCGGCCGTTACTTTCACACCCCGCTGCTGGTTGCCGCACCCGAGTGCGACCTGATCGGGGTCATGACATCCTCGCCGGAACGTCAGGCACTCGTGTCCCGTGAGGTGCCGGGCGCGCGAACGTTCGGATCGCTGGCCGAACTCGTCGATGCGGGGGTGGAAGCCGTCGCCGTCTCGACGCCGGCCGAGACACATTCCAGCGTCACCGACGAGGCGCTGCAACTTGGGCTCGCGGTCGTGTGCGACAAGCCCTTCGCGATGGATCCGCATGCCGCGCGCCATACCGTCGACCTCGCCGACGAGCGCGGACTTGTCCTGAGCCCGTATCAGAACCGCCGCTGGGATTCGGATTTCCGAACCGTGCAGAAGGTGGTCGCCGAGGGTGCACTCGGTTCCGTGACACGGTTGGAGTCGCGCTTCGAACGCTGGGCTCCCGAGCGCGGACCGGGACGTTCGGGTGGCGGCACGCTCCGCGACTTCGGGAGCCACTTGATGGACCAGGCGCTCGTGCTCCTGGGGCCCGCGGTCTCCGTGTACGCGGAATGGCGCCTACGGGACTCGGGGCTTGACGACGACGTCTTCGTCGCGGTCACCCACGCCAACGGCGCGCGGTCGCATCTGATGGGAAGCTGGAGCCAATCCTCGCCGGGCCCCCGATATCGCGTCACCGGCACGCAGGGAACCTACGTGCTCGGCCCTGCGGACACCCAGGAGGATCTGCTCCTCGCTGGGCATACACCCGCGACCATGGGTGATCGATGGGGCGTCGAGCCACCCGACCGTCACGGCACGCTGTACACGGGCACGACCTCCGCGCCGTATCCGACAGAACGCGGTCGATGGGATCTGTTCTACCCCGCGTTCGCCAGAGCCGTCCGGGGCCTCAACCCACCACCCGTCGATGCTCGCGATGCGGTCGCAACCGCCACGGCGCTCGAGGCTGCCAGGGTCAGCGCCACCACCGGCGAGGTGGTTCCGGTGCCCCGCCCGTGACCGATGCCGACGATCAACAACTTGCCGACCTGCTTGCCGAGGAAGCGCGGCTGGTCTTCTCGGCGTTCGACCACACCACCGCCTGGGATCTCGGGTCCCGGCTGCGCGCCGAGGCGCTCCGCGCGCAGCTGCCCATCGCGATATCGATCCGTCGCAACGGTCAATGCCTGTTCCACGCCGCACTTCCTGGCTCGTCGGCCGACAACGATTCATGGCTGCTGCGCAAGGCCGCGGTGGTCGAGCGCTACGGGCATTCGTCGTACTTCGTCGGATGCCGGTTCCGCGCCGAGGGTCGTGACTTCGACGTCGACTCGCGGCTTGATGTCGGTACCTTCGCGGCTCACGGAGGAGCGTTCCCGATCATCCTCGAGAAGAGCGGCTGCATCGGCACCGTTGCGGTCTCCGGACTCCCGCAGGTCGACGACCACCGTTTCGTTGTGACCCAGCTCGATCAGTTCCTCGTCGAGAGCGGACAGATCCGCGCTCGTTAGCCGTTCCAGACCGGCATCGTCGCTACATCCAGGGCGGAAGTTCGAGGCCGTCGAGGTTCGGCGACCGCCCCGTGAGCCAGCCGAGCAGACGATTTGCGTCCTTGTCATTCGCCAGTCGCTTGGGTAGGCGCTCCAGAGCGCGGGGAAGCTCCCACTCGACGTATTCCTTCGGCCAGTCGGTCACCTCATATTCAAGACCGAGGTCGACGTGGTGGACCTCCACCTCACGAAGCCGGCGAACTGGGCTCCCGGTGGTCGGGAACCTGTCGGTCGCCAGGAGCTGGGCGTTCGGCCAGCCGGCGGCGGCAGATCGTTCCCAGGCGGCTTCGAGATGCTTCGCTGACTCATCGATGTCCTCATAGAGCTGGCGCGCGGTTCGCGCTGCGCCGGCCTCAATGTCGCGATCACGCTCCGCCGGTCCGCCTGGGTATCGGGGAACCTCAATCCCGTTGAGCGCGCCTTCGAGGCGGCGCGTGTGCCCGTCGGCATTGCGCGCGATGTGCGTGAGGACATGTCCGATCGTCCAGCCCGGCAAACGGCTCGGCCGTCTCACGGTCGCGTCGTCGATGGCCGCCACGGTGGCCAGTAGCCGCTGGTGTGCCGTGTGGCTCAGCTGTATTGCGAGCGGTGGCTCGATTTCCATGCGGCAATCATCCCTTCCGATAGCGACCATCGGCTCTCCGCCGGCGTTCATACCCGGCGCCAGGAGCCAGCAAGCGTCGGCTGACCGCGGGATTGGGGTCGTCGAGCGTATGTCTACGATTCAGGAGGCGGCTCGACGACGGCAACGCCGTCAGCGATGTGGATGCGCCAGCCCTGCTCTTGCACTCGGCGGTGGTGCGTCCGGCACAACGAGACCAGATTGTCGAGATTCGTGTCGCCGCGGTGCGCCCAGAGCAGAACGTGATGCCCCTCAATCCACACTGTAGGCTGGGACGAGAGTCACCGCAGCCATTGGGGTGGCCGACAGGGCCCCGTCAGGTGTGTCCGGCGAACGCGGGCCGCTGTTCCCTCCTCTCGTGGTCACACCCGATAGGTGTAAATCACTCCGGGGTCGATTTCGTCGGGGCCGAGCTTTCGGTACAGGGCGTGAGCTGGGTCGTTCCCCTCGTCCGCTCCTAGCCAGGCTGCGTCTGCACCCATCTCGCGGGCGATGTCACTCATCGCGCGCATCAGGCGCGTGGCCACGCCGAGCCGCCGGAAGGCCTCGTCAGTGTCCAGCTCATCGACGTAGACGTATGTGTGGCCGCTGGGGTGCACGTAGTGGACAGCGTGCAGAGCCCCCGCGAGCTGACCGCCGATGTGCGCCACCAGATAGACGTTGCGGGTGTCGACCAGGAAGTTGTTGAGTGATTGGAGGGAGATCTGCTCGCCGATGTCCATTCGAGCGGCGGCAATCTGCGCCACGATCACCGCAAGATCCCCGTCGGTGGCCGTGAGACGGCGGACCGTGAGTTCAGGTTCCGACTTGGTCACCGCTGCCTAGTCGCCGTCCATCACCCCGGGCGGATCAGCGTACTCGTCAGGGAGGGCGAGCTCTGCCTTCCAGGGCATGAGCAGTCGCCCGAAGTTGATCGTCCAACCGACCCCGAAGACGGTGGGGACCAGGATGTGCCGGTCGGCCGGGTTCCACAGCCGTTCGCGCACGCGAGCCAGGCTCGGCCGGCGGAGATCGTAAGGCAGCCGCTCGGCCAGCTTTCCGTGCCAGGTGCGCTCTGCCGCAGGCTTGCGTAGCTCAGTCGCCACAGCCCAGCCGATGAGGACCACGACCAGAAGCTGGCGCAGCACCTTGCCCCAGTTCGTTGATTTGCGCTTTTCGCCGTTCATGTTCACATGGTGCTCCCCCGCACAGTTGCGGCCAAGGGCCGTTGGTCACGATGTGTCGCGCTTCGGCTTGAATGACCCTGCCGAGCCGCTCGTCGACATCGACAGCCATCAGGCCGTTGTTTCGCGACTGCGTACCGTCGTCGGTGCGCCGGCTAGGGTAACCGCCCTCCAGTGGCCCTAGGGTGGCCACGACCCCCGGAAGGGGTTGTACTAACGGAGCACGAGGTTGCCGAGCTCGGTGGGACCGTCCGGCCAGTGGATGATGTGGTGGCCGTCGGTCCACGCCGGGGGCCGGTCGCAGCCCGGAAACCGGCACCCCTGGTCGCGCAGGGTGAGCGCGGTGCGGAGGTGGGCCGGGATGGTGCGCGTGCCCCGTCCGACCGCGAGCGGCAGGACCGGCGGGCGGCTGCCGGTCCACCCCGAACCCGCAGCCGGCGGCGCCACCGCCACCACCGTCAGGACCGCATCACAGGCGATGCGCCGGGCGGTCTCGGGATGGATCGGTCCCAGCCCGCGCAACTCGGCCGGCCAGCCATCGGGGTCACCCCGGAGTGTATCTGCGCTCACCGTGAGGGTGAGATGGGGGCGCTGGCCGTGCACGTCGCGGTGGTCCCCGCAGCGCAGCTGGGTGGCGGCCAGCTCGACCAGCGCGTCGGCCCGGCGCTGCGAGCCGGTCCGGGTCTCGTCCCGGGCCATCCCCTGACTGAGCGCGTCGATCGCGGTCTTCACCAGCGCGCCACCCTCGGCGTCGAGCTCCCCCCGGAGGATGAACACGCCCCCATAGGTCTGCTCGCAGGCGAACCAGCGGCGCTCGTGAGCACGGTTGTCATCGGCGAGCACCCCGTCGGGATCGACGTGCGCGACGTTACCTTCGGCCGTCTACCATGCTGGGGTGATCGACCAAAGCCGCGCCGTCGGACGGCGAGAGGTTCGTCCGATCTCGACAGAGAGTTGACGGGAAATGCCCGAAACGGTGGATGCCGAGCGCCGCTGGCTTGTGCTGGCGCTGGCAGCCGTCACAGCGCTATTCGGTATCGTGCAGTTGGCCAGGCTGACCGAGCTTGCGGTCCAAATTTCCGGGATGTCCGGAGCGCCTTCCTGGTTGAACTTGTTGCTGCACTGGGAGTGGCCTGATCAGGTGCTGTGGAGTGCACCGATCGCTGCCGGGGTCGGAGGCATGATCGCCTTTCTGCATTGGCGCGGGTGGTTTGGTCGAGCGCTGGTCGCCGTTGCATCGCTAAGCCTGGTCGTCGCAACGGTCCTCTCAGTCCGAGAGTGGGGTTGGTCGTCCACGGCCCAGTTGGACCCACTGTCGGGCCGGCCGCTGGTCGCGGTACCGTTCTGCGTGGCACTCGCAGTCACGCTTCTGTCCACGCGTCGACGGCCGATGGACGCTATGGAGCTGAGGCTCGACCCCTCAGCGGGGAAGTCAGCAGAGCCGCGCTAACCTGACGCTCCGCGCGAGCGCGGGCATCGGATGTCGCGTGGTTCCTCGAGTGCTGGAACCGGCTGGTGTGTATTCAAAAAACCTGTGGTGGGCGCAATAGGGATCGAGGCTATGACCTCTGCGATGTCAATGTGCGGCTAAACGTCTTGAGAGAGTGGCTTGAGATCGCGGGTCACGTCAAGCGCCTCCATACTTCCCCAGCAGCAGCTCTTCTTGCTCCTTAGGAGGTCGCTGTAGGGCGCTGGAATCTGTGATCGGTGACCGTGTCGAGTTGTCGCATGCACGTGAACGGAAACTGATCCTCGGGCTCCCCTTCTTGCCTTTTCGGCGTTCATCGTTTATCGTCGATGGCCGATGAAAGAGTCGGATCGGCCGCTTGACCGCGCGACAGCCGCCGAATACGCCACGTGGTTCAAGGCACTTGCCGACGCCACCAGGATCCAGATCGTTTCGCTGCTCGCCCGGCACGGAATCCCGATGAGCGTTGGGGAGATCGTCGACACCGTCGACGTCGGCCAGTCCACCGTCTCGGCCCACCTTAGGGTGCTCGCTGACGTGCGGTTCGTGCTCGCGGAGCAGCGCGGCACATCGACCTACTACCGCATCAACGACGCGTGCGTGGACTGCTTCCCCACCGCGGCCGACGTTGTTATGGGTCGCCCCGTTCCCGCAACTTCGGTGCCATCCGAAAAGCACAGCAACAAAGGAGCGCGCTGATGTCCGGCAATCAAACGGGCGATCCCGGCAACACACGCGATGCCGTCATCGACCGGTATTCCGGGCTGGCCCGAATCGCCCTGGCCGGTGGCGACATCACTGACGACGACACAGACTCTGTCGCCGACAGCTGCTTCGGCGCCGCCGCGTACTCAGACGCCGACGGCGCCCTTGAGGCTGCACTGCGTGCCAGCCTCGGCTGCGGCAACCCTGTGGCCGTGGCCGGCCTCAATGCCGGAGAGACTGTGCTCGACCTCGGCTCCGGCGGCGGCCTCGATGTCCTGCTCTCGGCTCAGCGGGTCGGCCCGGACGGAATCGCCTACGGACTGGATGCCAGCACGGACATGCTCGCTCTCGCACGCGCCAACGCGGACGCCGCCGGTGTCGCGAACGCGGTCTTTCTGCAAGGCGATATCGAGGCCATCCCTCTCCCCGACCAGCACGTGGACGTAGTCATCTCCAATTGCGTCGTCTGCCTGTCGGCGGACAAGCCGCGGGTGCTAACCGAGGCGCACCGCGTGCTGCGACCCGGCGGGCGTCTCGGCATCAGCGACGTCATCGCCGATGGCGGCACCGACTCCACCAAGTCGGACGCGCCCGAAGAGTGGGTAGGGTGTGTGAGCCTCACCGAGTTGCAGTATCGCGACCTGCTTTTGGCCGCCGGGTTCACTGCTATCAATGTCACCAAGAACTCACTCAGCAGCCCGCGGGTTGCATTCGGCCATCATCCAAGCAGTCAAGCCAGCCGGTCCGCGCACGTGACGACTCGGTCAGACGCAGACTTGAAGCTTCCCGCCGAGCGAGTCACTCGACTGCCGACCGATTCGGCTACGGCGCGTGCAGCACGCGAACCCAAGCTTGGCTGCGGGCCTGGCTCGCGTCCCACAGGCTCCCGAGCGGTGGCGGGTACGAGAGATCGAGATCGCCGATCGCGCCGACGGTCATTGGTGATGGATGGCGACCGCGGCGATGTCGATGCGTGTCGCAATCTCGGCGTGGCGATGCCCAAACAGTCTGAACGCGGGTATGAATCCCGACGCGCGGGCTGCGATCCAGCAGCTGGGTAACGACCGGCCAATCTCGAAGCGCTCGGATCGGAAGTTGGAACCGGCTGGGTTGTGCCGGTGGTGGGCGCAATAGGGATCGAACCTATGACCTCTGCGATGTCAACGCAGCGCTCGTACCAACTGAGCTATGCGCCCGTGGCTCGCACCGGCAAGCGTGAGCGCCCTCGATGATACCAGTGCCTCGACGCCCCTCCCCCGGTCCGATCAGGCCCGGGCGACCGGCTGCGTCTTCATGCCCGTCGAGTGCTGAGCTGCCTTGAGGTCGCCCATGGTCACCTCGACACGCAGCACGCCCTCGCAGCTGTGGCACACGAGGTTGAACGATTCGGGCCGGACGATCTGGCGGGCTATTGCCTGCCGGTGTCCGCAGCACTCACACGTCACGACCGCTCGCATCACTCCTCCGCCGGGCCGGCCTGTCCGATCCGCAAGGCATCGGAGCTTCCCACCGGGGTGCAGCGGGCCGCCCAATCCACCGCTCCGCGACACCGTCGTTGCAGATTTGCGATCAGGCCTGGTCGGTGCTCCCGACGAGCGTAGGAATGGGGTCCGGCTCGAGCACCTGAAGGCGTTGCCAGCCGAACCATCGGACCGCCGCGGCGATGATGATCAGGATCGCGCCAAGTGCAGCGACCACGCGAGCCACACCGATAATGTCGGAGATCACGCCGGCAAGCAGCAGCGGTATCGCCACCGCCGCGTTGATCACCGTGAAGATGCCGCCGAAGATGCGCCCGCGGCTCTCCGTGTCGGTGCGTTCCTGCAACACGGTGAATCCGGGGATGAGCATTGCGCCCAGCGCGCATCCGAAGAGCACTCCCACAGCGACGGCGAGCGGGACCATCAGCCCGGGGAGGCCGTGGGTGCGAAGCACGTCGGGAACGATGCCCATGATGAGCAGGGACAGGCCCGCGCCACTGATGGCCGCGACCAGGGTCTTGGCGCGCGGGAAGCTCGCTCGCTGACCGAGCAGCGCCGCCGTGCCGATCAGCCCGAACATCGCCGGCACCAGCACGATGTAGGTCTCGGTGTCCGACCGCTGCAGCACTTCAACGAGATACACCGGCCCCAGGGCGAAGATGGTGAACACCACGACGATCGCCAGCGTGAGCTGATAGAGCCCGAGGCGGAGTGGTGGGCTATTGCGGAGGATGTCGATCCCGTCGCGCAGCTCGCGAAGGATGTTCTGCGTCGGGCCGCTCGGCGCCTGCTCAGCACGCAGGCTGACACGAACTCTCCAGACCGAGAGCGCTGCGATTGCGAACAGGCCGGTGGCGATGTAGAAGGGTGCCTGGTTGCCGAAGAAGCCGATGGCGATCGTCGCCGCCGGCACACCGAGCACCAGGGTCAGGATGACCGTGGTCATGAAGAGGGATGTCGCCTCGGTGATCTGCTGGCGCGTGACCAGTGTCGGGATGCTCGCGGCTTCTGCCGGCGCGAAGATCTGTCCCGCCGAGCTGAACAGGAGCGTGATCACGATGAGCGGCCACGCCTGACCGCGCAATCCCGGGAACAACTGCGCAAGCGGGATGAGCAGGATGAGACCCGCGCGGGCGACGTTGGTGCCGATCATCAACGCGCGCTTGTCGTGCCTGTCCGCGTAGACGCCTGCGGGCGCGCTGAGCAGAACGCTCGGCAGCGTGTACGCGATCATCAGCACCGATTGCAGCGACGCGCGCTGCGTCAGCGTGTACATGAAGACGAGCAGCGTGAACATGAGGAACTTGTCGGCGAGCTGCGAGAGCAGCTGTGCCAGCCACAGGTAGCGGAAGTCGCGGCGGCGCAGGACTGCGGCAAACCCCTTGCGCTGTTCCGGCGCCCCGGCCATGGCCGGGCGTGCGGCATGGAGCGGCGCCACCGCGGTGCCGTCATCGGGCTCGATGGTGGCGCGTGTGACGGGCTGCCTCATCGCGTGACCAACCTCACCTCCGCGACTGCGCGAGCGAGGAGCTCCCACTCATCGAGGGCAAGCGTACCCGGCCGGCGCCCCGGATCGATGCCTGCCTCGTCCAGGGCGACCCCTGCGCTGGAAACGTCGCCACCGAGCGCACGCGAGACGCCGTTGCGGAGCGTCTTCCGGCGCGACTGGAAGAGCGGCCTGGCGAGGGCGAGCACCGACGCCCGGGTCGCCGGGTCGGACTTCGCCGACGGCACGATCCTGATGATCGACGAGTGCACCGCCGGGGGTGGATCAAAGGCCTCCGGCGGCACGTCGCGGATTCGCTCCACCTCCGCGAGGCTGCGCATCGCGACGGTCGCGAGGCTCCAGTCGCCAGGACCGGCGGCCAGCCGGGCTGCGACTTCGCGCTGAACGAGGACGACGGCGCGGGCGGGCGGGTCGTCGGCCTCGACCAGTCGCATCAGCACGAGCCCGGTGAGCTGGTAGGGAAGGTTGCCGGTGGCCAGCCACCCGGTGGTGAACCCCAGGGCCGCCGGATCCACCGTGCGGGCATCCGCCTCGAGCACGGTGACGTTGGCATTCCCGCGCTGGGTCATCTCGGTTCCCGCGACGCACGCCGGGTCGATGTCGATCGCTACCACGCGGTGGGCGCGTGCCGCGAGCGCGCCCGTGAGGGTTCCGAGCCCACAACCGATCTCCAGGACCTCGCTGTCCGGTGACGGGTCGAGGGCATCGACGATCGCGTCGAGCACGTCGCGGTCGATGAGAAAGTGCTGCCCGAGGCTCGTATCCCTGCGTAACCCGACACGACGCCCGACCGCGGTGAGCGTCCTGGGGTCGGTGAGGTCGAGGGGATGGCGGCCTCGCTCGGCGCGCGCAGCGTCAGTCACGCGTCGCGGCCGCGCTGGGCACGGTGAGCCCGAGGACGCGATGGGCGGTGGCCGTCGTGGCGGCGCGCACCGCTGCTTCCGATATCCCACGGAGGCGAGCCACCGCTGCCGCGGTGATCGCGACTCGCTCCGGAAGGTTCGGCTTGCCGCGCTCGGGCACCGGGCTGAGAAATGGCGAGTCGGTCTCGACCACATAGCCGTCGTCCGCGACCGCGCGCGCGGCGTCCTGAATGCCCTCGGACCGCGGGAAGGTAATGATGCCTGAGAACGAGGCGATGAAGCCAACGTCCGCGCATCGCCGCGCAAAGGCGGCGTCGCCACTGAAGCAGTGCATCACGCCCCTGCTGCCGGGGACGCCGGCGACGGCCGCAAGCACCTCGTCGTGCGCGTCGCGGTCGTGGATGAGCACCGGCTTGCCGGCGTCCCCTGCGAGCTCGAGCATCATGCGAAACGAACGCTGCTGCACGTCCAGCGGGACCTCATGGTATCCGGGACGGAAGAACAGATCGAGCCCGATCTCCCCCACCGCGACCGCCCTCGGATGGCGGAGCAGCTCGGCCAGCGCGTCGCGCTGCGCTGCGTCCGGCGCTGCCTTCTCATGAGGATGCCAGCCGCACGTGAAGTAGACGCCGTCGTGCGCCTCCGCGATCCGCCGATTGTGATCCGAGTCCTCGAGATTCAGCCCGACCGAGACGATCTCGTCGACGCCCGCGGCGAGCGCTCCCTCGAGCGCCTCATCGAGCAAGCCTCGTTCCTCGAGCAGGACCAGGTGACAGTGCGTGTCGACGAGCGGCGGCAGGTGCTCGCTCATCGCAGTGCTCCGACCACGACGGTGCACTCACCGCGCGGCGGCCGCGCGGTGAACTCCTCGACGAGTGATGCCGCGGTGCCGCGGTGCAGCGTCTCGTGGAGCTTGGTCAGCTCGCGCGCGACCACGAGCGGTCGCTCACCGAGGACCGGCGTCGCCAGCCGGAGCGTCTTGGTGATGCGCATCGGCGACTCGAAGAATGCGATGGTGCGATCCTCGCGCAGCGCCTCCTCGAGCACGCGCAGGAGCTTCCCCGCCGTGCGCGGCAGGAATCCGAGAAAGCAGAACGCGCTTGCCGGGAAACCGCTCGATGCCAGCGCTGCGGTGATGGCCGACGCTCCCGGAATCGGCGTCACGCGGTAGCCGCTGTCGAGCGCGGCGCGCACCAGCAGTGCCCCGGGGTCGCTGAGGACAGGCGTCCCCGCATCCGTGCAGAGCGCGAGAGTGTCCCCGCGCTCGAGCCGTTCGATGAGCTGCGGCACGCGACGCCGCTCGTCGAATGCGGGAAGGGACAGCACCGGCTTGTGGATGTCGTGTGCGCTGAGCAGCACCTTGGTGCGGCGCGAATCCTCGGCGATCACTGCGTCGCATTCGCGCAGCACGCGGAGCGCGCGCACCGTGATGTCCTCGAGGTTGCCGATCGGCGTTGCGACGACGGCGAGGGTCCCGGTCGGATCGCTCATCGACCCCAGTCCCGCGGATAGCGGAACTCCCGGTCGATGGTGCGGTTGCTCAACTTGGCGATGACCGGCGGACGCCGTTTGTACTGGCTGCCGCGCACGCGCGCCACGATCGAGTCGACATCGGCTGCGTCGAAGCCGAGTGCGATGACCTCCGCCCTGCTCCGCCGTTCGTCGACGAGCAGGTGGAGCACGCGGTCGACCACCGCATAGCGCATCCCCAGCTCGTCCTCGTCCGATTGACCAACCCACAGGTCGGCGCTCGGCGCCTTGGTGAGCACGCTGTGCGGCAGGTCGAGCGCGCGAGCGAGCTCGTACACCTGCGTCTTGTAGAGGTCACCGATCGGGTTGAGCGCGCTCGCCATGTCGCCGAACAGGGTGCCGTAGCCGAGCAACAACTCCGTCTTGTTGGAGGTGCCGAGCACGAGCGCGCGTTCCGCCATCGAATGGTCATAGAGGATCGACATCCGCTCGCGGGCCATCTTGTTGCCTCTGCGGGTGCGATCGGCCTCCGGGAAGCAGTCGAAGTACGCATCCACCTGCGCCGTGATGTCGATGATCTTCGCGGTGATGCCGAGGCTGTCGCACACCGCGAGCGCGTCGATCTGCGACTGCGGATCGCTGCTTCGGTAGGGCATGAAGACCGCGACCACGCTGTCCGCTCCCAGCGACGACACCGCGAGGGCCGTCACCAGCGAGGAGTCGACACCACCCGAGAGACCGACGATGACGCGCTCGAACCCCACCTTGCGCACACCGTCGGCGATGAAGCCGCGGAGCCGCTCGATGACGAAGGCGGCGTCAACCGCGAGTGCGGTGGCGTCGGAGTCGATCGGTCTCGGCGTCGTTGACATCGTTTCGTTCGTCGCGAAGCAGTGGATAGGCGACGCGCGCCCGGCGGAGCGCGCTGCGCTCGAGGCTGTGGAAGAGCACGGACTCCTGGGCTCCGCCCACCTCGGCGACCACGCTGCCCGCCGGGTCGACCACGCGCGAGCCGCCCCAGAATCCGACCCCATCCTCGAACCCGGACCGGTTGCAGTACAGGACATACGTCGTGAACAGCTGGGCGTAGGTCCGGGTCATGACGTCATAGCTGCTCGCCGTGCCGACCGCCGCACCCTGGAGGAGGCCGCGCCCCGGCGACGCCGACGGGCAGATGATGAGATCCACGTCCTGGCGCGCCAGCAGCGCCGCCGACGTCGGATGCCAGAGGTCCTCGCAGATGAGGATGCCCGCGCGCCAGCGATGACCGGTGCGGTTGCCGAGCGGCGCGAGGAAGGCGCGAAACCGGTCGCCGGCGGCGAGATAGCGCTGCTCGTCGAAGAGACCGTAGGTCGGCAGGTAGACCTTGCGGTGGACGTGCACCACCTCGCCGCCGCTGATGTAGAGCGCTGCGTTGTAGAAGCGATGAGCGTCACTCTCGAGGATCAGCCCTGCGACGATGTCGATGCCACCGTCGCGGGATGCCTCCCGGAGCGCATGGATCTCCGGTGAGTCGATTCGCAGTGCGACGTCCGGGACCTGGTCCTTGAGGAAGTACCCGGTGAGCGAGAGCTCGGGGAACACCACCAGCCCGGCACCCGAGGCTCCGGCGGCGGCGATGATGGTGAGATGGGCGTCGATGTTGGCGGTCACATCACCGAGACGCGGATAGAACTGGGCGAGCGCGACGGTCACCGACCCGGCCGGGTCTGATCTCGGCGCCGCTTCCGGCGATGGGTGCGCCGCGGTCGCGCCGGGCGTCGACTCCTGCGCCGGGATCACGCCGGTTCGAGATCGTTCGAGGACCATCCCGTTGATTCTCCCACGGTATCGGGCCACGCTCCCGAGTTCACGAACGCTTCGACCATGGCGGGGACGCGATCGAACGCGGTGACCGCCATCGGAGCGGGAGGCAATGCCTGCAGGAACCCGAGGCCGTACTGGCGGGTGCGCAGGCGGGGATCGCAGAGCACCACCGCGCCGCGATCCGAAGCGCTACGGATGAGACGCCCGAACCCCTGACGGAGCCGGATGATCGCCACCGGGAGGATGTATTCGCCGAACGGGTCGCGCAGCCGTTCTGAGCGCGCGCGAACCAGCGGGTCGGTCGGCACCGGGAACGGCAGCTTGTCGATGATCACGCAGCGCAGACGGTCGCCCGGGATGTCGACGCCCTCCCAAAAGCTGCTGGTGGCCAGCAGGACGGTGCGCGGATCGGCGAGAAAGCTTTGCAGGATCTGCCGCCTGGTGCCGTCGAGCCCCTGGGCGAGGCTTGCGATCCCGAGCGAGTTGAGGCGCTCCTGGAGCAGGGCCCAGACGCGCTTGAGCGGGCCGTAGCTCGTGAAGAGCACGAGCGTGTGCCCGTCGAGGCGTCCGGCGATGGCGTCGACGAGCGCGGCCATCTGCAGGTCGTGCGCCGGGTCGTCGTAGGCGGTCGCATCCTCCGGCAGGATGCAGATGGCCTGGCGAAGGTAGTCGAACGGAGAAGGCAGGGTCAGCTCCTCGGCCGTCGCCCCGATGCCCACCCGGGTGCGGATGAAGTCGAAGCTCCCCCCGACCGACAGCGTCGCCGAGGTGAGGATCACCGATTCAGCCGGGTCGAAGACGGTCTCGGCCAGAGGGACCGAGACGTCGACCGGCGCCTCATGAAGCTCGGCCTGTTCGCCGCGCATCTCGATCCAGGCGACCATGCCCTCACGCGGCCGGACGATCACGTGGTCCACCGCCGCTGCCAGGCCGGCGAGGGCTGCGGCGGCATGCTCGAGCTCGTCCTCAGCGCGATCCGGTTGGGGCAGCAGGTCCGCCTGCATCCCGGCCGGCGAGCCCGCCGCCAGGAGTCCCGCCGTGCGCTGAAATACTCCTGCCGCGTGGACAGCCGACCGCTGGACGAACCCGAATTCCGGGTCATCGCGGATCGCTTCGGAGAGCCCGATCCGTCCGTTGGCTGCGTGTTCACCGCCAAGCCGGGCAGCCATGAACCCCTTGGCGTCGCCGAAGAGACGCTGCCCCGCCTCGCGGCATCGCTCGAGATCCGCGCCCAGCGATGTACCGGGAACCGCTGGGAGGCGATCGAGGATGAGGGTCAGATCGGCGAGGCGCACGGTGACACCGAGCTGCTCGGTGGCGACCTGCTCGAGGTGGTGGGCCTCATCGATGACCAGTGCCTCGTAGGGGCCCAGCACCTGCCCCTGGCGCTCGTTTCCCGCAAGGAGGAGCGCGTGGTTCGTGACAACAATGGCTGCATCTGCGGCACCGCGCCGGGCGCCGACCATGTAGCAGCGCGCATTCGGCCAGTTGGCGCATGCCGGCCCAAGGCAGTCGGTCACATCGGACGCGACCCGCCGCCAGAGTTGCTCCTCGTCACCGGCGAGAAACACCTCGGACCGGTCACCGCTGGTTGTCGTGGCGAGCCACGTGAGCATCTTCAACTTGAATCGGATCGACACCATGTCGGGCTCCCGTCCCACGATGTCGGAGGTGGCGAGGAATCGCTGCCACCTGCGGAGGCTCAGGTAATGGTTGCGTCCCTTGAGCACCGCAACCGACACCGGCGTGTCGAGCAGCGCAGCGACGGCGGGCAGGTCACGATCGGCGAGCTGTTCCTGGAGGTTGACGGTATGGGTCGCGACCACCGCTCGCTTGCCGGTCCGCGACGCCCAGAGGGCCAGAGGCGTGAGGTAGGCGAGCGACTTGCCGACGCCGGTACCAGCTTCGACCATGAGGCGCCGCTTCCGCTCCAGCGTCTGACCGATCGCCATGGCCATCTGCACCTGTGCCTCGCGATACTCGTAGCGCTCGCTGGCCGCAAGCGGGCCCTGCGGGCCGAGTAGGTCCGCTGCAGCCTCGCCCACGCTTCGCCGGTCAGGTGTCTCCAGATGGCGCGGCGGAGGGGACCCGAGCGGAGGCTGAACAGTCCGGGTTGAAGCCGGAGCCGAGGTCCCCTCCGCGGATCCATCGGACGATGGCACTGACGCCGGCGCCGCGAGCGCCGCGCCGTCGACGGGGGGCTCAGCCTCCAGCTCGGGTCGGACCATCACGTCGTTCAGAAACGCGTCCAGGGGTCCCGGCGCCTGGGACGCGACCCGGCGCATCTCGGCCAGGGTGGCGACGGGAAGCCGGCGGCCGGCGCCGACCAGGGCCCGGAACAGGTCGCCGGTGGCGCGGGCGTCGCTCAGCGCCCGATGCGGGCGGTCGTGGGGGATGCCGAGGCGGCGGCTCAGGAGTGGGAGGCTGTGGCTGTCGAAGGTCGGCAGCAGGATCCTCGCGAGGTCGAGCGTGTCGAAGATCAGCCGCGACCCGAACGACTCGGTGAGCAGCGCCCGAAGGAAGAGCAGGTCGAACGTGCCGCCGTGGGCGATCAACGCAGCATCTCCGCAGAAGGCGGCGAGCCGGTTTGCCGCCTCCGCCGGCGCCGGGCTGCCCAGGACGTCGTCGTCGCTGAGGCCGACGAGGCGCTGGATGGCGAGGGGGATCGGCATCTGCGGATCGACCACCACCTGGAGCTCGTCGATCGGACGCATCGCATCGTCGTAGCGAACCGCGCCGATCTCGAGGATGCGGTCGCTGCGCGGAGACAGGCCGGTGGTCTCGAGGTCGAAGGCGACCAGGTGGTCCAGGTGCGACGGGGCCCCGGTCACGCGGCGGTCGATCTCGCCGCCCAGAGCTCCAGCGCCGTCCGCACCACCTCATCGATGCCGAGCACGCCGGTGTCGAGGACATACGCGTCGGGCGCGGGGCGCATCGGCGCGGCGGTGCGCGTGGCGTCGAGCAGGTCGCGAGCGCCCACCTCGCCGCGCACCAGCGCGGTGTCGGCTGGAGCGCCGCTGCCGCGCAGCTGCGAGGCTCTGCGCTGCGCCCGCACGTCTTCCGAAGCGTCGAGATACAGCTTGAGCTGCGCGTCCGGAAAAACGACCGTGCCGCAGTCGCGACCCACCGCGACGGCGCCGTCGCGCGCGAGCTCACGCTGCGCCTCGAGCAGCACGCCGCGCACCTCCGGGATGCTGCTCAGCGATGCCAGCAACGGGGCGTTGGCGGGGTCTCGGAGGGCGGGGCCGGCTTCGACGCCGTCAACGCATGCGGCGCCGTTGTGGCTTGGATCGGTGTCGATGACGACCTCCGTCCTTCGCGCACAGTCGATAAGAGCCTCGCGGTCATCGGGACCGATTCCGGCGCGGGCTGCGGCGACCATGACCCCCCGATAGAAGAGCCCGGTGTCGACCAGGGGGACCCCGAGGGTCGTGGCGAGTCTCCGCCCGAGGGTCGTCTTGCCACTCCCCGCGGGCCCATCGATGGTGATCACGGGTGGCCTCACCTCGACGGCCGAGGTGCGGCGCGCACGGGTGCAGGCATGCCCGCCGCTGCACGCAACGAGGACAATTCGGCCGGACGCAGCGCTCGCGTCTGGCCCTCGGGGAGGGCGCCGAGCTCGATCGGTCCGATGGCGATCCGTACCAGATCGCGAACCTCGAGGCCGACCGCCGAGAACAGCCGGCGCACCTCGCGTTTGCGTCCCTCGGCCATGACCACCTCGACCGTCGAACCCGACCCTGATCGCTTGGCGCTGAGGGCACGTGCCGGGCCGTCCTCTAGCTGGACGCCGGCGGTCAGCTGCTCGAGCTGTTCAGGGGCGATGTCGTGGTCGAGGGTTGCCCGGTAGCGCTTGGTGACGCCGTGACGCGGATGCGAGACGGCATGCGCGAGGTCACCGTCGGTGGTGAGGACGAGCAGCCCGCGGCTGTCGGCGTCGAGGCGGCCGACCGGAACAAGCCCGGGGACCGGCTCGATCAGGTCCATCACGGTGCGGCGCTGATACGGATCACGACGCGTCGTGACCACGCCCGCCGGTTTGTTGAGGACGATGGTGACTGAAACTGCGCGGGCGGGGATCCTGTGCCCGTCGACGCTCACACGGTCGA
Source organism: Candidatus Dormiibacterota bacterium (assembly GCA_963708605.1). GTDB lineage: Bacteria > Chloroflexota > Dormibacteria > Aeolococcales > Aeolococcaceae > Palsa-851. The sequence goes on along the minus strand of CAVPTG010000007.1, from coordinate 216,051 downwards.
CCGATGGGTCGACGACGGCGCCGAGGGGACTCACCTCGCCATTGACGGTCACTCGCCCATCGGCGATGAGCTTGTCGGCACCGCGCCGCGATGCAACTCCCCGACGCGCGAGAAACCGGTTGAGCCGCTCCGGCGGTGGGGCACTCACTCGAAGCTGGGAAGCACCGCGGTCTCGGCCACCGGCGGCAGGTCGTCGATGCGCTCGAGGCCGACCAATTGCAGGAACCGCAGCGTGGTGCCGAACAGGCGGGGATGCCCGGGGTCTCCTGGCGCGCGACCTCGGTGATCAGGCGCCGCTCGGTCAAATGCTCGAGCACCGCTTCGCAATCCACGCCGCGGATCGACTCGATCACCGCCTTGGTCACCGGCTGGCGGTAGGCGACGATCGCGAGCGTCTCCATGGCCGCCCGGCTCAGGCGCGACGGGCGTTCCGGGTGGAGCGCGCGCTGCACCGCCCAGGCCATCTCCGGCCGGGTGACCAGCTGGATCGCCTCGTCGGAGCGCTGCAGCATGAGCCCACGACCACGTAAATCCATGGCGAGCACGCCGGCCGCCCGGGCGACCGCGGCGGAGGTGCGCTCCAGGATGGCCGCAGCCTCGGCGATGGTGACCTCGCGGCCCAACGCGAAGCAGAGCGCCTCGAGTGCGGGGGCAAGGTCCTCGGGCTCGGCGTCCGCCGTGCCCTCGGGGACGGTGGCGCGGCCGAAGACGTCGAGCACGAGCACGTCATCCACGGCCGGTCACCGTGATCGGGCCGAACGCGTCGCGCTGTTCGACGGTCGCCTCGCCGCGCTTCAGCATCTCGAGCAGCGCCAGGAAACAGGCAACCGCTTCGAGCCGGCTGCTGACCCCGGCGAACACCTCTTCGAATTCGAGCGGTCCGAGCATGAGCCGGTCGCGGAGCAGGCGGACCTTGTCCTCCACCGAGAACGTGATCGTCACCGGCAGGGGCTCGGTATCGCTGAGCCGTTCGAGCACCGCCCGGAAGGCTGCGGCCAGGCGTTCCGGGGCGATCCGGAGCCGCTCAACGGGGATCACGTCGGTCGACACCAATCCGAGGAAGCTGCGCGCGCCTTCGGTTGCGGCCTCCGCGAGGAGCGCTTCCGCAGCGGCCTTGAAGAGGCGGTACTCGGCGAGCCGTCTCCCGGCGTCAGTCGATTGGTCGTCCTCCGGCTCGATGACCGTGGTGTCCTGTTCCGGCAGCACCGCCGACGCCTTGAGCGCGACCAGCCGGGCGAGCAGCGCCAGGGCATCCGCGACGGCGCGGAGATCACCCTGCCGCTCGGGAGCCTCGAGTGCTCTCCGCGCCTCCTCGACGACCGTGCTCACCGACAGCTCGGTGAGGTCGAGATCACCGCGGTTCGCTCGGGCAACGAGTTCCTCGAGGCTCCCGTGGAAGCCCGGCGCGTCGACGGTGATCGAGGCGGCGCCCGCGTCCTCCCGCTGCATCGCTACATGGTACGGACGCCGGGGGCTTCCCGATCGCCGCTCGCTCCCTCTTCGAGGAGCTCGGCGGCTCTGATCAAGGCTGCCTCGGTCGTCCTGCCCGACATCAGGCGTGCGATCTCGCGCATCCGATCATCGCCGGTCACCACGGCGGCGGTCGCCTGAGGTCCGCCGGGACGGTCGAGCTTGGTGATGGTCAGGTGCGCGACCGCCCGAGCCGCGATCTCGGGGCGATGCGTGATCGCGATCACCTGGCGTCCCCGTCCGATCCGGGCGAGGACGTCGCCAACGCGCGCCGCGGTCTCGCCGCCGATACCCGTGTCCACCTCGTCGAGGACCAGGACCGGCGCGTCCTCTTCGGTGACGACCGCGCTCAGGGCCAGGGCCAGCCGCCCGAGCTCGCCACCGGAGGGTCCTTCGTCCAGCGGCATCGGGACGAAGTCACGGTTGGGCGCGAGGCGGAAGTCAACCTCGTCGATCCCCGACTGCCCGCAGCGCACCGGTGTGCCGTCTCCGGTGTCGACACCGTCGACGTCGAGGGTGCGGGTGAGCACCACACGGAAACGCGCGTGTGGCAGCTCGAGCGAGCGCAGCTCGGCTGTCACCGCTCGCTCGAGGCGGCGCGCGGCCGACGTCCGAATGACGCTGAGTCCGGCCGCCGCCCGCGAAGCGTCCGCGCGTCGCGCATAAGCCGCGGCTTCCAGGCTGCCGATCGCTCCCGACTCGCCGTCGACGCCGGCGACCAGTGCTGTGGCTCGATCCAGCTCTCCGAGCGCAGCCTCGAGCGATCCGTGGCGCCGGATCACGCGGGTCAGGGTGTCGAGCCGCTCCTCGATCGCGGTCAGGCGAACCTCATCGACGGAGATCTCCTCGGCGTGGCGGCGAGCGTCGAGCGCGAGCTCGCGAAGGCGATCGACCAGCGAATCGGCGTCCTCGAGCAAGGTGGAGAGCGCCGGGTCGACAGCTGCCAGGTCGGACCCCGCTCCGATTGCCGCTGCGAGCCGGTCTGCAGCCGACTGCTCGTCACCACCGCTCGCCTCGGCCAGGGACAGCGAGCACCCGGCTATTCGAGCCGCGTGTCGGAGCCGGAGTCGCTCCGCCTGAAGCTCGGCGTCCTCGCCAGGGCGAATGCCGATTGGGGCGAGGTCCTCGACGAGATCGCGGGCGCGCTGCAGCTCGGCCGCGCCGGTGTTGGCGGCACGCTGAGCTGCGGCAACGGCATCCGAGGCGAGGCGCCACGCCCTGACCGCATCTCCCGTGGCAGCGCGCGCGGCGGCGCATTCCTGCCCGGCGAATGCGTCGAGCACCTCGCGTTGCCAGCTGCGCCGGAGCATGCGATGGCTGGTTCCCTGGGCGGTCACTTCGACGCATAGGTCGCCCAGCTCGCGGAGTACGGCCTGGGACACCAGAGCCCCATCGACCCGGCAGGTAGCGCGCCCAGCGATCGGAACCTCACGTGACAGGGTGATCAGGTCGTCGTCGGGGATCCCGAGCTCGGCCCGGCGCGCGCGCAGGCGAGCGCTCGGGTTATCGAAGACGGCGGCCACGCGCGCCCCTGCGGCACCTGTCCGGACGGCCTCGGGTTCGAGCCGTCCCCCGAGGGCGGCTCGGAGCGCGTTGACGCACATCGACTTCCCTGAGCCGGTCTCACCGGTCAGGACGCTGAAGCCCTCGTCGAAGGAGAGCCGCGCCTCCTCGATGACCGCGAGGTTGCTGATCCGGAGCTCACGAAGGGCCACTCGCGCCTCCTCTCTCCCCGGGAACGTCGTCATCGACCGGCTCGAGGAGCAGGTCCTTGTGCGGGATGCCGTAGCGAAATTTCTGGCGGAGCCGCGAGTTGAACGACGGGGAATCAACGAAGCGCACCACCTCGAGCTCCGGGCCCGGCCTGACCACGACGCTCTGCCCGTCCGTCAGCCACGCCACCGACCGGCCGTCCGCCGCAACGAACACCCGGCCGCGCTCGACGGTCACGCGAACGTCGAGCTGCTCGGGGATGACCACGGGCCGGCTGATGACCGCGTGCGCGGCCAGGGGCACGACGACGACGGCACGGACGCGCGGATCCACCGGGGGGCCGCCCGCGCTGAGCGCGTAAGCGGTGGACCCCGTTGCGGTGGAGACCACCACCCCGTCGGCGTCGAATGCCCCGAGCAGGTCATCGTCGACATCAACGCGGAGCCTCACGACATTCACGTCCCGGGCCCGGACGACGATCTCGTTGATTGCCAGGATCGGCTCGTCCGCACCGTCGATGGTGATCTCGAGCAGGGCCCGGCGCTGGGTCGTGAAGTCACCCGCGGCAAACCTGCTGATCGCCTCAGGGAGCTTGTCGATCTCCACGTCGTTCAGGAACCCGAGGCGCCCCCGGTTCACCCCGACGACCGGGATGCCGAGCGGTGCGGCCAGGCGGGCACCGTACAGAAAGGTGCCGTCGCCCCCGAGGGTGACGAGCAGCGAGGTGTTTGCACCGTGCTCGTGCATGGCGCCCTCGGGATCCTCGAGCGCCGTCCAGGCCGCGAATCCGCAGGACTGCGCCCGGGCGATCGCCGCCTGGACGACGACCTGCTCGCCGGGATGGAGCAGGAATCCGATGCTGCGTTCGGCACTCATGGGTGATCCGCGTCGGGCGCTTCAGCGCCGACGAGACGTGCTCCCACCAACCACTCGAGATTCCCCTTGGCTCCGCGAACCGGAGAGGGCATGGGATCCGCGGACGCGGCCCCAAACTCGGTCTCCAGCCACCGGGCGAACGCCGCCGCGGCAAGCGCCGCCGCTGCTGGGTCCCTAACGATCCCGCCCTTCCCGATCGCGTCGCGGCCGAGCTCGAACTGCGGCTTGAACAAGGCGACGAGGTCTGCCCCACCCGGCGCGATGAGGCGCACCACGGCCGGCATCACCAGGCGCAGCGAGATGAACGAAAGGTCGAGGGTGATCAGGTCGAGCGCCGGCCCGGGAAGCGACGCGAGGGAGCGCAGGTTGGTGCGGTCCATCACGCGAACTCGGGGATCGGTGGCCAGTCGTGGATCCAGCTGGCCGCGGCCGACGTCCACCGCGTAGACGTACGAAGCTCCCCGCGTAAGCAGCACATCGGTGAACCCACCCGTCGACGCGCCGGCGTCGAGGCAAACACGGCCGGCGCATGCAATGCCGAACGCGTCCAAAGCCGGAGCGAGCTTGAGCCCTCCTCTGCTCGCCCAGGGGTGATCGCGTCCCAGCAGCCTGATGGCTGCTGCCGGTCCGACCCGCTGATCAGCGCTGGCCGCCCGCGAGCCGTCAATCTCGACCAGGCCCGCTGCGACGAGTGCCTGGGCTCGCTCCCGGCTCGGAGCGAGACCACGAGCGACGAGCTCGAGATCCACCCGCCTAGCCTGGGACACAGCTGTCATGGTTCCCATTTATACGACATTTATGTGTATTGGCGTTGTCAAAAAGGGACGTCGTCAGGATCGATGCGCGGCGGTGCCGATCGGACCGGGGCGGACGGCGCGGCGGCTCCGGCCACGGGTGTCCCGAAAGCGTCGGGGGCTGATCCGGCTGCCGCTTCAAGGGGACGCTCGCCCATGGCGCCACTCGCGCTCACCACGAGTTGCTTCACCCGCTCTTCGGTCCGCTCGAGCAGCTCGGTGCAGTACTGAGCGAGCACAACGCCCCGCTCGTATGCGCCGATTGCTTCCTCGAGCGCGATGCTCCCGCCCTCCAGCTTGGTGATCAGCGTGTCGAGCTCGGCCAGCGCAGCCTCATAGGTGAGCGCCGTGATGCCGTCCTCCGAGAAACCGAGTGTCATCGGTCGTCCGATGCCGTCCCGGAATCGTACATCTGTTCGCTCCCCGGTTGGGAACTCGACATGGATTCGCTCGACGGTGCTTTCCAGGGTCCCATAGCGGAGGACGGTGTGCAGGCGCGTCCCCGCCGCCACCGAGGTGGCGTCGGTCAGGACCCTCCCGTCCGCGTCGGAGGTGATCGAGTAGCCTCGCTCCAGGGTCCGTCGCGGCGACAGCGCGGCAAGGCGTGCGCTCCTCGTGGTCAGGGCCGCGCGCCGCGCCACGGTGACGCGGACGGTCGCGTCCTCAAGGCGCTCGGACGCACGCGTAAGTCGAAGCCGTTCGAGCTCCACGCGCCGCGAAGGGTGCGCGACGGCAAAGCGCGACATCTCGTGGTCGAGGGCGCGCCGTTTCAGCGAGGTCTCCTGCATCAACGCCTGGCGCAGGCGCAGTGACGCGATGTGCACGCGATCGCGATGCACCTTGACCAGTCCGCCCAACGCGATCCCCAGACGGGCGCTGCGCCCGGCGACGTCGTCACGAAGCACGGCGACGCTGGGTGCGACCAGCTCCGCGGCAGCAGAGGGCGTCGCCGCTCGGCGGTCCGCAGCCAGGTCGGCAACCGTCGTGTCGGTCTCATGGCCGACGCCGGTGACGACCGGGAGGCGGGTCGCTCTGATCGCTCGCGCCAGCGACTTGCTGTTGAACGCGATCAGGTCCTCGAGCGAACCACCGCCGCGCACCAGCAGGATCACGTCGGCATCGCGCACCCGGTCGGCCCGCTGCAGCGCCCGAATCAGCGTCTCCACCGCTCCGTCGCCCTGCACGGTTGCCGGCGACAGCACCACGCCGATACAGGGCGCGCGGCGCGCGATCACGGTGCACACATCGCGCAATGCGGCACCGCTGCGCGAGGTCACGACGACGACCCGTCGCGGCAGCAACGGGAGACGCCGCTTGCGCCGCTCGTCGAAGAGCCCCTCCGCGCTGAGCCGCTGCTTCAACTGCTCGACACCCAGGGCGAGCGCGCCGATACCGCTCGGCTCGAGCCGGTCGACATACAACTGGTAGCGTCCCTGCTGCCCGTAGACCTGTACCGACCCGTGCGCAACCACCGTCATGCCGTTGTCCGGCCGGAACGGGATGAGCAGCGCATTGGTGCGAAAGCACACGCAGGACACCGCTGCGCGCGCGTCCTTGAGCGTGAAGTAGAGATGACCCGAGACGTGTGCCTTGAGGTTGCTCACCTCGCCCTCGACGAGCACGTCCTCCAGCTCCGGGCGTGCTGCAAGCGCGTCGCGCACCATCACGGTCAGGTCGCTGACCGAGCGGACCGCGACGGTCACACCCGCTCCCGCGCGACGTGACCGAGCACACCGTTCACGAACTGCGCAGCCTCGTCGCCCGCGTAGGCGCGCGCCAGCTCGATCGACTCGTCAATCACCACGGCGACGGGCGTGGCCTCCATGTACAACAACTCGAAGGTGCCCAGGCGGAGCACCGCACGCTCGACCTTGCCGAGGTCGACGAGCGACCAGTGCTCCATCGCGGCGGCCAGCGCGGTGTCGATGCGGTCAAGATGATCGACGCAGCCGAGCACGATCAGGCGCGCAAACGCACGGACATCCGCGGTGGCGCGCAGGTCCTCGCCCTGGTATCGCAACGCGAAGTCGGGATCCTTCTCGGTGCCCTCGATCTCGAAGAGCACGCGGAGGGCGAGCTCACGACCGCGCCGTCGACGTCCCGTGCCTGAGACGGCAGGGGTCACGCGAAGGCGACCTCGCTGACGAAGACGTTGACCTCCTCGACCCGAAGGGCGAGCATGCGATCGATCGCATCGGCTACGCGGCGCTGGACCTCGGCGCCGACCACCGGGACGTTGCCGCCCGACTCCATCACCACGTAGAGACTCAGATGCAGCGCGTCATCGCGCATCTCCACACGCACGCCGCGATGTGCATGGGAACGGCGGACGATGCGATCGAACTGCTGGCCACCCGGGTGGTACATCGAGTGAATCCCCGCAACCTGCAGCGCCGCGAACGCCGCGATCGAGGCCACGACCTCATTGGCCACTCGAGTGGTGCCGAGCTGACGCCGGCCGTTGGTGGTCGGACGCAGCTGGAGACTCGCGGGTTCGTCGATGTCGCTCACGCGCGCTCCACATAGCGCCCGGTGCGCGTATCCACGCGGATCTTGTCGCCCTGGTTGACGAAGAGAGGGACGTCCACGCCGAGACCGGTCTCGACCACCGCCGGCTTGAACGATGCGTTGGCGGTGTCTCCCTTGAAACCGGGCTCGGTTGCGGTGACCTCGAGCACCACCGACGTCGGCAGATCGACGCCCAGCACGCGATCGTCGAAGCGCAGGAGAAAGAGGTTGTCGTTCTCCTTGAGGTAGTCGACGCCGGTGCCGAGTTGCTCGGGACTGAGCGTGATCTGGTCGTACGTGGTGTTGTCCATGACGACGTAATTCTCCCCGTCCTTGTAGAGGAGTTGAGCTTCGGTGCGTTCGATGCGCACCCTGCCAAACTTCTCCTCGGGACGGAACGTCTCGTCGGTGACCGCCCCGGTCGTGACGTTCCGCAGCTTGGCGCGCACCACGGCCGTGCCGCGCCCCTGCTTCATGTGCGAGAAGTCGATGACCTCGAAAAGGTCCCCGTCGCGTTCGACGGTTGCGCCCGGGCGCAGGTCGGAGGCGGTGATCATGCGATGCTCCCAGTGGTCGAAGGGTCCTCGAGCAGCTTAGCCAGTCCCTCCACCGCGAGGACGTAGCTGTTGAGCCCAAGCCCCGAGATCACCGCCACCGCCGCCTCGGCAGAGAGCGACACTCGCCGGAACGGCTCGCGGGCGAGGATGTTCGACAGGTGGACCTCGACCACCGGCCCGCCGAAGGCACGGAGCGCGTCGGCGAGGACGACGCTGGTATGGGTCAGCCCCCCGGGGTTGACGATGCAGCCGGCCACGCGCCCGCGCTCCCGCTCGAGGATGTCGACCATGACGCCCTCGTGGTTGGTCTGCTCGCACCGCACCGCGAGTCCGAGCGCGGCGGCGCGATCGCGAACCGCGGATTCGATCTCGGCAAGGGTGACCGTCCCGTAGACGTCGGGCTCGCGCTCGCCGAGGCTGGCGAGGTTGGGTCCGTTCAGCAGCAGGATCGTGGTCACCGCGCCCTCACCGTGTCGAGCGCCGCGAGCACCTCGTTCTCGGGGAGGTGCACGCCCACTCGCGGATGACCCCTCGATTCGAGGAGCACCCAACCCAGGCGATCGCCAACGGTTTTCTTGTCCGCTCGCAGATGGCCGAGCACGCGCTCGGGGTCAAACACCGTGGTCGTGGCGAGCCCGCACCGGCCGATCATCTCATCCTGCCAGTCGATATCCCCGGGGGGGCAGCCGAGGACATGGACGCTGAGCATGCCCGCGGCGTGCATGCCCGCAGCCACCGCCTCGCCGTGGAGCAGCCGGTCGCCGAAGCCGGCGGCCGCCTCGAGAGCGTGACCGACTGTGTGCCCGTAGTTGAGCACGGCGCGATTCCCGGCCTCACGTTCGTCTCCCGAGACGATCGCCGCCTTGATGGCGCAGGACTCGCGAATCGTCTCGGTCAAGGCAGCAGGGTCGCGCCGGAGCAGCGGGTCGAGCCGGCTGTCGAGCTCGGACGCAAGCGTCGTCTCCACGATCATCGAGTACTTGACGATCTCGGCGAATGCTGATCTGAAGGACCGATCGTCCTGCGTGGCGAGGAGGTTGGGATCGCAGATCACGGCGCGAGGCTGCCAGATGGATCCGGCGAGGTTCTTCCCCCGGGGCAGGTTGACACCGGTCTTGCCGCCGATGGCGCTGTCCACCATGGCGAGCAAGGTGGTCGGGACGTTCACCCATGCGATGCCGCGCAGGTAGGTGGCGGCGACGAATCCGGCAAGGTCGCCCACCGTGCCTCCGCCGAGCGCGACCAAGCAGTCGTTTCGCTGCAGCTCTGCGGTGCCGAGACGCGCAAGCATCCGGCCCGCGGTCGCCCATGTCTTGAGCTCCTCGCCGCCCGCGACATCGAGCACGGTGGTGGCGATGCCGGCGCTGCGAAGGGAGGCGACCAGCCGGTCGGTGGCGGGCCGTACCGCCCGATCCGCGAGCAACGCCACGCGGGTCGCGCCTCCCGGGATGTGCAGCACCACGTCATCGAGCCCGTCGGGGCGCACCTCGACGTGGTAGCCGCGCTCGGTCAGGTCGATGCGGACGGCACCATCGAGCGCTGCGATCACCTGAGCGGCCACAGCGCCGGGGGTGTCGCCGGCGCCGACACGAACGTGCGCGCTCTGATGCGCGCGGGCACGGCCGCTGCGGAGACGTGGAATCCCCGCCTCCGCGGATCCGCCGAGCATCGGACGGTCCGTCCCATCGCCCACGCGCTCGACCAGCACCGCGTCCGGTGCGTCGAGCCAGACGACCGTGCAGAGCTCGGTGAGGAGCCGGCGCGCGGCCGGCTGGGCGATGAGGCCGCCGCCGCAGGCGATGACCACGGGCCCGGGACGGCGGAGAACGGCTTCGAGCGCGGTGAGCTCGAGCTCGCGAAACGCGGGCTCGCCGTCGGCGGCGATGATCGCCGCCGGGGAACGCCCCGATGCCTCGGCGACCGCGTCGTCGAGATCGACGGCGTCCCAGCCGAGACCTCGCGCCACCAGCGGCGCGATGGTGCTCTTGCCTGAGCCGGGCAGCCCCACCAGAGCGATGCGGCGCAACCTGCTCATCGCAGGCGGCTGACGCTGCGGCGATGCGCGGCGACCGCGCGGCGCATCTCGCCGAGCGTATCGCCGCCGAACTTCTCCGTCGCAGCGGCGGCGAGCACCCATGCGAGCATCGCCTCGGCGACGACCGCGCCCGCCGGTACCACGCAGATGTCGCTGCGCTCGTAGTGGGCGTTGATCTCCGCACCTGTGTGGATGTCCACGCTGCGGAGCGGGTGGAGCAGCGTCGAGATGGGCTTGAAGTGGACCAGCGCCCAGACGGCCTCACCGTCGGTGACCCCCCCGGCGAGGCCGCCCTGCCGGTTGGTGAGATGGTGAAAACCGTGCCCGGCATCCCAGCGCGGCTCGTCATGCACCGCCGAGCCCGGCGACCGCGCCGCAAGGACAGCGGCCCCCAGCTCGACACCCTTGACCGACGGGATGCTGCACATCGCCTGCGCGATCAGCCCGTCGATGCGCCGGTCCCAGTGCACGTAACTGCCAAGTCCGGCCGGAACATGCGAGGCCACCACGTAGGCGGTGCCGCCGAGCGTGTCGCCCCGCTCGCGGGCCGCATCGATGGCGGCCACCATCCGCGCCGCCGCGTCGTCGTCGGCGCAGCGGACCGCGGAGCGCTCGACGGCATCCCACGACACCGGCGCGTCGGGGATCGGGACATGGACGTCGCCGACCCGGATGACGCAGGAATGGACATCCATACCGAGCGCTGCGAGAAGCGTCCGCCCCACGGCTCCGGCAGCGACCCGCGCAGCGGTTTCGCGGGCGCTCGCCCGCTCGAGGACGTCACGCGCATCGCTGAACCCGTACTTCAGCACGCCCGCCAGGTCGGCATGGCCGGGACGGACGCGGGTGACCGCTTTGGCCTTGAAGCCGCGGGCCTCGACCTGCATCGGTCCCTTCCAGTTCTCCCAGTCGCGGTTCTCGATGACCAGCGTGATCGGGGAGCCGAGGGTCCTGCCGCCTCGGACCCCACTGACGATCCGAGCCGTGTCCCGCTCGATCTGCTGGCGTTTTCCCCGCCCGTGTCCACCCTGGCGTCGCCGGAGGTCCGGATCGATGTCGCGAGTTCGCATTCATGGGGACACCGGCCGGCATACCCTCGACGATCACGGTCAGCTGAGGGCCATGCGACTTGCCGGCCGTGAGAAATCGAAGCATTCACAACCGATTGTATTGGCGTTCGCCCATCTGCTCCGTTCAGGTCCGAATCGCGGGGCGAATTTGTCCGCGTCGAGTCCCGGCTGGGCGCGAAGACTGCATGTGGTGAGCGAGGCGATCGGCGTGCGGCGGACGGCCCTCGAGCACCTGCGCATCGCCCGGCTGCTCGAAGCCAACGGCGAGGTGATCGCGGCGATCTGCGCCTACCGCGAGGTGGCCCGCCAGGGATCGTCAGCTGCCGCCACCGAGGCCGTCGCGCGGATCATTGCCCTCGCGCGGATCCACTGAGCGCACCCGGCGCTGGTCTCAAAGGCCAGCGGGGCGTGGTGGTGCTGCCGCCGACGGGGGCGTGTTCATGGTGGTGAGCAGCTCGTTGTAGAAGGCCTCGGCCCTGGGGATGCGGTGGAGCACCTCCACGCCATCGCGCCCAGCCGAACTCGATCTCGATGTCACCGGCGCCGATGAGACGGTCGCCGAATGGGCGGTGGATCACCGTGTTCTGGATGCGATCGAGCGGGATGGTCTCCGCCGTCCTCGAGAGGATGCCGCCCTCCATCACGATGCGCCGGTCGGTGAGGTGATAGGTGGCAAAGCGCCAGCGAAGGATCCGCAGCCCTGCCCAGAGCACGGCGCCAACGATCAGCACGAGGGCGACGATGTTCTTGACGGTGGATATCGACACCGAGCCGACCGTCGCGGGAAGCTTGGCGTTGAGCACGATTGCGACGACGATGACCACAATCGCACCCAGGACATGGCCGGCGAGCACCGACCAGTGCTGGCGTACCAGTGCGATGGACCGTTCCCCCGGCATCAACTGCGTCGGCATTGCCTCACCTCAACGAACCCCTGGACTGCGTGCGGGTCACGGACCGAGGTACAGGATGAGCGCTGCGCCCGCACAGAGGAACGGACCATAGGGTATCGGGTCTTTGAGCCCGCGCACGCGTGTGATGAGCAGGACGATGGCGGTCGCGCCACCGATGAACACCCCGGCGATCACCGCGTAGACCGCCCCGAGGTTCGCGCTGGTCGGGCCGGCCCCGGTCACCGCGCCCACCAGCGCGCCGAGCTTCGCGTCGCCGAGTTCGATGCTGCCGCGCGACACCAGGTTCTGCACCAAAAAGAATGCCGCCACCCCGACCGCTCCGATGATCGCGCCGGTGAACGTCAGACGCGGGGACCATTCGCTGAGCACGAGCGCGGCTAGGACGCTCGGGTAGGTGATCACGTTGAGGATGAGCCGGTGCTTCAGGTCGAAGTCGACGATGTGGACGAAGATCGTGATCCACAGCAGATGGATCAGCAACCCGGTGCCGAACTGCTCGTGCGCGGCGAAGGCCCCGAATCCAACCGCTCCGAGCGCCGGCGAGAGCCAGCGTTCCAGCCAGGTCCAGCCATAACGCTCGCCGGCCCAGGGGCGCGCCGGCGCCACCTCTTCACCCGCCGCGGCAGCTCTGCTCAGCTCCTCAGCGGCGTCGCGTTCGTACTCGAGGCGCTCCTGGCGTTCCTCCTCCTCGAGCCGCTCGAACCGCTCCAGCGCCACGGCGAGCCAGCCCGAGCCCAGCCCGACGAGACCGCCGGCAACCGTCACGCCGGCGATGACCAGCGGCGGATTCACGCCTCGACTGCCCGGATCAGCGCGCTGCGAACCGCAGCCGCAGGCGCGACCTTGCCGGTCCAGATCTCGAAGCTCAGCAGACCCTGCTGGAGCAGCATCTCGAGCCCATCGCTGGCGCGATGGCCTGTCTCGATGGCGGCGGCCACGACGTCGACCGGACGCGGTCGATAGCGGAGGTCGACGACGCTGCACGCGGTTGGAACCGATCGCGGATCGAATGGCAGCGACTCCAGCCCGGCCGGGGTTGCGTTGACCACGACCGAGGAATGCCTGCTGGTGGCGGCTATGGATTCGCGATCCCATGGAATGGTCGCGACGTCGCCAGATCCGCGAAGGCGACCGACGAGGTCGGCGGCAGCCGCGTCCCGGCGAGCGGCGATCCGCAGGCGGAGCAGGGGGACCCGGGTCAGTGCGAGCGCGACCGCAGCGGCCGCCCCGCCCGCTCCCAGCACCAGCGCGGTCGCGCCCTGACGTGGCCACATCGATTCCTCGCTCAGCGCCGCCTCGAAACCGTCGGCGTCGGTGGTGACCCCGAGGAGCCGTCCCCCGCGCACCGTGATCGTGTTGACGACGCCAAGGGACTCGGCGTCGCCCTCGAGGTAATCGCACCGGGCTGCCAGCACCGCTTTGTATGGCGTGGTGACGTTGCATCCCGTGAAGCGGCCCTCCCGAAGCTCTGCCACGAATGCATCGATCTCCGAGGCCGCCAGGTCGCGAATGACGTACGTGCCCTCGACGCCCGAGGCCTGCATCGCCGCCTGGTGCATGACCGGGCTCGGCGATCTCGCGATGCCGGATCCGACCAGGCAGAGCCGGAGCGGCAGCGTGCTCACCGGGCTGGGCGCGCCGCGGCGATCCGCCGGGCGTCGAGCCAGCTCTGGAGCAGGACCGCTGCCGCCACCGCGTCGATCACCTCGCGCCGTCGCTTGCGGCGAACACCGCTTTCGATGAGCGAGCGCTCGGCGATGGTTGTCGTGAAACGCTCATCCCAGAGCTCGATCGGCGTCGCCGTGCGCTCGGCGAGGTCGGCGGCGAACCGTCGAGCATGCGCAGACGCGTCACCCTCGCTCCCATCGAGACGGCGGGGCAACCCGATCACCACACGGTCCACATGGCGATCTTCCATCTCGCGGGCGATGCGTGCCCACATCGTCCGCGAGTTGTTTGGAATCGTCGCAAGCGGAGTAGCCAGGGTGCACGTCTCGTCGGAGACGGCAAGCCCGACCCGGACAGTACCGACGTCGATGCCGAGGACGCGTCTCCCACCGGTACCGTCCCCGGTCGCGCTCATGGCGACTTGGTTGTCGGCGCTACGAAATTCTCGACGATATCGATCTGTGACGCGCGCAGCGGAAGATAGAACAGCTTGAAGGGCCACTCGGAGACGGTCACGCCCTGGACCTTGGCGACGTTGCCCTGAACGATTGCCTGGGCCTTGGACGGGTTTCGGCCGGTGAGCTGGGCTTTCAGCGCGTTCAGGTTGACCTGGGGCTGGCTGAACGCGGTGGCCGAACAGGCGAGGATCACGGTGCCGTTGACATTCGCCTGCGTCACCGCGCACGGCGGCGTGGTCAGGCTGCCGGTCGCGAGAACATCGCCGGGATGGACTAGTTTGTTGAGATCGGCGATGACATCGTTGTGCACCGCAGCGAGGTCGTAGATGGCCGCCTCCGCGGCCCCCTTCACCGTGACCTGGGTGGCGGCGAATTGCGCTCCGACCGCGGGTGGAAATGCTTGCGGTGTCACCACGAACGCGGTTGCCTCGCCGTTGCCGGCCGGGTCCCTGGCGATCGGCTTCCCAGCCGCGTGCGCCACCAACTCCGCCTGCATCTGGCTCGTGAGCTGAGCCTCGACGGTGGTCACCTGCGCGGTCCAGTTGGCGACGTCCGTGGCGCTTGCGGCGGTCACCTGTTTCGGATCGGCGCCCCCGGCGGCAGGGGCATTGTTGGTCACGCTGATGTGGATACCGGGGCAGAGCAAGGGATTGGGACACGGATCGCCCTGCCACAGCGTGAGCGTGCCCGAGCCGACGTTGCCGTTTGCCCCGGCGGTGAGGTCCACATAGGGCGCGGTCGCGTTGTAGGGATTCGTCCCACATGCGGAGTTGGTCGGTGGCGGGTTTTGCGGACCGATGCAGATCACGGTGCTCCGGGCCGGTCCGAAGGTGGCCGACTGGTCGGCGCTCTGCACCTGCGAACTCGCGTTGCCGGGCGGGAGGGTGAATGAGACGTCGCTGGTGGCGTCGGTCGAAAACGTCAGTGTCGCCTTCGCCGCCACCGCCGGTAGGGTCTTGGTTCCGGTCGGAGTTGCCGTGAACTGTGACGACCCGGCGCTGCTCACCACGCCGGTGAGCACGTGGTCGGCTGCGGTGGCCGCCGCGGGATTGGTCGTTCCCTGAATCGTCGAGCTGACCGAGAGCGGCGTTGCCGCGATGGTGATCGTGACCTTGGCCGACGGGGCGAGCGCCATGAACAGCACGATCCCGATGATCGCGAGGGCGGCAGCCGCGATGTACAGGAACCGGCGGCGATCCAATCCGCGTGGCGGTCGCCCGGCGGGTGGCAGCTGCGTGATCACCCGTCGCGGTTCCAACCTGGAGGTTGCCGGCGCGTGGGCCGGTGGGCTGAGCGGCGGCGGCGATGGTGGCGGGGCCGGCGGCGGTTCCAGGACGGCGGCGGCGGCCAGACCTCCGGCCCCTGCGGCCAAACCGCGTCCGGCTGCGGAGCCGCCCGCGCGGGGCCCGGCCAGCTCGATGCCGCGCTCGAAGGCGGGGACCGAGCCGTAGACAGGAAGGCCGCTGGCCCGAGCCAGCTGCTGGAGGCGGGGGTCCTCGGTGACGATCGAGGTGCGACGTCCCGACTGGTTGCTGAACTGGGCGAGCAGGCGAACGTTGAGCGGCGTCTCGAGCGCTCGGCTCGACCCCGGCACCACGAGCCCCACGTCCGGGTCGGCGGACGCGCGAACCCGCTCGATGAGATCCGCGATCTCGTCGTCGGGCTTGGTGATCACAACAGCCGGCATCGGCGCCTATACCTTCATCGTCTTCAAAACGCGGCGCATGAGTCCTCCCAGGGGCTCGTCCGCGTCATCTTCCAGCGTCACGGCGTGTCGCGCAAGCCCCATCGGGGTGACGTCCTGGCTCCCGACCAGCAGGCCGGTCGTGTCGTACACACCGGTCACGTCGCCCGGCCCGAGGACCTTGACCGTCGGCGGGCGCGTGAAGGGGACCGTGTCCGACCAGTCGAGGATACGAAGTTGCTCGGCCACCTCCGGGAGCGCGGACCCTCCACCGGCGAGGCAGATTGACCCTGGGAGCGGATCCGGACCGGCGAGCTCCTCGAGGGTCAGGGCGACGCCCTGGGCGAGGACCTCCGCAGTCGGGGTCAACGCGCGGCGCGCCATGGCGCTCTGCTCCGCGGCCAGATGGCCCTCGGAGTGGGCGACCTTGAAGCGCTCGGCCTCGTCGAGGTCCATCGAGAGGTCGGTCGCGAGCCGCTTGGTGAACGAGCGTCCTCCGAGCGCGAACATTCTCGTCGCCTCGATGCCGCCACGCCGGACCACGGCGATGTCGGTCGTCCCGCCGCCGACGTCGACGAAGATGGCGCCCAGCTCGTGCGACTCCGCGGAGGCGCAGCCCCGGGCCAGGGCATATGGCTCGGCGACCGTGGCGACGAGCTCGAGGTCCAGCTCCTGCGCAATGGCTTGCAGCGCTCCAATATGAGTGAGCGGCGCGAACGTGTTGAACACCGTGATCTCGACGACGTGGCCCTGGAAGTCCACCGGGTTGCTGACCGCATAGCCGTCGATACGCACCGAGGTGATGGTGCTGTGGACCAGCTTGACGTTGACCTCCTGGACGCCGAGGTCGTGCGACATCTGCCGCACTGCCTCGCGGAGCGCGCGTCGCTGCACCGCCTGGAGCGCGGTCGCGAGGTCGGCCTGGGTGATGCGGGCTTGCGGTTGCGGCCGCGGCATGGTCATCGTCGTGCTGAAGCCGCGCACCTGCTCGCCGGCGATGCCGATGACCGCCTGGCCGGGGATGGTCTCGCACATGTCCTCGGCCTCGGTGAGCGCACGGTCACAGTTGTCGATGACCGCCTGGAGGTCGGCGACGGCGCCCGCCTGCATGTGCGACTGCGCCTGGCGCACCTTGCCGACGCCGAGCACGATGCCCTTGTCGTTCTCGCGCTTGACGATCAGCGCTTTGACGAACTCCGTCCCGATATCGAGGACGGTGAAGTGGCTCTGGAACTCTTCGCGCCGCTTCAGCAGTGCGAACTTTCGCTTGGGCATCAGGCCGCGTGCCCCATCGTCTGGGTGATCGCGGCGCGCAGCAGCGACACCGCAGCCTCGCGTTTGGCCGGGTCGCCGACCTTGCCCCGTCCCAGGTCGGGACGTCCGCCACCCTTGCCGCCGGTGATCTCGGCGGCGCCGGTGACCAGCGTCCCAGCGTGAAGTCCGGCCTCGAGCGCCCGGCCGCCCACCTTGACGACCAGCGTGGCTGGACCGAGCACCGCGGCGACGCCGTCACCCTGGAGCCGGTCGGCGAGGAGCAGATCCCCGGCCTGGGAGACGCCGTCGGCGTCGACGCCGTCGAGCAGCAGGTGGGCAAAGGGAACGCCCCCCGCGTCCTCCACGATCGCCGCGTCAGTGGCCACGCTCGGCGGCGCGGCCTGCCGAGCCTGGGTCACCTCCCGGCTGAGCTTGCGGATCTGGTCCTGCAGTGCCGCCACACGCTCGGGGACCTCTTCCGGACGGGTCTTGAGCGCCCTGGCAGTCGACACGAGCGCCGCCCCAATGCGCCGCCAGCGTTCCTCGGCGCTCTCGCCGGAGACCATCTCGATGCGACGGATGCCCTGACCGATGCTGCTCTCCGAGACGAGGATCGCCGCACCCAGGTCGCCGCTTCGGCTGACGTGCGTGCCCCCACACAACTCGCGGGACCAGCCGCCGAAATCGACCACCCGGACATCGGGCGAGTACGCCTCGTCGATCAGCGCGATCGCGCCGCTGGCGCGCGCATCCGCAAGGGGCATGAGCGCCACGGTGCGCTCGAGGTTGCGCCTGATGCCGTCGTTGACGCGGTGCTCGATGTCGGTGAGCTCATCGGCGGTGAGCGCCCTCGGGAATGAGAAGTCGAAGGTCGCGTGATCCGGGCCCACGAACGATCCTCGCTGGACGACGCCGTTGCCGAGGACCTCGCGAAGCGCGCGGTTGAGCAGATGGGTGGCGCTGTGGTGGCGCGCGACCCGGCCGCGGCGCTCGGGGTCGACGGCTGCATGGACGGCCTGGCCGGGCCGCAGCTCTCCCGATTGGACGAGCACGTCGTGGGCGCGAGCATCGCTCCCCGCGATCGGCTGCGTGTCGCGGACGGCGGCGCTCCCACCCGGCCAGGAAAATGAGCCGGTGTCGCCGACCTGGCCGCCGGCTTCAGCGTAGAACGGCGACACGTCGAGCAGCGCCGGAGCGCTCTCACCCGCACGGAGCACGTCGATCTCGCTGCCCAGCCCGAGGCGGAGCACCGTCGAGTTGGTTTCCAGGAGGTCGTAGCCCACGAACCGGGTCGGCGGCAGCGCGTCGGCGCCGGCAAAGCCCACCCGGCGCGCGGATGCCTGACCACGCTCACGCTGTTCCTGCATCGCCGCCTCGAAACCCTCGAGGTCGACGCTTGCCCCGCGCTCGGCTGCCATCTCGACGGTTAACTCGATCGGAAGCCCGAAGGTGTCATAGAGGCGGAAGGCGTCGGCGCCGTCGATCCTGCTCGGGTTCGTCGAGAGCAGTGCCGCGAGGCGCTCCGTCCCGGCGTCCAGCGTTCGAGCGAACGCCTCCTCCTCGATTCGTAGCGTCTCCTCGATCAGCCCGCGAAACTCGACGAGCTCCGGGTAGACCGGACCCATGACCGCCACGAGCTCCGGAGTGCCGGCGGCGAGCCCACCCCGCAGCGCCACGCGACGAGCATGCACGGCGGCGCGCCGGACGAGCCTCCGGAGCACGTAGCCGCGCCCCTCGTTGGCGGGGAGCACGCCGGCGGAGATGAGGAACCCCGCGCCACGGAGATGGTCGGCGAGAACGTAGAAGGATCGCTCCAGCGACGGATCGGAGGCATCGGCCGCCGCCCGGGCCTTGAAGCCGTCGACGAGCGGAGCGAAGTGGTCGGTCCCGTACCCCGTCCGGTCGCCCTGCACGATCGCGACGATCCGATCGAATCCGAGCCCGGTGTCGACGGTCGGGTTGGGGAGAAGCGGCCGGGATCCGTCGGGCTGCTGGTCGAACTCCATGAAGACCAGGTTCCAGAACTCCTCGTATCGGTCTCCCCCGCACTCGTCCTGCGGCGTGCAGTCGGTCCGTCCACAGGAGCACGGGCCGCCCCAGTCGAAGTACAGCTCGCTGTCGTAGCCGCATGGACCGGTCGGGCCGGCCGCCCACCAGTTCTCGGTCAGGCGCGAGATGCGTTCGCGGGGAACGCCGATCCGCTCGACCCAGAGCCGCTCCGACTCGGTGTCATCCGGGTAGATGCTCGGCCAGAGACGCTCGGGGTCGAGACCGAGCACCTTGGTGGAGAACTCCCACGCGTAATCGATGGCACCTTCTTTGAAGTAATGGCCGATCGACCAGTTGCCGAGCATCTCGAAAAAGGTGTGATGCGTCGGGTCACCGACCGACGCGATGTCGTCGTATTTCAGCCCGGCGCCGCGAAAGCATTTCTGGCACGAGACGAGGTCGCGTGATGGTGGCGTGCGCTGTCCGGTGATCCACGGTTTCAGCGGCACCATGCCGGCCACAGTGAAGAGAAGCGACGGATCGTCGTGGGGAATGAGCGGAAAGCTCGCGAGTCGGAAATGCCCGCGCTCTTCGAAGAAGCGAAGAAATCGCTCCCGGATCTCAGAGCTGAGCACGTGCAAAAGTATTCGACAGCAAGTTGTCGAATTCTACACGGGCGCCTCGGCTCCGAACTCCTTGCGAAGGTGCTCGACTGCCGCGCGCTGCAATCGTGAGACGTGCATTTGCGAAATACCGAGCCGTTTTGCGACCTCGGTTTGCGGCAATTGTTCGACAAATCGCAGCGCGAGGATCTTGCGTTCGCGCGGCGTGAGGTGGGCCATCACCTGCTCGAGGACGTCCTGCATCTCGACGCGGTCGAGGTTGTCGTCGGACAGTCCGAGCCGGTCCCCCAGGGTCAGCGGTTCGTCGCCGCCACCCACCGGGCCGTCCAAGGAGACCGTGTGCTGGGCGGGGGCGACCTCCATCGCGGCCAGCACCTGGTCGGGCTCGAGCCCCACCTTCGCCGCGATCTCGGCGACGGATGGCGACCTGCCCAGCTCGTTCTGGAGCTGCTGCGTGGCGGCGTTCACCTTGGCCAGGTTCTCCTGGAGGCGCCGCGGCACCCGTACCGCCCAGGAGCGGTCGCGGAAGTGGCGGCGGATCTCGCCGGCAATGGTCGGGGTCGCGAAGGTGCTGAACTCGTTCTCGAGCGACGGGTCGAAACGCTCAATCGCCTGGATCAAGCCGAGGAACCCGACCTGCTCGATGTCCTCGAGGGGCTCGCCGCGATTGGCGAAGCGGCGGGCGATGTAATGGACCAGGTCGCTGTTGAGCTCGACCAGACGTTCACGAATGCGTGGGTCGCGCGTCTTGTTGAAGTCGCGCAGCAGACGCCGCATCTCGGCTCGCTCAGCCGTCTCCGCTGGTTTCGCGATGGTTCGCTCGCGGGTCGCCACACCGTCGCCGCGACCCGGCGAGGGGGTCACGACGCCTTGTATTTGGTCAGCCGGACGCGCAGGCTCCCAGTTCGCTCGTCGACCCGATACGTGCTGTCGTCGACGAAGAGCCCCATGAGGCGGAGCGCCAGGTCGGTGGCGGCGACAAGCTCTCCCTCGCGCCCGAGCCCGGCCTGCTCGGCCCGAGCCCTGAGCTCGGCTTCCCGGTTGACCGTGCTGCGGACCGTGACCTCGAGGCCGGTGTCACTCATCTTGAAGACGATACGCACCTGGCCCGCGATCGATCCTGAGCCCTCGAGGCAGCGGATCGCGTTCTCGCACGCCTGGGCGACTGCGATGGTCAAATCGTCGATGGCATCCATGTCGAACCCGGCGAGCGACCCGAACGCGCCCGCGGCTCGCTTGGCAACCAGGATGTGCTCACGGTCAGCCGGCAGCCGGAGCTCAGAAACGGTTCCCATTGCGCTCCTCACATACCCCTCGGTGCGAGCGCCGAAACCGGGATCGGGACTCAGGCGCCGGATGGTTCGGAGGACGGCACCGACGGGGCTGCGGCGCCGGCCGCGCGGCCCTCGTCGACGGCACCGGCGATCTCGGCCTCCCACTCGCGTGCCTCGGCCTCTTCCCGGCGACGTGCCCGAACGCGCCAGAAGAAGACAGCACCGGTCACGGCCGCGCCTGTCGCGACAAGCCCTTTCTTACCGAACGGAACGCGCATTCCACGAGCCTCCCGAATTGCCGACCCGGTGATTATGGGCCTCTGCGCCGGCCCGGCGCGAGCACGACGCCGGTGACTTCGAAGAGGACGACGCCGACCGCATCGGCGACCGGATGCAGCGCGCCGAGCTGCGGCCCCCCCGTCCTGGCCGCGATGGCCACGAGCTCGCCGGCGACCACCCCGGCAGCGGCCAGGACGAACGCGAGCAGGACCGAGCTCCGCCGCGGCATCACCAACGCCGACAGCGATGTGCCGATGAGCACGAAGAGGATCGCGAGGCCGAGCCCCGGGCTCACGGTGTCCGCGTGGCCGGAAGGATCGCGATGCCCAGGTCACGGAGCTGACCGGGGTCGACGGGGGCGGGCGCATCGGTCATCGGCTCCTGCGCCTGCTGGTTCTTGGGATACGCGATCACGTCGCGGATGTTCTCGGTGCCAAGGCCTTCCATGACCATGCGATCGATGCCGCCCGCCCAGCCGCCGTGGGGCGGCACGCCGTACTCGAAGGCCTCGAGCAGGAAGCCGAACTTGCGCTGCGCCTCCTCGGCGTCGATACCGAGAGCGGCGAGCACTCGCTGCTGAATGGCGGGGTCGGTGATGCGGATGCTGCCGCTGCCGATCTCGCGGCCGTTGACGACGAGGTCGTAGGCGCGCGAGCGGACCGCGAGCGGATCCGACTCCAGGAGGTCCACGTCGTCGGCGTGGATCATCGTAAAGGGGTGGTGTGCGGCACCGATCTCGCCGGTCTCGTCGCTCCGCTCGAACATGGGGAACTCGGTGAC
This sequence comes from Candidatus Dormiibacterota bacterium, assembly GCA_963708605.1. GTDB lineage: Bacteria > Chloroflexota > Dormibacteria > Aeolococcales > Aeolococcaceae > Palsa-851. The sequence goes on along the minus strand of CAVPTG010000007.1, from coordinate 194,105 downwards.
CCAGAGCATGTCGATGCGCGCCTCGTCGTAGAGATGGCGCACCTTCCCGAGGTGGTTGCGTACTGCACCGAGCGCGGCGTGCACCACGCTCGGACGGTCAGCGACCATGAGCACGCAGTCGCCGATCTCGGCGCCGGTGGCTGTTCCTATCGCGTCGAGCTCCTCGGAGCTGAAGAACTTCGCAATGCCCCCCTGCCACCCGTCGGCGCGCTTCCAGAGGTAGGCGAGCCCTCGGGCCTTCGCGCCGCGTGCAACTTCGGTCAACTGGCCTTCGATGTCGCTCCGGGTGAGGTCATCGCCGCCCTTCACGCAGATGCCCTTGACGATGCCGCCGGCCGCGACCGCATCGGCGAAGACCCGGAACCCCGAGGTTCCGACGATGCCGGTGAGGTCCCGCAGGAGCAGATCGAAGCGGGTGTCGGGTTTGTCGACCCCGTAGCTGTCCACGGCCTGCCGCCAGGTCATCCGCGGGAACGGCACCGTGAGGTGGCCACCGCGAAAGTCGCACGCCTCCCACGCGCTCGGGATGGCGTGCTCGAGGGCGGCGAAGACGTCGTCCTCGTCGACGAAGGACATCTCGATGTCGAGCTGCGTGAACTCGGGCTGACGGTCGGCGCGCAGATCCTCGTCGCGCATGCATCGGGCCAGCTGGAAATACCTGTCGAAGCCGGCCACCATCGAAAGCTGTTTGTACAGCTGGGGCGATTGCGGGAGCGCGTAAAAGCTGCCCGGGAACAGCCGGCTGGGCACGAGGTAGTCGCGGGCTCCCTCGGGGGTGGCCCGGATCATCATCGGCGTCTCGATCTCCAGAAACCCGATTGCCGCCATCGCCGCGCGCAGTTCCGTGCAGAATCGTGCGCGAGCCCGCAGGTTGCGCTGCAGGTGCGCGCGGCGCAGGTCGAGATACCGATGGCGGAGTCGCAACTGCTCGTCGACCTCAGTGTCCTCATTGACCGGAAACGGCGGGGTCTTGGCCACCGCGAGGACCGTGCACGCGCCGGCGCGCAGCTCGATCTCCCCGGTCTCGCGCTTTGGGTTCACGTTCTCGGGAGCGCGCAGGCGGATCTCCCCGTCGAACCGGAGCACCCACTCGAGGCGCGCGTCGCGTGCGGCACGGTGCGCCTCGGGCGCGTCGTTGGCGTCGATCACGACCTGCAGGATCCCGGTGTGGTCGCGAAGATCGATGAAGACGAGACCACCCTGGTCGCGGCGGCGGTCGACCCACCCGAAGGCGGTCGCCTGCTTCCCCGCATCCCCCGCACGTGGGGTGCCGCAGTAGGTGCGGTCGGTGCTCATGCATCGCCTCCGAGGATGCGCGTGATCGTCGCCGTGAGCTCGGCGAGCGGCACCGTCTGCTGGCTGTGCCCGTCGAGGTCGCGAACCACCGCGCTGTCTCCGGCCACTTCGTTCTCGCCAATGATGACTGCAACTCGCGCCCCGATGCGACTGGCACCGCGGAGCTTGCGGTCGAGTCTCCGGTCCGCGACGTCGAGGATGGTGCGGGTCCCCGCATCCCGGATGCTGGCGGCGACGCCCGCGGCGGCCTCGGCCTGGTCAGGCTCCACCGAGCAGACGAGCACATCGGCCGCGGCCGGAGGTGCAGGGATGGTCCCCAGGGCGCGGGCAACCATGAGGATCCGCTCGACCCCGAGCGCATAGCCGGTCGCCGGGGTTGTAGGAAAGCCGAGCAGCTCGGCGAGGCCGTCGTACCGGCCTCCCCCACCGAGCGAGCTCTGGGCCCCCTGGAGCACGTCGTGCCAGAACTCGAAGACGGTGTCCCCGTAGTAGTCGAGCCCGCGCACCAGCCGGTCGTTGCGGATTGCGTCGATGCCCGCCGCCTCGAGATCGCGAACGACGGCCGTGAAGTGTTCGCGGCTGGGTCGGTCCAGCGAGTCCCAGAGCAGCGGGGCGCCCGCGACGAACCCGGCGTCGCGCTTGCAGTCGAGCAGCCGGAGCGGATTGGTGTGCAGGCGTCGACGGCAGTCGTCGCAAAGGGAAGCCTCCAGCGGCGTGTAGTACGCGACCAGCGCCGCGCGATAGCGGGCGCGATCCGCAGGGCTGCCGAGCGAATTCACCTGCAGATGGATGCCCGAGATACCCAGCGCTTTATAGAAGTGCCAGGCGACCTCGATGATCTCGGCGTCGAGCGCGGGCGAGCCTTCCCCGATGCACTCGATCCCGACCTGGGTGAACTGGTGCTGGCGCCCCGCCTGAGGCCGTTCGGCCCGGAAGAACGGTCCGGCGTAGTGCACGCGCACGGGGCGGATCTCCTGATCGAGATGCGCGCCGAGCACGGCGCGGAGCGAGCCCGCGGTCCCCTCGGGTCGGAGCGTCAACGAGCGCCCGCCCCGGTCGTCGAAGGTGAACATCTGCTTTTCGACGATGTCGGTGTCGGTGCCAACGCCGCGGCTGAACAGCTCGGTCGATTCGATGATCGGCGTCTCGATCCCACGGTATCCGAAGGATTCGGCCACAGCGCTGTGGGCGTCGAGCAGCCACCGGCGGGCCGCAAACTCGTCGGGCAGGATGTCACGAGTGCCTTTCGGCGCTGCGATCTGGGGCATTGGCGTCCGAGTGTACGGGCTGGCGGCAGCGGCGCCTGTCAGGGCTCGGCTTCGGAGGTGCCATTGGAGAAACGGCCGGCGCTCACGGGGTCTGTAAAGGAGAGGGTCGGTACATACTCAGACGGGAGGTCATGCACCGTCCTGAGTGTGCGATCGCAGCCCTCCGCGACCGCTCGTGGACCGGATCTGCCATTCCGGTTCAGCGAGGAAATCCGGATCAGGATCGGCGAGCGGCGCCCGACCGCGACCAGAACGGTGCATCCGAGCGCAGTGATCACGAGTGGCTCGCAGTCGCTTCCCCTAACTCCGAGCTCCAGCGATGCGTTGGTTTCGGATTCAAGCAACTCTGAGGCGGCCCGTTCCAATAAGCGGATGCGTGCCTGCGGGTTCATCTATCCACCATGCTCCGGGGACGCGACAGACGGCTGTCGTGAGCGCGGCGTCGTGCGCCGTGAAGGGCCCGATGTGCTGTCGCAGCACTCGCGAGTTCGCGGTCAACTCGCCCGTATTCAGTGACCGCTCGATTGTGGACCACGATGAAACCGACCGGTTATTGCCGAACATGGCAGTTACCGGCTTATCGGCGCGGCATTGTCCGTCGGCGGCGAACAGGTGTTTGGTATACTATGGTGTATGGAAGCGTTCGCCATAGCGGATGCCCGACAGCGGCTGACCGAGGCCGTGGATGCACTCGTCGGCGAGCCCGTCGACGGCTTCTCGACCCACGCGCTGGGCGACGACCTGGTCGCCATCCGGCGGGCTGCCGATCGCCTCGAGGCCGAGTTCCTGCGTCGCCTTGACCGCTTCGATCGCGCCCACGGTGCGCTGGCGGACGGGGCGGGCAGCACCGCGTCCTGGGTGCGCGATCACTGCGCCCTGACCTGGAAGGCGGGCGCCTCCCGCGTCCGTCTGGCCCGCACCCTCGGCGAGCTCCCGGCCGCGCTCGACAGCGCCCGTGCCGGGCGCGCCTCCCTGGGCAACGTGAGCATGATCGCCCAGCTCGCCACTGAGGTCGGCGTCGAGCAGGTGGCCCCGCTGGAGCACATCCTGGTGGGCGCGGCGGAGACGCTCGACCCCGCCGGCATGCGCACCGTCACCCAGGCAGCCCGCCTCCGGATCGATCCCGACGGGGTGCTCGCCGATGACAACCGCGCCCACGAGCGGCGCTGGTTCGCCTGCGAGCAGACCTATGGCGGGCGTGTTCATCCTCCGGGGGGAGCTCGACGCCGAGGGTGGCGCGCTGGTGAAGACCGCGATCGACGCGCTCAGTCAGGGGATGGCCCGGGACGAGACCCGGACCGGCTCGCAGCGCCGGGCCGACGCGCTGGTCGAGCTGGCCGCCACCCAGCTGCGCTGCGGGGACCACCGCGACGTGCACGGCCAGCGCCCCCATCTCACCCTCACGGTGAGCGCAGATACACTCCGGGGTGACCCCGATGGCTGGCCGGCCGAGTTGCGCGGGCTGGGACCGATCCATCCCGAGACCGCCCGGCGCATCGCCTGTGATGCGGTCCTGACGGTGGTGGCGGTGGCGCCGCCGGCTGCGGGTTCGGGGTGGACCGGCAGCCGCCCGCCGGTCCTGCCGCTCGCGGTCGGACGGGGCACGCGCACCATCCCGGCCCACCTCCGTACCGCGCTCACCCTGCGCGACCAGGGGTGCCGGTTTCCGGGCTGCGACCGCCCCCCGGCGTGGACCGACGGCCACCACATCATCCACTGGCCGGACGGTCCCACCGAGCTCGACAATCTGGTCTCGTTGTGCCGGACCCATCACCGCCGGGTGCACGAGCAGGGCTGGCGCATCCACATCGCTGATGGCATTGCCGTCGTCGAGCCGCCGCCCTGACAAAGCTGCGCGGGCAGGCGGCGGGTTGGGACGTCGCCACCACGTCGGCAGGCGGGCACCTCAAGACGACTCAGCGTTCGTCCGCAATACTCTCAAGCGCGTCCGCCACCTCGTCCAGCGGAGCACGTGTGTCGATTTCGGCTGTGGCCCGCGCACGGAGCAGGGGTTCGATGTTTGCCAAATCGTGAAGAATCCGATCCCTTTCGGCGTCCCGCTTGCCGAACGCGTTCGACCTTCGGCTGGCAACTCGCTGAAGAATGACGGTGGCCGGTGCACTCAATAAGACGATGGCGTTGAAGCGAGAGTAGAACGTTGCCTGGTTCGAGACACAGCCCGAGAGAAACAGCACTCCCTCGTCGTGTGCGTCAAGCAGGGCCGCGATTCGATCCTCCCGCCACAGCTGCTCCGATTCGCCCGTCTCGGAGCACGGCACATCTACGGAATAGCCGCCGTAGTCGGTGTCCACGACGATATGTCCCCTGCGCGCTAGCTCGGCCAGCGCAGCCGACTTGCCCGTCCCAGACATCCCGGTCACCAGCACCGCTGTCACGGCATTAACGGTAGCCGTCTCGCGGAGCCGAGGCATTGGCCTCACCCAGGCCAGCGTGATCTCCCTGGAACCGGCCGTTGATGGGAAGTCAGACCGTGTCGCGGGCCACCGTGTGGACGTCGCGCACGGACTCGAGGCGCTCGAGCAGACGGCTCAACTGCGAGAGATTCTGGATCTCGACGATGGTGCTGATCACCGCGGTCTTGTCGTCGTAAACCTGCACGTCCGCGCCGCTCAGATTGATCTTCGAACTCCGCGATAACCGCCGCGATGTCGCGAAGCAGGCCGGTACGGTCCCACGCCTCGATCTTGATGCTCACCGGATACACCTGGCGCGCGCCCGTCTCCCATTCGACGTCGACGATGCGCTCCACGTCGCCGGCGTTGCGCATGTTCACGCAGTCGGCGCGGTGCACCGTCACGCCCTTGCCGCGAGTGACGTATCCGCGGATCGCATCGCCGGCCACCGGTTTGCAGCAGTGCGCCAGGGTGGTGAGCATGTCGACGTGGCCGTGCACGCGCACGGTTCCGGTGGGCGCGGGGGTGCTGGTGAGCGGAATCCCCAGGATGCGGTCGTCATCGGTCTGCTGCTCATCCGCGCCGAATTTCAGCACCGCGCTGCGCGCACTGATGTCGCCATAGCCGATGGCCGCGACGAAGTCGTCGATGGTGGCGACCTTGAACTCCTGGGCCAGCTCGAGGAGCTCATCCTCCTTGACGCCGCTCAACGACATCTGGCGGAGACGCCGGAACTCCTTGTCCAGCATCTCGCGGCCCTTCTGAATATTCTCGTCGCGGCGTTCGCGCTTGAACCACTGGCGGATCTTTTCGCGCGCGCTCGAGGTCTTCACGAAATTCAACCAGTCGCGCGACGGTCCATGCGGTGCCTTGGTGGTGAGCACCTCGACGATCTCGCCGTTCTCGAGGCGATGGTCGAGGGGCACCATCCGTCCATTGACCTTGGCCCCGATGCAGCTGTGCCCCACGTCGGTATGGATGCGATAGGCGAAGTCCACGGGCGTGGACCCTTGCGGGAGGGAGCGCACGTCACCACGCGGCGTGAACACGAAGACCTCGTCCTGGAAGATGTCGACCTTGACGGTGTTGACGAACGCCTCGGCGTCGAGCACCTCTTTCTGCCAGTCCATGAGCAGACGCAGCCAGGTGAAGCGCTCGTCGATGCGCGCGCCGTCCTGGCCGCCCTTGTAGCGCCAGTGCGCGGCGACGCCGTATTCCGATGTCTCGTGCATCTCCTGGGTGCGGATCTGCACCTCCATCGGTTCGCCGGTGTGCGACAGGACGGTGGTGTGCAATGACTGGTAGCCGTTGCCCTTCGGCATCGCGATGTAGTCCTTGAAGCGCCCGGGCAGCGGCTTCCACAGCGAGTGCACGATGCCCAGCGCCCCGTAGCAGTCCTTGATGGAGTCCACCAGCACGCGGATGGCGATGATGTCGTAGATCTCGCCGAATTCCTTCTGGCCCCGGATCATCTTTTCGTGGATGCTGTAGGTGTGCTTGGTACGTCCGGCGATCTCCGCCTGCATCCCGAGCGGTGCGAACTCGCGGCCGAGGATCTCGGTGACGTCGCGCACGAAGGCGTCCCGCTGCTCGTGGTTGCTCGCCAGGCGCGCTTCGATAAGGTGGTAGTTGTCAGGATCCAGTTGCATGAATGCCAGGTCCTCGAGCTCCCCCTTGATCTCCCAAATCCCCAGGCGATGCGCGAGCGGCGCGTAGATGTCGAGGGTTTCGCGGCTGATGCGCAGCCGGCGCTCGGTGGTGTGCCCGTTGATCGTGCGCATGTTGTGGAGCCGATCGCCGAGCTTGATGAGCACGACACGCACGTCCTCGGCCATGGCCACGAGCATCTTCCGAATGTTCTCGGCCTGGTGCGCCTCGGCGCTGCTGACGTGGATCTTGCCGAGCTTGGTGACGCCGTCGACAAGCTTCGCGACCTGGTCACCGAAGAGGCTGCGAACCTCCTCGCGGGTCACCTCGGTGTCCTCGACGGTGTCGTGGAGCAACGCCGCCATCAGCGTCTCGGGGTCGAGGCGCAGGTCGGCGAGGATGCCCGCGACCGCGAGCGGATGCTCGATGTAGGGCTCGCCGGTGAGCCTCGACTGGCCGGTGTGGGCGCGATCGGCCACGTCGAAGGCGCGACGGATCGAGGTCTGGTCCTCCTTGGGGAGGTACTCCACGCGGGCCATGAGCTCGTTGATTGGCACGGCCTTTACGAGTGTAGGGCCGCAGCGCTTCGATCAAACACGATGTAACGAGAGTATGTACAACGAGTGAATTCCCGCGACTGATTGCCACCGGCGATGGGACGCGAAGCTGTCCTGAGGCCACGACCCGGTAAACTCACCGCGATGACCCTGGAATCAAGCGAGCCCCGAGTGGACGAGAAAGAGGCAACCCTGATCTCACCGCTCGGGGGAGCGCTTGTTGATCTGCTGATGACAGCAGAGGAGCTTGCGGACCTCAGCGCGCGCGCTGACGAGCTCATTTCGCTGCGTATTTCGGAAACGGCATCCGCGGATCTCGCGCTCCTCGGCAATGGCGCCTACTCGCCGCTCGACGGTTTCCAGGGACGGCGCGACTACGAAAGCGTTGTCGAGCACGCGTCGCTCGGCGATGGAACTCCGTGGACGCTGCCGATCACGCTTCCGGCCGGAAGCCAGGCGCGTTCGCTCCAGGAAGGCGCGGTCGTCGCGCTGCGCGATGACGGCGGTCGTCTGCTCGGGGCGCTCACCGTGACCGAGATCTACGATCGCGACCTCGAAGCCGAGGCACGCGAGGTGTACCGGACCACCGATCAGGCCCATCCCGGTGTCGCCGCACTGTTTGCGCAGGGACCGACGGTGGTCGCCGGCCCTGTTCGCGTCGCGGCGCAGCCCGCCGGTGACGTCCCATCGGCTCCGGCCGAGACGCGTGCGGCGCTAGCCGATCGCGGATGGGCGACGGTCGTCGGATTCCAGACTCGCAATCCCGTGCACCGCGCGCACGAGTACCTGACCAAGGTCGCGCTCGAACAGGTCGACGGGCTGCTGCTCCATCCCCTGTCGGGCGTCACCAAGGGTGACGACGTCCCGTTCGATGTCCGGATGCAGTGCTACCGCGTGCTGCTCGACGGGTACTACCCACCGAACCGCGTGGTGCTCGGGGTCTTCCCGGGTGCGATGCGCTACGCCGGGCCGCGCGAGGCCATCTACCACGGCCAGGTCCGCCGCAACTACGGGTGCTCGCACTTCATCATCGGTCGCGATGCTGCCGGGGTCGGCACCTACTACGGCACCTACGACGCGCAGACGCTGTTCGACGAGCTCGGCGGCGCCGAGCGTCTCGGCTTCGCTGCGTACAAGTTCGAGCATTCCTTCTACTGCCGGGCATGCGAGAGCATGGCCAGCACCAAGACCTGCCCGCACGGTGCCGACGATCGCGTGATTCTGAGCGGGACGCGCGTCCGCGAGATGCTCACCCGGGGTGATCCCATCCCGCACGAATTCACCCGCCCCGAAGTTGCGGAGATTCTTCGCGCCGCCTATGCCGTCGCGGCTCCGGTCGCTGGATGACCGCCGGTCTCACGATTTGGTTCACCGGCCTCTCCGGTGCCGGCAAGTCGACGATCGGCCAGCGCGTCGCGACTGAGCTGCGCAATCGCGGCCTCCGTGTCGAGGTCCTCGACGGCGACGAGGTTCGTCAGACCCTCAGTGCTGGGCTCGGCTTCTCCAAAGAGGATCGCGACATCAACATCCGTCGCATCGGATTCGTCGCCGAGTTGCTCACGCGCAACGGTGTTGTCGCCATCACGGCGGCCATCTCCCCGTACAAGGACACTCGTGCCGAGGTGCGCCGGCGCATCGGCCGCTTCGTGGAGGTCTATGTGAGCTGCAGCATCGACGTGCTGTCGGAGCGCGACGTCAAGGGCCTGTACAAGCGAGCGCTCGCCGGTGAGATCGAGCACTTCACGGGTGTGTCGGATCCGTACGAGGCGCCGGACGCGCCGGACGTGATCGTCGACAGCGGCACCCAGACCGTCGACGAGTCGGTTGCGGCCGTCCTCGCAGCCATCGACGCAAGCGGCCTCCTCCCAGAACCTGCGCCTCGCGCCTGACGCCGCGATGCGCACGCCGCAGTCGCGTCCTCGGCATCCGCGGCCCCGGATCACCCTCGATCAGCTGCACACGTTTCTCGCAGTCGCCGAACGCGAGCACGTGACCGCTGCCGCGGAGGCGCTCGGTCTCTCGCAGGGCTCGGTCAGCGGCGTGGTGCGCCGACTTGAAGCCACCCTCGGTCTGCCCTTGCTTCAGCGCGTCGGGCGCAACGTGCAACTCACCGATGTCGGCCGGGCGCTCCGGCAGCTCGCGGTGCGAGTGCTCGAGGACGTCGGCCAGATCGAGGAATTACGTGTCGGGTACCTCGCCTTCGAGCGCGGAGAGCTGACCGTTGCGGCAGGACGCGTCATGGGGGCGCACCGTCTGTCGGGCTGGCTGGCGCCCTTTGTCGCCGACCACCCCGAGATCAACATACGGCTGGCACTGGCGCCGATGCGATCACTCGTGACCATGCTCGTCGAGGGCCGGGCCGACATCATCCTTGCGGGATCGTCGGTCCGCGAGCCCGGCGTCGAGACGGTCGTCCTCGAGCACACCCAGCTGGTCACCGTGGTTGCGGCGCACCATCCGCTGGCCTCGAGCCGCACCGCCGTGCGCGACCTGGTCACCCATCGCCACCTCGCCCATGAGCGCGGAAGTGCGACCGAAGCGCTTGCGGCGCACGCGCTGGGGACGCACGTCGACCCCGAGAACACCCTCGAGCTCGAGGAGGGCGCGCTGCACGCGGCGCTGCTCGCCGGGCTCGGGTTCGCTGCGATGCCGCGGTCGGTCGTGGAGCAGGACATCACTGACGGCCGGCTCGTGGTCATCCCGCTTCCCGGGCGGAGCGTCTCGCAGTCGTTCGCCGCCGCGCGCCGGCGGGACCTGCACACGCCTGCCGTCGAGGCGTTCTGGGCGCACCTCAAAAAGATCGCCGTCGACCAGTCCTGAGGGTCGCCTCAGTAGGAGCGGGCGAGCAGCGCGTAGAAGTCGGCGGGCTTCCCGCACGCGATGCAGGGCGCTCCGTCCGACGGCCGGTCGGAGCGCAGCACGCGAACCGTGAGCGCGTGCACCGCGGCCTTGACCGCGGTCTCGCATTCGGTGGTGTTGCACATCGGCGCGGTCGCAAAGACCGGTCGTTCGGCAAATGCCGCGACCAGCTCGTCGAGGCTGGTCACGTCGACGCTGCGCTCTTCGAGCCGCTTGCGAGCACGCTCGAAGATCGCCTGCTGCGCCGCCTGCAGCAACCGCGGAAGCTGGGCGGCGAGCCCGTCGAGCGGTACCGTCTCCTGCGCGCCGTCGACGCGGTGCACCAACGTGACGTTGCCGTCGGCGAGGTCCTTCGCCCCGACGATGATGCGCAGCGGCACACCGCGCAACTCCCAGTGCGCGTACTTCTCGCCGGGGCGCATGCCGTCACGATTGTCGACACGGAGGCGAACACCCGCCGGGCATTCGCTCACGAGACGGGCGGCGGCTTCGGACACGAGCGCAGCGCCGGCATCGTCGTTGCTGCGGGTGATCGGCACCACGACCACCTGGATCGGCGCGACCTTCGGCGGGAGGATCAGTCCCATGTCATCGCCATGAGCCATGATCACCGCCCCGACGGTTCGCGCCGACAGGCCCCACGAGGTCTGAAATGGATGCTGGCGCTGGTTGTCGCGGTCGCTGTATGCGATGCCATATGCGCGCGTGAAATTCTGGCCGAGGTGATGCGACGTGCCCGATTGCAGCGCCCAGCCATCGGACATCATCGCCTCGATGCTCACCGTGTACTCCGCGCCGGGGAACTTCTCCGATTCCGTCTTGCGCCCCTTGATCACCGGGATGGCCAGCCAGTCCTCGGTGAGCTCGCGGTAGCAGTCGAGCATGGTGTCGACCTCCTCCGCAGCCTCGCTATCGAGCTGATGAAAGGTGTGGCCCTCCTGCCAGAGGAACTCGGTGGTGCGCAGGAAGAGTCGCGTGCGGTGTTCCCAGCGCACGACGTTGCACCACTGGTTGATCTTCACCGGCAGGTCACGCCATGAGTGGATCCAGTCCGCATACATCGAGCAGATGATCGTCTCGCTGGTCGGACGCACGGCAAGGCGTTCCTCGAGGTCTTTGCCGCCGCCACGCGTGACCCACGCGACCTGAGGGTCGAAGCCCTCGACGTGGTCCGCCTCCTTCTGCAGGTACGACTCCGGGATGAACAGCGGGAAGTACATGTTCTCGTGACCGGTGCGCTTGATCATGTCGTCGAGCGCGCGCTGGATGTTCTCCCACAACGCAAAGCCGTACGGACGGATGACCATGCACCCCCGTACGGGCGAGTAGTCGGCAAGCTCGGCACGACGGACGACGTCCGTGTACCAGCGGTCGAAATCCTCGCTCTGCGCCGTGATCCGCTTTTCGTCGGCCATGGCGGAGCAGTCTACGTGAGGACGCCCTCGCGCTCGCTCAAACCGACCGGCAGGGGTTTCCCCTCGGCGATCAATCGCGCGTCCTCGTCGGCGATCTCGTGCAATTCGTCGAGCAGCGCAGTGACGAGCTCTCCCTCGGGCAGCGTCGAGACCACCTTGCCGTTGCGATACAGGATGCCCTTCTGACGGCCGCCAGCGATGCCGATGTCGGCATGCATGCCCTCGCCCGGGCCGTTGACGACGCAGCCCATCACCGAGACGGTGATGGTTCGCTTCACGCCCTCGAGCGCCTTCGAGACCTGCGCGACCATCGGCATCATATCGATCTCGAGCCGGCCACACGTCGGACATGCGACCAGGTTGGGGCCGTCACCCTTCTCCTGCAGGTTGGCGAGGATCTGCCGCGCGACCCGCACCTCTTCCTCCGGGGATCCGACCAGCGAAACGCGGATCGTGTCCCCGATCCCCTCGGCGAGCAGCAGGCCGATCCCGAGCGCGCTCTTGATGCTCCCGGTGTCCACCGGTCCGGCCTCGGTGAGCCCCAGATGCAACGGGTAGCGGTTGCCGAGGGCGACGAACGCGCGGTTGGCGGCAAGATTTGTGAGCACGTCGCTCGCCTTGAGCGATACCTTGATGTCGCGGAAGTCGAGCTCCTCGAGCACCCGGATGTGCGACAGGGCCGCGGCGACCATGTTCTGCGCCGTCTCCTCGATCGATCCGCCGCGTCCCCGCGTCAACTCCTTGCGCTGCGGAATGCTCCCCGCGTTCACGCCGATGCGGATCGGCACGTTGCGTGCCTTCGCCTCGCGTGCGATGTCGGCGACCTTGGCGCTGTCGGTGATATTCCCGGGGTTGAGGCGGAGGCAGTGCACCCCGGCCTCGAGCGCGAGCAGCGCCAGCGGTGCGTCGTAGTGGATGTCGGCGACCACCGGGATTGGCGATTCGCGCACGATCTCGTGCAGCGACGCGGCGGCCTCGCGCGTGTCGCAGGTGACCCGGATGACGTCGGCGCCAGCGGTGGCGGCGCGCTGGATCTGCGCGATGGTTGCCGCGGCGTCCTCGGTCTGGGTCTTGGTCATCGTCTGCACCGCGATCGGTGCAGCGCCGCCGATGACGACCGAACCCACGCGAACCGGGACGGTCGGGCGGCGCGCCTTGATCGGCGAGCCCCCGTTGGTCATAGCCTGCTCACGTCTCCGATGGTGACATAGACGGCAAAGATGACGACCACGGCCAGCCCGACGGCGGTGATCGCGGCCTCGACCTTCGGGTTGAGGCGTCGCCGGCGCACCGATTCGATGGCGATGAACAGCAGCTTGCCGCCGTCCAGGAACGGAATCGGCAGCATGTTGACGAAGCCGAGGTTGAGGCTGATGAACCCGATCCACCAGACCAGGCCGTTGGGGCCGAGGAACCCGTTGTTGGTGGCCGTGGCGGTCTCCTGGGCGATGCCGACCGGGCCGGTGAAGCCCTGCGGGCCGTTGATCCCGCCCTGGGGTGGGTGCACGATGAGCCCGTAGATCCCGGTGACCTCCGCCCAGACGAATCCCGGGATCGCGCGGAACCCGTCCGCGAATGCGGCCGGTGGGCTCTCGCCGTTGTAGCCCGGCACCACCCCCATGATCCACGCGGCGTGGATCGCGTTGATGGCCGGGTAGCCGTCCTTGATGCCCGAGACGGTGACGTTGCTGAAGTACGAGGACGGCGAGCCGTTCGCGTTCTCGAGGTAGCCGCTGATCGTCACCGGCGAGCCGCTGCCGAGCAGCGTCGCCGGGTCCCCGGAGCCGACCGGCGAGCCGTTGATCGACGTCACCGCGAGGCCCCCGACCGGGAGCTTGCCGCCGCTACCCGGGTTGGTGGGGATGTTGGAGATGGTGAGCGTCGGCGTGAGCCTGGTCGTGTGCAGACTGCCGTCCGAGGCGCGATAGACGATGGTCATGGGCCGCCCCTGGCTCGCCGTGGTGGCGTTGTGCAGGTCGGTCGTGACCTCGGACAGCGTGTCCTGCCGGATCATTGACCCGTTGATCGAGACGATGGTGTCTCCGGTCTTGAGCCCGGCGACACCGGCAGCCGCATGGGATGCGAAGTTGTACGGCGTCGGCTGCATGTCCACGAGGGCGAAGATCAGGGCGCCGAAGATGAAGTTGGAGACGATCCCGGCCGAGACGGTCGCGAACCGGCGGGGACGCGATGCCCGATAGAAGTTGCGCTCTCCGGCATCACTTTCACCGGTGAGGCCGAGCATCCCCGCCATGCGAACGAAGCCGCCGGCCGGGATCGCGCGTATCGCATACAGCGTCTCGCCGACCGTTCGCGAGTACAGCTTGGGGCCGAATCCGATCGAGAATTCCTCAACCTTGATGCCCGAGAGCTTGCCCACCGCGAAGTGTCCGAACTCATGGACGGTGATGACCGAGACCAGCACGAGGATGAACGCTCCCGCGTAGATCAGGAACTGGGTCATCGCGCCGGTACCGCTCCCGCGGCGTTCGCGCGGACGAAGCCGCGCGCCCAGGCGTCTGCGTCGAGCACCCGCTCGAGCGTGGACGCCTCACCGTCGTCGAACGCTCCCAGCGCCGCGCCGACCAGGGACACGATCTCGTCGAAGCGGCACTGTCCCGACGTGAACGCCGTGACGGCCTCTTCGTTCGCGGCGTTGAAGACGCAGGGCGCAAGGCCGCCACGCTCTCCTGCCGCTCGGGCGAGCCCGACGGCGGGGAACCGCTTGCCATCCAGGGCGAGCACCTCCAGCGGCGACGAGTCGCGGAGGTCGAGGCGCGGGCCGACGCCGGGCAACCGTTCCCCGTCCGCCAGAGCGAGCGCGATCGGCACGCGCATGTCCGGTACGCCCAGCTGCGCGATGACCGCTCCGTCGCCGAACTCCACCCAGCTGTGGATGATGCTGGTCGGCTGGACGGCGACGTCGATCGACGCGTATGGCACGTCGAACAGGAAGTGCGCCTCGATGATCTCGAGCCCCTTGTTCATCATCGTGGCCGAATCGATGGTGACTTTCGGACCCATGTTCCAGGTCGGATGCGCCATCGCCTCCGCGGGCGTGATCGACGCGAACGTGTCGAGCGGGCGCCGCAGGAAGGGGCCACCGCTGGCGGTGAGCACGAGCCGGGACACCGAGGCGGGGTCCTCGCCACGCAGGCACTGCCAGAGCGCCGAATGCTCGCTGTCGATCGGGATGATGCGAGCGCCGGACGCAGCCGCACGGGCCTTGACCAGCTCGCCCGCCATGACCAGCACTTCCTTGGTGGCGGTCGCCACGTTCGCTCCGGCATCGACGGCGGCGAGGGTCGGCCGGAGTGCCGCGGCCCCGGTGATCGCGACGCACACCACGTCGGCATCCATCGCGGCGATATCGCAGGCGGCGTCGATGCCGGTAGAGCACCCCGGCGGAAGCGCTGCGGATGAATCGGGGTGCACGAGCGCGGTGCGGGTGACGCCGAACCGCGCGGCGATCGCCTCGAGCGCCGCGGCGTCGCGTCCCGCCACCGCGCCGACCAGCTCGAACCGATCGGGGAACCTGGCGATCACGTCGCACGCTTGACGGCCGATCGAACCGGTGGCGCCCAGAAGGACAACTCGTCGGCGGGGCGTGGGGTATGTCACTTGTGCTGCAGATGCCTCGGTTCGCAGTAGATCAGACCACGCCGGCGCTTTCCACGGGGTTACGGGAATGCGATCAGCTTCAGATAGCAATATACGACCGGGGCGAGCAGGACAAGGCTGTCGGCCCTGTCGAGGAGGCCGCCATGCCCTGGGATCAGGTTTCCCGAGTCCTTGACGCCGGCCTCGCGTTTGATCGCGGACTCGACGAGGTCGCCACCCTGCGCTGCGATGGTCATCAGGGCACCGAGGCCGGCGCCGAGAGGGGCGCTGATGCCGATCAGCCAGGGGCCGGCGAGCGCCCCGACGAGCACCGCGGCCACCGCCGCCGCCACCGCACCCTCCAGGGACTTGCGTGGCGAGATCGAGTGGAAGAAGGGGTGGCGGCCGAAGGCGGAGCCGACGAAGTACGCAGCGGTATCGCCCACCACGGCACCGGCCAGCGCCAGGACAACGAGCCGGAGCCCCAGGTGATTCGCGTCCGGGACGTGCCAGCGGTAGATCGCGACCCAGAAGCCCAGGCAGAGCCCGACGTAGGTCGCACCGCCCACCGCGAGCGCCCAGCCGGCAAAACGCTCGCGGGTGCCCAGCCCCACGAGCAGGCCGACGACGGCGGCGGCGGCGAAGGCCCAGTCGGTGGCCATGTCGGACGCGGGGAGCACGAAGCGGACGCCGAGCCAGACGCTGAGCGGCACGATCACCCAGGCGGGAGGGGTCGGACCGATCCGGCCGAGAAGCCCGCGTAATTCCCAGGCGCCGATGAGCGCCCCCGCGCCGACCAGCAGGGCGACGGCGGCCGTGCCGATCCAGAGGGCGGCGACGATGACCGCCACCAGCACCACCCCCGATACCACCCTGAGGGCGAGATTCATTCCTGCCGGATGGCGTGCTGCGCGCTGCCGGCGTGTGCGGGGACGCGCTCGATCGGTTCGGGGATGGCCCCGAACTTCCGCTCGCGGCTCGAGTAGTCGACGAGCGCGTCGTGGATGGCTTTCTCGCCGAAGTCAGGCCAGAGGGTGTCGGTGACGTAGAGCTCGGCGTACGCCGCCTGCCAGAGGAGGAAGTTGCTGATCCGGAGCTCGCCGGCCGTGCGCACGATCAGGTCCGGGTCGGGAAGGCCGCGTGTGTACAGCGCGTCGCTGATCGCCGGCTCGTCGAGCCGGCTCAGATCGGCTCCAGACGCGGCCAGCTCCCGAATGGCATCCACCAACTCGCGTCTGCCACCGTAGTTGATGGCGACGTTGAGGATCGCCGCGGTATCGCAGGCGGTGAGGGCCTCGGCCTGCGCGACCTTCTGCTGCAGCGACTCGCTGAGTGCAGACCGGTCTCCGAGGACCCGAATCTGAACGCCGTTGTCGTGCAGCTCGCCGACCTCGCGGTCGATGGTCTCGCCGAAGAGCCGCATGAGGGCGGTCACCTCGCCGCGCGGCCGTTGCCAGTTCTCGGTGCTGAAGGCATAGAGCGTGAGGATGTGCACGCCCGCCTGGTGACAGGCTTCCATCACCGGGCGGATCGCCCGGACGCCCGCGCGGTGGCCGGCAACCCGCGGCAGGTGGCGCTGGCGTGCCCAGCGCCCGTTGCCGTCCATGATGATGCCGACGTGGCGGGGAAGATCACTCCGTGCGGGGAGCGGGATCGCGGCGGGGTCGGGTGGGCGCTGCATGATGGTGCTCGGGGTCAGAACGCCCCGAAGGCTTCGGCCGTTTCGGCGCGGGTCTCCGTCAGACCTCGAGGATCTCAGCCTCCTTGCGCTGGGTCGCGTCGTCGATCCTGGCGATGAATTGATCGGTGATCTTCTGGACGTCGGTGAGCTTGGTGGCCACCTCGTCCTTGCTCACATGGCCGTCCTTCTCGACGCGGCGGAGGTGGTCGACCTCGTCCCGGCGGATGTTGCGCACCGCAACGCGCGCCTCCTCGGCCTTGCGATGGATGACCTTGACCAGCTCCTTGCGCCGCTCCTCGGTGAGCTGCGGGATGGCGACCCGTATCACCTGGCCGTCGTTGCTCGGGTTGAGGCCGAGATCGCTCTTCTGGATCGCCTTCTCGATCGCCCCGAGGGAGGTGCGGTCGTATGGCTGGATGACCAGCATGCTCGCCTCGGGAACGCTGATCCCGGCGATGCTCTGGAGTGGCGTCGGGGAACCGTAGTAGTCGACATGCAACCGTTCCAGCAGCGCAGGGGATGCGCGCCCGGTGCGCACCGTCATCAGCTCGCGGTGGAGGGCCTCGACGCTCTTCTCCATGCGCTGGTTCGCGTCCGCGATCCGTTGCGCGATCTGTTGCTCTGGATCGTCGGCCTTGTCGCGATCGGTCACTCGGCGTCGCCCTCCGCGTCGACACGTGTCCCGATCTGCTCGCCGAGGATCACGCGCTCGATGTTGCCCTGGGTGAAGAGGTCGAACACGATGATGGGCATGCGGTTGTCCATGCAGAGCGTCACCGCGGTGCTGTCCATGATGGCGAGCCCGCGATTGAGCACGTCCAGGTAGGTCAGGTTCGGCAGACGTGTCGCGGTCGTGACCTTGTTGGGGTCGGCGCTGTAGATGCCGTCGACCTTGGTCGCCTTGAGGAGCACATCGGCCCCGATCTCGACCGCGCGCAGCGCGGCGGTCGTGTCCGTCGTGAAGAACGGGTTGCCGGTGCCCGCGGCAAGGATCACCACGCGTCCCTTCTCGAGATGCCGGATCGCGCGCCTCGGGATGAACGGTTCCGCGAGCTGCTGCATGGCGATCGCCGTCTGCATCCGGCAGTCGATGCCGAACTGCTCGATGGCGTCGCGCAGGGCCAGGGCGTTGATGACCGTCGCCAGCATCCCCATGTAGTCGGCGGTGACGCGGTCGATCCCATGCTGGGCGGCTTCGGTACCGCGCACGATGTTCCCGCCGCCGACAACGATTGCCACCTGCACGCCGCGCTCGACAACGTGGGTGAGCTGCTCGGCGATGTGCCGGGCGGCGCCGTAGTCGATCCCGTAGCCGGCGGTGCCGAGCAGCGCCTCACCGCCGAGCTTCAGGATGACCCGTCCGAAGACGGGGCGGCGCCCGTCGCTCGCAAGTCCCTCGATCGCGGCGAGTTCCACGTTGGTGACTCCGATGCTCACTCGGCCGCGTCCCCGGTGCCGTCGACGCCCACCGCGAAGCGGGCGAACCGCGCCACCGAGATGTTCTCGCCGAGCTTTGCGATCGCCTCGGTCACCAGGTCACCAACCTTCTTCTTGTCGTCCTTGATCCAGGGCTGCTCCAGCAGGCAGACCTGCGCGTAGAAGGCATCGAGCTTGCCACTGAGGATCTTCTCGACGATGTTCTCGGGCTTGCCCTGCACCTGCTCGCGGTACACCGCCCGTTCGCGCTCGACCACGTCCGCGGGAACGTCCTCGCGGCGAACGTAGGTCGGCGCCATGCCGACCACCTGGAGGGCGAGCGTATGGGCGAGGTGCTTGAAGTCGTCAGTCTTGGCGACGAAGTCCGACTCGCAATTGATCTCGATGAGGGCGCCCTGCTTGGCGAGCCCGCCGGAATGGTGAACATACGCCTCGACGATGCCCTCGTTGGTGCTCCTGCCGGCTTTCGCCGCTGCACGGGCGAATCCCTTTGCTCGCAACCAGTCCTCTGCCTTGTCCATATCCCCGTCGCACTCGACGAGGGCACGTTTGCAGTCCATCATGCCCGCGCCGGTGCGCTCCCGCAAGGCCTTGACCATCGCGGCCGTGACCTCCGCCATCAGCTGCCCGCCTCGACTTCAGACGCTGCACCAACTGCCGCAGGCTCCTCCGCGGGCGCGGCGGCTGCCTGCTCGGCGGCGATCGCATCCGCGTGTGCGGCGGCGGCGGCCGCCTGCTCGGCTGCGATGACAGCCGCCGCCTCAGCCGCGATGGCCGCGTCGCGCTCGCGCTGCTCGGCCTCCTGGCGCTCCAGCAACTCGCGCTCGCTGAACTGCTGCAGTCCCTCGGCGATCGCCTTGCCGATCTCGCTGACGATCAGGCGGCAGCTGCGCATGGCGTCGTCGTTCCCCGGGATCACGACCTGGATGTCGTCGGGGTCGCAGTTCGTGTCGACGATGGCGACAATCGGGATGTTCAGCTTGTTGGCCTCGTTGACCGCGATGTGTTCCTTCTTGCAGTCGATCACGAAGACCGCGCCGGGGAGCCGCTTCATGTCGGCCATGCCCGCGAAGTTGTTCTCGAGACGCTCGAGGTCATCCTTGGCGTCGTTGGCCTCCTTGCCGCTCATGCGCTCGAAATCGCCCTTCGACTGCATGACGCGAAGCTCGGCGAGCCTGCGGAGCCGGCGCTGGATGACCGTGAAGTTGGTGAGCATGCCACCCATCCAGCGATGGGTGACATAGGCCTGGCCGGTGTTCCGGCAGACCTCCTCGATGACGTCCTGGGCCTGCTTCTTGGTGCCGACGAAGAGGACCTTCTGGCCGCTCCCGACGATGTCCCTCAAGTATTCGCATGCGACGTCGAGCTGCTTCTGGGTCTGCTCGAGGTCGATGATATGGATGCCGTTGCGCGCCGTGAAGATGTACGGGCGCATCCGGGGATTCCATCTGCTCGTCTGGTGACCGAAGTGAACTCCGGCCTCCAGCAGCTGGCGCAGTGTTACTGCCGGCATGGGCGGTCGCTCCTGTTGGGGTGGTGTGGTGCCTCCGTCCGGGGTGAACCGCGGCGGCGACCCGGGGGCACCGGGCACCCGCCGGCCGCGTGAAACCGGACGTGTGAGATGACCGGAGTGTACCAGCCTGGCCCAGCGGCTACACCCCGGTCCGCGAGATCACGAGATCAGAGGACGTAGCGACGGAGGTCCTGGTTGCGCACCAGGTCGCCGAGCCGATTGCCCACGTACGCCGCGTTCACCACCACGGTCGTCCCGGCGAGCTCCTCAGCCCCGAAGGACACGTCCTCGAGCACCTTCTCCATGATCGTGAAGAGGCGCCGGGCGCCGAGGTTCTCGTCCTCCTCGTTGACGCGATACGCCTGGGCGGCGAGCTCGCGGATGCCGTCCGGCGTGAAATCGAGGGTGACCTGCTCGGTGCCGAGCAGGGCGGCGTACTGCCGTGTCAGCGCATTGCCGGGCTCGGTGAGGATGCGGACGAGGTCGTCCTCGCTGAGCGGCTTCAACTCGACGCGGATGGGGAACCGACCCTGGAACTCGGGGATGAGGTCGCTGGGCCGGGCAGCGGTGAAGGCGCCGGCGGCGATGAACAGCACGTGGTCGGTGCGCACCGGCCCGTAGCGGGTGTGCACCGTCGAGCCCTCGAGGATCGGGAGCAGATCCCGCTGAACGCCCTCGCCGCTGACATCGGGTCCGCGATCGGATGCGGGGCCGCAGATCTTGTCAACCTCGTCGATGAAGACCACGCCCGAGTCCTCGACCAGGTGAATGGCGTCGTCATACACCCGGTCCATGTCGATGAGCCGGTCTGTCTCCTCGTCGATCAGCACGTCGCGGGCCTCCGCGACGGTCATGAGCTTCTTGCGCTTGCGCGACGGGGCGAGCTGGGAGAAGAAGTCGGACAGCGAGACGCCGACCTCCTCGAGGCCGGTGCCCGTGAACCCTTCGAACGCCGGCTGGAAGGGTTCCTCCACTTCAATCTCGACCGTGGCGTCCTCCAGGGCGCCGGCGGCGAGCCGGAGGGCGAGCCGGCGGCTGCGGGCTCGGGCGCGGCGCGCCGCAGCGGCGGCCTGCCCCGGTTCCGGCGCGCTCTCGCCGGGAAGCGCTCGCGCCGCGCGCTGACGCTCGTTCGCCTCGTGCAGGGTGTCGGCCAATCGGGCGTCGGCGAGCACCCTTGCCCGGGGCTCGACCTCGGCGACGCGGTCCTCGTGGAGCTCGGTGATGGTCTGCTCGAGCAGGTCACGGAGGATCGACTCGACGTCACGGCCCACGTAGCCGACCTCGGTGAACTTGGTGGCCTCCACCTTGATGAACGGCGACTCGGTCAAGCGCGACACCCGTCGCGCGATCTCGGTCTTGCCGACGCCGGTTGGGCCGATCATCAGGATGTTCTTCGGCAGCACCTCGTTGCGCATGTCCTCGGGGAGCATCCGGCGGCGGACCCGGTTGCGCAGCGCGATGGCCACCGAGCGCTTCGCCTCGTGCTGGCCGATGATGTACTCGTCGAGCCGGCGCACCACCTCAGCAGGGCGGAGCGTCTCCCCCGCCACCGCCTCGAGGAGATCGTGGGGTGCGGCCTCGATCTCCGGAGGCCCTGGATCGACCGCCGCGGCGCTGGTCACGCCGGGACTGGCGCTGCCGGCGCCGCTGTGGCGAGCTCGAGGGTCTCCACGGTGATGTTGTCGTTCGTGTAGATGCACAGCCGCGCCGCGATGAGCAGCGCGCGCCGGGCGATCTCCTCGGCGCCCAGATCGGTGCTTTCCATGAGCGCCGCCGCTGCAGCGTGCGCGTATGGCCCGCCACTGCCGATCGCTACCACGCCGTCGCCGTCGTCCGGTTCGATCACCTCGCCGTCGCCGCTGAGGAGCAGGATCCGGTTGGCGTCGGCGACGATGAGCATTGCCTCGAGGCGCCGAAGGTACTTGTCGGTTCGCCACTCCTTGCTCAGGCCGATGGCGGCGCGCACCAGGTTGCCCTGGTGCTTGTCCAGGTGTTGCTCGAACTTGTCGAAGAGCGTCAGCGCATCGGCGACCGCTCCCGCGAAGCCGCAGACCACCTGGCCGTGGAAGAGCCGCCGAACCTTTGAGGCTCGGGCCTTCATGACGATGTCGCCGACGGTCACCTGGCCGTCTCCGGCCACTGCGACTGTCCCATTGCGCTGCACCGCCACGACGGTCGTTGCGTGCGCGCCGGTCATACCAGCGCGACCTTGGGCGGCCGGTACTTGCAGGCGGGATACCCGGAGCAGCTCACGAAGGGTCCGTAGCGGCCCTGACGGCTGACGAGTGGTTTGGAGCATTCGGGGCATGCTTCGCCGGTCGGCTCGGGTGCCGGGCCTGCCGGTCGAGCGCCTGCGGCGCCCGGCTGGATGTACTTGCAGTCCGGGTACCCGGTGCAGCCGACGAAGGAACCGCGCCTCCCGCTCCGTCGCGCCAACGGCTTGCCGCACGTCGGGCACGGACCGAGCACTTCCGGCGTGGCGCCATCCGCCTCGCCTGCGGCGGGTGCGGCATCGCTCTTGATGTAGGTGCAGCTTGGGTACCCAGAGCACCCGACGAACGGCCCGCGCCTCCCCTGCCGCGTCACGAGCGGCTTCTCGCAGATCGGACACGCCTCGCCGGTCGGCACGGCCTCGCTCTTCTTTCGATCCTTGATGTACGTGCAGTCCGGGAATCGCGAACATCCCACGAACTCGCCGAACTTCCCCTCGCGAACCACGAGGCGGCCGATCTCACATTCAGGGCATTCCTCACCCGTCTCCCGCGCCGGGACGCGCACTCGCTCCATCGACCGCTCGGCCCGCTCGAGCGTCTCCGCGAACGGCTCGTACCACTCGCGCACCGTCGGCTCGTATTCACGGGTACCTTCCTCGACCGAGTCGAGCCGCTTCTCCAGGTCCGCGGTGAAGGCGATGTCGACGATGTCCGGGAAGTTCTGACGCAGCACCGCATCGACCGTCTTGCCGAGCTCGGTGGGATGGAGCCGGCGTTCGACCTGCTTCACGTACTGGCGCTCCTGGATCACCTCGATCGTCGCGGCATAGGTCGACGGCCTGCCGATCCCGCGTTCCTCCAGTTCCTTGACCAGCGTGGCCTCGGTGAATCGCGGCGGCGGCTGCGTGAAGTGCTGCTCCGAGGTGATCGCGATACAGTTGAGCGCTTCCTTCTCGACGAGGACCGGAAGCGTCATGTCCTTGTCCTTGTCGTCCTCGCGCTTCCAGACCTTCTGGAAGCCCTCGAACGTCACCACCGACCCGGTTGCGCGGAATACGTAGTCCGCGGCGTCGATGGTTGCGCTGGTGTTGAGGATCTTGGCGGGACTCATCTGGCTGGCGACAAAACGCCGCCAGATGAGGTCGTACAGCCGGAGTTGGTCGCGCGACAGATCCGCGGCCACCGACTCGGGTGTGCGGCTGACGTCAGTGGGACGGATCGCCTCGTGCGCATCCTGCACGTTGACAGCGGCCTTCTTGCCGCGCACTGCTCCACTGCCGACGTACTCCTTGCCGTATGCCGTCGTGATGTGTTTCCTGGCGGCGTCCTTTGCGGCGTCGCTGATGCGAATCGAGTCGGTTCGCATGTAGGTGATCAATCCAGTCGAGCCGGCGCTGCCGAGGTCGACACCTTCATAGAGCTGCTGCGCGATGCTCATCGCGCGCTTCGGCGGCATGCCGAGCCGCGAGCTGGCGTCCTGCTGGAGCGTGCTCGTGGTGTGCGGAGCCTGGGGAAGGCTCGAGCGCTCCTTGACCTCGATCGCCTGCACGACGAACTGTGGGGTTCGCGCGGTCACTGCACCCTGGTCATCGAGACCCAAAGCCGCGATGACCTCCTTGGCCTCCGCCTCGGTGCCGAGCTCCAGCTTCTCGCGCTCGGCAGTGTCCTTATCGCCGCGCCTGCCGACCAGCCTCGCGGTGAATGGGTTGATGCCATCTTTGACGAGAAGAGCGTCGATGGTCCACGACTCGACCGGCACGAATGCGTCGATCTCCATCTCGCGATCGACAACGAGGCGCACCGCCACGGACTGCACTCGGCCCGCGGACAGCCCGGCCCTCACCTTCCGCCAGAGCAGTGGCGACAACCGGTATCCGACCAGGCGATCGATCACGCGACGCGCTTCCTGGGCGGAGACCAGGGAGCGGTCGATCTTTCGGGGATGGGCGAGCGCCGCGTCGACCGCCAGCTTGGTGATCTCGTGAAAAACGATCCGGTCGGGATTGTTGAGACCGAGCGCCTCGGCAAGGTGCCAGGCGATCGCCTCGCCCTCGCGATCGGGGTCGGCCGCGAGGAGCGTCGACGACGCCTTCTTCACGGCCGAGCGCAGATCGCGGATCTGCTTCTCCTTGCCTTTGATGAGCTCGTACTGCGGGGTGAATCCGTCGTCCACGTCGACCCCGATCTTCGACTTGGGCAGATCGCGGACGTGTCCCATGGAGGCGAGCACGATGTACTCGGAACCGAGAAATCGGGCGAGCGTTCTCGCCTTGCTGGGCGACTCGACGATGATCAGACGTGACACTTCTGGACTTCCTATGGGGCTCTGGCGCCGGTTATACGGTACGGGCCACGAGGCCTCCGGGCAGGGACATTACGGCTCCGGCAAGCTCCAGCGCACCCAGCCGGCTGGCGACCAGCGACGGTGAGAGCCCCAGGGCAAACCCGACCTGGTCCGGGTGGACCGGTTGTGTTCCCATGCGTGCCAGTATCTCCCGCAGCGGTGGGCTGAAACGCTCGAGCCCGCGGCCGGATTCGCCTGGCAGGGTGTCGAAGCCGCCGTCCGGGACCGTCGAGCGAAGCTCGGGGACGGCCTCGAGGAGATCGGCCATGCCGAGAAATGGCCGGACGCCATCACGTATCAAAAGGTTGGTGCCGCTGCTCTGCCGCGATCGGATCGAGCCGGGGACGGCCAGCACCTCACGGCCGAGGTCCGCGGCCCAGCGGGCTGTGCTCAGCGCGCCGCTGCGTTCGGTCGCCTCCACCACGACGACCGCCTGGGCGAGCGCCGCGATGATGCGGTTGCGCTTCGGAAAGTTGCCCTTGAACGGCGGGGTACCAGGCGGCTCCTCGCTGATCAGCGAGCCGCTGCCGATGATCCGCGCGCGTAGGACGGTGTGCCGGGGCGGGTAGCAGACGTCGATCCCGCAACCGAGGACCGCGATCGTGGACCCGCCGGCGTCGAGAGCCCCGGTGTGCGCAGCTGCGTCGATGCCCAGGGCCATGCCGCTGATCACCTGGATCCCGGCCGATCCAAGCTCGCGGGCGATCGAGGCGGCGATCTCGACGCCGGCGAACGTCGCGCGGCGCGACCCGACGATCGCCACGCTCAGCGTGGCCACTGCGATGGTCCCGAGTTGCCACAGCCCCTGCGGCGGTGAATCGAGGTGCCTGAGCCGCGCTGGCCAGCCGGCTGAGGCTGGGTCGATCCAGCGTGGTTGGGTCATCCGGCCACCTCGATCCGGTAGTGCAGGGCTTCGGCCAGCGCGTCCTCGCCCACCCGGTCGTCACCCGCCAGGTCCGCGATGGTGCGGGCGACGCGAAGAACTCGAAAGAACCCGCGCGCGCTGAGGTGGAGGCGTTCGCCCGACAGGGCCAGCAACCGGCGCGCGGAAGCGGTTGAGCGAGCCGCCGCGAGAATCTCGCGTCCGCTCAAGGCGGCGTTGCCGTGCCCGGCGGCTTCGCCGCGGCGGTGGCGGGCGGCCTCCACGCGGTCGCGCACGGTGGCTGACGCCTCCTCGTCGGTGCCGTCGAAGATGTCGCGATACTCCTGGCGCGGAACCGAGACGACCAGGTCGATGCGGTCCTTGATGGGTCCGCTGATCTTGTTCCCGTATGCACTCAGCTGCCGGGGTTGGCAGGAGCACCCCTGCGCATCACCGAGATGCCCGCACGGGCACGGGTTGGAGGCGCCGACCAGCATGAAGTCGGCGGGATACGTGACCGCGGCACGAGCCCGCGCCACGGTGACCACGCGCTCTTCGAGCGGCTGTCGCAGTGCCTCGAGGTGCTGGCGCGAGAACTCGCTGAGCTCATCGAGAAAGAGGACGCCGTGGTGCGCCAGGCTGATCTCACCGGGCTGCGCCATGCCGCTGCCGCCGCCGACCAGTCCCGCTCGCGAGACGCTGTGATGCGGTGCCCGGAAGGGCGGCCGCAGCGTCGTCGGCGGACGCTCGCGCAGCGTGCCTCGCAGCGAGTAGATGGCCGCGACCTCGAGCGCCGCATCGGACCGCAGGTCGGGGAGCAGCGACGGGAAGGTCCGCGCGAGCATCGTCTTCCCGGCACCGGGCGGTCCCGACATCAGAAGGTTGTGTCCGCCGGCGGCAGCGATCTCGAGCGCTCGTTTTGCCTGGCCCTGACCACGCACCGCAGCGAGGTCGGGCTCCGGCGAGAGTGGGTGAGGCGATCCGTCGCGCACACCGGGTACGAGTGGACCGTCACCGCGAAGGTATTCGACGCACGCCTGGAGCGACCTGGCTCCGAGCACCTCCACGCCCTCGGCAAGAGCAGCTTCGGGTGCGTTTTCCACCGGCACGATGAGGCGCTTGACGCCGGCGGCCGACAGGCACCTGGCCATCGGCAGCACGCCGGTCACCGGCCGCACCGAGCCGTCGAGGGCGAGTTCCCCGAGAAAGGCGAGCCCGTCCAGGCGGATCGACGAGTCTTCGGCCCGGAGCACCGCAATGGCGATGGCCAGGTCGAAGCCCGTACCCTCCTTGGGCAGCTCGGCCGGTGCGAGGTTGACGGTCACGCGACGCTGCGGAAACTTGAAGCCCGCATTCCGGATCGCCGGCTTGACCCGCTCGCGAGCCTCCTGGATTGCCCGATCCGTGAGGCCAACGATCGTAAATGCAGGCAGACCGTTGGCGATGTCGGCCTCGACCGTCACCGGAACGCCGGCAAGGCCTCTCGTCGCACAACTGATGGCGAACGCAATCACACAAACTAGTTTAGCATCGGCACGCTGTCGCCGTCGGACCTGTCGCGGAGCCACTCTCGTCAGCCAGACGCCGCGCATGGGGACAGGATTCCCGAACTTCAATTGATGCCCGGGGCGGCTCAGCCCGGCCGGCAGCGCTCAGAACCCAGCGTCTGGCCCGTCTCGACGAAAGTCTTCAAGCCGCTGAGCACCCAGTGCCAACCACCGCCCCCACCCTCGTCCTCCATCGCGCCCGAGGTGAGCCTGGCGATGGTCGGCGTGCCCTCGAGTTCGTGGATGAGCCGGAGCCTGGTCACGCCGAATCTGCCGCCGTCGATCTCCCACGTTATGCGGCTGAAACCCTCGAACGCGATCTCAGGGGTGAAGAGCATGCGCCAGGTGTGCACGAACCTCCTGGGCGGATCGATCTCGATCACCACGCCGTCGGCGACCGCATTCGGCACGCCCAACCGTCGCATCTCCTCGCTCGGGAAGCCCATGAAGGCGCCGTCGGGCCGAAGGTCGTACGCGCAACGCACCCCGTAGCCGTAACGCCCGTTCAGCTCCGGGTCGACGATTGCATTCCAGACGGCCTCAGGGCAGGCGTTGAGGTACACGCAGTAGACATGGGTCGCCGCGCACTCCCCAAGCGCCATGGTCGCGTTTTCCTCCGGCCGTGACTTCCCAACGGGTCGCTCACGTCTCGGCCGGGAGCATAGGCGACCGTGCGCCGTTTCGTCAGCCTTTTCGGCCGGCGTCAGTCGCCCTGGACTGCGTCCCGGATGTGCTCGGTCTTCGTGACCGTCATCGCGCCGTCCATGAGGAGGCCGATCACGTCGATGCGACAGGGCTGCTTCTGCCGGTGCGTCTGCGCACGATAGAGCTCGAGCAGCATGCGCAGCTTGCGTTGCTTGCGCTCGTCGACGGCCTCCTCAGGGGTCCCGAATGCGGTCCCCCGGCGGGCCTTCACCTCGATGAGCACCAGCGTGTCGCCATCCTCGGCGACGATGTCGATCTGACCGAGGCGGCTCCGCCAATCGCGCGCAAGGATGCGGAAGCCCCGGTCCTTGAGGTAGGCGAGAGCTGCAACCTCGCCCGCGTGGCCGACGCGATCCTTGAGCGGCCGGGCCGGAGGAAGTTGCTCGGGGGTTCGCGACCCCCGGCTACGCTCCGCCGTCGCTCTCCGAGGCTGCGGCCGCACCCTCGGGCTCGTCTGCCTCGGCAGTCACGTCGGTGGTATCGGTGCCGTCGAGGTCTGGCTCATCGGAGGCCTCGAGAAGTACGTCCGGCTCGACATCCGCCTCGGTGACCACATCCGGCTCGGCGCGAAGCAAGGTCATCTCGGAGCCGCCGATCGGTTGACGCCGCTCACGGATACGGGCGTGGCGGCCGACCTTCTCGCGCAGATAGAAGAGCTTTGCCCTGCGCACCTGGCCGTGGCGCAGCACCTCGATCTTGTCGATACGCGGTGCGTGCACGAGGAAGGTGCGCTCGACACCGACACCATGGGCGATGCGACGCACGGTGAAGCTGGTCGCGAGACCGACCTTGCCCTTGAGCGCGATCACGACACCCTCGAACACCTGGACGCGTTCCCGGGTGCCTTCAACGACCTTGACGTGCACGCGCACGGTGTCGCCTGAACGCAGGATGGGGACTTGCGGTTTTTCCTGCTCGCGCTTGAGCAGATCGATGACATTCACGTTGTTCCTCCGGGCCTTGGGGCAGACCGTATCAGATCGGGGCGGCGCAACCCGGTCCGTTGTGTTCCTTCATTGCGACGCCATGCGGCGATCGCCGCGTGGTTGCCCTCACGCAGGACAGTCGGGACCGAGCGTCCCTCGAAATCAGCAGGGCGTGTGTAGAGGGGTGCCTCGAAACCGCCGCCGGCACCTTCGGAAAACGTCTCCTCGCCGAGCGACTTGGGAGAACCGACGACGCCGGGGACGAGACGAGCCGTCGCCTCGATCACCGCCATCGCGGCGACCTCGCCACCACTGAGTACGTAGTCACCGACCGACAGCTCGTCGCCGATCTCGTCGCGCGCACGCTGGTCGACACCCTGGTAACGGCCGCAGACGAGCAGGACCGAGTGCTCAGCCGCGAGCTCGTGCGCAACGTGCTGGTCGAATCGACGGCCTTGCGGGGACAGCAGAATGCAGCGCAGATCCGGGTCGGCCTGGCGCAGCGCACGCACCGCTCGAATCACCGGTTCCGGCTTGAACACCATGCCCGCACCGCCCCCGAACGGCACGTCGTCCACCTGACGGTGCCGGCCCTCGGTGTATGTGCGCAGGTCGTGCACCGACAGCTCGACGTCCCCGGCGGCGATCGCCCGCCCGACCACACCGATGCCGAGCGGACCCGGAAACACCTCGGGAAAGATGGTCAGCACGTGGAACCGCATCACACGGTTTCCTCGGTCCATGGCGTGACCGTGACCGTGCCACCAGGGACATCGATCGCCGTCACGTAATCGCGTGCCATCGGCAATCGGTGCACGGTGTCGCCGTTGCGGATGACCAGCACGTCGTTGCCGACCCCCGCTTCGACATCGTCAACGAGGCCGACGTCGGTACCGTCGGTGTCGAGAACGCGCAGGCCCACGAGTTGCCAGACGAACCACTCATCGTCCGAAAGCGGACGAGCCGCATCGACGTCGACGCAGAGATAGACACCCCGCAGCAAGGCGGCCTCGTTCGGCGACGTGATCTCGTCGAAGCCGAGGAGCACGACATTTCCGGCGCCCGGGCGCGCGCTGCGCACCGTGAGCGATCGGACGCCATCCTCGGTCTCGAGCCTTGTGCCGGGGGTGAAGCGGCTCGGATCGCCGCCAATGGCTTCGGCGCGCACCTCGCCACGCACGCCGTGCGCGCGAAGGATCTGCGCGGCGCGCAGCCTGGCGGGTGCGAGTGGGCGACCGGTGGTCATCGCAGGTCTTTCAGCTCCACCTGGACGCGCTGGTGATGACGCAAGCCCGCAGCGCGAACCACGGCACGGACCGCCTCGATGTTGCGTCCGGTCTTGCCGATGAGCTTCCCCATGTCCTCTTCTGCGACCTGCAACGTGACGATCGTGCTGCGGCCGCGCGGGCGCGCCTCAACGGTGACCGCCGAGGGATTCGAAACGATTCGCTCGGCAATGAATTTGGTCAGGTCGGCGTAATCCGTCATTCGGCAGCTTGATCTGCGTCGTCGGCGACGGCGGGTCCGGTCGTTGCGGGGACCCCTCCCCGCCGCGCTTGTTGCACGTCGGGGCTTCCCCCCGCAACGCCACCCGCCTCGTCCGGTGCCGCTGCGTTCGCGGCGTCGACCGATTGCGACGACGGCTCATCAACCGCCGGCTCTGCAGGGGCAGGCTCCTCGGCAACGGGCGCCTCGGCAACTGGCTCCTCCGCAACGGGCTCCTCTGCAACGGGCTCCTCCGCAACGGGCTCCTCGACAGCTGCTTCCGCCGCAGGAGCGGCCGCAGGCGCCACGACAACGGCCGCGGCCGCAGGTGCTTTCGCGGATTCGGCGACCTCAACTCGGGGCGTGATCTTGAAGGGACGCGCGGCGAGAATGCCTTCCTTCACAAGGAGTTGGCGCGCGCTGTCGCTGGGACGCGCGCCCCGGCGCAACCACAGCTGTACTCGATCCGCATCGATGCTCACCACCGCCGGATTGGGCAGCGGATCGTAGAAGCCGATCGAACTCGATGAACCTGCCGTCGCGTGGGCTGCGCGAATCCGCGACCACCAGCCGGTACACCGGGCGTTTGGTGGTGCCCATTCGCTTCAACCTGATCTTGACCAATGTCGTGCTCCTTTAGAAACCTGCTTGTCCCAGTTGGCTTGGATCGATGTTCTTGAGCTGTTTGAGCATTCGAGCCTTGCCGCGAACACCCTTGGTGCTCTTGCCGCCGCCGAGGCTCTTGAACATGGTCTGCATCTGCTCGAAACCCTTGAGCAGGCGGTTGACATCGGCGATCGTGGTGCCGCTGCCCATCGCGATGCGCTTGCGTCGTGAGCCCTTGATGAGCTCGGGGTGGCGGCGCTCCTGGATGGTCATCGAGAGCACGATCGCTTCCATGCGTCCGAGGTCGGTCTCCGACGGCATCGCGGCACCCGCCTGCTGCACGAGCTTGCGGCCGCCGGGCAGCATGCCGAGCACGCCTTCGAGCGACCCCATCCCGCGCAGCTGACGCAGCTGCGCGAGCCAGTCGTCCATGGTGAGACGACCGGCGAAGGAACGCTCGACCATCTCCTCGGCCTTCTTCTGGTCGAACTGCTCCTGCGCCCGCTCGACGAGTGTGAGCACATCGCCCATGCCGAGAATTCGCGACGCCATCCGGTCGGGCGCGAACGGCTCGAGGTCGGAGACCTTCTCCCCGACGCCGGTGTACATGATCGGCTTGCCGATCGTCTCGCGCATGGACAGCGCCGCACCACCGCGCGCATCGCCGTCGAGCTTGGTGAGGATGACGCCGTCGACGCCGACGGCGTCGTCGAATCCCTTGGCAACGTTCACCGCCTCCTGGCCTGTCATGGCGTCGACAGCGAGGATCACCTCGTGCACGGTCGTCGCCTTGCGGATGGCACGCAGCTCATCCAGCAGGGGCTCGTCGATCTGCAGCCGGCCGGCGGTGTCGATGATGACCACGTCGCAGTTGAGCCTGGTTGCTTCGGCGACTCCGCGCGCGGCAAGCTGCGGAACCTTGGCCTTCCCATCCGGCACGGTCACCGGGATCTGGTTGTCCAGCCCCAACTTCTGAAGCTGCTGCACCGCCGCCGGTCGCGTGATGTCGGCTGCGACCAGCATCGGCCTGTGGCCGTCGCGCCGGACGGCCAGGCCCAGCTTGGCGGCGGTGGTGGTCTTGCCCGAGCCCTGGAGGCCGACCAGCATGATGACGGTCGGCGGATGCGGCTGGTAGTGGATCTTGCGCTGCTCACCGCCGAGCAGGGCGACCAGCTCGTCGTTGACGATCTTCACGATCTGCTGCCCGGGCGTCAGCGACTCGAGCACATCGACGCCGACAGCGCGCTCGCGAATCCGGTCGACGAAGGCGCGGGCAACTCGGAAGTTGACGTCAGCTTCGAGCAGGGCCACCCGGACCTCGCGCAACCCGACCTCCACGTCCTCCTTGGTCAGCCGGCCGCGTCCGGAGAACCGGCGGAGCGCGGTGGCAAGCCGATCGCTGAGCGCTTCGAACACGGTCAGGCGTCCGCCATCAGCGTGGTTGCCAGCTGGGCGCGCAGGCCTGCCTCGACGCGATCACGCCGGTCGAGCTCGGCTGCGTGCCCGAGGCGATCCTCGAAGTGCTCGAGCTGCGCCAGCGCCCGGCGAACCAGATCGTGGGCGCCGCTGCGGGTACAGGCGAAGTGCTCGGCAAGCTCGGTGAACGACCAGTCCTCGTGGAGGTGCAGCCGGCACGCCTCGCGCTGGTGGCTGGTGAGCATGGCGCCGTAGACGTCCAGGAGCCGCTCCTGCAGGACACGGGAGCTCAGGACCTGGGGGGTGGATCGCTCTGTCAAGGGCAAGACCTTGACATGCTACACGGTCCGTGGGAAGTGACAGCCGGACTGGGCCGGCGACCGAGTCGGTGGCGCATCGCCACCGAGCCATCGGCCGCCGGCGGGTACTAGGCGGGGGCCGGCTCCCCGAGGGGGGTCGCCGTCTCGGTGGAGGCCACGCGCTTGTGGGCGGGGATCAGCGCTGCGGCGACAGCCCCGAGCGCGACCACCACCCCGCCGACGATCACCGCCGGGGTCAGGCCGGCCACGAAGGTGGCACCCGAGACGTACCCGCCCCAGTGAGCGAAGATCGACGCGAGGACGGTGACCCCGAGGACGCCACCGAGCTCGCGAATGGCGTTGTTCGCTCCCGACGCCTTCCCCTCCTCACGGGCGCTCACCGAGCTGAGCACAACGTTCGCAACCGGCGCGAAGAACATGCCCATACCGATGCCGCTGAGGATGAAGGGGATGATGAAGGCCGAGTACGCCACCGTCGGCGTGACCACGAGGCCGATCCAGATCAGCCCGGTGGCTTGGAGGGCCAGCCCGATCGCCATGAGGGTGCGGCCGTTGATCCGGTCCGAGAGTGCGCCGGCAGTCGGCGCCACGATGATCGGCATCGCCGTCCAGGGCAGAATGCGCAGGCCCGCGGACAGTGGAGAAAGTCCTTGCACCGTCTGGAAGAACTGGGCAAGCAGGAAGACGCTGCCGAACATCCCGAAAAACATGAACAGTGACGCTGCGTTGGCGCCGCTGAACGTCCGGTTGTTGAAATAGCGGATCGGCAGCATCGGTGCCTTGGAACGCAGCTCGTAGGCGACGAACCCGACCATCAACGCCACGCCGATGCCGAGGGTGCCGAGGATCTCCGGGCTCGTCCAGCCCTGCTGATTGGCGCGCACCAAGCCCCAGACGATCGCGAACAGACCGGCGCTCGCGATGACCAGGCCGCCGAGGTCGAGGTGCCTGTCAGCACCGCGGGTCTCGCTCAGACGGATCCGCGCCAGGGGTGCGAGCAGGAGGCCGATCGGTACGTTCACCCAGAAGATCCAGTGCCACGAGATGCCCTGGACGATGGCGCCACCGACGATCGGCCCCACCGCGACGGCGAGACCGCCAATGCCTCCCCACGCACCGAGCGCAACCCCGCGCCGGTTCGCCGGGACGGCCGCACTCAGGATGGTTAGTGTCAATGGTGTCACCATCGCCGCACCCGCTCCCTGGATGGCGCGTGCGACGATCAGCATGGTCGCACTCGTTGCCAGCGCCGACCCTGCGGAGCCGAGCGTGAAGACGGCGAGCCCGATCGAGAAGATCCGCCGCCTGCCAAAGCGGTCACCGAGCGCTGCACCGGTGAGCAGGAGAACCGCAAAGGTCAGCGTGTACGCGTTGATGGTCCACTCCAACTGCTGGAGATTTGCGTGGAGGTCGTGACGGATCACCGGCAGGGCGGTGGTCACGACCAGGTTGTCGAGGGTGACCATGAACAGTGCGAGCGAGGTGATCGCAAATGTCCAGATGACCTGGGACCGTCGAGCCATGGTGCCGTTCCTCCGTGGTTGGTTGCTGTTGGATCTGCCGTTGTTTCGGTCGACTCTAGTGATTACTCACTCACTTCAATGGGCAAAAAAAATGCCAGGGCTCACTCGCCCAACTTGGCGTTCATGACACAGCCCTCGATGAGCCGCATCGCCCAGGCCTGGGGCTCGTCCATCTGACCCATCATCGCGAGCACGTTGAGGAGCATTCCCTGGGCGAAGAAGGCGCTCAGGCGCGTCGAGTCGAGACCGGTCAGGCGTTCCGCGAGGCGCACCAGGTCGCCAAACCCATCGGCGACGACGAGACGGACCGCCGGGTCGTCGCAGGCAGCGTAAGACTGCAATTGAGCCCGCAGTCTCAGCGGGCTGCGGCGGATTTCCTCGATGTACGCCTCCCCCATCGCTAGCAGCGCCGCCTCGCCCTCGAGGCCCTTCGCCGCCCCTTGAAACAGTTGCTGGGTGTCCTCGAAGCATCGCTTGATCGTGGCGATGATCAACTCGCGCTTGGTGCCGAAGAGCCGGAAAAGATACGGCTGGGAGATGCCGGCCATGCGTGCGATCACATCGGTTGAGGCGCCCTCATAGCCGCGCTCGGCGAAGACCGTGACCGCGGCCTCGAGGATCTGCTCGCGCCGTTCCGGAGCGGTCAGACGTTCGGAGGTGGTCGCCGCGGTGGTCATGGCAGTATGGTAGTGAGTACTCACCACCTTGTCAAGGGCAGGTCAGGCGGTCGATCCGAAGAGCGCATCCAGGTAGGCGGCGGGGTCGAAAACGTTGAGATCGTCGAGATCCTCGCCGAGGCCGACGAGCTTGACCGGCACCTTCAGCTGCTCCTCCACTGCAAGCAATGTGCCGCCCCGCGCGCTCCCGTCGAGCTTGGTGATCACGAGGCCGCTCAACCTGGTGGTCTCGTGGAACGCAAGCGCCTGGCGCATGGCGTTCATCCCGGTGGTCGCGTCGACGACCAGGAGCACCTCGTGAGGCGCCTCGGGGATGAGGCGCTCCACCACCCTCCGAATCTTGCCCAGCTCGGCCATCAGGTTGACCTTGGTATGGAGCCGTCCCGCGGTGTCGACGAGGACGACGTCGATCCGGCGAGCCTCCGCCGCCTGGATGGCATCGAACACCACGGCACCCGGGTCCGCTCCAGGCTGATGCGCGACCACGTCAGTCCCGGCTCGGTCTGCCCAGACGCGCATCTGGTCGATCGCCGCGGCTCGATACGTGTCGGCCGCAGCGATGAGGGAGGTCCGGCCTTCCTCGCGGAGCCGGTAGGCAAGCTTGCCGATCGTGGTGGTCTTGCCGCTCCCGTTGACGCCGACCACGAGGACCACGCTGGGCACCGCCCCGAGATTGAGCGACCGGTCATAGGTGTTCATGACCGCCAGGATCTCTGCCTTGAGCGCAGCGATCGCCGCGGCGCCATCGGCCAGCTTCTCCCGCCGGACCCGCTGGCGCAGGGCGGCGGCGAGGCGTTCCGAGAGCTCCACCCCGCAGTCGGCGGCGATGAGTATCTCGGTCAGCTCGTCGAAGAAGGCATCGTCGAGCTTCCGTCCCGGCGCCGCGAGCCCGTGCATCTCGGCGCTGAATGCGCTGGACGCCTTGTCCATGCGACCGGACACGCGTCGCCACCAGGCGCTCCGCCGTACCGGGGCGACAACCTCGTCGGCGCTCATCCTGCCACCCTGCGCAGAGAGGCCCTCGGCGAGGCGACAATCTCCGCCTCGTCGAAGCGAACCCCGAGCACCGAGCTGGTGCCGTCGGCGTCGATGGTCACCCCCCAGAGCGCATCGGCGGCGGCCATGGTGATGTGGTTGTGGGTGACCACGAGGAACTGCTGCGTGGCGCCGAGCCGTCGGAGCAGCCTGGTGAAGCGGAGCACGTTGCTGTCATCGAGGGCCGCGTCGACCTCGTCGAAGACGTAGAACGGGCTCGGGTTCACCTGCTGCAGCGCCAGGACCACGGCCAGCGCCGTCAGGGCTCGCTCGCCGCCGCTGAGCAGCCGGAGCGGCGTCTGCCGCTTGCCCGGCGGCTGCGCGAGGATCTCGACACCGGGCCTCCGCTCCGCACGTGGTGGCTCGACGCCGTCGAGTTCGAGGGCGGGCTCGGGCTCCTCCAGCCGCAGGGTCGCCTTGCCCCCGGGGAACAGCTCCGCATAGAGCTCCTGGAAGTGGAAGGACACCGCGCCGAAGACCGTGTCGAATCGCCGCTCGATCTCCCGCTCGAGGTGTCGAGCCATGTCGCGGAGATCGGCAGAAGCCCGGGCCAGGTCGTCGCGCTGCACGGCGATGGTCAGCACCCGGGCGGTCAGTGCCTCGTGCTGCTCGGGTGCCAGCGCATTCACGGCACCGAGTGCGGCGATCCGGCGCTCGAGGCGAACGATCTCCCGCTCGGCTCGCTCCGCCGCGGCGGGATCCAGCTCGGTGGAGTCGTCGTCGCTCAGGTCGCGCACCGCGTCCGCGTGCTCCGCGACCGCGGCCTCGCACGCAACGACCTCGAGCTCCGCGGACTGGAGCTCGTCGCCGGCGCGCGCGACGGCCACCGCGACCTCGGCGTGCTCGGTCTCGAGCGCCAGCACCGCAAGCTCCAGCTCGCGCGATGGGCTGTGCGACCAGGTCATGGTCGCGCTGCGCGGTCGACTGGTCCTGAGCGGCGCGCCCGGCCTCGGCCCGGCCGTGCAGCCCGTGGATGATCGCCGCCAGCGCATCGCCTTCCGCAATCAGCCGGCGAGTCTCGGCGGCGGCGAGACGCGAGCGGGCTGCGTCCAGGGCGCGGCGCGCGGCTTCGCGACGCTCTTCGACGTGGGCGCCCTCAGCCTTGGCCCTCGACAGGACACGCTCCGCCTCCTCCGCTGCGAGCCGGGCGGCCTCCGCCACTGAGCGCACCTGGCGCGCGTGCTCCTCGGCGGAGCCGGCTGCCTCCTCGAGGCCGGCGTGCCGTTCGACCGCCGAGGCCAGCCGCCGATCGGCCTCCGACTCGGCTCCCAGCGCCGCATCTGCCTGGGCTCGACGGGTGTGGAGCATGGCCGCGGCACGCTCGGCCTGCGTTGCAGCTGCAGCGAGCGCCTGCTGAGCGCCGACCGCCAGTGCCGCGGCGGCGGCCTCCTCGGCGCGAGCCGCCCGATCCGCGTCGATGGCGACCGACAGTGCCTGGTCGAGGTCGTTGAGGCGATCCCGCGCATTGGCGGCCGCGGCGACCGCTGCCGCCTCGAGGCGTTCGGAGCGATCTGCAGCAAGCGATGAGGCACGCTCATCGCGTGCGAGGTCGATGGTGTCGACCGCACGGCCTCCGCGCAGCCCGGTCGGAGTCACCACGGTTCCATCGCGCAGCACGGCGAGTGAAGCGCCCCGGGCGAAGGCGTGCTGCGCCGAATCGAGGTCGGGTGCAACCCAGACTCCCAGCAGCAGGCGGCTCACGGCGCCGACCGCCTCAGGCGCGACGTCGATGGCGCCGGCCAGCAGTGCGAATGGCTCTGGGGCAGGCTGCTCGATGACCGAGTCCAGGTTGGCGCGGACGAGCCGTTCGCGCGGTCCCTCTCGATCGAGGTGACCGGCCGCGGCCACCAGGTCGTCGACCAGCCACGCGCCGAGATGCTCCTCCAGAGCCGCCGCCACGGCGCCGGCGAGCCCGCCGTCGGTGATCTGCAGGCAGTCGACCAGGCGGCGCGCCCCGAGGGTGCCGGCGGCGACTGCCCGCGCGATCCCACCGTCCGCGGCGCTGCCGCTGAGCCGTCCGCGAGCCGCAGCGAGCGCCGCCAGCGCGAGGCGTGCTTCACCCGCGGCATCTGCGACCGCCCGGTCGGCGGCATTGACCGCCTCCCACGCGGCATCGACGGCGCTCCGCGCCTCGCCGACCTTGGCGGCCGTGATTCGCGCCTGCTCCGCAGCTTGATTCGCCCGGGCCTGGTGCGTCGAGAGCGAGGATTCGAGTTCGGCGATTCGCGCGGCGGCTGTCTCCGAGTTCGGCGACGAGGGCGCTCACCGCTGCCGCAGCCAACTCGGCCTGGGCGATCGCCGCACGAGAGTCCGCAGTTGCACCGGCGCGCTCGCTCTCGGCAGCGGCGAGCGCTCCCGCGGCGGCGGCAAATCGCTCCTCCTCGACGGCGGACTCGGCGGCTGCTTCGGTGGCCACCAGACGCAGCCGGTCGGCCTCGCGTTCCAGGAGGCCCCAGCTGCGCTGCTCGTCACCAACCTCGACTGCTGCGAGCGCCTCCGCCGCGGCGCGGACCTCGGGCACGATCGAGTGGAGGTCGGCCACGGCGACCCCGCGCTGTGCAACCGCTGAGCGGAGACGGTCGGCGAACCGTCGCTGCAGCCCCTGGCCGCGCTCGACCTGGATCCGCGCCTCCTCGAGCCGGCGAGCCGCCGCATCACGAGCCGCACGCGCGGCGTCGAGGCGCTGGCGGGCAGCCTCCGATCGGTGCGCGAATGCCTCGTCCGCCTCGGACGCCGCCTCGCAGCGCCCGAGCGCCTGCTCCAAGCGCCGCCGCGCGAGCTTCAGGCTTGCCCTCGCGGCGCGCCATTCCTCATGCGCGAGACTGCCTCGCAGCTCGGTGAGGCGATTGCTCATGGTCCGCAGCTCGAGTGCTGCCTCGGACTGCTCGCTCAGCTCGGCGAGCCGGGGCGTGGCATCGTCGAGCAGGTCGGTCAGGCGCCGAACGATGACGTCGGCCCCGTCCAGCCGGTGCGAGGCCTCCTCGCACGCAGCCCGAAGCGCTCGCACACCGGCGGCCTGCTCGACCAGCGTCCGGCGCTGACCCGGGGTGGCCTCGATGATCCCGTCGATGTCGTTCTGCACGACGACGGCGTAGCCGTTCTGGGTGAGCCCGGTACCGCCGAGCAGCCGTTCCAGGTCGCGAAGCCGGGCGTGGTCGCCGTTGATCCGGAACTCGGTGTCGCGGTCCCCGCGAGCGACCCGCCTGCTGACCGAGACCTCGGGATCCTCCGAGGGGAGCGTGCCCTCTTCGTTGTCGATGACCAGCTCGACCTGGGCGAGCCCCATCCGCTGGCGGCCGCCGCCGCCCGCGTAGATGACCTCATCCATGCGCTGCCCGCGCAGCTCGCGCGCGTTGGTCTCGCCCAGCGCCCAGCGCACCGCATCGACGAGGTTGCTCTTACCGCTCCCATTCGGCCCGACGATGGCGGTGATCCCCGGGTCGAAGAGCACCTCGCTCCGCGCCGCGAAGGTCTTGAACCCGGACAGGGTGATCCGCCGGAGCCTCATCGGGGCGATTGTCCACGCGCGGGGCGCGAAACGTCAACATCTTGGGCCGGGGCGAACTCAAAGCCCCAAGATCTGGTGCTCACTCCTTGCCCGGCGGTGTGCTCCCACCACCGCGACCGCGGCCACCTCGGCGCCCGCGGCGGCGGCGCGGAGCCGGCGCCGCCGCCTCGGCCGGCGGAGGCGGATTTGCCTGTTGCCGGCCCACCAGCGCCTCGGCGGCGTGACGGAGCGCAGACAGGAGGTTCCGGCTTCGTTTGGGCGTCGACACGCCGGGCGTGACGGAAGCCGTCTCAGGAGCGTGGCTCCCCGACCGCGGAGTGGAGCCGCGGCGGCGGCGCGGTGTCGCTCCACGGTCGGCGGCCACCTCGGCGACCCGTCGCCGGACGCGAGCGGGCTCGGAGGCGACCGTCTTGGCGGCGTCGCGCGCGGCCCCCACGGCCGCTGCGGCGCCGCCGCGGCTGGTCTTGCTGAGCTTGTCGAGGGCGTCGTGGGCGGCAGCCTGCTCCGCCGCTTGCTTGGTGGGCCCCCGACCGGTTCCGCCGACGCGGTCTCCCAGGAGGACCTCGGCGGTGTACTCACGCTTGTGGCCCGGACCGCCGGTGGCGATGACCCGGTAGTGGGGCGTGTCCCCGGTCCGATCCTGGGACGCCTGCTGGAGCTGGCCCTTGAAGTTCTCGTCGCTCCATTCGGCAAGGTCGCCGATGTTCTGGAGGAAGACCTTGGTCGCCGCCCGGTACCCCTGGTCGAGGAAGATCGCGCCGATCATCGCCTCGAAGGCGTTGGCCAGGAGCGACGGCAGCTTGCGCGCCCCGGTCTTGACCGCCCCTCGTCCCATCAGCAGCGTCTCGCCGAGCTGGAGGCGTTCGCCGAGCCGAGCCAGCGACGTGGTGTTGACCAGCGCCGCCCGAAGCTGGGTCAGCTGGCCCTCGTCGTAGGTGGGGAACCGGCGGAAGAGGTACTCGCCGACCACGAGCTCGAGGACGGCGTCGCCGAGGTACTCGAGCCGTTCGTTGTCATGCCCGGGACCGGCAGGCTCGCCGTGCTCATTGTTCCAGGAGGCGTGAGTCATCGCCTCGCGAAGCAATTCCTGTTTGCGGAACTGGATGCCGATCCGCTTCTGGAGCTCGCGCAGACGCTCGAGCTCCTCCTCTCCGAGCGGCGACGGGGTCTGTTTGGGCGCCACGACTGCCGCTGGAGGCGGCGCCGGCTCGGCTAGGTGGTCGCCCCGACCTTCTCCTGGATGTACTCCCAGGCCTGGCTCACCGTTCCGATCTTCTCCGCGTCCTCGTCGGAGATCTCCATCTGGTACTCCTCCTCGAACGCCATTATCAGCTCGACCAGGTCGAGCGAGTCCGCGTTCAGGTCCTCCACGAACGACGCCTCCGGCGTCACCTGCTCGGTCTCCACGCCGAGTTGATCGGCGACGATCGCCTTGAACCGGTCGAAGGTTAGGTCTGGCATCAGTCGTTCCTTGTGATTGTGTGGCTGCGGCTGGTGCCGCATCAGTCTGCGGCGCAACGATAGCGTCAGGAGCGGGTGGTCGCCATGCGAACGGCCCGGAGGCGCCGTCGATGACGCGTTCCGGGGGGCCTTCGGGGTTCGGTGGGGTATCGGACTGGCTCATGCAGCCAGACCGCCGTCGACATGGAGCACGTGACCGGTGATATACCCCGACTCTGGCAGGACGAGGAAGGCGATCGCTGCGGCGACCTCGTCGGCGGTGCCCATCCGGCCCTTGGGGATGGCCGCGACCGCCGCGGCGCGGACGGCGTCGCCGAGCGACAGTGGTCATCTCGGTGTCGATGAACCCGGGGGCGACGGCATTCACCGTGATATCGCGGCTGGCGACCTCGCGTGCAAGTGACTTGGTCAGTCCGATCAAGCCCGCTTTGGCGGCCGAGTAGTTGGACTGCCCGGCGTTGCCGATCACCCCGGCGATGCTCGACACGTTGACGATCCGACCGAAGCGCTGGCGGAGCATGGGCCGGAGCGCGGCGCGGCAGATGTGAAATGCCGCGGTGAGATCGATCGCGATCACCGCGTTCCAATCGTCGTCGGTCAGGCGCATCGCCAGGTTGTCCCGGTTGATCCCAGCATTGTTGACCACGATGTCGAGCCCGCCGAGAGCCTGCACGGTCTGATCGACGAGCCCCGCGGCGGCTTTGGGATCGGCGAGATCGGCCCCGAGCGCCACCGCGGTCGCGTTGTGGGAGGACTCCAGTTCAGCGACGACGGCATCGGCACTGTCCGGGTTGACCGAGTATCCGACCGCGACCGAGGCGCCGGCACGTGCCAGGGCGATCGCGGTTGCCCTGCCGATGCCGCGAGACGCGCCGGTGACCAAGGCACGCCTGCCTTCGAGCGCACGCGCGTCAGTCACCCGGCGACCCCCGATGCATCAAGGCGCGCGGCGGCGTCCCGGGTGCCCACCGAGACGGCACGGGCCTCCGGCGCGATGCGCCGGGCGAGCCCGCTGAGCACGGTGCCGGGGCCGACCTCCACGAGCGTCTCCGCGCCGAGCTCCACGAGCCGGCGGACGCAGTCGATCCATCGAACCGGCGATGTGAGCTGCGCGCGGAGTCGCTCGCGCAGCTCGTTCGCGCTATGCACGTCGCATGCGTCGACGTTGCAGACCACCGGTGGATTCGGATCGGAAAGCGTTGCGCTGTCGAGCGCTCTCTCGAATTCGTGTGCTGCCGCCGTCATCAACGGCGAGTGGAACGCGCCGCTCACGTTGAGGGGAATCGCGCGCCGCGCACCGCGGGCCAGCGCGAGCTTCGAGGCGGCGTCAACGCCGCTCGTCGAGCCGCTGATGACCAGCTGACCGGGCGCGTTGTGATTGGCGACGACGACACTCTCGCCGGTCTCGCGTTGCACCTCATCGCACACGGTGGTGGCGGCATCGACATCGATGCCGATCAAGGCGCACATCGTGCCCTCGCGCATCGCTGCCATGGCACCGCCACGCTCGATGACGAGCCGCATCGCGTCAGCGGGTTGGAGCGCATGAGCGGCGACCGCTGCGGCGTACTCGCCCACGCTGTGCCCCGCCACCGCGACGATGTCGAGGTCATCGGGCAGCGTGCTGCGCAAGGCGCATTCGACGAAGAGCAGCGCCGGCTGCGCGATTTCGGTCGGGCGCAGGTGCTCCTCGTCGCCCATCAGTGCCGCCTCGAGGTCGAGGCCTGACGATCTCGCCGCTTCGAGCATTTCGACGGCGATGGGGAGTGTGGTCAACCCATCAGCCATACCCGCGGCCTGGCTGCCCTGTCCGGGAAAGCAGAGTGCTACTCGGGCCAACAGGACCGATGGTTACTCGGTGACGACCACTTCGCGGCCGTGATAGTAGCCGCAGTTCGGGCACACGCGGTGAGGGATACGTGGCTGGCGGCAACGCGGGCACGGCGACAGCGTGGGCATTTCCAGGGCGTGGTGGGAGCGCCGAAAGTCGCGGCGGCGCTTTGAGATCTTTTGCTTGGGAAGCGGCATGCTCGATTCTCCGGGGACGGCGCGCACGCACAGCGGCGCGGCCAGTGGATGCGGCCAGTATAGCGGTGCGTCCAGTCCCGACGACCCGGAACGCTAGTCACGCTCCCGGCGTTTCCGCCGCGATCCACCCTCTGCGGGAAGCGCATCGATACCCTTCCGGACCGTTGTCGCCGCACGCATCAGCTGGTCCTCGAGACGCAGCATCACCTCGCGGGCATACGCGTCCGCTTCGCTGCAGGTCTTGGCAGAACGCTCCTCGGCGTCGGCGAGCAGGGTGGCCGCATGTTCGCGCGCCTGCTCGGCGATGGCGTGGTCGCCGACCATGACCGCGACGCGCGCCTCCGCCTCAGCCACGATCCGCGCCGCCTCGTGCTCGGCGCGTGAGAGGAGCCGCTCAGCCTCCTGCTCGGCTTCGACGACGACGCGGCGCTGGTCCTCGAGGAGGTGACGAGCCTGCATCAGCTCATCGGGCAGGCCCAGACGGGTCCTGTCGATGAGCTCCAGGATCTCCTCCTCGTTCACGACCACGCCGGCGGTGAAGGGCACGCGGCGGCCGGTGCTCACGATTTCCTCGAGCTGATCCACGAGGTCGATGACGGTGGGATCGGTGTTCGCGGGCACGTCGGTCACGTGGGTCGCGCCTCGCGCTCGCGCTGCTCCGCAAAGCGGCGGCGCATCGCCTCGACGCTCACGGGGGGCGCCATCTCGTTGACGTTGCCGCCGAGGTGGCACACCTCCTTGATCAGCGACGAGGAGATGAAGACGTTGGAGAACGAGGTCATCAGGAAGACCGTGTTCACCGACGGATTGAGACGGCGGTTCATCAGCGCCATCTGGAATTCCGACTCGAAGTCGCTGATCACCCGCAGCCCGCGCACGATCGCGATCGCGCCGGTGGCCGCTGCGAAATCGACGGTCAGCCCGTCGAAGGTGGTCACCTGGATGCGTGGTCGCAACTCCAGGCACGCCTGGATCATCTCCACGCGCTCGGCGGCGGTGAACAGCGGCGTCTTGCCCGGATTCTCCAGCACGCCGACGGTCACGCGGTCGAAGATCGCGGCTGCGCGATCGAGAATGTCGAGGTGCCCGAACGTCACCGGATCGAAGCTGCCGGGGTAGACCGCGGTGCGCTCGCTCACGCTGTTCCGTCCGATGGTGCAGCGTCTCGCTGCAGGAAGCTGATGGTGGTCAGGCCGTAACGCGCCT
This sequence comes from Candidatus Dormiibacterota bacterium, assembly GCA_963708605.1. GTDB lineage: Bacteria > Chloroflexota > Dormibacteria > Aeolococcales > Aeolococcaceae > Palsa-851. The sequence continues at coordinate 150,556 of CAVPTG010000007.1, read as the reverse complement.
CGCGGAACCGTGCGAGCGTGCCGATGTGCTCGGGGATTTCGCGGGCGCGGTGATGTTCGCATACGACCAGCCGCGGTGGAGCGGCGCCCGAGCAATTCGAGCACGATGTCGAGCTCCGGATCCTGGTACGGGGCGTCGACGTAACAAAGGTCGGCCTCCGCCATCAGGGCCGACGCGCCGCGGAGCCATCGCGGGACGTCGGCGCCGACCAGTGTGCACCGGTCGCGGCAGGCGAAACGCTCCGCGGTTGTGGCGATGAGCGCGAGCGCCTCGCGATGGCGCTCGACAAAGGTCACCGACGCCGCACCCCGGGAGAGCGCCTCGAAGCCCACGGTGCCGGCGCCGGCGTAGAGGTCGATCATCATGGCGCCGACCACGCGGGTTCCCAGGATGTTGAAGACCGACTGGCGAACCATCGCCCGCGTTGGGCGGATCTCGCGACCGGACGGGGTGCCGACCACCCTTCCCCGCCACTCGCCGGCGGTGATCCTGGTCTGGGCCAGATGGTGCGGTCCGGTCTTCAGGCGCTGGGGCATGCAGTCGTGAGCGGTCGCACGCTAATCGATGTCGAAGACGGCGCGGTAGCCGTTCATCGCATCCGAAAGCGGCTGCCAGGCGGAGAGCGTGGGGTCGTGGTCGAGCCAGGCGAGTGCCGCCTGCCGCGAGCGCCGCCCCAGTGCCACGTCGAGGAGATCGGCAGCGAGCATGTCGGGCAAGCCGTGCTGGCGCAGGCCGACCAGCTGCCCGGGACCGCGGAGCTGGAGGTCGCGCTCGGCAAGCTCGAACCCGCTGTCGGTCGCCGCCACGGCGGCCAGTCGCCGCGAGTCCTCCTGGTCGATGCCGCCCTCGAAGAGCAGGCAGTACGACTGATGTTCGGCTCGCCCCACGCGGCCCCTGAACTGATGCAGCTGCGCGAGCCCGAATCGTTCTGCGCCCTCGATGACCATGACTGTCGCATTGGGCACGTCGACCCCGACCTCGACCACGCTGGTGGCCACGAGGATATCGGCATCGCCGCGCACGAACCGGTCCATGCGCCCGGCCTTCTCGCGCGCCGGCATCCGACCGTGGAGCAACTCGACGCGCAGATCCGGAAAGACGCTGGTGCTGAGACGCTGGAATTCGGCCGTGGCGCTGCGAGCTCCGAGCTTGTCCGATTCCTCGATGAGCGGGCAGATGACGAACACCTGGTGCCCCTTGGCCACCTCGGTGCGGACGAACTCGTAGGCGGCGGCGCGCTCGTGCGGGGGGACGACGCGGGTCTCGACGGGATGCCGGCCCGGCGGCATCTCGCGAAGCTCGCTGAGGTCGACGTCGCCGTAGAGCGTGTTCGACAGCGAGCGGGGGATCGGCGTTGCGGTCATGGCCAGGTAGTTGGGCATGGCACCCGAGGTCTGGCGCAGCCGCTGTCGCTGGGCGACGCCGAAACGATGCTGCTCGTCGACCACGACGAGGCCCAGGTTGACCATGGCGACGTCGTCCTCTATCAGCGCGTGCGTCCCGACGATCAGCGAGTCGTGGCCGCCCGCGAGCCCGGCGAGAATCTCCCGGCGCGCTGCCGCGGAGGTGCTGCCGACGAGCAGCCGGGGCGGGAGGCCGTGCGGGGCGAGGAGCTTGTCGAGGGTCGCATGGTGCTGGCGGGCGAGGATCTCGGTCGGCGCCATGACCGCGGTCTGGAACCCGGCGCGGTGGGTCATGAGCGCAGCCAGGGCGGCGACCACCGTCTTGCCACTGCCGACGTCGCCCTGGAGGAGGCGGTTCATCGGACCCGGCGCAGCGAGATCGGTCAGGATCTCGTGCCCTGCGACGCGCTGGCCGTCGGTGAGCGTGAACGGCAACGTCGCGACGAAACTTCGGGCAACTTCGACGTCGTACGCGACGATCACTCCCGGTCCGCTCATGCGCCGTCGCCGGGCGCGCTCGGCGGCAACCTGGAGCAGGAACAACTCCTCGAATGCGATCCGCTCGCGGGCACGCGTGGCGGTCTCGATGCTGTCCGGCTTGTGGACCTGATAGAGGGCTTCGGCGATCGGCATGAGGCTCTCGGCCTCGCGAACCGATGGCGGCAGATGATCGGGCACCTGGGTCGTGAGCCCCAGCAGCGGTTCGATGCGGCCGCGGAGGAATCGCGAGGTGATGCCTTCCGTCTCCGGGTACACGGGGGCGAGTGTCCCGACGTGGCGCTGGTCTGGCCCAGTGCGCTCGAACGCCGGGCTGCGAAAGGTGAGCCCCGTCCTCGACATCTCGACCTTGCCGCTGACCATCAACTCCATGCCGGGCTGCAGCTGTTTGGTGAGAAAAGGCTGGTTGAACCACACCGCCGTGGCCACGGCGCCGTCGTCTTCGAGCGTAGCCTCGACGAGCACCATCTTCTTGTACGGGCTGCGCCTGGAGCTGACATTGCGGATCCGCACGTGCGCGGTCTGCACGATGCCCACCTGGAGCGCTCGCAGCGAGACGGTGTTTCGCGTGTCCTCGTAGCGGCGGGGCAGATGAAAGAGGAGGTCGCGGATGGTGCTGATGCCAAGCCGCTGGAGCCGCTGCGCCTGTCGCGGGCCGACCCCGGTGAGCCGGAACAGCGGGAGGTCGAGCTCGAGCGGCACATGCAGCGGCGTCACGATCGAAACGTGTTGCGAACTCACAGCAGTTCCATCGTGGCAGGCCTGCCCGATTAGTCCGCGCCGAGGCAGGCGACTCCGAGACCACCCGGTCCGCTGTACGCGCCGACGACCGGGCCGATGCGTCCGAGCACCGCGGTCACGTTCGACACCGCCGTGCCCAGGCGCGTCTCGAGGTCGACCATCGACTCGGCCGCGGCCGCGTGAAACTCCGCGAGGCTGCGCAGCGGGGCGCAGCCGCGAACCTGCTCAACGATCATGTCGATGCCCTTGGATCGGCTCCGCGGGCGCGCGAGCGGCACGACCTCGCCATCCCGGACGGCGATCAGCGGCTTGACGTTGAGCAGGCCGCCGACGAATGCCTGGGCGCGACCGATCCGGCCACCGCGATGCAGGTAGGTGAGCGTGTCGAGCAGGACCAGGATCGTGACCTTGCTCCGCCGCCGGGTGGCCTTCTCCGCAACCGCGGCAGCACTGGCGCCGGCCTTGATGTCGTCGAGCGCCGCGCGCACCAGCAGTTGAAGGCCGCCACTCACGCTCTCGGTGTCGACCAGGTGGATGCGCGACGGATCGAACTCCTGCGCGGCGAGCGCCGCCGACTGCAGCGTGCCGCTGAGCTTTGCGGAGATGTGCAGTCCGACGACCTCGTCCTGGGGGTTCGCGAGGAGCGTTCTGTACAGGGTCGCGAACGCGTCCGGTGACGGCTGCGACGTCGTCGGGTGCACGGCGGTGTGCTCGAGCTTGGTGTAGAACGCATCGGCGTCGATATCGACACCATCGCGAAACTCCTCGCTCCCGAAACGCACGATCAACGGAACCACGTGGACCCCGAGTGCCTGCGCGTCCGACGGCAGGATGTCGGCCGTGCTGTCGGTGACGAGATGGATCAACTCACTCGAGCGAGAGCACGTAGGGGTAGTGCTCCTGTCCTCCCGTCTGGAGCTCGAACTCGACCGCGGGATTGCTGCCACGGAGTGCCTCGACCAAGGCCTCGGCGTCCTGCTCACTCACCTCGTCACCGCGGTACACGGTCACGAGTTCCGGCTTCTCAGCCTGTGCCTTCAGCACGGCGTCGATGACGTCGAGGTACTCGCTGCCGACCTCGGTGATCACCTCGTCGACCACGGCGATCACATCGCCGAGCTTGATGTCGTGACCGTTGACGCTCGAATCCCGCACGGCGCGGGTCACCTCCACCGCTCGCACCGCGGCGACCGCGGCCACCATCCGCTCGATGTTCTCGTCAACGTCCGCCGCCGGGTCGAAGGCGAGCAGCGCGCTGATGCCCTGAGGAAGGTTTCGGGTGGGCACGACGCGTACCTCGCATCCCTCGGCGAGGGGATCCACCTGCTCGGCGGTGAGGATCACATTGCCGTTGTTGGGCAGGAGGATGACCCGCTCGGCGTTGGCGGCACGCACGCCGTTGAGCAGATCCTCAATCGAGGGATTCATGGTCTGTCCGCCGCTCACGATGCTGTCGGCGCCAAGGCTGCTCATGATGTCGCGGAAGCCGTCGCCGGGCGCGACGCTCGCAACTCCGATCGGCTTGGGCGGAGCCTGCGGACGCTCGTGTGCGGCCGTCCCGGTGGCCTCGGCTTCCGCGTCCTCGGCATCGGCGCGCATCAGCACGTCATGGTGCTGCGCCGACATGTCCTCGACCTTCAGCTTGCTCATGCGCCCGCGCGACGACGCCGCGGCGATCAGGCCGGCCGGATCCCCGGTGTGGATGTGAACGCGGACCAGGTCGGGATCACCGACCACGAGCGCCGACTCCCCGAGCGCCGACAGCTCTGTGCGGATGGCGTCGACATCGAGCCCGGGCCCGTTGATCAGGAACTCGGTGCAGTAGCCCCAACCCTGCTCGCGCGGGGCGACCGCCGCGGCGCCGCGGCGCGCCGCTGCCGATCCGGTCGCCTCCATGTCGCCGGGGTTCGGTGGCAGCCGCAGGGCGGGTTCGCCGGAACGGCGCAGCATCGCCGGGGCCGGCGAGGCGCTGGGGTGCGTGTCGGCGACCGTCCGGGCGAAGCCCTCGAGGATCACCGCAAGGCCGAACCCACCTGCGTCGACGACGTTGGCGTCGCGGAGCACCTGGAGCTGATCAGTAGTGCGCTCGACGGCGGCGTGGGCCTCGGTGACCACCCGCTCGAGGACGACCCGGATGTCGTCAGTGGTTGCGGCAGCGGCCGCAGCGGCCGCGGCTGCGTCGCGGACGACCGTGAGGATCGTGCCCTCGGTGGGCTTCATCACAGCCCGATACGCCACTGCCGATGCCTCGGTGATGGCAAGCGCGACGCCGTTGGCGTCGAGGTGGACGCGCTGGGCGGCACCCTGGGCAAAACCCCTGAGGATCTGGGACAGGATGACCCCACTGTTCCCGCGCGCGCCCATGAGCGAGCCGTGGGCGGCCGCCGCGAGCACCGAGTTCGGCTGCCTCCGGCATCGGGGCGTCGCGGGCCTCCTCCACCGCCGACCGCAGCGTCAGGTACATGTTCGAGCCCGTGTCGCCATCCGGGACGGGGAACACGTTGAGATCGTTGATCTCCTGCTGGTTCGCCTCCAGCCAGGACAGCGCGGACGTGAGGCCGGCGAGGACCTCCTCGCCGCCGATCTCGCGGAGGGGTTCACGGAGCACCGACAGCTCCGGAGCCGGCTTAGTGGCGGACACCATCGTTCTCCGCGTGGATGCCCTGGACGTTCACGTTCACCGCGACCACCGGCAGCCCCAGCGTCTTCTCGACGGAGTAGCTCACGGCACTCATAAGGTTGTGCGCCACCTCGCTGATACGGGTCCCGTACTCCACGATCACGTAGAGCTCGATGACCAACCCGTCGGGGGTGACCTGGATCTCGACGCCGCGGTGGACGTTCTCCCGGTTGAGCCGCTCGGCGATGCCGTCACGAAGTCCGCGGGCGGCCATCCCGACGATCCCGTAGCACTCGTTGGCGGCGTGCCCGACGATCGAAGCAACCACCCGGGGCGAGACCTCGATCCTGCCCAGGGAGGCGGTGCGCGACAGTGCGTCGGACGCGCGGACCTTGCCTTTCACGTATCTCCGTAAGCCCGCTGGAGGGCCTGTGGTATCCTCGGCGACCGGCCACCGTCTCGTTTCGGAGGCCAGCGGGCGCCGCCGTGGCTGCGGCCGAATTCTAGTACGCCAGACCGGACGCGTCTCAGATGCGCGATCCGACCCACGAGAGACATGATGTCCCAGCGCTGCGATATCTGCGGGAAAGGCCCGATGACCGGGAACAACGTGAGCCACTCCAAGGTGCACACGAAGCGTCGCTTTCTGCCCAACCTTCACGTCACCCATCTTGCGGTGAGGGGTAGGGAGGTCCGGGCCAAGGTCTGCACCCGCTGCCTGCGCACTCGCGCGAAGGCGGCTCGCGGCTAGCTTTTCTCAATGCGTCATACGGTAGGATTGCACCGTTAGCAACGTTCGGAGGGTGGGGTGTCCAGGGCGAGAGCGGTCCTTCTCGGCGGCATCTGCGTTGCGACGCTTGCCGGCAGTTTCGGCGGCGGGCTTGCCCCTCTGACGGTTGCGGCCGACACCACCCCATCGGTGACGAGTGTCACGCCGTCCGACGGACCGTCTGCCGGAGGGACGCCCATCGTGATTGCCGGATCGCTCTTCACCGGCGCCAGCGACGTGCTCATTGGCGGGAGCGACCTGATGCCTTGCCCGGCCACGCCCAGCTGCTTCAAATTCATGAGCGATAACGAGATCGACGTGGTGACCCCGCCCGCGACGGCGGGAACCTTTGATGTCCAGGTGATCACATCGGGTGGGACCAGCCTGACGAGTCCGGCCGATCAGTACACATATCTCGACCCACCGACTGTCACGAGCGTCGCCACTCCGCAGAGCGAGGCCGCGACCGGCGTCGCGATAACGGGAACCAACTTCTCGATCCCCGGACCCCCGGTTGCTGATGCAGTCAGCGATGTGGACCTGGTTCCGACCAACAACGCGACGGGTCCAACCGTGGCGCTCACCACAAACCCTTGCGCCAGTGGGACTGCGCCGGATTGCTTTACCTTCACTGACGACTTCGATCTGAGCATCAACCTGCCGACGTCGATGGCGGCCGGCCAGTACGACACCGAGGTCATCACTGCGGGCGGGACCTCGGCGACGTCGCCTAAAGACCTTCTCCTGGTGCGGCAACCCGCCCCGACGGTCACTTCGGTGACCCCATATGCCGGTCCCGAAAGTGGAGGTCCACCGGCGGTCACGATCAACGGGACGAACTTCAGCGGATCCGGGTTCACGACGACCGGGGTGTCGTTTGGAGGAACCAGCGTCGCCTTTTCACCGATCAACGCTTCATCGATAGCAGCGACGCCGCCGTCCGGGACCGGGCAGGTCGACGTCACCGTCACGACCGTGTCGGCGGACGGAACCTCGACCCAGACGAGCGCCACGACCAATGCAGACACCTACGCCTACGCGCCTGTTCCCTCGGTGACAAATGTTTTGCCTGGAACAGGGCCGACCGCGGGCGGCAACACCGTTACGCTCAGCGGGACCGGATTCAAGTCGAGCTTCGGCCCGGGAGCCAGCTTCAGCGCGACCGACGTGACCGTTGACGCGACAGATATCACCGCGACACCGTGTTCGGGGTCGCCGAGCAGCCCGTGCTTCGATGTGACGAGCGCAACACGGATCTCTGTCAAGGACTTCCCCGCGCATGCCGCCGGCACCGTGGATATCAGGGTATCGACGCCGGGGGGCACGAGTTCCATCGGTCCGGGCGATGAGTACACGTTTGCGGTGCTTCCAACAGTCGCCGGTGTCGCGCCAGGCGCGGGACCGCCTTCGGGCGGCAATACCGAGGTGGTCACCGGAACGGGGTTCATTGGGTCGACCGATGTGTTCGTGGACACCCATGACATCAGTTCCAACCCGTGCTCGGTATCGCCGCCATCCCCGTGCTTCACCGTTGACAGCGCGAACCAGATCACAGTGCAGGACCTCCCCGCCCACGCGTCCGCCACCGTCGACATAAAGGTGCAGACACCGGCGGGGACCAGCGCGGTCTCCCCCGCAGACCAGTACGTCTACGCCTCCGCTCCTACGGTAACAAGCGTCGTGCCGTCGTTCGGTCCGCTCGTGGGTGGGAGTTCCGTCATCATCAACGGGACGGGTTTCGATCCGGCGGGCGCTGCCGCCAGCGGTGTGTCGGTCGGCGGGACCAGCGTCGCACCATGTCCAGGGTCACCGTGCTTCGTTGTGGGGAGCGATACTCAACTCACGATTGAGAGCTTCCCGGCGGGGCTCGCCGGGATGGTCGACATCACGGTGACCGGCGTCGGCGGCACGAGCACGATCTCGAGCGGTGATCAGTACACCTACGTGCCTCCGCCTGCTGTGAGCGGCGTCGCGCCCTCGACCGGCCCCACGGGGGGCGGCAACACAGTGGTGGTCAGCGGAACCACCTTCGAGTTGGCCGGTGAATTCACGACGACCGGGGTCAAGGTGGATACGCACGACATCACCGTATCCCCATGCCCCCCAACGCCGAGCTCTCCGTGCTTCACGGTGAACAGCGCGACTCAGCTCACGATCGGGTACATGCCGGCGCATGTGGTTGGGACCGTTGACATCATCGTAACCACCGCCGAGGGCACGAGCACCGCGGAAGCCTCCGACCAGTACGCCTACGCGCCGATTCCCACCGTCAGCGGTGTCTCCCCCGATGCCGGTGTTGCCGCGGGAGGAACTGCGGCGCCGGTGACGGTGACGGGCACGTTGCTCACGGGCGCGACGGAGGTCTCGGTAGGGACCACTAGCATCACGGTGACGCCGTGCCCTGGCACTCCAGTCGCGCCATGCTTCACCGTAAACAGCGCGACGACGATCACTATTGGGTATGTCCCGTCGGGCTCGGGCACCGTCGATATCACCGTGACGACGCCCGGCGGTACGAGCCCAACCACGGCGGCCGACATGTACGCGTATGCTCCGGTTCCGACCATCACCAAGGTCGCGCCGAACCACGGATCCATCAATGGCGGCACGTCGGTCACTATCACCGGCTCGGGGTTCGAGCCGACAGGGACAAATCGCAACTTCACCACGACCCTCGTGTCTGTCGGCAGTGTGGCGGTCACGACCACGCCGTGTCCCGGGGCACCGACCGCCCCCTGCTACAACGTTAACTCTGCGACTCAGATCTTCATGGAGGACTTCCCGTCACACGCCGTTGGATCGGTGGATATCACTGCGACAACCATCGGTGGGACGAGTGCGCTTGCCACTGCCGACAAGTTCTTCTACGGCGCCACCTTCCCCACCGTGACGTTCCTCTCACAGAAATACGGCGCTGAGAAGGGGGGCGCCATCGTGACGATCACGGGAACCAACTTCTCGAGCACCGGCGGCATCACGGTCTCTGATGTGTTCTTCGGCAGCACCGACGTCCCCGCAAGCAATGCGTTTCCGTGCGTGGGCGCGGCCGGGTGCTTCACCGTCGTGGGTCCGAGTCAGATCACCGCGTATGCGCCAGCCGCGAGCAGCGCGGGCGCGGTTGACGTCACCGTCAGGACGAACATCGGGACCAGCGGCACCAGCGCGGCAGACCGGTACAGCTACATCGCAGCGGGCGCATATACCGCGCTCTCACCCTTCCGCATCTGCGATACGCGGGCGTCAAGAAGCCCAGACGAGTGCACGGGAAAGACCATGGGCCCCAATGGGAGACTCACCGTACAGATCACCGGAGTTGCGGGGTCGAGCGGCCAGATGGTGCCGGCAGGAGCGGAGGCCGTTGTCGTCAACCTCACCGCCATCAATCACAGCAGCACCATCACTCTGGTGACCGCTTATCCCGCCGGGAGCCTCTCGGTCCCGTCCGCGTCGACCATGAATCTCGACCCCGACGCCGTGCAGTCCAACCTCGCCATCGTCCAGCTGAGCGCGGGCGGCGCCCTCACATTTTTCAATGCTGCGGGGAGCCTGGACGCGATTGCTGATGTTCAAGGGTATTTCGCGGCGCCTCCGGGTTCGGGTCCGATCGCCGGCGAGTTTCACAGCATCACGCCGATCCGGATGTGCGACACGCGGGCCAATCACCACACGGTCTGTGCCGGTGCCACCAACCAGCCACTCCCCGCAAGAACCTGGAGAAAGGTGGTGCTCAGCGGCACCGGATCCATCCCAGCAACCGGTGCGACTGCCGCGGTCTTCAACCTCACCGGAACCCAGGGGACCATCTCGACATTTCTCGCGGTGACCGCGCCGAATGCGAGTGATCTATGCCCGACTGCGTCGCCGGGTTCATCGAACCTCAACCCGAAGGCGGGTGGGAGCCTTGCCAACCGGGTGATCTCGCCGCTCGGGCCGGCCAATGACATCTGCGTCTACAACGCCGTGGGCAGCATCGAGTTCATCGTCGACGTCGGCGGATGGTTCGGCAACGGGAGTGAGTCGCCGCCAGGGACACTCTTTTACTCCGTCCCTCCCACCCGCATCTGCGACACACGGAGCGGCACCGGAACGCGGTGCTCCGGGCACACCCTGCTCGCAAATGCCAAAGAGGTTGTCCAGGTCGCCGGGGTCACCGCTGTGCCGGCGTTCCTCGGCGCTCAGCCGGCTGCGGTGGTGGCGAACCTGACTGGTGTCGCCGGCACGCAGTCAACATTTCTCGAGCTCTTTCCGAGTGATGACGCACATCAGCCGAATGCGTCTGACCTCAATCCCGTCGCCCATGACGTCATCGCCAACCTGGCGATCGTGGGACTCGCCCAGACGCCCGGGGCGACGCAGGGCGACCTTGACCTCTACAACGCCGCCGGCGAGATCAACGCGATCCTCGACGTCGCCGGCTGGTTCCAGTAGGTAGCGCCGAACGGCGCGGGGCCGGCGGGCTCGGCACTTATCGCCGCGGCGAGGATCTCGAGACCATGGGCGACCCTCGGGCCCGGACGGCTGAAATAAGCCGACCCGTCTACCGCCACCACCCGCCCCGAACGCGCACAGGGCATGTCGTCGAACCCGGGGCGTGACGTGACCTCGGGAGCCAACTCCAGCGTCCTCGCGAGGTCGTAGCCGCAGGGCATGAGGATCATGACCTCGGGTTGCGCGTCGATCACCTCGTCCCACGAGACGTAGCGGGAGGGCGCGCCCGCAACACCGAGGACGTCGACCCCACCGGCGATCCGGACCATTTCGGGCACCCAGTGGCCGCCGGCCATGAGCGGGTCCGTCCACTCGATGCATGCGACCCGCGCCGGCAGTTCCGCGCGCCGGAGCGCGCTCATCTCGGCAAGGCGCTGTCGCATCGCAGACGCAGTATCGGCGGCGCCGTCGGCCTGCCCCGTCATCGCGCCGACCTCCTCGATCGATAGGCAGATCTCTTCCAGCGAGCGCGGTTCCAGGGAGAGCACGGGGACGTCGCCGGGCAACCGGCGCACCGCGCGCCGGACCTCGCCGTAGGCGACCGCGCAGACGTCGCAGAGCTCCTGCGTGATGATGAGATCAGGTTCGAGGCCGGCGAGTTCCGCCTCGTCGAGTGCATAGATGCTCGACCCGGCGTGCCGCGCCGCATGGATATGCCGGTCGATGTCGCCGGGCGCGACCCCGTCGGTGGGAAGCAGGCTCGAGGTCACTTTGGGGAGAAGTCGAGCTGCGTCGGGGTGATCGCACTCGTGGGTGACGCCGACCACTCGGTCACCGGCACCGATGGCGAAGAGGATCTCGGTCGCGCTCGGCAGCAGCGAGACGACCCGCGACGCGGCGCTCATGAACGGAGTCGCTGCTGGGCCGACCGGCCCAGCCGCAGATGACGCAGCAACGACACCATCTCGATCGCAGTCTCGGCGGCCTCCGCTCCCTTGTTGCCATGCTTGCCGCCGGCGCGATCGGTGGCCTGTTCGATGGTGTCGACGGTCAGCACACCGAACGTCGCCGGGACGCCGGTTGCGGCGTGCACCGAGGCGATCCCCTGGGCGGCCTCGCCGGCGACGTACTCGAAGTGCGCCGTGTCGCCTCGGATCACCGCGCCGAGACACACCACCGCGTCGACGCCGCCGTGGGTCGCGAGCTCGCGCGCGGCGATCGGAATCTCGAAGGCGCCTGGGACCCACACCACGTCGATGTCACCGTGGCTAACCCCCCGCTCTCTCAGTGCCGCGACGGCGCCATCGAGCAGGCGGGTCGAGATGATGTCGTTGAAGCGCGACACCACGACACCGATGCGCATGCCGGTTGCATCGAGGCTTCCCGTATGGACCTGCGCCCCCTCGATGGGCCCACCCGCTGCGCCGGTTCCGGCGTCATACCGCGTCGATGGCATCGTCCAGATCCAGGCTGTGACCGAGCTTCTCCTGCTTGGCGCGGAGATATCGCTCGTTGTGCGCGGTGGCCGGGATCACCAGCGGGACCTGGTCGGTCACCTCGAGCCCATAGCCGCTCAGGCCGTAGTACTTCCTCGGGTTGTTGGTCAGCACGACCATCCGCTTCACGCCGATGTCGGACAGGATCTGCGTGCCGATGCCGTAGTCGCGCTTGTCAACCGGGAGCCCGAGGCTCAGGTTCGCCTCCACGGTGTCCAGCCCGCGATCCTGGAGGGCGTAGGCGCGCAGCTTGTCCATCAGCCCGATGCCGCGTCCTTCCTGGCGCAGGTACACGAGAACGCCACGACCGGCATCGGCGATCATCGCCATCGCCTTGCGCAACTGGGCCTGGCAGTCGCATCGCTGCGAGCCGAAGACATCTCCGGTCAGGCACTCACTGTGCACCCTGACCAGGACAGGCTCTTCGCCGCGGATGTCGCCCCACACCAGCGCGACGTGGGTGACGTGCGTGATCACGTCCTCGTACGCGTAGGCGGTGACGGTGCCGTATTCAGTCGGCAGCGTCGTGGTCGCGCCTCGCTCCACGAGCCGTTCGTTCCGACGTCGGTACGCGATGATGTCGGCGACGGTCACGATCCTGATGGAGTGCTCGGCGGCGAAGACGTCGAGGTCAGGGCGCCGCGCCATGCGCCCGTCGGCGCGCATCACCTCACAGATGACGCCCGCGGGAAAGCGCCCTGCCAGCTTGCAGAGATCGACGATCGCCTCGGTCTGGCCGGCACGCTCGAGCACGCCGCCGGCCGCAGCTCGCAGGGGAAACGTGTGTCCCGGCTTGGCAAAGTCACTCGGCTTGGCGTGCTCGTCACACAGCAACCGGATGGTGGTCGCGCGATCGAATGCGCTGATGCCGGTGGTCACGCCATGTCCGACCGCCTCGACCGTGACGGTGAACGCAGTGCCGAAGCGCGACGTGTTGTCGTCGACCATCGCGCCGACGCCGAGCTCGTCCAGGCGCCAGCCCTCGACCGGTACGCAGATGAGCCCGCGCCCGTACGTCGCCATGAAGTTCACGGCTTCGGGCGAGATGCGGTCGGCGGCGATGGCGAGATCGCCCTCGTTCTCGCGGTCCTCGTCGTCGACGATGATCACGAATTTACCGGCGCGGATATCGGCGATCGCGTGCTCGACGCTGGCGAGATTCATGGTGGTCATCGTTGCAGGGCCGAGGTCACCAACACCGCGCCCTCCTCTCGAGCGGCAAGCGTCCGTGCCACGTAGCGTGCGATGAGGTCGACCTCGAGGTTCACATTGGTCGCGACCCTCCATGCGCCGGCGACGGTCGCGGCAAGGGTCACCGGGATGAGCGAGACGGTGAATGCCGCCTCGAAGACATCGACCACCGTCAGGCTGATGCCGTCGACGGCGATGGATCCCTTCTCGGCGATGAGGTCGATGAGGTCGTCCGGGGTGGCGATGGTCGCCCACCGAGCGTTGGCGTCCTCGCGCAGCGCGGTCACGATACCGGTGGCGTCGACGTGGCCGGACACCATGTGACCCCCGACGCGATCGCCCAGTCGCAGCGCACGTTCAAGGTTCACCGTCGCGCCCTCGCTGAGCTCGCCAAGGGTCGTTCGCTGCCAGGTCTCGGGCATGACGTCAGCGGCGAAGTACTCGCCGGAGACCGACGCGACTGTCAGGCAGGCACCGTTGACGGCGACGCTCTCGCCGATCTCGAGGTTCGCGAACGGCACGCGCGGCACGAGCTCGATGCGGCCGGGTGTGCGCGCCCGAATCGTGCCGAGCGCTTCGATGATCCCGCTGAACAACTCTGAATACTCCTCGATATCAGCCTACACAGTAGCCGGTGACCACGAGATCGGGACCGGCGGTTTCCACGGAGACGCGATCGAGCAGCCGCGCTGCGGCCAGGCTCGGGACCCCGGCGCCGCCCACCGCTGCGGGCGCGTCGACGCCGCCGATGATCATCGGCGCGAGCATGGCGACGACCTTGTCGACGATGCCGGCATCGAATGCTGCGCCGAGCACGCCGGCGCCACCTTCGATCAGCACGCTGAGCATGTCGCGCGATCCCAACAGCGCGACCAACGCGCGGAGATCCACCCCGCCTGGACCCTCATCGACGACCTCGACCTGGACGCCGGAGCCACGGAATCGCTCGATGTCCTCAGGGCGGGCCCGGGTGGTGGTGACGAGGAGCGCGCCACCAGGTCCCGCCTGCAGGGCGCGAGCGGTCGCCGGGACGCGCAGTCCGCTGTCGACGACCACCCGGAGCGGCGACCGGCCGCCCTCGAACCGCGTCGTCAATTCCGGGTCGTCGGCGATCACGGTATTCACGCCCACCAGGATCGCGTCGTGGCTGTGGCGGAGACGATGCGCCAGCGCTCGCGACTCGTCGGAGGTGATCCATCGCGACTCACCGCCTGCGGTCGCGATCCTGCCGTCGAGCGATGCAGCGAACTTGGCCGTGACAAAGGGAAGTCCAGTCGTCACGTGCTTGACGTACGCCTCGTTCAGTCGTCGTGCCTCCGCCTCGCGGATCCCCACCTCCACCGCAACGCCCGCGGCACGGAGCGCCTCGACGCCGCGGCCCGCGACCCTTGGGTTTGGGTCAAGCATGGCAACAACGACCCGGCTCGGCGCGGCGGCGATCAGGGCGTCGACACAGGGCGGCGTTCGCCCGTGGTGAGCACAGGGCTCGAGACTCACGTACACGTCGGCGTCGCGCGCCCCGTCGCCCGCCAGGGCCAGTGCCACGACCTCGGCATGGGGACCGCCGGCCACCTGGTGGAACCCGACGGAGACCGCCAACCCTCCCCGAGCGATCACGCAGCCGACCATCGGGTTGGGGCTGGTCGCGTAGTCGGCCGACCGTGCCGCCGCCAGCGCGGCGTCCATCAGCGCCTCATCGGCGCTGGGTGCGGGGGTCACGCTCGGGCCGGGACCCGAGGGGGTGAGAGCGTTCCATCGGGACGGAGAATCCGGCGCGCCTCGAGATCGGCGCGCAGCTGGCCGCAGGCAGCGTCGGCGTCACCGCCCCGGGTGTCCCTGACCGTCACCCGCGCCCCCCGAAGGGTGCCCAGGAACCGGCGGGCGACCTCGGGCTCGGGGGGACCCCACGGGCTACCGTCGATGCGGTTCATCGGGATCACGTTGATGTGCGCCTCGGCGCGGCGGGCGAGGTCGCGGAGGCCCTCCGCCTGCTCGATCGAATCGTTGACGCCGCCGATCAGGCACCACTCGAAGCTGATCCGCCGCCCACTCTGCTCGGCGTAGCGGCACGCGGTGTCGAGCACCTTGCCGAGCGGATACGTCCGGTTGATCGGGACGAGACGGTCGCGCAGCTCGTCGGTCGCGGCATGGAGGGAGACGGCGAGGGTCACCGGCATCCTCGAGGCCGCAAGCTGTTCGATGCCCGGGACGACCCCGCTCGTGGAGACGGTGATCCGGCGCGCACTGATGCCGGCGTCCTCGGTGAGCGCGCGCAGCGATTCCAGTGTGGCGGGAACGTTGGCGAGTGGCTCCCCCATCCCCATGTACACGATGTGGGTCACGGGCCCCATTCCCCGGCTGTGCAGCGCCCTGCCGGCGGCGCGCACCTGGTCGACGATCTCCGCCGCGGTGCAGTTGCGCCGCAGCCCCATGTGGCCGGTCGCACAGAAGGGGCATCCCACCGCACATCCGACCTGGCTGCTGACGCAGACGGTCGACCGGCGCCGGGAGTCCGCGCGTGCGGACGTCTCCATGGCCACCGTCTCGATGGTCTGGCCGTCGTCGAGGCGGCACAGCAGCTTGATGGTCTCGCCGCCGTCGGCGGGAAACTCGGTGGCGATGCTCACCGTCGAGAACGCGAATTCTTCGGCGAGCCCAAGCCGCAGCGTCGCCGGGAGCTGGAGCAACTCGTCGAAGTCGCCGACGAACGGCTGCCATATGGCCGCCTGGACCTGGCGAGCACGCCAGGGCGGCTGGCCGTGGCGCGCAAGTGCGTCGAGGAGATCGTCCTCGCCTGCGGTGCTCAGGGCACGGGTGGGCATGAGTCCATGGTACGGGCGAGCACGCCGGCGGCCGTCAACCACGTAGGCTGCCCGGATGAACGGGGTTTTGGGCGCCTTCATCGGCGTGCCCGCGACCATGCTGGTTGCCGGGGGCCTCGGCATCATCGGGTTGTCCATCTACACGCGTGTGATCGGGACGCGTCGAGGAAAACGGCCGATTCACTGGGGACACGTGACGCTCGGGACGGTGATGTTCGGCGTCGGCGTCCTGCTCGTCTGGCTCGAGGTGGTCACCGTCGGCGCGGGCTAGCCGGCCTCCTAGCGGTGACCGGTCAGGCTCAGGAACTCGTTGCGTGATTTGTCATCGTCGCGGAAGCTGCCGGTGAGCGACGAGGTCACCGCGGAGCTGTTCTGCTTCTCGACGCCGCGCATCGCCATGCATAGGTGCATCGCCTCGATGATCACGCCGACCCCACCGGGCTCGAGGACCTCCTGGAGAGCATCGCCGATCTGCGTGGTGAGCCGCTCCTGGACCTGCAGGCGGCGGGCGAACATGTCGACGATGCGCGGAATCTTGCTCAGGCCAAGGATGCGTCCATTGGGGAGGTAGGCGACGTGCGCCTTGCCGAAAAATGGCAGCAAGTGGTGCTCGCAGAGGCTGTACACCTCGATGTCGCGGACCACCACCATCTCGGAATACGGCTCCTCGAAGATGGCGCCGTTCACGAGCTCTTTCAGGTTTTGCGTGTAGCCGCTGAGTAGAAAGCGGTAACTGCCGGCCACCCGCCCAGGCGTCTGTACCAGCCCGGCGCGCGTCGGGTCCTCGCCCACCTCGGCGAGGAGCGTCCGCACCAACGGCTCGATCGGATCGCTGTACACGGGAGCGTCGCTCACTGCTACCCGATCATGACGTTCGCGGCCGCCAGGGTGCCGCCTGGTGAGCCGGACGCGGCGGTCAGTCGGTCGGTGGCGGCGGCTCCTGGTGGTGCCTGAACATGGGCGGCTCGCCTACCGTCTCGACAGCTGCGACGGCTTGGACGGAGCCGACTGGAACAGTGAATACAGCAGCACCAGTGACGGAATGAGGATCGCCGAGCCGATCGAGAGTGACACCACCAGAAAGAGCAGCGTCTGATCCGGCGCCGCAGCAGTGCTCACCGTGACCACGCCGGCGAGAACGTCCGGGTACTGTCCGACACCCCATGCCCAGAGTACGGAGATGACGGCCATGGCGGCCGTGAGGCGAACAGCGACAAACCGTTGCATGACAAGCAGGATCAGGGACAAGCCACCGAATACCACACTGGCCAGCACCAGCGGCAGCCCCCGCTGCGTGAGGCCGTTGAACAGGCGCGGCGCATCCGAATAAAGGACGGCGATCCCGAGCAGTGCGGTGATCCCGGTGATGGCGCCCATGACGAGCGCGCGCCGGCGGAAATAGAGAGCGAGTTCCCACTCGTTGTCCCGCTCGCAGTCGCGGGTCAGGTAGACCGCGGCGAGATAGGCGGAGACTTCGACGGCAAGTGCGCCGCCGAGGATCGACGTGGGATTGAGCCAGCTGGAGATGACATTGCCTTGAGCAACCCCCAGCGGGACGCGACCGGACGCGATCGCACCCGCGACGGTACCGAGGAAGAATGGTGTCACCACGGACGAGATCGCGAATGCGGCCCCGAAAGGGCGCTGCAACGACACCCCGGCGACGGCGCCGCGGAAGGCGAACGCTGAGCCGCGAAGGATGATGCCGATCGCGACCGCGGTCAGCGGGATGTACAAGGTCGATGTGATCGCGGCGAACACGGTCGGGAAGCCGGTCCACGTCACCACAAGCGCGAAGATGAGCCAGACGTGGTTCGCCTCCCAGACGGGGCCGATCAACTCAGCGATGCGGCGGCGCTTGTCGGCACCGGCCGTCGGTGACCCGGCGAAGAGATCCCAGAACCCGGCGCCGAAATCGGCACCCGCGAGCAGCACGTACGCCGTGATGCCGCCCCACAGAAAGCCGAGCACGATGTTCGCGAGCATGACGCCGGCTACACGCTCACGTTCGTGTTCACGTTCGCGTTCTTGATCCGGCGCAGGACAAACAACGTGACCGCGGTCAGCGCCGCGTAGACGATTAGCAGCACGACCAGGCCCCAATACAACCCGGGGGCGGGGTTGACGGCATCCGAGGTGCGCATCACGTTGTAGACGATCCACGGTTGTCGCCCCACCTCGGTGGTGATCCAGCCGCACTCCATCGCCACCACCGCCCCGGGGCCTGCGACAAGCGCGGCGCGCAGGAACCAGGGAGAGGTCGGCGGCCCCCGCCGTCTCATCCAGCGAATCAGCATCCAGATTCCCAGACCGAGCAGCAGAAACCCGATCCCAACCATCGTGTCGAACGAGAGGTGGATGAGGGTGACTGCCTCGGGTCGATCCGCCGAGGGGACGCTGTCGAGGCCGGCCACCGTCGCATTCGGGTCTCCCTTGGCGAGGAAGGCGAGCACGTGCGGCAGCACGATCGCGAACTGGAGCTGCCCGTTGATGAAGATGCCACCGATATGCTCGCCGGCTCCCGCCTCGGTCCGACCGATCCCCTCCATGGCGGCAAGCTTGATGGGCTGGTTGTCGGCCACCTCGCGCGCAGCGATGTCCCCGACCACGATCTGCGCAGGCGTGATCACGGTTGCGACGATCAGCGGCAGGATCAACCCGACGCGGTGATAGCGATCGCTCCGTCCGCGCAATCTCGCGGCCGCGTAGACGCTTGCGACCAGGAATCCGGTGACCATGAACGCCGCCAGGATCATGTGAATGGTCTCGACGGGCGTGGCCTTGTTGAACATCGCGACGAGTGGCTGAGGATCGGTGACCCGTCCGTTGACCATCGTGAATCCCTGCGGGTCGTTCATCCAGGAGTTGGCGGTGACCACGAAGAAGGCCGAGGCAACGCCCGCGACCGCGACGGGTATCCCACTTGCGAGGTGCCGCATCGGGCTCAGCCGATCCCAGGCGTGCAGGTATATCCCGAGGAAGATCGCCTCGATGAAGAATGCGAAGCCCTCGAGCGCGAAGGGCAATCCGAACACAGCGCCGAACTCGCCCATGAGTCGCGGCCACAGGAGGCCCATCTCGAAGGAGAGGATCGTGCCCGACACGGCACCCACCGCGAAGAGCACGCCCGCGACCTTCGCCCACGTGCGCGCCAGACGCATGGCGTCGGCATCGCCGTGTATGCCGCGCCACTCGGCGATGAGGATCAGGGCCGGAAAACCGACGCCGAGACAGGCGAAGACGATGTGCCAGCCGAGCGACAACCCCATCTGGGCGCGTGCCGCCCCGAGGTTCGAAGCCGCGTCCCCGACCACGCTCACCGACCCGAACCGGAGCGTGCAAGCACGGTTGTCAGGGTAATGGTTCGGTCGCAGACCCTGACGGGGCCTTCGGTGCGAGACGCGCGCGTGTCCTCGCATGGGCGATGATCGGCGCCCGAGACCACTGTGACTAGCGAGCAGCCTGCCCTTGTCGTCGAGCATCTGACCAAGCGGTTCGGTGAGCGAACCGCCTTTTCGGATGTCTCCTTCGAGGTGGCTCAGGGTGAGGTCTTCGGATTCCTCGGGCCCAATGGCGCCGGCAAGACGACGACGGTGCGCACGCTCGGCACACTGATCGCGCCGACGTCGGGTTCGGCAACCGTCGCGGGGATTCCCCTGACCGCCGCCAGCGGCGTGGAGATCCGCCAGCGCATCGCGGTCATGCCCGAATCTCCGGGGCTCTACCTCCGCCTGACCGTCACCGAGAACCTCGAGTTCTTTGCGGGGCTCTATGGCCTGCGTCATGCCGGGGCGCGGATTGCGGACGCGCTCGCCGCCGTGAACCTGGCCGATCGCGCCGGGGATCTCTGCGGTGCCCTCTCAAAGGGACTTCGCCAGCGGGTGGGTTTGGCGCGCGCGCTGCTCAGCGACCCGGCGATCCTGTTCCTCGACGAACCGACGTCGGGGCTCGACCCGGTGGCCGCCCGCGAGGTCCACGACCTGATCAACGTGCTCCGGGCAAAGGGGGTGACCATCTTCCTCACCACGCACCGCCTCGATGAGGCCGAACGTCTCTGCGACCGGGTCGCCATCCTGAACACGACCTTGCGCACGGTGGGAAGGCCGACCGAGTTGCGTGCGAGGCTGTTCACCAGCGCACTCGTGGTCACCACGATCGCCCCGCTGCGCGATGCAGGCGAACTCTTCACCGGCATCCCCGGCGTCGAGAGTTGGCGCCCCGACGGTCCCGGGACGTATGTCCTCTCTGTCTCCGACCCTCGAGTGGCCGCGCCGGGGACTGCCCGCGCGCTCGTGGGCGCCGGCGCGGACGTCCTCTCGATCAGCGAGGCGCAGCATTCACTCGAGGACGTGTACCTCCAGCTCGTCCAGGAAGACGTGGAGGCGCGGAAGCAATGATCGCCGTCGACCTTCGTCGGGTGGTCGCGGTTGTCCGCAAGGAGCTGCGCGACTATCGCCGCAAACGTTCGATTGTCGTGGGGATGCTCATCCTCCCGGCGATCTTCCTGATCCAGCCCGTGCTTGCCGTCTTTCTCGGCGCCCCCGACCCGGTGGGCGATCCCAGCTATCGTGGACCGCTCCTGCTGCTGCTCCTGATCCCGGTGATCACGCCGTCGACGCTTGCGGCCTACACGGTTGCGGGCGAGCGCGAGCAGGGAACGCTCGAGCCGGTGCTGACGACGCCGGTGCGCCGCCAGGAATTCATCCTGGGCAAAGCGGCGGCGGTGATGATTCCGTCACTGGTGCTCAGCTACCTGGTCTTCGGGCTCTATTTCGCGGTCGTCCGGGTGTTTGCGAACCCCGTGATTGCGGCAGGCATCTTCAACGAGGGTCCGCTGCTCCTTGCCCTTTTTCTCTTCACGCCGCTCCTCGCAGGCTGGGCCATCGTGGTAGGGCTGGCGGTTTCGGTGAGAGCAGGCGAGATTCGGGTCGCGCAACAGCTGGGGACGATTGCCAGCCTCCCGCCGCTCGGCATCGTCGTCCTGATGGTCACAGGGGTGATCGCACCGACATTTTCGGCGGCCCTCGTGTTCGCTGCGTTGCTGCTGGCGATCGACCTGCTCGCCCTGCGCGGCATCTCGGGACTCTTCGACCGCGAACGGCTGGTCACGGGGAATAAAGCCTCGGCGTCGTGACCGTCTGGGGTCCTCCACAACCCCACCCTCGGTTGTTTATTCTTCGGTGAGGCCGAATAACAGGGGGGCAACAATGGACACGACCACTCGATACTTCCTGGTGCTCACCGCGGTTATGACCGCGGTTGGCGCCTTGATCTCGCTGTCGCTCGCGTGGCAGCTGCGCGACAGGTCACCGAAGGGCCCGCCGACCCGCTGACGGTATCGCCCTTCAGGGCCTGCCTACTCCTCGGCAACCCTCTTGATGCCCTCGAGCACAGGGCCCCAGTTGTTCTCGGCCATGCTGTCCGCCTCTTCCTGACTAGCGTTGTTGTCCTGCTCGACGGTCAGGACCGTCGTGCCGTCACGCTCGGTCAGCTCATACGTGACCGTGTGGTAGTTCTCGGGCTCGTCCTCGGTGCCGCCCATCGGGCTCCAGTAAGTCATTCGCAGGAGCCTGTGTGGCTCGACGGCCAGTACTTCGCCCTTGTCCTCATAGGTTTCTCCCTTCCATTCGCCCCTCCATGCAATCGGGCTCCCGACCTTCCAGTCCGTCTCCATCTCCGTGCCGAACATGTACTGCTTGACCCTTGCCGGATCGGTCAGCGCTTCCCACACCGTATCGGCCGGGGCGTTGATGGTGATCGACTTCTCGGCGATGAACGAGGTCGTCATTGTCTGTCCTCCTTGAATGCGAATACGCCTCCGCATTCCGCAAACGCGAGGCTCATCTCAGATGTATGATTGAATCATATAATGGCGTGCACACCGGCAGTCAAGTCGTGAAGCGTCGCGGCGACCCGCGTCTCGCCAACCTGCTCGGCACGCTGTCGACCGGCATCAGCGACGCGATATACGAATCCACTGCACGGGCCGCCGGTTTGGACGGTGTCGCGTCGATCGCTCTGGTTGCGCTTTTGGACTTCATGCCCAGCGGATCGGTGCGAACGCTCAGTCACGTTGTCGGCCTGACCCACTCGGGCGCGGTGCGGGTTGTGGATCGCCTCGTTGCCGAGGGGCTTGTCACGAGAGGATCAAGTGTCGACGCACGGTCGCGGTCCATCACGCTCACCGCCTCCGGCGCCAGAGTGGCCCGCGAGGTTCGAGCGGCCCGGGAACGGGCCGTCAGCGGGATGCTCGAGCAGCTGACGGCAAGTGAGCGAGCGACGCTCACCACGCTCTGCGAGCGGGTGGTCCAGGGCATCACGCAGCAGCGTCTCAACGTGCGAAAAGCCGGTGACACGCCGGCTGGCGGGGCGCTATGCCGGTTGTGTGACTTTGGGGCTTGTGGCCGCGACCTGGGCAGGTGCCCCTCGGCTCAGACGGTGGCGAACGTCAGAGCGGGGCAACCGTAGGATCGTTTGGGGCGGCGAGATGCCCTTTCGTCGTTGATCTCGTTCGTGGCGGCATAGTTATCCGGATAACGTGCCGCACACGAGGTACCGAGGATGGATGATTCGCGAGCCGCGGCCATGGTGGCGGGCCTACTGGGTGGTTCTGGCAGCCACGTCGTCCAGATCATCATCGGCGTCGTGGTGGCCGTTGCACTCATCAGCTATTTCCTGGTGCGCCTCGCGGGTCGAGGCGGCGGTGACGTTCGCGCCGTTGCAGCGGCCGCCACTGAACATGACCGAGCGGACGAGGAAGTCACGAGTGACGCGACCGTGAGATTGGTTCGCTTGTGGAGTGGGATCGGCATTGGCGCGCAGAGTCAGCAGTGGGACATCGCGATCGACGGGACCGTGGTGGGATCGATTGCCAATCGGGAGACTGTCGAGGTAGCCGTGGCGCCCGGGCACCACACCTTGCATCTCGGGTCCGGCAGGCGCCGCAGCGCGGAGCGTTCGTTCGACGTTGCGCAGGACGAGGTGGCCGCGTTCAGCTGCCACGGTCCAAGGTTCTGGCCACAGCTGCTGGCGGCGCTCGTCAAGAACGACCTCTGGATCACACTGCGCCGCGAATGAGCCCGGGGAACGCTATGCTCGGTGGTGCCGAGGAAGGGAGACTCGAACCTTTACTACACGACCACATTGTGAGATCAAAACGGCGTCCTTTCGCCGGTTGTGACCCCTTATCTGACCCCTTCAGGATTCACGGGGGGCGCCGGAACGGCGGGTTGGCAAACCGGAGTTCGTGGAGATGGCGGCGGTGGAGTTCCTGAGCGATCCGGCGGCTATCGGCCCCGTACTCCCGCTGGCCGCAAGCGCATTGCCAGCGCCGATACCCGAAAGCTTCGAGGCGATGGCCGGGAACGTGCTGGCTTACCAGGGACGGCCCCTCCCCCTGCCCGGGGCGTCCAGACGGCGTCGCGGGCCGTAGCGGCGGCGCGTTGCTTCGCGTAGTACGCGGCCACAACCTCCGGGTCGGGCGCATCGTATGCCGCGTGACACGGTGAACAGAGGCGCCGGTACGCCATCACGTCGGAGCTATACGGCAGCCCGGCGGCCTGCCCGGTCAACTGGCAGTGGGTGACCCGTTCGTGGATCAGAGCCCAGGCAAACCCGTTGCGGCACTCGGTGGCGCCACATTGCTCGCAAAGTGACGGGCTGCCCCGCTGGCGCCGAATGCGGGCGTGGACGCTGAAGTAGCCAATGTTGTCGGCGAGACGCCTCATGCCGATAGCCTGCGCTGATCAGACGGCTGAGAGCCTCTCGGCTACGCGTACAGTTGTGCGCGTAGCGATGCTTGAGAAACGCCGTTGGCCGATCCTGTGGGCGGTGGCCCTGACCGCGCTGTCCGTGATCCTGCTGATTGCCGATCAGCGCCCCTACGCGATCCTGCTCGGCCTGGTCGTGGTGCTGGGGATCGCGCTCTACATTCCGGCTCTGATGAGTTCACCCAGGTGACCGGAACGTGGGCGCCCGACCCGGGCGGAGTTCGCGTATCTCGGAGAGCTGGTCCACCACTGCTGTCGCCGGATGCGCTTCAGGTCGGGCTGGACGGCAATTGCAGCGACGACTGTTTGGTAGGTGACAGGACAACTTGCTCGTCCGCCTGGAGCCCGGACGTGATCTGGGTCAGATTGGTGCCAACGAGCCCGATGCTCACCGGCGTTGCGTGAGCCTGACCACCTGACCAGACATCGACCTGAAGCGCTCCGTTTCTGCTGGTGAACAGCGCCGATGTCGGCACCGAAAGCGCGTTAGCCGCTGACGCGCCACCGGCCACCGAGAAAGTTCGCGGCTCCACAGTCGCAAGAGCAACCGAAGCCTGTGGCTGGGACAGCGGTGCGCGCACTATTGGCGCCGCGGTCACGAAGACGACCCAGAACTCCGAGGATCGCTGCAGCGGCCAGCAGCAGTCTGCAAAGCCGCGTCTGGCTACGAGACGCCAATGCATTCTGGGGTGATCGCATGCGCGAAGTGCGTGCCCGCCTCCTGAGGCTCCCCATGGCCCGATTATGATCGTTTGGTCGATCATCCCTAGCTTGGGGGTTGCTCGCTGAGCAGCAGTCGCCATCGAGGCCGCCTACCGAAAGGCGCCCGGGTCCCCGAAGAGCTCGAAGCCCATCCGTGAACGCTCGTTCTTGATCTGGTTGAGCGCCCGTAGGCCGCGGAAGTACACCTGCCAGTCATCGGCGCCGAGGATGGCGCGAGCCTTGCTGCGCAACGCATCCTGACGCTGGATCCGCGACGCTTCGCGCAGGAGCACCCGAGTCCTTGCCCGACGCGCCTGCTGGCGAGCTGTCGCACCACCAGTGGGCACGTCGCCAGCGAAGCGGCGTACCAGTCCGTCGATGATGGCGTCGTGACGTGCCCCGCTCGAGGGTGCTGTCCACCAGGCTCGGCGGAGAGTCGCCCTTTGAGACGTGCCACGCGATGTGCTTCAAGGTGTTGCCGACCTTGAACCCACAGGTGGGGCAGCGCACCACGGCTGACCGCCGAGCACCAAAGCGTCGAATCCGGTCCTCGATCATTCGGTGGCTTGCTGATTCGACGTCTTCACCAGGGCGCTGACCTGAGCATTGGTCGGAACGATGGCCGGCGCGCTTCTCGGCGCCGTTATCGAGACCGGGCAACGGCGTCGTCTTGGGCACCAGGCCGGCCGGCTTCGTGCCGATCACCTTCGGCGTCGTGATCGTGACGGCGGGGAGTCCAAAGAGCTTGCCGGCCATCAGAACGCACCCATGCCCGGGATCGCGAACTTGTGCTTAGGCAGCGGCTTCGACGCGAACTCCTCGAGTCACTTGGGGCAGCGGGAGGTCAGATCCGCGGGGCACCAGCTCATCGGGATTGCTTTGTCGCTGTTGTCGCCGCAGACCTCGCAGCGCAACAGGCCGCGGGCGTGGCACCGCAGGCAGACGGGATAGGCAGGGGCTCCAGCCAGTGCATCCGCATGGCCGGGGTATGGCACCTGGCGCACGGCGTCAGGCTGGAGCGGAAGCCATCCCTTCGACTGGCCTCGGTGTCCGCCTCGATGTCGAGATTCGCCTCAACGCGGAGGTCGGCGAGCATCTTCTCGCGGTCTGCCTTCGCCTGTTGCTTCGCCTTCGCGAATAGCGCCTGAGCATTCGGGTCACGGGCGGCACGTTCCTCGGATTCGCGGATCCGTTGCTCATACTCGGCGTGGGCCGTGGCGGCATCCTGATCGGCGACGAGTTGCTTGAGCTCGGCGCGCTTCGAGGGGCTGTCATAGGCGGCGAGCATCTCGCGGACGCGGCGCCTGGTCGGGGCTGAGTGGAACCGTCTCGGGCATCAGCGTCTCCTGTCGCGTGCGGCGTCGAAAGCGTGTCCGGTGTACGAGACGAATCCGGGTGTCTCCTCGCGGGTGTGAATGACCACCTCGCGTTTGTCGATCCGGTACTGACTGCCGACCTTGACGGCCCGGATGCGGCCATCGGAGAGCAATCTGTAGATCGTCGCGGTGGACACACGCAGCTCGCGTGCGGCCTCAGCCGGCGTCAGGAAGTTGTGGTTTCCGTAGGTGCCGAAGATGAAGTCCATGACTGCATTTTCCCGTCCCTCCTTACAACAGTCAACAACGCTTTACTCCACTATACATCGCTCTCCGCTGCGGCGGGGAGGTCTCTCCTCGCTTACCTCCTTCCCCAACGCGTTCGCCGCAGTTCTGCAACGCAATCGCCGGTATGCGGGCAGGCCCCGTAGGCTGACTGAGTGACGATACTTCAATCAGTCGCACGGACCTGCACGTCGCTTTCCAGCGGGTAATAGTCGCGCTGCCCTCCTCCACCCCGGGCGGGTGACATAGACGCGAACAGTGCCGCGTGCCGGTCCCGCCCGGGGTCTAGCCAAAAGCTTGGCGCGATTGCTCGGGTACCGCTAGTGTCCTTGGCCATCGTGCGAATGTGACTAACGGCCGTTCGACGGTTGCATGGCCCCGAGGAAGGGGGAATGCCTAGCGTGCGCCACTGCTCCTTTCTGAGGAGTACCAGCCACTAGGCATCGACCGCCGAGGTCGTAGATCGCCGAAGGCCTGCTTCGAAGCGCTCGTCGGCGTCATCGCCGAGTGGGCTTGCACCCTGCCGGCTCAACCGCGACATCGAGCGACTGAACCGTCACCAGGGCGGTGTATATGGGCAGAGTGGGACGAGAACGCACGTTGTGAATAGCTGTTAGCGTGAACTCGCGCCATTCAGGCTCTTCCATCGGGGTCACGACGCTGAAGGTGATTCTGCCCAACAGCTTCCTCACATGACGCCAAGGGCAGTGTCATTGATCGACAGGTACAACGAACAACCGGATGGACACCGCGGTCGCACAAGCGGCGGCCTGACTGAACATGAAACGGCTATTGACCATCGGAATGGTAACGACAGCGTTTCTGGCTGCTGCGTGAGGCTCATCCGTTCCGGCGGGTTCGACGTCCACCCCGACGTCTAGTCTCCCGGCCAGCGTCACGACGCAGCCTCGTCACT
This sequence comes from Candidatus Dormiibacterota bacterium, assembly GCA_963708605.1. GTDB lineage: Bacteria > Chloroflexota > Dormibacteria > Aeolococcales > Aeolococcaceae > Palsa-851. The sequence goes on along the minus strand of CAVPTG010000007.1, from coordinate 123,600 downwards.
TGGAAGGGCGACACGATCGACGAGCGTGTCTTCCGGACGAAGAGTCTGCTTGGCGAGAAGCCGAACAGGTTTGGCGCCGAACGATGTACGGATGCTGAATCCCGCGTGAACCCACGTTGAGCCTTACCAAGAGCTGACCCCTTATCTGACCCCTTCAGGGCGTCCATTTAAGGCCATCTGAGGTCACTCCCTGACCACCGTTTCGTATTCAGAAGGCCCCGCTGGGTGGTGCCGAGGAAGGGACTCGAACCCTTACAAGGTTGCCCTCACTAGCCCCTCAAGCTAGCGTGTCTACCAATTCCACCACCTCGGCACGGAAGCCGGGCACGGCGCTCCGGCCGGCACGGCTCAGCCATTCTACAGGCGGATGGCGCGGGCACCCGGCAAGGGGCTGAATCCGACTCGCCAGGTGTGCGATGCTGATCGAAGCAGTTCACTGAGGATGGCGATGCCACACCACGTCGGGGTGATCTGGGCGCGGATGTCCCGCCGGCTCCGCGACCTCGAGCGCGAGCTCGACAGCGCCCATGAAGGCAACCGCATCTACACCTGGGGTCTGCCCGCCGCCGCGCTGGCCCTTTGTTTCACGATCCTGGTGGTCGCCGGAATCCTGAGCGGCGTCCCGGTCGTGGAGTTCCTTCCCATGGCGATCTTCGAAGGCCTCGTGATGGCCGGCCTGTTCATCGCGTGCATGATGCCCGCGGTGTCGCCGCCCGATGATCGTGGCGACCGGGGCCCGGATCCCGACCCGGCGCCGACGCCACCTCCAGCAGATCCCTCTGTCTGGGTGCGCCTCCTCACTGACCTCGAGCCTCGCTCCGAGGGCGACGCAGGGGAACGGAAGGCGCGCGAGCTCACCGGCGCACCGCGCTGATATCAACGGTGCCCGGGTGACCGTGCAGAGCGCGTGTTACCCTCGGCCGTCGAATGGCCCGGATGCTCACCCGAATCATCATCTCGTTCGTCGTCGCGGTCGCGATCGTGCTCATCGCGGCGGTGGGTTTCGCGAAGCTGGTGACCCTGATGCGTGGACCGCATGAGGCGGCCGCAGACCTCGAATCCGCGATCGGGGCGTACTGGCCACTGATCATCGTCGCCATCGCAGCCCTCACGGTGGGCCTCGCGGTCGCCGGCGGCGGCAGGGCGACGCCCGAGCGCTAGCCGACGCGCCAGCACCTCAGTGCGCAGTGCGGCGCCAGATGCTGAGGGTTGCGGCGATGCCGGGCATCGGCTCGAGGGCGCGAGCCGGGAGCACTGCCGTCCGCGTGAACGCCTCGTTGAGCCCGCGCATCCGAGCGGTGCGGTGCCCGCCGTCGCCGATCAGCGCGACCACGTCGCCGCTGAAATACGTCAGGCACTCTCCCAGACGTGAGAACACTGGGGGCCAGCAGAGGAACAGCGCCCGGTCCGAATACCTGGTGAGCATGGTGTGGTCCCCGGCGATGACCTCGCTCCAGGTCGCTGTCCTGGCGTGGTACCGGTTCGTGCGCTCACTGTCCGGCGGCGCCTCATCGATGGCGACGACGTCGACGCCGCGAGCGCGCAGACGCGAGGCCCAGTACCCGGTCCCCGCACCGACCTCGACAAGCGCGCCGAGACCAGCCAGCGCGGCCAGCGAGCGATCGTCGGGAAGCACATAGGAATACTCCTGGGCGAGGTCGGCGAGCCCGGCCTCCTTGACCTCGCTGAGCAGCTCATCGAACTTGTCGTGATGCACGCCGTGCATCGTCCTTCATTCGATCCGGTCAAACGCGCCCGTATCCAAGATCGATCGCCGTGCGACTTAGTGGCATTGATCAGGCGCCATCGCGGCACTCGCACCCTGGAGGACATTCCCCCGTGCCCCCTCGAACTCGCTCTCACGCGTTCACCACGGTCATATTGGTCGCGCTCTCGGGCGTGATCACCGCCGTGTCGGCGGCGGATCATGTCGGCCCTTTCGCCGCTCTCGGATATGTGCCATCGCATACGGTTGCGGCGCAACTTCCTGGTGCGCCGCTGCGAGCCGACAGCCTCTTCCCAGCGCCAACCCAGCCCCCTGCCGTGCACCAGGTCATCATCGTCACCGATCCGGCGCGCCCAGCGCCTTCAGTCGCGAAGTACGGTCCCAGCCCCGCGCCGGCGCCAACTCCCGAGCCGACGGATACGCCTGCCCCATCTCCATCCGCGTCGCCGACCCCATGCTTCGATGACGATTGTCAGGGTGGCGGCGGCGGTGGTGGTGACGGCTGACGTGGCTGGATATCACCCTGCGGATCGCGACCGGGCGCTCCGCAGAGTAGGGTCGTGGACCGTCAGCGGCGTGTCCGGCGTCGTGGCGGCGACCGGCGCGCTGTCGGCGGTCAGTGCGGCCGGGTTCGTTGCCGCGACGTCGAGCGTTCCCGTCCAACACGTCCCGCACGTCCCCGTCGAGGCAGCTCCCGTTCAGCGGTCTCGCCCCACTCCGGCGGTGATCGTCAAGGTGGTCCACGTTCCGGGAGCGCCATCATCGGTCGGGCGGTCGCGAGGTTCGACCGTGATCTCGCCGCCCCGAAGGCCACCGACGGGTTCGTCGCCGGGGTCCCAGGCGAACCCCCCGGCACCTCCCCCTCCACCGCCCCCGCCGCCGGTATGCCATTCGACGCCAACGCACCCATGCTGACCTCCGCATCCTTTCCATCAATGGGCACGACGACGGTGGTCGGAGTCGCCGACCCGGCGGCGCTGCAGGCGGCGACGGCCGTGGCTCGCTCGGTGGTTCATGCGGTCGATGCGGCCTGCTCGCGTTTTCGGCCCGAGTCGGAGATCTCGCTGCTCAATGGTTCCGCCGGCCAGGGTCCCGTCGCCGTGTCCGAACTCCTCGATGAGGTGATCGCCGCCGTGCTGTCGGCTGCGGCTGCCACGGATGGGCTGGTCGACCCGACCATCGGCAGCTTGATGGAACGGATTGGCTATACGGTGACGTTCATCGATCTGCCCGCGAACGGACCGAGGATCGACCTGGAGACGCGATCAGCGCCTGGCTGGGCGACCGTCGCACATGATCGGATCAACCGCAGGGTGACACTTCCCGCGGGCGTGTCCATCGATGTTGGAGCGGTGGGCAAGGCGTGGGCCGCGGACCGCGCCGCCGCGGCCGCGTCCCGTGAGATTCACGGCGGAGTGCTTGTGGCGTGTGGTGGCGATGTCGCGGTGGCGGGACCGTGCCCCGCGGAGGGCTGGTGCGTCCGCGTTGCCGAGACGACCGACTCGGTGCGCTGGCAGGACATTCGCGTGTTTGACGGCGGTGTCGCCACCTCGGGGACCGGAAGCAGAACATGGCGGCGTGGCGGCGAGATGCTGCACCACATCCTGGACCCCAGCACTGGGCTTCCGTCCAACTCGCCGTGGTTGATGGCGAGCGTCGCAGCCGCGTCCTGCGCCAGCGCCAACGCTGCAGCGACTGGCGCGATCGTTTTGGGAAGCGAGGCCCCGTCCTGGCTCGACTCGCTCGGGGTACCGGCGCGACTCGTCCGCCACGATGGGTCGGTGGCAACGGTGGGCGGATGGCCGGCGTGACAAAGCGGGGCGTTCTGTGATTGCGGCGAGCGCAACCACCCCGAGCCCGCTGTGGTTTGCAACTCGTGGTGCCGGCGTCATGACCCTGGTCTGCCTGACCGGCGTGGTTGTGCTGGGAATCGCGACGTCGCTCCGAGTTGCGGGGCCGCGTTCGCCGCGCTTTGTGATTGCGGCACTGCATCGCAACTTCGCGCTCTTCACGATGGTCCTGCTCGCCGTACACATCGCAACCTCGGTCCTCGATCCGTTCGCCGGGATCAGACCGATTGATGCGGTGGTGCCGTTCGCGGGGGCCTACCGTACGTTCTGGCTCGGGATGGGTGTCATCGCCGCCGAGGTGCTCGTTGCGCTCACGATCACGAGCCTCCTGCGCGGGCGGATCGGACCTCGGCTTTGGCGTGTTGTGCATTGGGGCGCCTACGCGTCGTGGCCCATAGCCGTGCTCCACGGGCTCGGCACAGGATCGGACGCTCAGGAACCATGGCTGCTCGGGATCACGGCGGCATGCATGGCGGCGGTGCTTGGGAGCGTGGCGCAACGCCTGCTGACGGGTCGGTTGCGCACCGCGCCGATACGCCTTGCTGGTGCAGGAGTTGTCGTGGTCGTCACGTATGCGATCTGCGCCTGGTCCGTCGCCGGGCCCCTGCATCCAGGGTGGGCGGTGACCGCCGGAACACCTTCGTCGATTCTCACGTCGAAGCCGAGCGCGCCGCCGCTGCGCTCCTCGGTCCACGGATTTTCGGACGGCCTCGTTGGCACGATGACCAGAACGAGCGCCGGTGCCCAGATCGCACTGCGTGACACCGTTGACACGGCCATCACCGTCGTGATGGTGCCGGCCGGACCAACTGAGACATTGCCGCAGGTGACAGTCGCCCGCAACGGCACGACTGTTTGCGCCGATGCTCCCGCGCGCGTCGGAGTTTCGGTCTACGCCGTCTGCAACGGCACGCGCCTGGTGATAACGCTCTTCGGCGCTGGCCCCTCGGTCACCGGCCAGCTGGTCACTTCGGGGCCGCTCAATTGAGCGCGGCGCTCCTCGCTCCAGTTGAAGCACCGCCGGCGCGCGTCGAGCGACCAGACACACCCCGCCTGCTTGCAGGGCCCTCGCTCGAGCTCGGACAGGAGCCGCTGGCAGGACATCGACGCCGCCTGGGGCGGCGACCAGTGGGCGGCGAGTGGCTTCTGGACGTCGTGGAACGCAGCGGTCTGCGCGGCCGCGGCGGCGCCTGGTTCCCCACCCACCGGAAGTGGCGCGGCGTGCACCGTCTGGCCGCTGAGCGTGGACCGTCTGTCGTGGTCGTCAACGTCTCGGAAGGTGAGCCACTGTCCGCCAAGGACCGGTGTCTTGCCGAGCACCGGCCGCATCTGCTCATCGACGGCGCGCTGATCGCGGCCGAGTTGGTGGGTGCGGATGAGGTGGTGCTCTATGTTTCGCGCGCGTCTCGACGCGCCAGTCGGGCCTTGCGCACCGCGCTGGGTGAGCGCGGAAGGGACGGCAAATCACCTGTACGCATCCGCCTCGTCCACACCAAGCACCGATACGTCGCGGGCGAGTTGTCCTCGGTGGTCCGGCGGATCAACGGCGGGCCTGCCAAGCCGTCGTTCAGCCCCCCGCATCCGTCGGAGCATGGGGTCCTCGGCCGGCCGACACTGGTGCAGAACGCCGAGACCATCGCTCACATCGGGCTCATCGCCCGGCATGGAGATCAGTGGTTTCGCGAGCGCGGATCCGCGTCAGCGCCGGGTACTGCACTGGTGACCATCGTGGGCAACATCGCGAAGCCCGGCGTCCACGAGGTCGACCTCGGTTCGTCACTCGTCGATGTCGTCGGCGGCGCGGGCGGCGTCCTCACTTCACCCGCGGGTTTGCTGATTGGCGGGTACTTCGGCTCGTGGCTCGGGTCGGAGCGTGGGGCTGGCGCGACGTTGTCACCGGACGATGTCTCGGTCGGCTGCGGCGTCATCGGGATGCTCGGCAGCGACGGCTGTGGCGTCCGCGAGTCAGCGCGGATCGTGAGCTATCTGGCGCGCGAGAGCGCCGGCCAATGCGGGCCCTGCGTCCACGGGCTCCGCGCGGTTGACGAGGCGATGTCACGTCTCGCCGTCGGTGATGCCGACCGCGGCGATCTCGCTCGCATGCATCGCTGGGCGGGCCAGATCGTCGGCCGGGGCGCCTGTCACCACCCGGACGGTGCCATCAACAATCTCCGCACGGCGCTCGACACGTTCGCGAGCGACGTCGAGCGTCACATGAGCGGGCACGCGTGTGCCGGGCTGGGTGCGACGCCGCTCCCCGCACCGCCTCGGTCGCCCTTAGGATGGCGATGACCGGCTCTGGCCCCCGACTCCGGGTCAACCCGATCCGCTGCGACGGTGCCCGGTACTGCGCAGAGATCGTGCCCGAGCTCGTTGCTCTCGACGAGTGGGGCTATCCGATTGTGTCGTCCGAGCAGATCGACGATCCCAGGCTGCTCCGCCTGGCCGAGCGTGCGGTCAGCGAGTGCCCTCGCGTCGCCCTCCAGCTTGCGCGCGCGAGGGATCGGGAAGGCTGACCTCAGTCGTCCGGCGGAGGGCTCTGGCCTGGGCTTGCGGTCGGGCCGTGGCCGCCGCCACCGTCACCGCTGCCCGCGCCGTCATCGCTGTGGGTCGGCGACGGGCTGAGCCGTGCGCTAGCGCTGCTGACCGGTCCTGGGGTGCCGTCTTCGCCTCCGCCTCCCTGAGCCGGCTCTGACGCCGACGGGGTGTCGTCGTCGGCGGGCGGTTGAGTGTTCGTCGATACCGGCGGCAGCGTCGCCGGCGCGAACTCCGACTCCTCGCTCACCAGCGTCGCCTCATCGAGGTGATATCGGGACCACAGCGGTGACGACGGCTTGCCCGAGAGCGCGGCAAACACGTCGGCGAGTTCCGTGCCGGCGTTGGCCAGGCTCTGCGCCGGATTGGTCCGCTCTCTCGCATCGGCAAGGCTCTGCTCAGCAAACTCGAGGTGCAGAACGATGTCATCGGTGCCGGGCAACTTGAGCATCACACCCTGGCGGGCCTCACGCACCAGGAACAAGGCCGATCCAGCGGGCGCGTTCCATCCGGCCGCCGCCACGCCGGCTGCCGCCACGATCGTGGCCGCTGAGGCGATCAGGCCCGCAGATCCAAACCGCGGACGGAGGTGAAGGAGGCTCCGCCGCGTCCTCGGCAGGGATGCCGCCGCCATCGCCTCGAACATGGCGTCGTGCGCGCGCTCCCTGGCGTGGCGGCGGGGGGCGCGGCGGCTGCTCTGGCGCCAGGCGTCAAGGGAGGCTGAGAGCTGCGGGTCGAGCATCCAGTCCGTCATGCCGCCCTCTTGGGACGCAGCGCCCGCCGGAGCGACTCGAGCGCGCGGTGCTGCATCGACTTCACGGCGCCGACGGTCCGCCGGGTCGTCGCTGCGACGTCCTCCAACGACTGATCGAGGACGAACCGGCGCACCAGGATGTCGCGCTGATCCTCGGTGAGCACCATCATCGCTGCCCGGACGCGGTCCGCCTCCAGGTTGAGCTCGGCGACGGCACCGGGATCGGTCCACGTGACTGAGGTGTCGAGGTCGAGGCCACGTTGTCGGCTGCCACGCCGGATGTGATCGATGACCTTGTGGCGGCAGATGTGCAGGAACCAGGCCTGCACCGCGGGCTCCCTTGGGTCCCGGAGCGTCCTGATCGAGGTCACTGCTGCCACGAATACGTCCTGCGTCACGTCTTCAGCTGCTGTCAGATCACCAAGGCGAGCGAGCGCGTACGAATGCACATCGGGGTAGAAGCGCTCGAAGAGCGCGTCCCACCCCCGTGCTTCGCCACGTCGCGCGGCCTCTACGGCCTGTGTGAGGCGGTTGGTCTCTGCCAGGTTCTCGCCGCCGCTATGGAATGCATCGAATATCAAGTCGGCTCCGAGGCTCCCCGGGATACGGGTGCCGGGGACGCGGGCATCATCCTCGCTTCGCGTGATGACCGTCCGGTCCGTCGACGAATGTTCGCAGTTGCGTGACGGCCCGGCCACCCCGGTATTGCCGCGGCGCCGCCGGGGTTGCGACGTGGTCATCCCACCCGCCCCAATCGTCCCAGGTGAGCAGAAAGACCGTGTCGTCCCAGTGTCCGGCAGTCGCGATGGCGTCGATGGCGTGCCAAACCTTGGTCTCGCCGACGCTCGCGTCGGCCGGCGGATGCTCGTCAAACGGCGAGTCGTGCCAGACCATGCTGAGGTGCGGGAGATTGGCCGCGTCGGCGACGATTTGATCGCCGCGCACAATGTTCGCGGAAGCCCCCAGCTGCGAGTAGAAATGCACGGGGTATGCCGACGTGCCGGTATATGCCTTCCAGGTCAGCCCGTTGTCCTGCGCGTGCCCGAGTATCGACGGCATGTCCCAGACTGGCGCCGGCCGGCCGCTCGGTGGATTACGAAGGGTTGGCGACTGGCCGCCCACAATCAGGAGATGGTTTGCGGTCGAGTTCGTCCCGAACCCGGAGCAGTGGTTCTCGAGGAATGCACCGGTCGCCGCGAGATATGCGTAGAACGGCAATACGGCGAGCGTGTCGAATTGAGAGTGGGTCGCCGTCGTCGGAGCGCCTGCCTTCGCGGCTTCGAGCCATTTCGCATATGCGGCGCGGTCATGCGGGTTGTCGCGCGCGGGTGGATTCGGCGTCGCCGGCCAGTCGTTGGCGACGTTCGCACCCCACGCTCGCATCGATCGGAAGTAACTGTCGGTCGTGTGGTTCTCCTGCACGAAGATCACCACGTGCCGGATCGCGCTTGCCATGCAATCACCTTGCACTGCTCGCATCCGACCTGGCGAGGAAAGAACGCGTTAACCGCGACGCCCTACGGGCTTGCGCCCACCTGCCCAGGCAATCCGTGTACCGGCACCACGATCTGCACGTGATCAATCTGCGAAGTGCCGCCGTCCATCGGGAGGGTCACGATTCTCGGGGCCGCCGGTATCGCGTGAATCTCGGGGATGCCCCGGGGGGGTGGAACCTGGTACTGGGGTGTGGCGGTCACTCGCGGCGGCGCAGGTCGGAGCAGCACCGTGCCTCCCGTGACTGCCAGACACGTGACCACTATCCCGTACAACAGCCGACGCGCGACGGCGGGCGTCATGCCTCAAGTATGCCAGCGGATCCACGCGATGAAGGAATCAACAGGAATGGTCAAGGACGTGGGCGCCCCGGGGGTTCGGTTCCCCGACGTAACCACGCGCGCCGCGGTCGACGGTGATCGTCGCACGCCTGGTGCCACCCCCGGCAGCTAGCCTCCCAATAGCTGTCCGACGTAATCGGCGTAATTGACGTCGATCCACTCCGGCTCGCCGTCGAGGTACTCGAGCTGGCGGCGATAGTCCTCATCGGTCCCGGCGCGGTTTGCGTTCGTCAGGTAGCTCTCGCGATCCTTGAAGTGAATGATCATCACGATTCGGTCTGGATCCTTGTCCTCCCAGGCCACCTCGTATGAGTGCATACCCTGGCCGTAGGCTTCGGCGCTTGGCACCATCTCGCGCAGCACCTGCTCATATTCCGCGCGACGGCCTGGCTTGATCTTGGCCCGCATGATGGTTCCGTACATGGTCCCAACCTCCACGTCTGCCTGCGACAGCCGAATTCGGGGAAAGTATGCTCGGAATCTGAGGCGGGAGCGCTCGGGCGGCTCTGTCCAGCTCCAAGCGATTCATATCGCGGATTAGTTCTCTACTGTCTGTCGATTGGCTGGTACGTCGCGAATCCGCGTCACCGCCACGCACTATGAATGAACCCGGCTTGAGCTTCACCTGCCGATGGTAAGGGCGAGAACGGTATTGACCGCAGTCTCGAACGGGCGGGTACTCCGTTGCACCTGGGCGAGTAGAAGTCCTCCTTGGAGCGTGGCCAGCACCGTAGTGGCGAGGTCGTCCGGGTCGATGCCGGACGGGAGTTTCCCGTCGGCATGGAGGGATCTGAGTCCATCGCCGATGGCGGCTGCCCAACGATCAAACCCAGCCGCGATGAGCCCTCGGGCCTCGGGGTCACACTCGGCGAGTTGACCACCGAGCGAGCCGAGTGGACACCCCCCCCTTGCTTTGGTGCGTTTCGCTTCGCTGATCACCATCTTCCGCCAGGCTTCGACTCCGTTCGCGCTCCGGAGCAGCTGCCCCTGGTTATTGACGATGGCGTCGGCTTGGTAATCGATGACCGCCTGCACGAGTGCGTTCTTGTCGGGGAAGTAGTGGTACATCTGAGAGCCGCTGACTTCCGCCGCCACCTTGACATCTTCCAAGGTGGTGCTCGCCACCCCGCGCTCATGGATCAGGGCGGCGGCCTCCTCCACTATTCGTGCCCGGGTGCGTGCTCCCTTGGGGGTGAGGCTCGGCCGGTCACTCATCGCGTTGACCATGCACCAATGTTAGCAGGATTTTGAGTTTGACAACCCAGTCCTGACCTGTCAGAGTGGGTCGCACAACCCATTTTATAGCGACAGGAGGCACATCGCATGACTGACCTCAAGGGCAAGACCGCTCTGGTTACGGGCTCGACGAGCGGGATCGGCAAGGCTACGGCCACCGCTTTAGCCGGCCGCGGCGCTCACGTCCTGGTAGTGGGACGCAACGAACAACGAGCCAAAGACGTGGTCGCAGACATCGAAGGCAGCGGCGGTAGCGCAACGTTCCGGCTCACCACGTTGAGCGATCTGAAATCGGCCCAGGACCTGGTCGAATGGGCCATTGCGGCAGGCCACGGTCACGTCGACATCCTCATCAACAACGCCGGCGTCGCCTTGCTCGGCCCAAGCAACGCAGCCACCGAAGCAGACTTCGACGAGAGCTTTGCACTCAACGTCAAGGTTCCATTCTTCCTGGTCGCGTCACTGGCGCCAGCCATGGCCGAACGCGGATGGGGTTCGATCGTCAACGTCTCCACGATGGTCGCCAGCTTTGGACAGGCAGGCATGGCTCTGTACGGCGCCAGCCGAGCGGCTCTCGAACTGTTGACGAAGGCCTGGGCTGCCGAATACGGCCCGCGCGGTGTTCGGGTCAATGCCGTTGCCCCCGGCCCGACACGGACCCGCACGATGGAAGCAGTCCCTGCGGAGATGGTGAATCAGCTCGCAGCACTAGCACCCGCAGGTCGCGTAGCTCAGCCCGAGGAACTTGCTGCGGCGATCGTCTTCCTCGCCAGTGATGATGCGAGCTTCGTCCACGGCGTCACTCTTGCAGTCGACGGGGGCCGAGTAGCGACGTAACGCTTGACGGCCCGGGAACCCGGTCGTTCATCACCGTATGCGAGGGCCATGTCGGCGTACCGACTGCTACAAGGGGCTGCCGCCGTCGACTTGGGTCGGCCTCAGGGCCTCGATCGGCCTCGATGTTCGCCGCGCGTCGGGACGCGGCATCGCGGGCTACGTCCCTGTGTCAAGATGCCAAGGAATCTGCTTGCTGCTGAAAACGAGGTGAGGACAGTGCTTTCGGATGCCATGCTAGTTACAACTGTTGCGGTGACCGACCTTGATCGCGCGAAACGCTTCTTCAATGAGCAGGTTGGACTGGCGATACTCGAGGAAGCGCCGTACGCCATTCGCTTCGCGGCCGGGAAGGGAACGCAAGTCTCAGTGAGGCGCGGGCAGCCGAACGCCGGCCAGACCGTGGCGCACTTCGAGGTTGATGACATTGAAGGCGTCGTCCGCGAGCTGACCGCGCGGGGAGTCACCTTCGAGGAATACGAGTTGCCGAAAACGACGAATTTCATCGCCCAGGTCGGTCCCGCCCGCGGCGCGTGGTTCAAAGACCATGACGGGAACGTATTCGGCGTGCGCCAAGGACCCGTGCCCGGCGTCGCGTAAGGGAACCCATCGCTGCAAGGCCCGATATCGACACATTCGGGTTAAACAAAAGAGAGATACCCGGCAACGACCTACTCTCCCACCCCGTTGCCAGGGCAGTACCATCGGCGCTGGTGGGCTTAACTGCTGTGTTCGGGATGGGAACAGGTGTTTCCCCACCGCTATGATCACCGGATATCTCTCTCATGACGAGTGAGAACGCGAGTCTGGTCCACGGAAGCGCATGCGCTGTCCGTCGGAGAATCCTAGTGCGCTACTCGAGCGCTATGCCAGGCGTTGCACTTTCCTGCGGCGCCACCCTTGGCGCCATCCCACTCGTCGCTGAAAAGTGGGATAGGGAGGTCAAGCCCTCGACCGATTAGTACCGCTCAGCTCAAAGAGTCACCTCTCTTACACCCGCGGCCTATCAACCAGATGGTCTTTCTGGGGTCTTACCCGGTTATCCGGTGGGAGATCTTATCTTGGAGTGGGCTTCGCACTTAGATGCTTTCAGCGCTTATCCCATCCGGACATGGCTACCCAGCGATGCTCTTGGCAGAACAACTGGTGCACTAGCGGTCCGTCCAACCCGGTCCTCTCGTACTAAGGTCAGCTCTCCTCAAATCTCCTGCGCCCACAGCGGATACGATCCGAACTGTCTCACGACGTTCTAAACCCAGCTCGCGTACCGCTTTAATGGGCGAACAGCCCAACCCTTGGGACCTACTCCAGCCCCAGGATGCGACGAGCCGACATCGAGGTGCCAAACCTTGCCGTCGATGTGAACTCTTGGGCAAGATCAGCCTGTTATCCCCGGGGTAGCTTTTATCCGTTGAGCGACGACCTTTCCATTCAGAGTCGTCGGATCACTATGCCCGACTTTCGTCCCTGCTCGGCTTGTCGGCCTCACAGTCAAGCTCCCTTACGCCATTACACGCCAAGGCCTGATTTCCATCCAGGCTGAGGGAACCTTTGGGCGCCTCCGTTACCGTTTGGGAGGCGACCGCCCCAGTCAAACTACCCGCCTGCCACGGTCCCGACACCGGATAACGGCGCCGGTTAGAAATAAAATCCAGCAAGGCTGGTATTCCAAGGTTGACTCCACCGAACCTAGCGGCCCGACTTCACAGTCTCCCAGCTATCCTCTACATGCTGGACCCCATTGCAGTGGCAAGTTATAGTAAAGCTCCACGGGGTCTTTCCGTCCTGCTGCGGGTAACCTGTATCTTCACAGGTACTTCAGTTTCGCCGAGTACGTGGCCGAGACAGCGCCCATCTCGTTACGCCATTCGTGCGGGTCGGAACTTACCCGACAAGGAATTTCGCTTAAATCCTTGACCCAGACCCAAGGCCTGAGTGGAGGTTGTTCCACGACCTCCCTACATGTCGCCATGCAGATGGGACCATATCTTCAGCTCGAATCGAACTGTCTGGCGTATGGTCTCTGAGGATTCTGCTCGCGGAGCAGTCTTTCCTGCTGATTGTCCGCACCCGTCGCGTTGTCACTGCACATCGCAGTAGCGCGGGATACTCGGGTTTTCCAGCATATAGCCAGATTTTACTAAGGCAGCTACTGTCCTACCTTAGGACCGTTCATCGTTGTTGCTCCTCCAAGTGCATGACCTGGAGTGGCTGGATTGGGTACCAGCTCTCATGGTCGCCCATGAGATCGGACCATCTCATCCCTCATCCAAGAGGGCCCGGCGTATGGCCTCTGAGGATTCTGCTCGCGCTGAGCAGCCTTTCCTGCTGATTGTCCGCACCCGTCGCATTGTCACTGCACATTGCAGTAGCGCGGGATACTCGGAGATTCCAGCAAATAGCCGGGTTTTATAACTACCACGGTCATTGTTGATAGTTACGGCCGCCGTTTACCGGGGCTTCATTTCAGAGCTTGCACTCCTCCACTTAACCTTCCGGCACCGGGCAGGCGTCAGCCCCTATACGTCAGCTTACGCTTTAGCAGAGACCTGTGTTTTTAGTAAACAGTCGGATGGGCCTTTTCTCTGCGGCCCTCGTCAGCTCACCGAGTAAATCGGATCACCGCCAAGGGCTCCCCTTCTCCCGAAGTTACGGGGACATTTTGCCGAGTTCCTTAGCCACGTTTCCCTCGATCGCCTTGGAATCCTCTTCCCACCTACCTGTGTCGGTCTGCGGTACGGGCGCCGTGGTTCTCGCTAGAGGCTTTTCTTGGAGGCATGGAACCGGCCCCATCGACACAAAGTGTCTTGGGATCCTTCTCGGAGTTAGCGTCAAGCGGATTTGCCTACTTGACCTCCTACAAGGCTCCGTCGGGGACAACCGTCGCCCCGTCAGGCCTATCCTTCCCCGTTCCCCCATTGCTGATAACGAACCAGCGGCGGTGTTGGAATGTTGACCAACTGTCCATCGCCTACGCCTTTCGGCCTCGGCTTAGGTCCCGACTGACCCTGGGTCGATTAACGTAGCCCAGGAAACCTTAGGTTTACGGCGAACACGTTTCTCACGCGTTTCTCGCTACTTGTGCCGGCATTCTCACTTCTGTCCGCTCCACCCGTCCTTACGGTCAGGCTTCGCAGCAAACAGAACGCTCCTCTACCACGACCTTCCTGTGAAGGAAGGCCATCCACGGCTTCGGTTGCAAGCTTGAGCCCCGATCATTGTCGGCGCCACGACATTCGACCAGTGAGCTGTTACGCACTCTTTAAATGGTGGCTGCCTCTAAGCCCACATCCTGGTTGTCTGGACACCGTGACATCCTTTTCCACTTAGCTTGCGATTTGGGACCTTAGCCGGTGGTCTGGGCTGTTTCCCTTTCGACGATGAAGCTTAGCCCCCACCGTCTCACTGCCGCCGGAAAGTTTGTTGCCATTCGGAGTTTGGTTGGGTTTGGTAACGAGGTGATCGCCCCTAGCCCATTCAGTGCTCTACCGGCCACAAACCCATCGACGACGCTGCACCTAAATGCATTTCGAGGAGAACCAGCTATATCCGAGTTCGATTGGCATTTCACCGCTATCCACAGTTCATCCGCCGCATTTTCAACTGGGGTCGGTTCGGGCTTCCACGCGGTCTTACCCGCGCTTCACCCTGACCATGGATAGGTCACTCGGTTTCGGGTCTACTCCATGCGACTACCACCACCATTACGGTGGTCACGCCCTATTCAGACTCGCTTTCGCTACGGCTCCGGGTGTCAACCCCTTAACCTCGCCACATGGAAGTAACTCGCCGGCTCATTCTACAAAAGGCACGCAATCAGGCATTCCCACTAGGGGCATAGCCCTCTCACGGCTTGTAAGCACACGGTTTCAGGTACTTTTAACTCCCCGTCTGGGGTGCTTTTCACCTTTCCCTCACGGTACTTGTTCACTATCGGTCACCAAGAGTATTCAGGCTTGGACAATGGTCTGCCCAGATTCCCACAGAATTCCACGTGTTCCGTGGTACTTGGGAACTCTCAAAGGAGGTCGATTGCCTTTCGCGTACGGGGCTGTCACCCTCTGCGGCCGGCTTTTCCAATGCCGTTCGGCTAGACATCGACTTTGTAACTCCTTGCTTCCTCGGCAGAGGAAACGATGAGGTCCCGCGACCCCGAGACGGAAACGCCTGCCGGCTATCACGCCGTCTCGGTTTAGCCTCACCCCTTTTCGCTCGCCACTACTCAGGGGATGACATCTTTTCCTGCGGATACTTAGATGTTTCAGTTCTCCGCGTGCCCTCTACCCGGTCTATATATTCAACCGGGAGTACCTGGACATTCCTCCAGGTGGGTTGCCCCATTCGGAAATCCCCGGATCGAGTGCTTGCTAGCAGCTACCCGAGGCTTATCGCAACAACGCTACGTCCTTCATCGGCTCTTGGTGCCAAGGCATCCACCGTGTGCCCTTGGTAGCTTGACCTTTTCCTATCGTCACTGTTCAATGACTGCAGGAGGCCTGGTGACGTCGCTGCGTCACCACGACACGTGTTTCGCCTGGCTTGTTTGTTGGTGTTTATTGAGGATTCTCACTTGAACGCTGGACGACGGAAACCGTCCAGTGTTCTCGCAGACTCGCTATTCTCGTGTCAACGTGCAAACGACCGACCTTGAGGCCGGCTGTCGAGCGGAGGGGTCGTTGCCCGTGGAGATGGCCGGGCTCGAACCGGCGACCCCCTGCTTGCAAAGCAGGTGCTCTTCCAGCTGAGCTACATCCCCGAACGGATACGAGCGTGGGCCTTTGTGGATTCGAACCACAGACCTCACGGTTATCAGCCGTGCGCTCTCACCAACTGAGCTAAAGGCCCGAGTGGGCCCGGCGCAGCCGGTCCCCTTGACCGCTGAAGCGTGGAGCGACATCCGCGAGGCGACGCAGTAGCCTCGGGCGCCCGGAGCACCGCGCTCCTGACGCACATTCAATTTCTGCAGATTCCCACTGCCTGCTGGCCGGCCTTCCCACCGTGCTTGCGCTCGATGGATCGCGCCACACTACATCCCGGTACTCTTCGCGATTGCTCGCTACTCTTCGCGGTTCTCTATGGCGCGTTACTGCACGACTTGAGTTGACTGGTCCGTGCCGTGACGCGCATCGCTGCACGCACGCACTCGGGCCACTCCCTAAAAGGAGGTGATCCAGCCGCACCTTCCGGTACGGCTACCTTGTTACGACTTCACCCCCCTCACCGGGCACACCTTCGGCACCTCCGTCCCTTGCGGGTTCGGCCAGCGACTTCGGGTGCACCAGACTCGGGTGGTGTGACGGGCGGTGTGTACAAGGCCCGGGAACATATTCACCGCGGTGTGCTGACCCACGGTTACTAGCAACTCCGACTTCATGCAGGCGAGTTGCAGCCTGCAATCCGAACTGGGCCCAGCTTTAAGGGATTGGCTTCACCTCGCGGTGTCGCAGCCCGTTGTACTGGGCATTGTAGCATGTGTGTAGCCCCAGGTATAAAGGGCATGATGACTTGACGTCATCCCCACCTTCCTCTGGGTTTCTCCCAGCAGTCTGGCTAGAAAATACAACTAACCACAGGGGTTGCGCTCGTTGCGGGACTTAACCCAACACCTCACGGCACGAGCTGACGACAGCCATGCACCACCTGTGCATCCGCCTTTCGGGGACCGTGTTTCCACGGTTTTCGAATGCATGTCAAACCTGGGTAAGGTTCTTCGCGTTGCCTCGAATTAAACCACATGCTCCGCTGCTTGTGCGGGCCCCCGTCAATTCCTTTGAGTTTTAATCTTGCGACCGTACTCCCCAGGCGGTGCACTTAATGCGTTAGCTGCGGCACTGAGCGCGTCAATACGCCCAACACCTAGTGCACATCGTTTAGGGCGTGGACTACCGGGGTATCTAATCCCGTTCGCTCCCCACGCTTTCGCGCTACAGCGTCAGTTGCGAGCCAGAAGGCCGCCTTCGCCACTGGTGTTCCTCCCGATATCTACGCATTTCACTACTACACCGGGAATTCCACCTTCCTCTCTCGCACTCAAGCCGACCAGTATTGGAGGCAGTTTCAGAGTTGAGCCCTGAAATTTCACCACCAACTTTGTCGGCCGCCTTAACGCGCTTTACGCCCAGTAAATCCGGATAACGCTCGCCCCCTACGTATTACCGCGGCTGCTGGCACGTAGTTAGCCGGGGCTTTCTTGGAGGGTACCGTCATTGTGTTCTTCCCCTCCGACAGAGCTTTACAACCCGAAGGTCTTCATCACTCACGCGGCGTTGCTCCGTCAGGCTTTCGCCCATTGCGGAAAATTCCTAACTGCTGCCTCCCGTAGGAGTCTGGGCCGTGTCTCAGTCCCAGTGTGGCTGATCGTCCTCTCAGACCAGCTACCCATCATCGCCTTGGTAGGCCGTTACCCCACCAACAAGCTAATAGGCCGCGAGCCCGTCATTGAGCGGCTTGCGCCTTTACTCACATCAGGATGTCCTGTTGTGACCACATCGGGTATTAATCCTGGTTTCCCAGGGCTATCCCCAACTCAAAGGTAGGTTGCTCACGTGTTACTCACCCGTTCGCCGCTAGATGTGAATTGGGTTACCCCTCATCACACCGCGCTCGACTTGCATGTTTCATGCACGCCGCCAGCGTTAATCCTGAGCCAGGATCAAACTCTCCATGAATACGTCTGTGTCCCGGATAACCCGGGTCGTAGACATGCTTGACGAGGCCTACGCCGGTCCGTGCTCGATCGCACGAGACCCAAGGCCATCGCGGAAAGTCGTCTCCACTCTTCAAGTGTCAAGGTTCATGGCGCGCCAAGTCCACGATGGAATCCCTGGCAACGCGGCCGTCGGGAGCACCCCGAGCGGGCAACCCCCGGAGTTTACCTATCTCGAGGGCTCAGGTCAAGTCGACCCCCCTGACCGCGACCGGGCGGTATCAGCCCTCGTTCCAGGGGAGCGGCGTGGTTCTGTGGGGCTGCCGCGCCGTGATATTGGCAAACATTCGCTGTCCGCATCCGGAGCATTTCGCCATCGGCCGGCGGTACTCGACCTCCGGGCCGGCCTCGCGCCGATAGATCGCGAAGGTCAACGGGATCAGGCGGTCAGCGCCGCACGCGGGGCAAAGGATCTTCAAGATGCGCCGATGGTCCCACGGACGCATACCTTTCATGTGTCCGTTGGGAAACCATTTGCGGGCGCCGCCTCGCCGCTGTAGTCAGGCGATTCGCAGCATAGCGTTCAGAGAATGCGGACTGGCGGAGGACTCAATCCCCAACGAGGCGGGCGCGCAACTCATGCGACGGCCGGCCAGGTCGCTCAGAGCGCCCGGCGACCGGCGAAGGCCCGCGCCATGGTGAGCTCGTCCGCGTACTCGAGATCCGAGCCCGCCGGCAGACCGTGCGCCGGACGTGAGACGGTGACCCCGAGCCTCGCCAGCCGCTCCGCGACGTAATACGCCGTCGCCTCGCCCTCCACGTCGGGATCGGTGGCGATCACCACCTCGCGAATCTCCCCTTCGGCGACCCGGCTCTCGAGCTCGCGGATGCGCAGCTCGTCGGGGCCGACGCCGTCCATCGGAGACAGCGCGCCCCCGAGCACGTGATACAGGCCGTGGAACTCGCCACTGCGCTCGACGGCAAGCACATCGAGCGCTTCCTCAACAACGCATAACAACGATCCATCTCGCTTCGCATCCGTGCAGATCGCGCAGAGCGGACCGTCGGCGATGAAGAAGCAGCGTGAGCACGGACGGACGCGCGCGTGCAGATCCGTGAGAGCACCTGCCAACCGCTGGGACATCTCCGCCGGGGCGCGCAGGCAGTAGAACGTCAGCCGTTGCGCCGTCTTCGGGCCGATCCCCGGGAGCCGCCCGAATTCCGCAGCGAGCCGCTCGACCGCCTCAGGAACGAGTGGCACGTGCCTCCTCCGACATCACGCGCCGCCGGCTCCCGGTCAGAGCAGGCCGGGAGGAAGCCCCAAGCCGGCGGTCAGCTGCGACATATTTGCTGCCGCCGCCTCCCGTGACTTGTCGAGCGCGTCGTTGCAGGCAGCGAGGACCAGGTCGGCAAGCAACTCGGCGCCTTCCTCGAGCGCCTCCGGCTCGATGGCAACCGCGAGGATCTTCTGGTGTCCGTCCGCGGTGATCGACACCACGCCGCCACCCGCCGTGCCGGTGACGGTGACATCGTTGAGCTCCTCCTGCATCTTGGCCATGCGGGCCTGCACCTGCTGGAGCTGCTTCATCATCTGCTGCTGGTTCTTCACATCAGACCTCGTTGGGCAGTCTACGCACCGTTGGCCGATCGTGGCGCTCCGAGACGCGTGTCGTCGTGGAGGCGGGTGGCCGTGACCCGGCTGCCGGCGAACGTGTCGAGCACCGCCTGGGTGATATCGCTGACCGACCCCGACGGCCCGCGCGGCTGCTCCTCGCCGGTGAACCGGGTCAGCACCTGGATGGGACGCCCGCCGATGGTCGACAGCGCCTCGGCGATGACCCGGCGCTTCTCGGGGTCGCTGATCTGCTCGTGGTGAAAGCGACCGTTGGTTCCGATCGTCACGCTGCCGGAGTCGGCTTCGACCGGCCGGCAGTCGCGCAGGACGCCGGCGAGCCCCTTGTTGGCACGCGCCACCGCCTCGATCGCGACTGGCCACTCCGAGGCCCAACCATCGACGGTGGTCAGGTCGCGTCTCCCGATTGCCTCCAGGACCACCTCGGCGTCCGCTGTTGCGACGGAGCGCGTCATGGGATCGGCCGGCACCGAATCAACGGCAGCCGGACGAGCGGAGGCCGGTTCACCGATTGGTGCGTCAGGCGACGACGGGATCCGGCCGGCGACGAGTGGCGATGCCCCCGTGGCAACCGCAACGCCGGGCCCAGGCCCCGGTGCGCCGCCGCCTGCACCGCCGCGTTCGAGCGCTGCCACGCGCAGCTCGAGGGCGGACACCGCGGCCGCCTCGCCGTCGGCAGCCGGCGGACGCAGCGCGCGCAGCAGGCAGACCTCCACCAGCAGGCGGGCATCCACCGACTGGCGCAGGTTCATCTCGGCCTCGGCCATCAGCTCGAGGAGCCGGAGCCAGAGGCCCGCCGGCGCGATCGCCGCCAGGTCGGCGACCAGCGCAGCCTCATCCGGACCCACCGGCGCCCCTTCGGGATACCCGAGAGCGACCAGCTCGGCCGCGCGGGCCAGGCGCGCGACGTCGCGGAAGAGCTGGCGAGGATCCGCGCCGGCATCGAAAGCCGCCGCAGCCGCGCGCAGTGTGCCGGCCGCATCAGCCCCCGCCAGCGACGTGACCAGGGTGTGCAGCGTGGAGGGATCGGTCAGGCCCAGCGACCGTCGCGCCACCGCAACGGTGACCGGGCGCTCGCCTGCTCCCAGTGCCTGCTCGAGCAGCACGAGCGCATCTCGCAGACTGCCCTGTGCGGCGGTCGCAAGGAGCCCGAGAGCGTCGGCGTCGACCTGCTCGTCCTCCTTGCGCGCCACGCCGGCGAGCAACTGCTCGATCGCCGGCACCGGCACCCGCCGGAAGTCGAAGCGCTGCACCCGCGAGCGCACCGTCTCGGGAACCTTGTGAGGCTCGGTGGTGGCCAGCACGAAGAGCACGTGCGGCGGCGGTTCCTCGAGTGTCTTGAGGAAAGCGTTCCACGCGTCCGTGGTCAGCATGTGCGCCTCGTCGATGATGTAGACCTTTCGACGGAGCACGGCCGGCAGGTAGCGCACCTTGTCGCGCAGGTCGCGCATCTCATCGATGCCGCGGTTGCTGGCCGCGTCGATCTCGAGGACGTCAACTGCGGCGCCGCCCAGGATCTCCACGCACGCCGGACAGACGTTGTCGGGCTCTCCGTCGACCGGCGCATCGCAGTTCACCGCGCGAGCGAGGATGCGCGCGGTCGACGTCTTGCCGGTACCGCGGACACCGGTGAACAGGTACCCGTGGGCGAGCTCGCCGGAGCGGACCTCGTTGACCAGCGTGCGGGCGACGACCTCCTGCCCCACCAGGTCGGCAAAGCGCTGAGGTCGATAGCGTCG
The DNA here is from genome assembly GCA_963708605.1 of Candidatus Dormiibacterota bacterium. GTDB lineage: Bacteria > Chloroflexota > Dormibacteria > Aeolococcales > Aeolococcaceae > Palsa-851. Next base: position 102,812 of record CAVPTG010000007.1, on the reverse strand, counting down.
GTAAAGGGCGAGGCTCACGAGTCCTCCACGATGGTCGCCGGAGCGGACGGCAGTTTCGACGTAGCGGCCCGCCCGTGAAGGCTGACCGTCCTGGAAACGAGGGTAGTCGCGCACCCCACGTCGTTGGCACGCCACCGGCGCTCACCCGTACGACCGGCTCAGACCAGGTGTCCCCACGGCACCCCCGGGAGACCGCTTACCGCTGCTTCCTTCCGGACCTGACGGGGTTCACGGGCCCGAGCTGCGCGGGACCCAGTCGTCAACGCCGGCGCGTCCGGAGCAGACCCAATGACGCGCCCCCTCGGTGGGGAATTCAGCCCCGCTATAGCGGATTGCGGGTACAGGGCACCGCTAACGCCCCGCCTAGCGCGACCGCCCTCATTGTACCGGCAGCGAGGAGGGCACCGGGTCATCCTCGCGTGGCGCCCCCGAGCCTCCGGACCGACCCGGCCAGCGCAGTGACATCCTCGTGCCCGACCCCGGTTGCGTCTCGACCTCGATCGTGGCGCCGTGCGCTTCCACGACGCGCTTGGCCAGGGCGAGCCCCATGCCGGTGCCGCCGAAACGGCGGGTGGCCGTGTTGTCCACCTGGTAGAACCGCTCGAAGATGCGCGGGACGTCCTCAGCCGGGATGCCGATCCCCTCGTCGATGACCTCGACAAGGACGGTGCCGGTCTCCCCCGGCTCCGCACGCACCACCACGCGTCCCTTGCCGTCGCTGAACTTCACCGCATTGTCGATGAGCGCCCTGAGCGCCTGACCGAGGCGATCCGGGTCCGCGAGCAACACGGCGCCCGGCGCCACCTCGACCTCCACCGGTACCGGAAGGCCGCCCCGGTAACGCTCCCCCACCACCTCGATCGCCGCGCGCGCCGCATCCTCCAGCGGTACGTCCGCAAGGGCCAGGGCCAGTACCTCCCCGTCGCCGATCGAGAATTCGATGATGGTCTCGACGATGCCGTCGAGGTTCCTCGCGGCGACCTGGATGTCGCGGAGCGCGTCGAGCTTCGGGGTGTCGTCCCAGACGGTCCAGCACATCTCGATGAGGTCGCTGAGCCCGAGAATCGCCGTCAGCGGGGTGCGCAACTCATGCTGCACCGTCGCGAGAAAGTCGGTCTTCATGGTGTCGAGTTCACGCAGCCTGCGGACCAACTCCCGCTCCAGCTCGTAGAGGCGCGCATTCTCCATGGCAACCGCGGCGTTGTTGGCGAGAGTGGCCAAAACCCCCTCGAGCTCGTTGTCGACCGTGGGCCCGTCCGATGTCGATGCGACGGCGAGCGCTCCAACCAGCTCGCCAAGGTTGGACATCGGCAGCACCAGCAGCGACCCGCCGCCGGGTAGCACCCTTCTCAGGCGTCGCCCGGCGATCACGTCGGGCGCCGTCTCCCATCCGTCGAACGCGTCCGGCATCGCGCGGTGCGGATCGACCACCGTAACGCTGAGGCGCTCACCCTGGCGGAGCGCGATCGCCGCCGCCGCCCCCTCGCCCGCGATCGACGCGGCCGTGCAGACGACCTCGCGCTGGAGCTCGGCGACGCCTCGGGTGGTGCTGGTGAGCGCCCGGGCCACGGCGCTCACGCGATCCACCGCGCTCTCGACCGGGACGTGCAGGTTCGCAGCGCCTTTCATGTTTCGATCATACGGACGGGCCGGCAGGCGTCCGCCGATGAGTCAGTGACGACCGCCAAACAGGTGGGCCGACAGTCGTGGTTCCTCGCCACGAGCGATCCGCCGGATGTTGGCGGCGTGGCGCGCGACCACCAGGGTCGACGCCAGCGCTGTGAAGACGAACGGCACCGCGTCGTGGCGCCTGGTGCTCTCGAGCCCGGCACCAAGCGTGGCGGTGACGGTGGCGGTCAGCGAGCCGACCGACATGGTCCGGCTGATGGCGAGAGCACCGATTCCACCGGCGGTCGCCCAGGCGGCAGCCTCGGGCGAGACCATCAACAGCCCCCCGAACGCTGTGGCGACCGCCTTGCCGCCCCGGAAGCGCGCGAACACCGGCCACGAATGCCCGATGCACGCAGCAAGCCCCGCGGCGGCCTGTGCGGCCGGGTCCGCGCCACATCGGCGGGCTATGGCGACGGCACCGGCACCCTTGGCAACGTCAAGCGCAAAGGTGATCGCACCGGCTCGGGCGCCGACCGTGCGCAGCACGTTGGCGGTTCCCATGTTGCCGCTGCCGAAGTCACGGACATCGAGGCCGCCGACGGCCCTTCCGACGATCAGCCCAAAGGGCACCGACCCAATCAGATATCCGGCGGCGCAGCTCGTGACCGCAGCCGCGTTGCCAGCCATTCGGCGACGAGTTTAGCCCCGGACCACATCCGGCGCCAGCAGTGCCACCCCCGTCGAGGGCCGGAGCTCGAAGGTCGGGCCGCCGCAGGCATCGGCCATCGCGGCACGGCAGGGCTCGGCGCCATCGCGGGTCACGAGCGCCACGACGACACCGCCGAAACCGGCGCCGACCATCCGCGCGCCCAAGCAGCTCGGGACGGCCTCGGCGGCGCTGACGACCGAGTTCGAGCGCCGGGGTGCTCACCTCGTGAAGTTCGCGAAGCGATCGGTGGCTCGCCGACATCAGCCGCCCCAGGGCGCCGACGTCGGCGCGGCGCATGGCGTCCGCAGCCTGGACCGCGCGCCGGCTCTCCGCCATGACGTGATGCAGGCGCCGCTTGATCTCGGGGCTCAAAGCGGTCGAGTTCGATGACCGCAGGCGTCAACTCCTGGCAGTTGGTGGCGCCAACTGCGGCGAGACCTGACTCGGTCTCGTCGCGGCGGAGCCGGTATTCCAGGCCGCCGACGTCGTGGTGCACTCCCGTGTCGCAGCCCACGAGCACCGCGTCCGGCCAGGGCCACACCACCAACTCAATGCCGCCGGTCGCGCAGTCGAGCAGCAGCGCACCGTTCTCGGGAGCGTCGATGACGGCACGCTGATCAAGCGGACCGCAGGGGATCCCGAGCACGTCCCGTTCCGCGGACAGCGCAACCGAAGCCAGGTCGCGCGCGGTGATGCTGGCACCCAGCAGACGAAGGATCGCGGTTGCTGTGGCCACCATGAGGGCAGCCGACGAGGCGAGACCGGCGCCGGCGGGGAGGGTTGCCGCAATGCCCACCTCGAGGGCCGGGACAGGAACGCCGCGGGCGCGGAGCGCGACCACCGGCGCAAGCACACGATCGCCCAGGTCACCGGCCGGCTCAGCGGCATCCCTCGTGATGACCGACCCACCGCTGGCCGCTAGGTATCGCGCCGTTCCACTCCTGCGCACCGCAGCCGCGATCCCGAGGTCGACGGCGAGGCACAGGACCTGCCCGCCCGCGTAGTCGACGTGCTCGCCCGCCAGCGTGCAGCGTCCCGGTGCCCACGCGGCGGCCGCGGCCGGCCCCGGTCCGCCCGCGGTGGTGAGCACCTCGAGCGCGGCTCGCGTCAGGCCGCTTGCATCACCGGTCGACATAAACGTGATGGAACGGATACCACTGTTCGGGATGCGCGCGAATCGCGGGCTCGACGCAGGCCGCGATTCGCGCGATCACCGTGGGCTCGTCACCCGACAGATCGACGGGCGGGTGGATCTCGAGTACCCAGCCCCACCCGTCGCGGCGGCAGGTCACCGGGAGGATCGCCGCGTCCGAGGCCGCGGCCAGCCGTGCGGGCACCGAGCTGCACCGGACGGGACCGCCACAGAATGGCACCACCACGGTCGGGCCCGCTTCGGGCACGTCGAGCATGAGGGCGATCGTCCTCCCCCGCCGCAGCGCGCGAAACAATCCGCGCGCCGACTGGCGGACGGTGAAGATCTCGAGGCCCTTGCGCTGACGCGAGAGCGCCACCATCTCGGTGATCCCCGGCGACACCACCGGCGCCATCACCGTGCTGAGGTGCAGCCCGAGGCCGAGGGACGCGCTCGCCGCCATATCCCAGTTGCCGAAATGCGGAAGCACGACCATCGACCCGCGGTCGCCGACCTCGAGATGCTCGGCCCCGACGACGCGGAAATGCGTGAGGACCTGCACCGAGTTCCAGCGGGTCCGCCCACATCGAGTCGACGATCATGCGGACATACTCCTGGTACGACTGGCGAGCCAGCGCGGCGGCGGCGGCATGGTCGAGGTGCGGCTGCAGGCGATGGTGATTCGCCGCTGCGCGAACTCGGTCCTCGCGGCTGAGGCGCGCATACCACGCTGCTCCGACCATTGCCGCGGCCGGCGCACGCAGGGGTCCGAGTGTCCGCACCGTGCGCGTGAGGATGGTGAGCGCGACCGCGGGCAGGTCCCGCGTGGCGCCGCCCGGGGCGCGCTCGGGCACAGTCAGCGCAGTGTTCCGGCTCCCGCTGTCGCAACCGCGAGCAGCGGCTGGATCAGCACCACCAGAACAACGCCCGCCACGCACGCGGTGCTCGCGACGATGCGCGAGAGCAGGGGCGTCGCGCCGAGGGTGAAGGGCACCTCATCGCCGGCGTCCGCGTACAGCGTCGCGAAGAGACGCACCGCCGACATCACGGTCAGCACGGTAGCGGCAATTGCCACCACCGCGAGCCAGCCGTAGTGCGTGTCTGCGGCGCTGGAGATGAGCAGCACGCGTGAGAGAAACCCGGCGAGGGGCGGGACGCCCGCGAGCGTCCCCACCGCGATGGTCAGGAGCACTGCGGCCGGGGCGGAGCGGTGTGCCAGACCTCGGAGGTGGTCGACGCCGTCGCTGACCCCCGCCGCCTGAAGCATCCCGAGCACGCCGAACGAGGCCAGGGTTGCGATCGCGGTGATGCCGAGACTGCCGAGAAACGCGGTCATCCCGTAAGCCGGGAGGCCGCGGGATCCGTTGGTGAATGCGAGGAGACCGAGCAGGAGCATCGCTGCCTGGGCGCTGACCAGCTGCCCGATTACACGCGAGACCGTTGTCTCGCGGAGCGAGCTCAGCGATGAATAGGCAAGCGCGATCGCGGCAACGATCGGGACGAGCCATCTCCACACCCCCACCTGCGGGCCGAGACCGGAGACGGTCACGCGCGCCAGCGCCGCGGCACCGCCGATCAGGCTGCTGGCGATGATGAACCCCGCGGCGCCGGCCGGGGTGTTGCCGGCGACCCGCCCCACCCACTGTCGCAGCGGGAAAACGCCGAGCATCCCGCAGAGGCCGCACACGACGAGCGCCACGCCGAGGGCGACGGCGCCCGGGGCCGCACCGGCCGATGCGGCAACTGCCGACAGGTTGGTGCTCCGCGTGATCCCGTAGAACAGCACCAGCCCGTAGAGCACCGAGGCGAGACCGACGCCTCCCTCGATGAGATGCTCGAACGACGAGACCGCGCCGCGCGGATTGGTTTTCACCAGCGCAGCCAGCGCAACCAGGCAGATGAGCAGGGCGGCCAGCGCAACGAACAGCGTGGTCATCTCGCGTTCTCCGGCGATTGCCTCAACTGCCGCTGTCGAGACCAGGATGAGCGCGTAAAAGGCGCTGGACCGCGACGGGATGCTCCGCACCGCCGAATCGCTGATCAGGCACGTGCCGAGTGCGGTGACGCAGGCAAGGATCGCGATGAACATCGCGAAGCTGTCGATGACCAATCCACCGTGCAGCACGCTGACGGCGATGCCGGACGGTATGCCGCGAAGGCCGATCAGGACGAGCGCGCACGCGGCCAGCGACCCGGCGAGGCCGATGCAGGCGATCCAGCGATGGATGTCCGGACGCAGACCGGGCCGCACAATCGCGATCAGCACGGACAGCAGCGCCGTGCCGATGAGCATCGCCTCGGGAAGGAAGGCAAGCGTCATCGCGTGTGTCGAATTCACCGGTCTCGTCAGCCTCCGGTGATCCGGGTGGTGATCTCGAGCACGCCGTTGGCGATCACCGGCACCACGGCGCCTGCGCGAACGCCGAACAGCACGACCGCGGCGACCAGCGGGAGGAGCACTGTCAGATCGAGGAGGGTCACGTCGTGCACCCGTGCGAATTGATCGCGCACCGGTCCGAAGAACACGCGATTCGCGACCCAGAGCAGGCCGCCGGTGGTCGCGATCATGCTCGCCATGACCAGCAGCGTGGCGATGCGATGTCCGGGGAATGAACCGGCAAAGACCATGAAGTCGCCGGTGAACCCGGCGAGCAAGGGAATGCCGATGACGCTGCCCGCCGCAACCAGGTAGAAGCCTGCGAGGCGCGGGGCCTGGGTCACCAACCCGCCCATGGCGCGGATGCTCGTCGTCCGCGTCCGCTCCTCGACGGCGCCGCTGACCAGCGTCAAGATGGCTGCCGCGAATCCCTGTCCCGCAAGGAGCAGGATGGCGCCGACGAGCGCCACCGAGGTCTGCGCGCCGATGGCCAGGAGCACGAGCGACATCTGCGCGACGTTCATGTAGCCGATGAACCGCCGCAACTCGTCCTGGCGAAGCGCGCCGATGCTGCCCCAGAAAGCGCCCACCACCGCAAGCCCGGTGATGACGAACGAGTAGTAGTGCGCAGGTGCCGGAAAGACGATCAGGCTGACGCGCAGCATCCCGTACGCGCCGAGCAGCAGCATGGTCCCGGAGAGGATCGTGGCAACGCCTGCGCTTGCCTTGCTCTGCGCCTCGATCATCCAGGTGTGCACCGGGAACACGGCCATCGCGATCGCGAACGCGACAAAGCTGAGCCAGAAGCCGATCGTCTCAGCCGCCACCGGCAGCTTGATCAGGTCCGCTCCCATGTCGGACGTCTGCGCCCCGGCTTCGATAACCACGATCACCGTGGTCGCGATGATCAATGCGAGCGACACCGCCTGGAATCCGGCGAACCATGCGGCGGCGCGGCGCGCGCCTTCGCCGCCCCAGATCCGGATCAGCAGGTACATCGGGACCAGGAGCAGACCCCAGAACGCTGCGAAGAGCAGGAAGTCCGACGAGCAGAGCACGCCGGTGACCGCCGTCTCGACGACGAGCACGAGGAACACGTACAGCCGGACCCGCTCATGCACCTTCCACGAATGGAACACCGCGCACCCGAAGATGGTGGTGACAACCATCAGCAACGGGAGGGTGATGCCGTCGGCGACCAGGTCGTAGTGTGCCTGGAACAGGAAGTTCCAGAACCAGGTGTGATTCTCCTGATACGCCGACGCCAGGCCGCCGCCCTGCCCGAGGGCGATCTGCCCGAGCACTGCGAAGAAGGTCGTCACGAAGAAACTGACGCCGGCGCCGGCGAGCGCGACGGTGCGCACCCGCGCGCGCTGCTCCTCGGTGCGCTCCGGGAGGCAGACCGCGATGAGCGCGAAGAGCAATGGGGACCAGATGATGGTCGAGAGGATGACGTTCATACCAGGTGTACCCAGAGGTGTCCGGTGGCCGCCAGCACCGAGAGCACGGCGAGGATCGCGATGACCACGAGGCTTCCTGCGAGGTAGCGGGTGAATCGCGTGTTGCGAACGAGCGCCAGCCCCGCCGCCGCGTAATCGAAGCTCTCTCCCACCGACGTTTCGATGGGCGCGGTCACCTCGTCGTCGAAGTCGGCCACACGTCCCGCAATCGCGAGCAGCGGTTGCGCGGCCAACTCGGTCAGTCGCTCTACGTAATAACCCGCTGCGGCCACCCGGAGCGGTGCGAATGCCTCGGCTCTGAGGGCGGCGCCCCTGCGCGCGGGGCCGAACAGGAGGTAGGCCGCGCCGAAGCCGCCTGCCAGCGTCACCAGCGCGATCAGCGCGGCGGTGGCGTCGAGGCCGATCGCCTGCTGATGGGGACCGTAGAAGACGAATCGCATGAAGGGCTCGACGCCGGGCAGTCCAACCACAGCCACGACCACCACGGCGATGATCGCCACCCAGAGCGGACGGCGGAGCGTGCCCTCAACCTCGGCGACGCGCTCGTGCGCGAAGCCCCGCCGGCGCGCGACTGCACCGGAGGTCACGGTGAGCAGGAGCCGACCGGCGAGCAGGGCCACCAGCGCGGCGGCGATGAGGGTGACGATGACGACGACGACGCGCTCGAGCCCACTGAAGACTCCCCCGGCGGGGTCGACTCCGCTCAGCGCGGAGGCAACCGCGTAGTACGCGCTGAACCCGATTCCGCCCGCGAGCACTGCCCAGATCCCGAGTGCGACGCTCGTCGTGCGCAGCCTGCCCCATGCGCCGCCCATCTCCGTGATGTCGTCGGTGCGATACACGCGAATGAGGTTGCCCACAGCCAGCAACAGCAGGGTCGACGTGAACACGGAGGTGAGCGCGATGAACACGCCCGCGCCGTAACCTCCCATACCAAGCGCGACGAGGCCCAGCCCGAGCTCGGAGGCGATCGCGCACACCGCAATTCGCGTGAGGCGGCTCTGGGCGATCCCGGCCGCCGCGGAGAGTGCGGCGCTCAGGCCGCCCACCAGCGCCAGCACGGGCAGGGCTCGCGGCGCGTGCGCGACCACGGGGTAGATCCGCGCCACCAGGTAGATGCCGAGCGGTGCGACCGTCGCGGCGGCAAGCGCCACGACCGGTACCGCCGACGCGGCGGTGTCAGTGAGCCAGACGGTGAACGGAAATTGCACGCTGCGAACGGCCGCGGCGACCAGGAAGACGATGCCCATCACCAGGATCGCGCGTGGCCCGGTGTTTGCCACACCGTGATGGAGGGTCGCGATGACTCCCTGCGCGATCACGTTGAACGAAAACGGATCAGCGATCGACTGCCCCGCAGGGGCCTGCAACAGCGACGAGAACACGCCGAACTTGATCCATGCGAACACGACTCCGAGCGTGAGGGCGATGTCGCCGGCGGTGAGGACGACCATCGCGCGCATCGCATGCCGAGCGATGTCCGCGCGCTGCCATGACAGCGAGACGAGCACGTACAGGCTGGCAGACGCACCCACCCACATGATCAGCGAGCCGAAGAGGTTGGGGCTGAGCACGAAACCCGTGGTGCAGAACGCGAGCACCGCGGACCCGCAGAAGAATCGCCGGTAGCCGTTCTCGCCGCGCATGGCGGGGACGCCATAGGCCTGGATCACCAGGGTCGCAAGGATGATCGCGGCGGCGAAGCTTGCCGAGAGCGCGTCGACGTGTATGCCGACCTGCGCTTGGAACTGGGTCGCGAAGATCGCGTTTTCGGCCGGGGTCATCTGAAAGAACGTCAGCAGAGAATCGAACGGCGCTCCGGTCGCATGGGTGAGGCGGACGACGAGCACCACCGCCGCGGCCACGAATGACAGACCGGTGAAGAAGACACAGAGCTGGGCGGCGCGGCGCTGGGTCTCCACGCCGAGCGACAACAGCCCACCGAGCAGCGGCAGGAAGGGAACTGCCCACGCGGCGTTGTAGATGCCCATCCCCTATCCCTCGAGGTCGCCGAGGGCGTCGATGTCCGCGCGTCCGGTACGTCGCCAGAGCAGCATGACCAGCGAAAAACAGAGACTGCAGAGGCAGCTCGCGGCCACGATGGCGAATGCCGCAAGTGCGTCGCCGGACGCAGGCGGACCATTGGTCGCATGCGTGAAACCGACGAGCGCGATCACCGGTGCGGCGAAGAGGAGTCCGATCGACATCGCCACGCCGAGTGGATGGCGGCGTGCCAGCACTCCGTAGATTCCGATGGCCAGGACGGCCGCGCTCAGCACCGCGAACTGACCCGGGCCGACGGTCACGAGTTGTTCCTCGCGGGGCGCCGCCGCCCCTGCTCGCGGTCGAGCCGCCTCCGTCGTGAGAGCTCCTCGCGCTGGCGGCGCTGCTCGAGCATCTGATCGAAGGTCTGCTCGTCACCGCTCCGCCGGCCGATGACCAGCGCGGCGCCGATGGTGACGACGACCACCACGGCGGCGATTGCGAGGGCATAGGGCGCGCGGTAGTGCAGCACGGTGACCAGGGCGGCACCGGCGTACTCGGGTTGGTTGACCACAAGCGTCCCGGGATACCACCCGTTGCCGGCCACCGCGAGGGTGATGACCAGCACCGCAGCGGTCCCGATGGCAATCGGAGCGGCGATCCAGAAGCGCTCAGGAAGGGCGGGTCCGGTAACGAGGCCGCGGTATGCGTCTCGCCGGAGCGCGAGCACGACGACACCCGCCGCGATTCCCGGGACGATCAACTGGACCACCGCCAGGGCATACGCGCCCGAGATGAGCTCGAGGACCGCCATCAGCACGATCACCGCAGCGCCCGCATAGGCGGCACGGCGAAGCGAAGGAAGCCCAACTGCGGCCCCGGCGGCAAGCACGATGAGCACGGCGATGGCGTAGAACGCGACTGCGTTGGGGGTCATAGGGGCGCGGGCGGCATTGTAGTCAGCGCGGGCTCAGACCGAATCGTCGTCTTCAAGCCGCGACGCACGCGTGGGTGCCACCGTTCGGACGCTGCCGGGCACCCGCTCGAAAAGCAGCACCAGGCTCAGCCCCACCGCCGCGACCAGGAGACCCACGATCGCAACGGGGGTCACCCTGATGCCGATCAGCGGCAGCGAGACGCCCGCATCCCATGGTCCGGGCGCCGAGCTCGAGGCAGCCGATGCCCCGAGCCGTGCGATCGCCGCAGGACTGGGAAAGACGCGCTGGCCAACGACCCCCGCCACGAACGCCAGGCTGCCGACCGTGCAGAGGTAATAGAGCCAGTTCCCGGTCTGACGCCCGGCATACGTGGACGCGGTCACGGCCAGGCAGCCGAAGAGGACCGCGAGAATGCCGACGACGACCTGCTCGGGGGTCGGAGGCACCGCCGCGGCGCCTCAGGCTGCCCGGCGGATCAAGCCGCCTCCGAGAACCTCGTCACCGATGTACAGCACGAGCGACTGCCCGGGTGCCGCCTGGTCGACCGGGCAGTCGAATCGGATGCGCACCGTATCGCCGTCGCTCGCATCGAGCCAAGCCCGATGCGCCTCACCATGCGCGCGAAGCTGTGCATCGCACTCGGTTCCCACTGCCGCGGCCGACCCGCAGACCCATCGGAACGAGGACGCCTCGACGGTGGCTCGGCGAAGGCCCTCGCGCGGACCGACCACGACGGTGTTCTGCGCAGGACATATATCGATGACGTAGCGGGGCGCTGCGTCGGGCCGCGACGGTGCAATGCCCAGGCCCGCACGCTGTCCCACCGTGAAGAACGGGACGCCCTGGTGCTCCCCGATGACCGTGCCGTCGATTTCGGTGATCGGGCCGGGCGCGAAACGGCCGGCAAGCCGGGCCTGCAGGTCCGACTTGAGATCCGTGTCGATGAAGCACAGGTCCTGCGACTCGGGCTTGGCCGCCGTTCCCAGCCCGAGCGAGGCCGCCTCGGCTCGGACGCCGGCCTTGGACTCGTCGGCGCCGAGGGCGAACACCGCGCTCCGGAGCTGCCGCTGGTCCAGCCGGTGGAGTACGTATGCCTGGTCGCGGCGCCGGTCGCGAGCCCGGTGGAGCGTCACCAGCGACCCCCTGCGGCCGGTCCGCGCGTAGTGGCCGGTGGCGAGGTGGGTCGCGCCGGCGGCGCGAGCCCGCTCGAGCAGCACCCCGAACTTGATTCGCTGGTTGCACCGGACGCACGGATTTGGCGTCGTTCCCGACGCGTACCCGTCCTCGAAGTCGGTGACGACCTCTGCCTGAAAGTCACGCTCGAGATTCCAGACGTAGTGGGGCAGTGCGAGTGCGGTGGCCACGCGCCGGGCGTCATCGACCGCGTCGATGGAGCAACACCCGCGGTCGCGGACGGCGTCGCGGCTGCCCGGCCACATCGCCAGCGTGATGCCGAATGCGCGCAGGCCGGATGCGGCGACGCGTGCGGCAGCGACACTGGAATCCACCCCCCCCGACATCGCAACGGCGATCACCGCAGATCGCGGCAGCAGATCCAGCGGACGATCAGCGGGGACCGCCACCTCCGGCAACGGCGGGGACGATCGATACCTCGTCGCGCTCCGCGATGGGAGTTTCGAGGCCCTGGGCGAAGCGGATATCGGAGTCATTGACATAGATGTTGATGAACTGCCGCAGGCTGCCGGAGTTGTCGTACAGGCGATCGTGGAAACCAGGATAGGTGGCGTCGAGGTTGGTGAGCACGGCGCCGACTGTGTCGCCTTCAACGCTCACCTCGGGGCTGCCGCCCGTGAGGCGGCGAAGGGGTCCGGGAACGCGAACGGTGGTTGCCATTGAGGGCCGAGTATACGGAGGGTCAGTGCCCGGAGCGCCGCGGAGGCTGAGTGGCCGCTGCGGCGGCACGAGCGCCGGCGGCACGCAACCGCCCCATCGCGCGCAGCTCGTCGACCCGGCGGAGGTTGGCGTCCGTCCAATTGCTCTTCGGCCGGCGCGGGGTGAGGCGCAGCATGTAGCTGGCGTCGTCGACCCGCCGGACGGTGCTGTCGATCCAGCCGTTGCACAGCGCCTCGTCCACGGCGTCGGCATACACGATGCCTGGGCGCTCGAAGCCCTTCTTCCACAATCCCACCCACAGCTCCGTCGCCGTCGGGTTCGCCGCGAACCACGCTGAAAGCTCCTCCGGCGTGAGGAAGTATTCCGGGCGCGACGGAACCGCCGGGCTCATGGTTCGGGTTCGAGGTCGACCACCAGCGGGCTCTTCTTCACTCGCGTCTGGGCGCCTGCGACCAGGTCGTCGTAGACGAGCTGAGACCAGGACTCCATGCTCAGGTAGTGGCGGCGCATCGCCTCCAGCGAGAGGGACTCCCCTTCGAGCTTCTCGATCTCACGGACCTCGACCACACCGCCGCCCTCGGGCTCGACCAGGAAGACGAGGCCGAGATGCACCCGCGACACCGGGCTGGAGTTGTCGTTGAGCAGGGCGACGAGGCTGGCGCGCGCCGGCATCGGACAGCGGATCTCCTCGGCCCACTCGCGGCGCAAACCGCCGACCACGGGGTCCTCGCCCTCGCCATCACCGGGATTGACGTGTCCCCCGATCCCGAGTGAGTACAGATGATGCAGACGCTTCTCGCTCGACCGCCGCAGGCGCCGGGTGAGCAGGTACGTCTCGTCGTCGGGATGATGGACGACGCAGTACGGAATGATCTGCTGCAGCTCCGGGTCGTCCTCGATCTCGGCGCGGGGCCGGTACTCGGAGGTCGCGTGGATGGTCCGGAGCACGCGCTCGAGGCCGTGCGCGACCAGACCGTGCCAGGCGCCATCCGGAAAGATGGTCGATCGAGGCACGCAGAGAACGTCCTCCGCCCCGTGGGCACGGGTTCGCCGCGGCACCACGGCACGCGGACCAGCCACGCTTCTCGGCACCGGGCGCATTCTTTCACCCGCGATGCCTGAGTTGCCCGAGGTCGAAGCGCTGTGCCGGTCGTTCGACACTCGCCTGCGCCGGCGCGTGGTGTCCAGGGTGACGGTCCGCTCGGTGGCGGTGCTCAAGACCTTCGACCCGCCGGTGACGGCACTCGAGGGGCTCGCCTTCGACGGCTGTGCGCGCCGTGGGAAATTCCTCGACTTCTCCATTCCGCCGCTGCACCTGGTGGTGCATCTCGCACGGGGCGGCTGGATCAGGCTCCGCGACAAGCCCACCAACGCACGGCCATCACTGCGCGGCCCGCTGGCGGTGGTCGCGACCCTCGAGGATGGTGGGAGTCTCGAGATCACCGAACACGGCACCGACAAGCGTCTGGCGGTGTCGGTGGTGCGGGACCCGGCGGAAGTCCACGGGATCGCGCGCCTCGGGATCGACGCGCTGGATCCTGAGCTGACGCCCGCAACCCTGGGCGCCATCCTGCACGATCAGCGCGGCACCCTCAAGAGCGTCCTGGCGGATCAGTCGGTGGTGGCCGGGATCGGCAACGCGTACTCGGACGAGATCCTGCACGCCGCGAAACTCTCCCCCTTTCGGCACGCCGACGCACTGGGCGGCGAGGAGCTCGAGCGGCTCAACGCTGCGATTCGGGAGGTGCTGAGGGCGGCGGTCGCGCTTGCCGTCAGGTCCGATCCCGAGTCGCTCAAGGACGGGAAGCGGCAGTCGATGCGGGTGCACGGCCGCACGGGGCTCGCCTGCCCGGTCTGCGGCGACACCGTGCGCGAGGTCTCACTGGCGTCGCGATCGTTTCAGTACTGCCCGGGCTGCCAGACCGGCGGCCGCGTCTTCGCCGATCGGCGGCTGAGCCGCCTGCTTCGATGAGCGCCCTCGACACCGAGGACGGTGGCGCCGAGGTCACGCCGCTCGCGCTGGAGCGTGCGCTGTGGGCGCTGCGCGCGTACGACACCACGGCGCTCGCCACCACCAGCGAGGCGGGGCCGCATGTCGCAGGCGTCTTCTTCGCGCCGGAGCGCGCCGACCGGGGCATCCAGTTGCTCATCGCCACTCGGAGCGGCTCACGACTGTATCGGGAGCTCGAGGCGGACCCTCGCGTCGCCTTCATGTGCTCGCCGGGCAACGCGTCGCGATGGATCCAGGGTGGCGGCATCGCCGCCGTGGTTGAGGACCCGGGGATGCGCACCGAGGTGGCGAGGCGCCTGACCGAGCATGCCGCCGGCGCGCAGGCGTACCTCGAGGGCATCGACGTGCTCCCGGTCGTGATCGCGGTGCGCTGGCTGAAGGTCGTCGAGGTCCGCGAGGGCCCGCATCTGCTGCTTCGCTTCGAACCCTGATGGTTCAGGAAGCCAGCAGGTTTCGGAGGTCGGCGAAGAAGCCGGGATACGACACGGCGGCGGATTCCGCACCGTCCACCACCGACTCGCCGGCGCCGGGCGGCACCAGTGCTGCCGCGATCCCCCAGGCCATGGCGAAGCGGTGATCGCCCGCGGCATCCAGGCGTGCGGGACTCAGTCGCGCCGGGCCGTGGATCGTCAGCGTGTCGGCCCCGCTGTCGCACTCCACGCCGAGGAGCCGAAGGCCGGTTTCGAGGATGGCGATGCGATCCGATTCCTTGTTGCGCAGCTCGCCCGCGTCGCGGATCTCCGTGTCGCCTTCGGCCTGGCTCGCGAGCACCGCGATGATCGGCAATTCATCGATGCAGCGGACCGTCAGCGCCCCCGAGATCGTGACCCCGCGAAGGTGGGTCCCCCGGACCTCGACGTCGCCGGCGGGCTCGACGCCCCCCGCCGGATCACCCTCCTCCACGACGACAGCCGCGCCCATCGCCTGCAGCACTTCGAGGATGCCGGTGCGTCCCGGGTTCAGGCCGACGCCGGGACACCGCACTCGCCAACCCGGGCGTGCGGCGGCAAGGGCGAAGAAGAACGCGGCCGAGCCGAGATCTCCTGGGACGCGCAGCCCGAACGGCTCGAGCGGCCCCGGGTGCACGGTCACCTCGGCCCCGTTCGACACGACGTCGACGCCGCACATGCGCAGCATCCGCTCGGTGTGGTCGCGAGTGGGAATCGGTTCGATCACAGTTGTGGGTCCCGCCGCGGAGAGCCCCGCAAGCAGGATCGCCGATTTCACCTGCGCACTCGCCACCGGCGACTGCCACGTCACGCGCTCGAGGACAGGCTTGCCATGGACGCGAAGGGGCGCGGTTCCCTGCGGTGACGCGTCGACCTCGGCCCCCATGGCGCGCAGCGGGTCGACCACGCGCGTCATCGGGCGCCTGCGCAAGGACTCATCGCCGTCGAGCGTCGCCTCGATGTCGTTGCCGGCGAGCACGCCCGCGAGCAGCCTCATGGTCGTCCCCGAGTTGGCGCAGTCAAGAGCGGCGTCAGGAGCGCGCAACCGGCCGACGCCGTTGCCATCGAGTGCGTACCGGGCCGGTGGAAAGTCGCGTATCCAGACGCCGCAGGCTCGAAGGCATGCGGCTGTCGCGAGCACGTCCGCCGCCGGAGATGCGTTGCCGATGTAGGTGCGGCCCTGGGCGAGGGCGCCGAGGATCAGTGCACGGTGGCTGATCGACTTGTCGCCCGGGACGCTGACCTCGCCGTTCACGTGGCCGGCCGGGCCGACGCGTTCCTGGGTCACCTGGCCTGCGCGGCCTCGTTGCCGATCATGGCGTTGAGGAATGCCTCCGCACCCGCGACTGCGTTGCCCGGGTCTTCGCCGATGCGATCGAGCAGCGCTGAGCCGACCACAGCAGCCTCGGCGTGACCCTGCAGCGACAGCAGGTGCTCGTGGGTCGCGAGCCCGAATCCGAGCGCGCGCGGCAGCGGCGTCAGCCGGCGCACCGAGTCAAGCAGCGTCATCGCGTCGTCGGCGATGGTGCGCCTCGCGCCGGTCACGCCGGTGACGCCGACGCAGTAGACGAACCCCGCAGCCGTCGAACAGATGCGAGCAAGTCGGTCGGCCGTGGTCGTCGGTGCCACCAGGGGGATCACCGCGACGCCCGCGGCATGCATCGCCTCGCGCATGCCGGCCGCCTCGTCAAGCGGCAGGTCCGGAAAGATGGCGCCGTCGATGCCCGCCGCCGCCGCGGCACCGGCGAAGGCGTCGATACCGATGCTGAGCACCGGGTTCACGTAGGTCATCACCGCCAGCGGGAGGGTCACGCCCGCGCTCCGCGCTTCGCGCACCTGATCGAGCGCCGTGGCGAGGGTCATCCCGTTGCCCAGGGCGACCTGGCCGGTGCGCTGGATGGTGGGGCCGTCGGCAAGCGGATCGCTGAACGGGATGCCGACCTCGGCAGCGATGCACCCCGTGCGCTGTGCACACGTCAACAGCGCACCCAGGCTGTCGCCCCGGGGATACCCGGCGGTGAAATACGGGATGAGGCCGGGCAGCGCTCCGGGTGCCCTGGTCGCGAACGCGGTGGTGAAACGCGTCTCCGGCGGGGAGACGCTCATGCGCGGTCGAACTCGCGGACGGTATCGACATCCTTGTCGCCACGGCCGCTGAGGCAGACGAGCACGACCTCATCAGCGGGCTGTCCGTGAGCCAGCCGACCAGCGACGTGCAGCGCATGGGAGGACTCGAGCGCGGGGATGATGCCCTCGAGGAGGCAGAGCTCGTGGAAAGCGGCGAGCGCCTCGGAGTCCGTGGCAGACAGGTACTCGACGCGGCCGCTGTCCCGGAGCGCGCTGTGCTCAGGGCCGACACCCGGGTAGTCGAGGCCGGCGCTGATCGAATGTGTGGCGAGGACCTGCCCGCCCGAGTCCTGCATCAGGTAGCTCAGCGCTCCGTGGAGCACACCGGGGCGTCCGCGCGACAGTGGGGCGGCATGCTCGCCACTGTCGAGCCCGCGTCCCGCGGCTTCGACCCCCACGAGGCGCACGTCCTCGTCGAGGAAGGCGGCAAATATGCCGATGGCATTGCTGCCGCCTCCCACGCAGGCGACGACCATCGTTGGCAGTCTTCCGGCATGCGACAACATCTGCTTCCGTGCCTCGTCGCCGATGACGCGCTGCAGCCGCCGGACCAGCGACGGGTACGGATGCGGGCCGACGGCGCTCCCGATGACGTAGTGGGTGGCACGAACATTGGCGACCCAGTCACGGATTGCCTCGTTGGTCGCGTCCTTGAGCGTCGCCGAGCCGCTGTCGACCGGCACGACCTCGGCGCCCAGCAGGCCCATCTTGTAGACGTTGAGCGACTGACGGCGCATGTCCTCACGCCCCATGTAGACGACGCATTCGAGGCCGAGTGCCGCGCACGCGGTGGCGGTGGCAACCCCGTGCTGCCCGGCGCCGGTCTCGGCGATGATCCGGCGCTTTCCCATGCGACGTGCCAGCAGGACCTGGCCGAGCGCGTTGTTCAACTTGTGCGCCCCGGTATGGAGCAGGTCCTCGCGTTTGAGCCAGATCTGGGCGCCGGGGTGCGCCTCGCCGAGCCGGCGCGCGTGGGTCACCGGTGTCGGACGGCCGGCGTAATCGGCGAGCCAGCGGTCCAGGTCAGCGGTGAACGCCGCATCGGCGAAGGCCGAGTCGATCTCTGCCTCGAGCTCCTCGAGCGCTGGGACCAGCGTTTCGGGAACATATGCCCCGCCGTACCCGTCGAACCGGCCTCGCGGCAGCGCACTCATCGCGGGTCGACCTCCAGGTCCGCCGCGGCGGCTCGCGCGGCAAGCACGAAGCGACGCACGAGCTCGGGATCCTTCTCGCCGGGGTGACGTTCCAGCCGGCTGGAGGCGTCGACGCCGGCCGGGCGGACGGTGGCGATGGCCTCGGCGACATCATCGGCTCCGAGACCGCCCGCAAGCAGGATCTCGCGATGACGGGCGATGTCGGCCGCCCAGGCCAGTGGAACTCGGTGGCCGGTTCCGCCGGGGAGCGCGCCTCGGTCCGGCAGTCCGTCTAGCATCATGAGCGTGTCCGGTGGCCAGTCGATGGTGCTCGCGGTCGCGCGACTCTCGACGTTGAAGACAGGAACGACAGGAACCGAACAGGCCGACACCAGTCCCCGATCGAATGCGCCGTGGACCTGGACAGCGGCGAGGCGGTAGCGGGATGCCGCCTGGTCGCACTCCGCAACGCTGGGCTCGACGAACACGCCCACCAGGTCCGCCCTCCCCCGGACCGCGCCCACGACCCTCAGCGCGGCCGCGTCATCGACCCAGCGCGAACTCTCCTCGACCAGCATCAGGCCGATCCAGTCCGCGCCCGCATCGATTGCTGCCTCCGCGACCTCTGGAGCGCGGACCCCGCAGACCTTGACGATCACGAATGCGTCGCCGTGCGCGCCGCAGCGACCATCGCGCTGCACAGGATTGCGGGTGAGGGAGCGCGCATGAGCGCCTCCCCGATCAGGACCGCGTCGGCTCCCTCGTTGATCAGCCGCGTCACGTCCTCCGGGCTGCGAACACCCGATTCGGCGATGCACACCAGGTCATCGGGGAGCGTGTGACGCACCCGCGCGAAGGTCGAGAGGTCGGTGGTGAGCGTCTGCAGGTTGCGGTTGTTAATGCCCACGCAGTTCGCGCCGGCGGCGACCGCCATCCGTGCCTCATCGACGTCGTGGACCTCGACGATCGCCTGCGCGCCACTCCGCGTCACTCCCGCAAGGCACTGATCGAGCGTTTCCGCGTCAAGCATCGCGACGATCAGGAGCACCCAGTCCGCACCGGCGACCCGCGCTTCGGCGATCTGCACCGGGTCGAGCGTGAAATCCTTGCGCAGCAATGGGATGTCGACGGCAGCGCGAACCTGGGCGAGGTCGTCGAGCGAGCCTCCGAACCCGGGTCCGTCGGTGAGCACCGAGATGGCGGCAACTCCGCACGCGGCGTAGTCCCTCCCCAGGGCGACTGGATCGATCTCGAGCCGCAGCTGGCCGCCACTCGGTGAGCGCCGCTTCATCTCGGCGATGACGGTGCCGCCGCGCAGCGTCTCCTCGATGCCGCGTGCTGGCGGCATCGACTCCGCTTTGGCCCAGAGCGCGGCCTCCGCGCAGCGGAGCTGTTCGACCTCGCTGCGCTTTCTCAGCGCGATGGCGTGCAGCGCGCCGCCTGCCGAGCTCATGCAGCGGCTCCGACGGCGACGCCCGCGGTATCGAGGAAGTTGCGCAGCAGCGCATGTCCTTCGGGTGTGCCCACCAACTCGGGGTGAAACTGCACGCCCTCGACGGGGAGGGTCCGATGACGCATGGCCATGATCAGGCCATCGTCGCTCCACGCAGTTGCTTCGAGGCATTCGGGGAGCCCGCCGGCGGCGACCACCAGTGAGTGGTATCGCGTCGCCATGAAGGGATCGTCGAGGCCTCGGAGCAGGCCGGCGCCGCCGTGGTGCACGGGGCCGACCTTGCCGTGGACGACGGCGGGCGCGCGCACCACCTTTGCGCCAAACGCAACGCCGATCGCCTGGTGACCGAGGCAGACCCCGAGCATCGGCACCGAGCTCCCGAGCACACGGACGAGGTCGACGCAGATGCCGGCTTCCTCGGGCGTCCGCGGTCCGGGCGACATCACGATGGCCGCGGGATCTGACCGCCTGATGTCGTCAACGGAGAGCGCGTCGTTGCGTTCGACGGTCACGGTCGCGCCAAGCTCACGCAGGTACTGCACGAGGTTGAACGTGAAGGAGTCGTAGTTGTCGATAACCAGCACCTGACCGGTCAGGGTCGAGCCCACGCGTTTGCCTCCTCCACCGCAAGGATCTGCGCCGCGACCTTGTTGTCGATCTCCACCGTCTCCTCGCGCACCGACGAGTCGGCAACGATGCCCGCCGCGGCCTGCACGTAGGCGATGCCGTCGCGGATGACGATGGTACGGAGCGCGATCGCGGTGTCGAGGTCGCCACCGTATCCGACATAGCCGATGGCGCCGGCATACGGGCCCCGCACCTCGGGCTCGAGCTCGGCGATGATCTCCATGGCGCGAATCTTCGGCGCTCCGGTCACGGTCCCGGCGGGGAAGCACGAGCGGAGCGCATCGAGCGAGTTGCGACCCTCGTCGAGGGTTCCCTCGATGCTGCTCACCAGGTGCATCACGTGCGAGTACCGCTCGACTTCCATGTGCTGGGTGACGCGAACGCTGCCTGTGGCGCACACGCGTCCGAGGTCATTGCGTCCGAGGTCGATCAGCATGAGGTGCTCGGCCGCCTCCTTCTCGCTGGCGCGAAGCTCGCGCTCCATGCGCTCGTCATCCTCGGCGGTGCGTCCGCGCCGGCGGGTCCCCGCGATCGGGTGGTAGTTGACACGTTGCCCGGTGACCTGGACGAGCATCTCCGGCGAGGCGCCCACCAGCGTGCATTCCGGGGTGGCGATGTAAATCATGTAGGGGCTGGGGTTGATCGCCCGCAGCGCGATGTAGACGTCGAACGGATCCGCGTGGAGTGGCACCGCGAATCGCCTCGACACCTGGACCTGGAAGATGTCTCCCGCGACGATGTAGTCGAGCGCGCGCCCCACCCGCTCCTGGAACTCGTGCCTCGAGAGATTGAACTCGTGGTCGTGGGCGCCGACGTCGACGGGGATTCCCGTCAGCCGGGCCTCCGGCACCGCCGTTGCCGAGCAGATCGCGTCACGGAGCGCGTCGATGCGCGACAGCGCCCGGGCGTAGGCCGCGTCCAGTCCGGACTGATCGTTGCGATGCACGCAGCTGGAAAGCAGCAGGCGGTGCTGCCCGTGGTCGAACACCGCGACGGTGTCGAAGATGGCGAACCACTGGCGAGGGAGGTCGAGTGGATCGCGTGCCGCCTCAGGCAGGCGCTCGTAACGGCCTGCGGCCTCATAGGTGAGGAAGCCGACCGCGCCGCCGAGCAGTGGCGCCGCCAGGCCGGGTGCGCACGCCGCGCCGATCGATGCCACGTCTCTCTCGAGCATGGCGAGCGGGTCCTCACCGGTACCGTCGTCCCGCATCACCCGCGATGGACCGTGACCGAGCATCGACCACTGCGCCACAGCACCGCTGCCCTCGACGGACTCGAGCAGGAAGCAACTCGCCTCGGTGCCGAGCGCCCGCATGGCTGCAACCGGGGTTGCCTCGCCGATCGCCAGCTCGAGGACGACAGCGACCACGTCGTGGTCAGCGAGGCGGCGTCGCGTCTCCTCGAGGTCGGGAAGCGGCCGGCTCATCGGTCGCGCGCCATGGAGGTGTCATCCGGGGACCGCCGCTCCGACGTACTGCGCGATGCGGCGCGCCGCCTCCTCCAGGTTGGCGATGGATGCCGCGTAGCTGAGGCGGATGTGACCCTCCCCGGCCGGACCGAATGAAGCGCCGGGCAGGACCGCGACGCCCACCTCGTCGAGAAGGGCATTCGCCAGCTCGCGATCGCCGAAGCCGGTCGCGCTGATGTCCGGGAACACGTAGAAGGCCCCCGCCGGGCGGCGGCACTTGAAGCCCGGAATCTCGTTGAGGAGGTCGACGATCCGGTTGCGCCGGTGGCTGAACTCGGCGACCATGCGATCGACGGCGGCGTCGGATTCCGGGGAGTCGAACGCCTCGACCGCCGCCCACTGCGTGAACGCTGCGGCGCACGACGAGCTGTTGATCATCAACGTGTCCATCTTCCGGGCGATGGCGACCGGCATCGCGCCGAAACCGAGGCGCCAGCCGCACATCGCCCATGCCTTGGACAGCCCGTCCATGTAGATGGTCCGCTCCGCCATCCCGTCGATCCCGTACAGCGACACATGATCGCCGTCGTAGCTCAAGCGGTTGTAGATCTCGTCACTCAGCACGATGAGGTCGTGCTCGATGGCGAGCCGCGCGATCAACTCGCAGTCCGAGCGGGTGAGGATGCCGCCGGTCGGGTTTTGCGGCGAGTTGACGATCAGCATTCGCGTGCGCGGCGTGATCAGGCGGGCCAGCTCGTCAACCTCGGCGCGGAAATCGTTCTCCTGGCGGAGCGGCAACGACACCGCCTTCGCTCCGATGAACTCCACCAGCGAGCGGTAGATCGGGTATCCCGGATCCGGGACGATGACCTCGTCGCCCTCCTCCACCAGCGCAAGCAGCGCGAACAGGAGGAGATTCTTGGAGCCCGGGGTGAGCACGATGTTCTCGAACTGCGTGGGCACACCGGTGTGCCGGGTCACGTAGGCGGCGGTTTTTTCGCGAACCTCGCGGATCCCGCTTGCGGCCGTGTAATGGGTCGCGCCGTCGCGCATGGCGCGGACCGCGGCATCGATGATGTTGTCAGGAGTGGCGAAATCAGGTTCCCCGATCTCGAGGTGCACGATGTTGCGTCCCTCCGCCTCGAGGAGCCGGGCGTGAGCGAGCACCTCGAACGCACTCTCGGTGCCCAGACGGTTGAGGCGCTCGGCGAAGCGGATCGTCATCTGGCCACCATCATGGCGGGAAGCTTGCCCGTCGGTGCCGAATACTCGACGTCGACCCGCTCGACGCGGGCGTGGCTCGGCCCCTGGCGGAGCAGGTCGAGCATTCGCTCGACGTGCGCCTTCGGGCCTTCGAGCGTTGCCTCGACCGTCCCGTCCTGCTGATTGCCCACCGTGCCGGCGAGTCCGAGAGCACCCGCGTGACTGATCACGAAGGCGCGGTAACCGACCATCTGCACACGGCCGTGCACGACAGCATGCGCACGCACCACCGATTCACCCATCGCCGACCGATTATAGGTTGGGCGGCTCGGCCGGCTCAGGCAGCCGCTGGGGAGAGCTCTTTGCTGCTCGTCAGCTTGCGCACCAGCGGTGGGATCTCCCGAAGGTTCTTGATCTCGACGCCACTCAACTCGGACATCAGGGCGAGAATCCGACGTTGCACCGGGGCCTCGTGGTCGCGGCCGGGGAGGTACCAGTTGAGCATTCGCGACACGTACTCGGGATCCTCGAGCTTGCTGACCACCGATGGTTCGGTGATCGTGGTCGGATGCTTGGGGGCGTCATTGGTGCTGCGCATCATCCAGAGCGACATCTTGAGGATGTCGGGCAGGACCTCCGGCTTGTTGGCGACCGCTCGGCGCATGTACTTCGCATAGCACGCGGCGTGGCGCAGCTCATCGGCGGCCAGGATCTTGAAGATCTTGCGGATCACCGGTTCGGGGGCCTGTTCGCTGAAGGCCGTGTACCAATGTGCAAGACGCTGCTCGCCGCAGAAATGCATCGTGAGGGTCTCGATCGCCGGCCCCGGCGCGAACGTGAGTCGCAGCTCGGGAAGCTCGGCCTCGTCGAACGTCTCGCCGCAACGCTCCAGGTACTTGCGCAGGGTGAGGTGGTGCTTCATCTCCTCGTAGAACCAGATGGAGATGAAGCTGCAGAAGTCGATGTCCGCGTAGAAGTCGCGGAGGAACATCTCGGTCGCGTAGAGCGCGGACAGCTCGGTCAAGCAGATGTTCCGAAGATCGCTGATCCATTGCGGGCTCAGCAGGCTCGGATCGATATCGTCGAACGGGATGTCGGTGTTGAGCGTCCAGCGGGCGCGCTCCAGGCGGATGAACATGTCGTCGTAGAGCATTGACAGTCAGCATACTTTCTCCGTACGGCACAAAGGGTGGGCAATGTCATCCTGCGTACATGCCCAGGATTTGTGTATAAGGGACAATATGGCCCAAGTGACCAAGGCACCCGACCTCAGGTTGTCCGTCGTGGCCACTCTGCCGCCCGAGGTGACCGTCCGCCTGCTGTCGGAGATCGACGTCATCTCGCGCCGGATGACGCGGCAGATTCTCTCCGGGATCTCGCTTCCGGACAGCCGCTTCCGGACGCTCGGCTATTTCCGCACCGTGACCGCTGCCTGCCGGGATGCACTCCGGACCTTCGTGCGGCTTCTCCGCGACGGGCGCGGGCTTCGTGCCGGCGACCTGGAACGGCTCGGGTCGATGGGGGCGCAGCAGGCGGAGCTCGACGTGCCGCTCGAGCTCGTCTTCGGCGCCTACCGGCTGGCGGCGCGGGTCCTGTGGGATGAGGTGATCGGCCAGCCCGCCGTCCTCAACGATGTGCCGCCAAGCACGGTCATCGGGTTGACGAGCACGGTGCTCGAGTATTTCGACGAGATCAGCGCTGCCGTCGGCGGCGCATATCTCGAGACGCGTGAGCGCCTGCTCAGGCAGCGTGACCGGGACCGCGACCGGATCCTCCAGCGGCTGCTTGCGGGCGACTCGACCGCGGAGTTGCGTCGCATCGCCGCATCGGCGGAGTTGACGCTGCTCCCACCCTATACCGTGGTGGCCTGCTCGGCCCCCACCATCGAGGCGGAGCGGCAGCTCGAGGAGACGTGGAGGGCGGAGGGCGCGCATCTGATCGGCGAGGAGCCCGGGCTGTGGATCGCGCTCGTCCCGGAGGGGCGCGATCTTGCGAAGCTCTGCGCCGAGGTCGGCCCGGTCGTCTTCGGGGTCGGACCGGTCGCTGCGACGCTGGACGCGATCGCCCCGTCGGCACAGCACGCGCGCAGGGCTCTGGAGGTCGGCCGGACCCTCTATCCCGGACGCACCGTGCACACCGATGCGGAGGTGGGCGTCTTCGCCGCACTGGCCGACGACCGCGAGGCGATGCGAACCTTCGTCGACCGGGTGCTCGGCCCCCTTACCGAGCGCACGCCCAACCGCCGCCTCGAGCTCGTCGCGACGCTCGAGGCGCTGCTCGATAGCCGGAGCATCGGGGATGCCGCCGATCGCCTCGACGTCCATCGCCACACCGTCGTGTATCGCGTCGGCCGCCTCCGCCAACTTGGCATTGACGCCGACGACCCCGAGCAGCGCCACCAGCTCTGGCTCGCACTCCGCTGCGCTCGACTGCTCGAGGGCTGAGCCGGCCACGTCGCGGCGATTCGACGGCCGGACGAGTTCGTGCGGGCCGCCTGAGACCAGCTAAACAGCCTTGGTACGGGATGGCCGATCCATTCTAGGAAGAGATCCTTTCCATTGACCGATCCTCATTGACCGTAGGATCGCCCACTTCTCAAAGTAAAGCAAGCGCACCAGAGAGAGCAGTGGAGACAGCACATCGACCAGTTGAGGCCGATCGAGAGGGGGCCTCGGGAAGAGAAATTCCGTAAAGGGGAGACACATCATGTTTGGGGAAACAGTTCTGCATTCATCGGCGCCACGCCACCGTGGCGGCGGGCGCGCCGCGACATCCGTCGCGCTGCTCGCGACCGCACTGGTGGTGGGTGCCTGCGGCTCGAGCACCACGCCTTCCGGCAGCGACGCCGCGACCCAGCCGGATCCGTCAACCGTCAACCTCGGCTACCTCGTCAACCTGACGCATGCCCCGGCCCTGATCGGAGTGTCCAAGGGCTTCTTCCAGGCTGCGGCCCCGAAGGGCACGAAGATCAACACGACCACATTCAGCGCCGGCCCCGCCGAGAGCGAGGCGCTCCTCGGCGGCACGCTCGACGCCGCATTCATGGGCCCGGGGCCGGCCATCAACGACTTCATCAAGACCAAGGGCAAGGTGTTCATCGTCGCGGGCGCCGCGTCCGGCGGAGCGGGGTTGGTGGTCAGCAAGTCCGTTGCCGACGGCAACTTCCCGGCGGACCTCGCCGGCAAGACGGTCTCCTCGCCTCAGCTCGGGAACACCCAGGACATCGCGCTTCGCAGCTGGCTCAAGACCAAAGGGTTTGCCGCCAGCTCGACATCCGGGGGCGCGGTGAACATTGACTCGAGCTCGGGCAACTCGGTCAGTCTGCAGAACTTCGAGGCCGGCAAGATCGCCGGTGGGTGGGTTCCAGAACCGTACGAGTCCGAGTTCATCCTCCAGGGCAAGGGTGTCCTGGCGGTGGACGAGGCGTCAACCTGGCCGAACGGACAGTTCCCCACGACAGTCCTTGTGGTCACCGAGAACCTGCTCACGAACCATCCCGACATCGTGAACGACCTGCTCAAGGGACTCGTCCAATCGGTGAACTGGATCAATGCCAACGAATCGGCGGCGCCGGATGCCGTCAACACCGCGCTGGCGACGACCACCGGCGGCAAGTTGCTTAAGACAAACGTCATCGCACTCGCGTGGACGCACCTCAGCTTCGGCTTCGACCCCTTGACGGCCGACGTGCAGACCGACGCCAGCAACGCAGAGAAGCTCGGCTTCAACAGCACGGCCAACATCAAGGGCATCTTCGACCTCAGACCCTTGAACAGGATCCTCACCGCTGCGGGAGACCCGACAATCAGCGCTGGATCGCTCGGCTGATGAACCTCTCGCTTGCGCGGCGGCCCGCAGTACTGACCGTCGAGGCCGATGACGCCTTCGTGACCCTGGTCGGGGTCACGAAGGTGTTCGGCAACGGCAAGCGTTCGACAACAGCGCTGGAGAACGTCTCGCTCGAGCTGAACAAGGGAGAGTTCGTCTGCATCCTTGGCGCCTCCGGGTGTGGCAAATCGACGCTGCTCTCACTGATCGCCGGGCTCGACAAGGTGACCTCGGGAGCGATCCACATCGCCGACGGACGTCCTGCGGTCATGTTCCAGGAGCCGGCGCTTCTGCCCTGGCTGACGGTTCGCCGCAACGTCGAGTTGCCAATGCGGATTCATGGGGTGGACAACGATGAGCGGAACAGGAGAGTCAACCGTCTGCTCACGATGGTCGGGCTCATCGACTTCTCCGACCACCGCCCGCATCAGCTCTCGGGTGGCATGCGGCAGCGTTGTGCGCTGGCCCGCGCGCTGGCCCAGGAGTCGGAACTGCTGCTCATGGACGAGCCTTTCGCCGCCCTCGACGCGATCACCAGGGATCAGCTCCACGACGACCTGAACCGTATCTGGCAGGAGACCGGTAGGACAGTCATCTTTGTCACCCACAACGTCCGCGAGGCCGTGCGCCTGGGTGACCGCGTGATACTCATGACTGCGCGCCCGGGCCGCGTCGCCCAGATCTGGGACGTCGACATCCAGCGCCCTCGCGAGCTCGACTCCTTCGAGGTGTCCGGCTTGGCGCACGAGATCACCACGCGGCTGCGGGCCGGATCGGTGAGCAATGGAACGGAATAGGCTCACACGGATCCTGCGCGTCGCGTGGCCCCGAATCCTCGCGATCGGGATCCTGGTCGGCATCTGGCAGGTGCTCGTCATCATCGGGGTCACGTCGCCCGGTGGCTTGGCGCTGCCCGGTCCGGGAGACACCGTCGCCGAGCTCGGCTTCCTGATCCGCACCGGTGTGCTCATTCCCGCACTGTTCAAGACGCTCGAGCGCGCGGCGATCGGATATACGCTCGCGCTTGGGATCGGCACCGTCGTAGGCTTGGCGGTCGCTCGGGTGCCCGTGCTCCGAGCGGGGGTGGGCTCGTTGCTGGCTGGCCTCCAGAGCCTTCCGTCGGTCGTCTGGGTGCCGGTCGCCGTCATCTTTCTCTCGTTCGGCGGTCAGGTCGAGAACGCCATGTACTTCGTGGTGATCATGGGTGCCTTCCCCTCGATCGCGATGGGAGTGATGTCGGCGTACGACAATATCCCCCCGCTGACGTTCAGTCTCGCGCGCTCGATGGGAGCGGGGGGCTCGCAGTTCTACCGGCATTTCCTTTTCTCCGCTGCGCTGCCCGGCTACGTCGCGGGCATGAAACAGGCCTGGGCGTTCTCGTGGCGGTCGCTGATGGCGGCAGAGTTGATCATCGGATCGGTGGCGAGCAGCGGGCTTGGACCGATTCTTGACGACGGCCGGAGCGTGCTCGACATTCCGGAGATGTTTGCCGCGGTGATCACAATCCTTGTGGTCGGTATTGCCGTCAACGATGCGATCTTCGCGCCGCTGGAGCGTGGACTCCTCCGCAGGCGCGGATTGATTCCCGCCTAGCGTTTGCTGTCCGTCATCTTCCCGTCAGCCTCGTGGCGGCGCTGTCCGCCCGAGGCGACGGTGGCACCCTGCTCCGCCTCGCGCGCGAGCATGAAGAGCAGGTCCGAGCATCGATTGAGGTAGCGGAGCACCTCGGGATTCTCGAGGCCGCCCGCACGTTGCAGCGACACGGTTCGGCGCTCGGCGCGACGCACGAGCGTTCTCGCCATGTCGAGCGCTGCGCCAACCGGGGTGCCGCCCGGGATGACGAAGCCGCCGGGCAATGGGACGCGCGCCTCCAGGTCATGGATCTCAGTCTCGAGCGCGTCGGACATCGCAGAGGTCACGACATTGAAGTGGCGCTCGAGGTCGGCCCGATGGCCAGGACCGGTCGCAAGCTCGGCGCCTACCACGAAGAGCTCGCGCTGGAGTTCGAGGATGCGCGCCGCCCGGTCCGCCGAATCGGTCAGTGCTCTCGCCAATCCGAGCGCGGAGATGGCCTCGTCAAGTGAGCCGTACGCCTCGGTGTGGATATCGTCTTTGGCAACCCGTCCGCCGTAGAGCAGCCCCGTCTCTCCCCCGTCGCCGTGACCGGTGGTGATGCTCACGTTCGCGGGGCTAGACGGCGCCGTGCAGGGTCGCTTCGACGAGCTCGGGAGGGGTATCGTCGCGGCCGCGCTTGAAGTCTTCGATCCACTTGCTCGCCGCGATCGTCGCGGTGGTGGCGTCACCGACGGCGGTGGTGATCTGCCGGGTCAGCTGGCTGCGCACGTCACCCGCTGCGAAGATGCCCGGGATGTTGGTCATCATGGTCATCGGGTCGGTCTTGTAATAGCCGGCTTTGTCATGATCGATGTGGGCGTCGACGAGCTGAGTATTGGGGATGAAACCGACGAAGATGAAGATGCCGCCAACCTCGAGCGCGGAGCGACGCTCGGTGTCGAGATTGCGCAACGACAGACGGCGCACCTTCTCGTCGCCTTCGATCGACTCGATGATGGTGTCGACCACGAAATCGATCTTCGGATGCTTGCGCGCCTCGTCGAGCAGGATCGGCTGGGCGCGGAACTCCTTACGCCGGTGGATGATCGTGACCTTGCTTGCGTAACGCGTGAGGAACAGCGCCTCCTCCACCGCGGCGTCACCCCCACCCGCGACCGCCAGGCGCACGTCCTTGAAAAACGCACCGTCGCACACCGCGCAGTACGAGACGCCACGGCCCGCGAACTCCTCCTCGCCGGGGACGTCCAACTTACGGGGATTCCCACCCGCGGTGATGATCACCGCCGGCACGAGGTAATCGCCGTCGTAGGTCTCGACGAGCTTCAAGCCGTCAGGTTGCACCTTGATCGCTTTGACCTCGGTGCGCACCAGCTCGGTGCCGAAGTGAGCCGCCTGCTCCTCCATCACCGTGGCGAGCTCGCCGCCAAGGATCGAGAGGTACCCCGGGTAATCCTCGATCAGCTCGGTGTTGAGCAGCTGTCCGCCCGGGGCCTTGCCCTCGAGGAGCACCGCGCGCTCGCGGTTCCGTCCCGCATAGAGCGCAGCCGTCAGCCCCGCGGGACCTCCCCCGATGATGGCGATGTCGAAGTTGTGTGTGGGCACTGTGGTTGCACTCCTCGGGGTACGTCTGTACGTCCCGTCACTGATGACGATACCCAATGCGGGACCGAATCATCCCGCTGCCACCCACTGACGTAGCGTCGACAGCACCCGGCTGATGGGAATCGCATACGCGTCCGGGCTGGAGGGGCTGGCCAGCGTGACGATCCCCACCACCCGTCCCGAAGCGTCCAGCACAGGGCCCCCGCTGTTGCCTTGATAGATGCGCGTCCCCTGGAGGTGGAGCATGTCGTCGTACTCTTGGGGCAGCGCCTGGCCGGCCTCGATACCGCTGCCCTGGAGAGGGACATTGTCGTTGAGCCCGATGAGCATCTCCGAGGTCATGTCGGTGTGCCCTGTGGCGCGGCTGGACGCGAGGGTGATGACCGGAACGGGCACCACGCTGAGGCCCCGTGAGTCGATGGGGAGCGGTGACCCCTCGAGGGTGCCGGTGACGCGAAGCAGCGCCAGGTCACTGCTCTGGCTGCTCTGCACCAGGCGCGCGACAAACGTGTTGCCGGCGCGATCGGTCACGCGGACCGTGTTGTTGCCGTTGACCACGTGGGCATTGGTGACCACGTCACCCAGATTGTCGAAGACCCAGCCGGTGCCGAGCAACTCGGCGGAGCCGCTCTCGAGCTCCGCTTCCACGGTGACCACGCTGGTCAGGTCGTTGCGTCCGAGGTCGGTCAGCGGCGGTGGCGACGGCGTGGGCGCACTCGCGGCGGGAAGGGTGACTGGAACGGTCTTGGCCGGACTGACGAGAGCTACCTGATGTGCGACCAGGAAGCCCGCCAGCCCGGTGGCCAGGAGCGCGATGATGGCCGCGGCGGCTCGAGCCACCGCTCGCGGCTGAAATGTCGGCTCGGTCCCCTGGTCCACGAGGAGACATTGTGGTAGTTCGTCAAGGCGGCATCACCGTCGTCGGCGGTGGCGGTGGTGCGCTCGGGGCCGCGGTCGTGAGCAGGCTGACGGCCGCAGGCCGGAGGGTGGTGATTCCGACGCGCCACCCCGGGCACTCGGCGACTCCGGCGGGAGCCACCGAGATCGAGAGCGACCTTGACGACCTCGCAGCGGTGACGCGCCTCCGGGCAGCCGTCGAGGCGATGGGTCGGTGGGAGGCCATGGTGAGCGCGTCCGGCGGCTACGCCGGGGGACGTGCTCACGAGGTCGAGGACGCTGCCATCGAAGGCCAGATCGCTGCCAACCTGCTCGGGCCCTGGCGTCTCGCCCGCGCCGCGGCCGCATCGATGGTCGCCGGTGGGTCGGGCGGCAGGATCGTGATCGTTGCGTCGCGTGCGGCGATCGACGTCACGCGTGGGCAGGCTGCGTACCAGGTGAGCAAGGCGGCGGTCCTCCGGCTGGCTCAGGTGATGGCCGCCGAGCTGCAGGGACACGGCATCACGGTCAACGCCGTGCTGCCCGGCACCATGGACACGTCCGCGAATCGCGAGTCGATGCCCAAGGCAAATCGCTCGTCGTGGGTCAGCACCGACGCCGTTGCCGCGGTCATCGAGTGGCTGCTTTCCGACGCCGCCGCAGCGGTGACCGGAGCCGCGATTCCTGCCGGCTGAGCATCAGACGAACGGAGCCGCCGCGAAGACCCCCGCGTCTCCCAGCCGGGCAATCGCTCGGGATCGGTGCGAGACACGCGCCTTGTCCGCTTCCGGGGCTTCACCGAAGGTGATCCCGAGATCAGCCGACAGGAATGCCGGGTCGTAGCCGAAGCCATTGGTGCCCCGCGGCGGAGACACGATCGTGCCGAGGCATTCCCCATGGGCGGTCACCGGCTCGGCCTCCGGCCGGGCCAGCGCGGCCACGCACACGTACCGCGCGCGGCGGTCGTCGGGCGTCCGACGCTCAACCTCGGCGATCAGAGCGAGGAGGCGGTCCGCATCGGTCGCCTGGTCACCCAGCCAGCGGGCCGACATCGGACCCGGCCAGCCACGAAGCGCATCGATCTCGATGCCGCTGTCGTCTGCGAGAGCAGGAAGACCGGTCGCGGTGCAGACCGCGGTCGCCTTGGCGAGCGCGGATTCGGTGTAGCCGGGTCCGGGCTCCTCGAGCGCCGCGTGGAAGCCGATGTCATCGAGCGAGCGGAGATCCAGGTGCCACCGGTTCAGGAGATCCCGGAGCTCGCGGAACTTGCCGGGGTTGCGCGTGGCCAGGATCAGGATCGCCCCGCTCATCGCGCCCGGCTCATCTGGCGCTGCCCAACACCTCGGCCTGCAGGGCGAACAGCTGCTTCAGCCCCGCACCGGCAAGGCCGAGAAGGGAATCGAGCTCCTGGCGCGAGAAGGGCTCCTGTTCCGCCGATCCCTGCAGCTCGATGAACCGGCCGTCGGACGATCCGACGCAATTCATGTCGGTCTCCGCGGCCGAGTCCTCGAGATAGCAGAGGTCGAGGCGCGGCTCTCCCGCCACGATGCCGGCGCTCACCGCGGCGACCGGCCAGCGCAGCGGGTCGGAGCGAAGGACGCGCGCATCGCGTAGCCTCGCGACCGCGAGTGCGAGCGCGACGTAACCCCCGGTGATCGACGCGGTGCGCGTTCCCCCGTCGGCGACGATGACGTCGCAGTCGATGAGGATGCTGCGCTCGCCGAGTGCCTCGAAGTCGACCGCAGCCCGGAGGCTCCGGCCGATCAGCCGCTGGATCTCCTGGACGCGGCCGTCCACCCTCCCCTTGCGACCGTCGCGCTCGGTTCGCGTCTGCGTGCTCCGCGGGAGCATCGCGTACTCGGCGGTCACCCAACCGCGACCGCTTCCCTTGCGGAACGGCGGCACGCGTTCCTCGACCGATGCGGCACAGAGGACCCTGGTGTCCCCCATGGTGATGAGCGCGCTGCCCTCCGCGTACGGGATCGGATGCAATTCGATGGTGGTCGAGCGGAGCTCATCAGAGGCACGTTCATCTGGACGCATTGGCCCGAGTGTATCGGTCGGCCCGGCCGTCAGCGCCGGAAGATGCGCTGGAGAACGATGATCGATGCTTCGTAGAGCAGCAGCAGCGGGATTGCGAGCAGCGTCGGCGTGAACGGATCCGCACCCGGCGTGATCACCAGCGACACGATGATGATCCCGATGTAGGCGATCTTCCGCCATCCCTTGAGCTTTTTCGAGGAGACGAACCCGAGCAGGCCGAGCAGCACGATCACGACCGGCATCTCGAATGTTGCTCCGAAGATGAACACGATGATCAGGAAGAACCCGATGTACGAGTTGATGTCGGGGAAATAGACGGCGTGTCCATTGAGGAAGTTGGTCAGGAAACTCAGCCCGATGGGCATCACGAAATATGCGAACGCCGCTCCAGCGGCGAAGAGCAGGAGTGCACTGGCGATGAACGGTCCGACGAATTTCCGCTCCTTCGGACGCAATCCCGGCGACACGAAGTTCCAGACCTGCCAGAGCACCACCGGCAGCGCGATGATCAACCCGACGACCGCCGCCACCTTCAGCGGGACGGTGAGGCCCTCGGTGGGGCTCGTATAGATGGCCTCGTTGTTGGGGATGATGCTGTGCGAGTTCTTCAGGACGGTCGACAGCGGGTGCAGCAGCACGCCGATGAAGAATCCGTTGAACACGAACGCGACGGCTGTTCCGACGATCCAGGCACCCATCACCCAGATGAGGACGCGTCGCAATTCCTCCAGGTGCTGGACGATCGTCATCCGCCGCTCGTCGTCGCCAGCCACTCCCTGCACCTTACGTGCCTCAGGTCAGCGCGCGCGTGAGCGGCGCGTCAGCCAGAAACTGAGGGCTGGTGTGTCGGCGCGTCAGCCGGAACCGTGGCCGGCTCGGCAGGCTGAACCGGCGCCGGTGCCGCGGCGGGTGCGGCAACGGCCTGAACGACGGGCGCCGGCTGCGCCGGAGTCGTGGTCGTGCCCATGACCGCGTCATGAGTCTCGGACGAAGCCTTCCGAAACTCGCGAATTCCCTTGCCGATGCCTGCCCCCACGTCGGGCAGCTTCCCCGGCCCCCAGATGATCAGGATCACCACCAGCACGATGATGATTTCCGGCAGATGTCCGCCTATGAATCCCATGTCAGCCTCCAGTCTAGCACCATCTTTTTACAGCCCCTGAGATCAGACTGAGACCGAAGACAGGGTGCGAGCGAACGACTCGACGGTCCTGTCGACGTCTTCATCCGAGTGTGTCGTCGAAAGAAATGCGGTCTCGAATTGCGAGGGCGGCCAGAGGACGCCGGCGTCCAGCCACGCCGCGTGCAGGCGCCCGAAGCGTTCGCGGTCGGCCCGCTTCACGTCCTCAAACGAGCGCGCCCTGTCGAGCCCGATGAAGGGCGTGACCATGCTGCCGACGCGACCGACGGTGCACGCGACCCCGGCCGCTGCG
This sequence comes from Candidatus Dormiibacterota bacterium, assembly GCA_963708605.1. GTDB lineage: Bacteria > Chloroflexota > Dormibacteria > Aeolococcales > Aeolococcaceae > Palsa-851. The sequence continues at coordinate 68,980 of CAVPTG010000007.1, read as the reverse complement.
GCAGCCTCCGCGAAGCCGGTTTCGAGGCGGTGCCCCAGGCGCTCCAACCGCTCGTAGAGGCCGGGATTCTCACGAAGCACGTCGAGCGCGGCAATCCCGGCGGCCATCGCGGGCGGGCTGCCCGAAAGGGTGCCCGCCTGATAGACGGGGCCGGATGGGGCGATCTGCTCCATGAGGTCGCGGCGGCCTCCGTAAGCGCCGACCGGCAGGCCGCCGCCGATAACCTTGCCGAAGAGGCTGAGATCGGGGCGGACCCCGTATCGGGTCTGAGCCCCGCCGTACGCGACGCGGAATCCGGTCATCACCTCATCGAATACGAGCAAAGCACCCCATTTGGATGTGCCGTCGCGAAGTCCCTCCAGAAAGCCGGGGTCTGGAGGCACGCATCCCATGTTCCCGGCGACCGGTTCCACGATCACCGCGGCGATCTGGTCGCCCTCAGCTTCGAAGAGCGCCATGACCCTCTCGAGGTCGTTGTAGGGCAGCACGGCGGTGCCGGCGACAGCCGCGGCGGGGACGCCCGGCGAGCCCGGGATGCCGAGGGTGGCGATGCCGGACCCCGACTCGGCGAGCAGCGCATCCGCGTGGCCGTGATAGCCCCCCGCGAACTTCACGATGCGGTCGCGGCCCGTCGCCGCACGGGCGAGGCGGACGGCGGACATCGCGGCCTCGGTGCCCGAGGTGACGAACCGGACCATCTCCACCGATTCCACAGCGTCGACGATCCGTTGGGCGAGGTCCACCTCGAGCTCCACCGTGTGGCCGTATGCGACCCCCCGCTCGAGCTGGGCACGGATCGCCGCCATGACCCGTGGCGGCTGGTGGCCGAGGATGTGCGGCCCGTAGGCGAGGACGTAATCGATGAATTCGTTGCCGTCCGCGTCGACGACGTGAGCACCCTCGCCGGCGATGACGTGCGGCGGCACGCCGGGAACGGCGCGGTAAGCGCGCACCGGGCTGTCGACACCCCCCGGCAGCACCCGCTCGGCGCGCTCGCGCAGTGCCCGCGCCTTGCTGTCCTTCACCGCCGGCTGCGCATCAAAACTAGGTCTGCTGTCGCACCGTGATCGACTTCATGAGATCGCCTTGCACGATCTTCAGCGCGACGCTCATCCCGCTCTCGACCTTGCCGAAGAGGTTGTAGGACGCCGGCAGCTGCGTGTCGTTGGCGATGCAGATGAAGTACTGCGAGCCATTGGTGTTGGCGCCGCTGTTGGCCATCGCCACCGCGCCGTCGACGTACTGCTGATGCACCGGCTCATCGTTGAACTGAAAGCCTGGGCCGCCGCTCCCGCAGGTCGCGGACGGCGTCGCCGGGAGTGATGGGACCTTGCCGATGCACTGGGGATCACCACCCTGGATGACGAAGCTCGCCACCACCCGATGGAACGGGATGCCGTCGTAGAAGTGATTTCGCGCCAGGGTCACGAAGACGTTGACCGTGGTGGGCGCGAGATTCGGCTGCAGGCAAAGGACGATATTCCCCTTCGATGTGGCGATGGTCGCCTGGTACAGCTTCCCCGTGTTGATCGTCATCGCGGGTGCCGCGCTGTACGTGTGGACGCTCGCCGGCGGGTGGAGCGGTGCCAGCACGGCGCCGAAGGTCGTTTTCGCGCAGTCCGCGAAGGGGATCGTGGGGGCCGCGGTCGGCGACGGCGTTGCCGAGACGCTTGCGCTCGGAGTCGGCGCGACAGTCGGCGTCGAAGTCGGCACCGCGGGGAGCGGCGCGCTCGCGCCGTTGACGCCGATCGCGATAGCGACGATGGCGACGATAACGACGCCACCTGATCCGAGCACCAATGGAAGGCGGCGCCTGCCGCCGGATGGGTCATTCATGCATAGGCTCCTTGCACGTTGGTCTCGGCGAGCCAGCCGGCGGCGGCCCGCGCGTGGTACGTGATGATCATGTCGGCTCCCGCGCGGCGGATGCCGCCCAGGGCCTCGAGGACCGCGCTGCGCTCGTCGAACGCGCCGGCGGCCGCGGCATGGTGAAGCATGGCGAATTCACCGCTGACGCAATAGGCGGCAAGCGGCAGGTCGGTCGCGTCGCGCACCCGTGCGACCACGTCCAGGTAGGTGAGCGCCGGCTTGACCATGACCATGTCCGCGCCCTCCTCGACATCGAGCATCGCCTCGCGAACGGCCTCGCGCTGGTTGGCGGGGTCCATCTGGTATGAGCGCCGATCACCAGAACGTGGCGCGCATTCGGCGGCGTCGCGGAAGGGTCCATAGAGGACGGTGGCGAACTTCGCGCTGTAGGCGAGGATCGCGGTGTCGGTGTAGCCCGACATGTCGAGCGCCTCACGAATCGCGGCGACCTGCCCGTCCATCATCCCGCTCGGGGCGATGATGTCGGCCCCCGCGGCCGCCTGGCTCACCGCGGTCCGCGCATACAACTCGAGGGTCGCGTCGTTGTCGACCTCGCCGCTCTCGAGCAGAAAGCCGCAGTGCCCGTGGTCGGTGTACTCGCACAGGCAGCAGTCGGCGATCACGACACACGCGTCGCCAAAACGCTCGCGCACCGCGCGGATCGACTGCTGGACGACACCGTCGTCAGCGAACGCGCCTGAGCCCTGCGCGTCCTTGGATCCGGGGAGGCCGAAGAGGAGAACGCCGCCGAGACCGAGCGCGATCGTCTCCTCCACCGTCGTGCAGAGCGAGTTGATGCTCTCGTGGCGCTGACCCGGCATCGACCCGATCGGTTGGGGCGATCGGAGACCCTCGCGAATGAACGCCGGGTGAATCAGCTGAGATGGATCTCAGCGTCGACTCCCGGGCGAGCCTGCGCAGCGCCGGGGTGCGGCGAAGACGGCGTGGTCGTTCGGAAGGAAATCCCATGTCGTTGATCAGCGTAGCGGCTGGGGGGCCAGGCACTCAGTCAGCGCCGCCATCAGCCCGTCAACCGATGCCTCGCGAGCGACCGCCTCGACGATGAGTCCGGCCGCTCGCGCCTCCGCAGCCGTCTGCTCACCGATGCACACGATCGCAATGCCCGGAACCACACCGCCTTCGCCCGCTGCCCGGGCGAGATTGCGTGCCGTGCTCCCGCTGGTGAGCGTGATTGCGTCGACGCCCCCTGCGAGCGCGGCCCTGACGCGATCGGGGGCCTCTGCGGGCATGACGCTTCGATAGATAAGTTGGACGCTCACTGCGGCTCCCGCTCTCCGAAGGCGCTCCGCAAGATCGCCGCGTGCGCCTTCGGCGACCGGGATCCACACCGTGGCGCCGGTCATCCCGTGCTCGAGCATCGCCGTGGCCAGCCCATCCGCGTCGGGCTCGCTCGCCACAAGCTGGGGAGTGACTCCCTCAGCGAGGAGCGCGGCAGCCGTCGCGGGTCCCACCGCTGCGATCAGCATCCCCGACAGGGCCGCTGCACCGGCGGCGCCGATGACGAGGCGAACGGCGGTGGCGCTGGTGAAGGCCACCCAACGCGGTGAAGGCGCGGCAGCGTTCTCGGCGGCAAACGCGACGATGGCTGCAGGCTCGGCGACGGGGACGGTCGCGATCAGCGGAACGACCATCACCGATGCGCCCGCCCTGTGGAGCCGGTCGACGAGTCCCTCCGCTTGCTCGCGTGTTCGCGTCACGAGGATCCGCCTTCCGGCGAGCGCTGGCGGGGGCTCGGTCAACGGAGCCGGGCCGCCACCGCCTCACCGAGAGCCTTGGGATCCTCGAGGCTTCCCTCGGCCTCCGCCCGGTGAATCGATCCCTCCGCGACCAGCGCGGCGACCAGCACCAACCGGCCGGCTTCGACCCGTGCCCAGGCGCCGAGGGGCAGGAGGCAGCCGCCGCCGAGAGCGCTCAGCACCGCTCGCTCGGCGGTCACCGCCAACCTGGTTGCGCGATCGTCGACCGGCACGCAGGCGCGCGCCGCCGCGGAGCCGGTGACCGTCTCCAGCGCGATGGCACCCTGCGCCGGAGATGGCACGAACTTGAGGGGATCGAGGCGTTGGGCGAGCCGGTTGCCGAGTGCCAGCCGGTCGATTCCGGCGCACGCGAGCACGAGCGCATCCACCTCTCCGGTGTCGAGCTTCCGCAGCCGGGTGTCGACATTGCCGCGGATCGGCACCGCCTTCAGCCGTGGGTAGAGCGCCGCGAGCAGCCCGGCTCGCCGGGCGCTGCTCGTCCCCACCGTAGCTCCCGCGGGCAGTTCCTCCAGCGCGCCGCCCGTCCTCGATACCACCCCGTCCCGAGCATCAGCGCGGCCGAGGTAGGCGGCAATGCTCAGACCGGGAGCGAGCGCCGACGGGAGGTCCTTTGCGCTGTGGACGGCCACGTCCGCGCGCCGGTCCACGAGGCTGCGCTCGAGATCGGCGGTGAACCACCCCTCGCCTTCGAGTTGGTCGATCGCGGCGTCGGTGCGGCGATCGCCCTCAGTGCGGATGACCAGGCTCTCCACATCACCGCTCCCGGCCCCGCGCAGCGCGTCCGCAGCCAGTGCTGTCTGGCGCAGGGCGAGGGCGCTGCCGCGCGTTGCCAGCCGAAGTGTCGACGTTTCGGCGGCCGGCATCAGCGGTCGAGCCGGAAGGCCTCACGGATCGCCACCGTCGTCGCGGGGTCTCCCGATTCACGCAGCCGGGTGACCGGTCCGTGCAGGAGCTTGCGCACCATGCTCCTGGTCAGCACCTCGACCCGCTCGCGGGTCGCGTCATCGATCGGACGCCCGGTGCTGAAGGTTCGAGCGACCTCCTCGGCTCGCAGTTGCTCCGCCCATTCGACGAGCGCGGTGATGGTCGGCCCGGCAGTGTCGCGCTGACCGATGACCGTGACCGTCTTCTCGAGCTCGATGTCGATGATCCTCTCGGCGGCGGGCACGGTTTCGCGGCGCTGATCGAGCCGCTGTCCGACCCGCCGCCCGAGCTCATCGATGTCGATCAGGGTCACACCCGCAACGCCGCCGGCAGCGGCGGCGACATCACGAGGCACGGCCATATCGACGATGCACAGTGGTCGGAGCCCGCGCCGGCGTTGGAGCAGCTCGACGGTGGCTGCGTCGAGCACCGTCGTTGCGCTGTCGGTGGAGGCGATGATCACGTCAACCTCGTCAGCAACCTCGGCGATTTCGCGCAGGGCGACTGCTTCCGCACCGAGTGCCTGCGCCAGCCGGCGGCTCGACTCGCCCCGCGACGTGGTCATGATCCGAGCCCCCTGGTCGTGCAGGCGATCGGCGGCCAGGCGGCTCATCTTTCCCGCGCCGATGAGCAGGACGCCCTTCCCCTCGAGTTCCCCGCACGAGGCGCGGGCACACTCGACGGCGATCTCGCTGAGGCTCGCCGCGCCGCGGCCGAGCAACGTATCGGTGCGCACGCGTTTGGCGGTGGAGATGGCTCGGCGCATCACGTAGTCGAGGCGCGCGTCCACCGTGCCCGCGTCAGTCGCGACTCGATGCGCATCCTTGAACTGGCCGAGCACCTGCGCCTCGCCGATGACCATGCTCTCGAGGCCGCTGGCCACTCGAAACATGTGCTCAGCGGCCTCGCGGTCCTCGAAGGTGACCATGTGGCGCTCCACCTCGCCCGAGCCGTCCGGGTCGAGGTATCGAGCCAGTCGCGGGGTCACCTGGGCGCTGAGGTCGTCGGGGCAGACCACATAGAAGTCGGTGCGATTACACGTCGAAAGCACGGCCGCGCCGTGCAGGCCGGCATGGCCCACGAGGTATCGCAGGGTCGTTGCAGCGCGCGCCGCTGGGATGGCCGCAGCCTCCCGCACAGCCAGTGGAGCGGTGCGAAAGCTCAGCCCGGCGGCTACCAGTCGCATCACGAGCGAGTATAGGTTTCCGGCCCGTCCGCACCGGTCCCTCCGTCCAGGAGTTCTAGGATGGGGGTGTATGGAAGCTCGCCGGCGATACGGTCGCCGCCGAGGGAGGGTCCCCACGGGCGACAAATTCTTACCGCGCCTCGGTCCGGCGGGAGCCGAGCCCTTCGCCACGCTCGACGACGCCGTCGATTCCTGGTCCGCGGAGCGACCGTCGCCGGACACGCTGATCCAGGACCTTCACTTCGTTGCCCTGGACTGCGAGACGACGGGCCAATCGCCGCACCACCTGGTCGAGCTCGGCGCGGTCGCATTCACGATGCGCGACCATCTGATGAGCTTCGAGACGCTGGTGCACAGCAACGATCGGATCAACCCCTATGCGCGACGCATCCACGGCATCGACGCGTCGACCCTCAATGGCGCCCCCCCTGTCTCGATCGTGGTCGAGCGGTTTCAACGCTTCGCAAAGGGCGCGGTGCTCGTGGAACACAGCGCCGATGCGTTCGACACGCGACTCATCGGCCGCGCTATCGGATCGAGCCTCGATGCGGACAACGTTGACACCACGAGGCTCGCGGCGAAGCTCTTCGATCTCAAGGACACGATCGGGCTCGAGCGGCTCTGCCGCGAGTTGGGCGTGGTGCACCGAAAGCCGCACCATGCTCTCGCCGACGCGGAGGCAACCGCGGCGTGTTTCGTCGAGCTGGTCAAGCGAGGAGGCGAGCGCTTCAACTGGCGCACCCTCGGTGACCTCCTGATGGCGGGAAAGCCCCCGGCATTTGCCGCCGATGTGGGCGTTGTGCCTCCAGGGGGAGCGCCGAAAGGCGCTGTCTCGAGCTCTCGAACGCGCCGGCGGCGTTGACAGCACGCCCAGCGCTGCATACCATCCACTCGAACCAACCACACTCATCCCGGTTCGCTGCCATGCGACTCGGTACTTCATCCAGGTTCATCTCGAGGACATTGCATTGCCCAGCCACATCAACAGGGCCGAGGCGATCGGTACCGCATCCGCCGCCCTGGGCGTCCTCGTGGCGTTCCTGCCCTGGTACGCCTATACAGCGAGTGGTTCGCACATATCGGTGAACGCGTTTCGCGCGTCGGTCTTCGGGGATCTGTTCTTCATCGGTATAGCCGCCTCGGTCCTGCTGCTGCTGATCGGGCGCGGATTCGTTGATGACGTGGTCACACCACACGTTCCGGAAGTCACGGCACACGCCACCGCGGCCGCTGTCACGATGGGGAGCGTCCTTATTCAGCTCATCCTGGCGCGAGCCACCGGTCGCTCACTCGGGATTGGAATCTTTCTGGCGCTCATTGCGGCAGCGGGTCTGTGCGCGTCTGCGGTGCTTCGACGGCTGCATCCCAACCGTCGCCGAACTGTTCGCGAAGGTCTTTCCCATGAGGGTCTGATTACCCCATAATCCAGCGATCCGCGATCGGGGGACGTGGCGCCCCGGTCACCGGCGATGCCACAGCTGCTCATTCATCTGGGAGGACCACCCGAACCCATGGCAAACATCCTGACTGACCCGCCGTTTGCGGCCGACCCCCCGTTCAAGATGAACATCCCTGCCAAGACACTGGGGTTGGTCCTGCTGATCCTGGGTGCTATCGGCATCATCTTCGGCATCCTCGGACTCACGGCCACGTTCGGTGCGTGCACGCTCGGAGGCTGCGGGTTCCCAATCCTTTGGCTCCTGGGAGCGATCATCGGACTGGTCGGTGTGTGCGTTGGCACCTATGGCGCCTACCAGATGTACCAGCTCAATCGCGACGGGAAGCGGCTGGTCATCTATGGTCTCGCTCTGGGATTTGTCGGCGGGGTCGTGAGCGCGATCGGGACGATCATCTTCTACGCCGGCTACGCGGTCCTCGGCGTCGGATACGGTGGAGCCATCGTCGGTCTGATCATCGACGTGATCATCTACGCGATCGTCTGGTACATCGTGATCATCAGCCGGTTTCCTGGTGACACACCGCTGGTGGCCGCCGGGCCGACGGGTGGGTACGGCAATCCTCCCGGGGGATACGGAACGCCGCCACCACCGCCTCCGCCAAGCGTCTGACCTCAGGCATTGCCGGCCCGACAGCGGCGGTCCGTACCGTCAGGGGCACTGTGACCGTGCCCCTGACGAGCGTCGGCGAGCGGGCGCCACGTGCCTGACGGCCCGGAGGCCCCCCGACCGCCGGGATGGGGAGCATCCCAACCCGAAAACCCGCCGCAACCGCCGGGGTTCCCCGCCCAACCGGGGTATCCGCCGCCTCAGGGCGCTCCGTACGGGTACTACCAGCCGCAGCCGTATGCGGTCGCCCAATCGGGGAACGGGCTCGGGATCGCCGGCGGCGTCTGCGGCATCGTGGCGGTGGTGCTCTGCTGGATCCCGTTCGTCGACTACGTCAGCATCGTCCTCGGGGCCCTGGCCATCGTCTTCGGCGCCCTCGGTATCCGCCACGCAAATGCACATGGCGCGGGCAAGGGCATGGCGATCACCGGGCTGGTCACCGGGATCGTCGCGCTGGTGATCTCGGTCCTTTTCCTGGCCATCATCTACACCGCGGTGACCTCTATCAATGCCAACGGCAACGTCATCGTCGGATGAGAAGCGAGGGGCGGCCGTGCCCAGGCGTGTCACACGCTGAAATCGGCGACCACCGGGTAGTGATCTGACGCAACCGCGGCCTCGGGATCTGGCCACGTCCTGGCTCCGACCACGTCCGCTCCGACCACATGCGCTGCGAGATCCTCGGTGGCGAAGACATAGTCGACGCGTGCCGAGAGTTGCCAGGTCGCGCACGTGAGTCCCCTGGCGCGCGGATGAACGCGCCGGTAGCAGTCGACGTAACCCTCCGAGAGCAGGCGCTCGACGGTCCAGCGCTCGATCATGCGGCCCAGAAAACGGTCCATCGCGCGCGAGACGGGCAGGCCGACTGTCAGCGGCGCGACGACGCGGGGCAGTGCCGGTATCCCGCCGAGGAGTTCGCGGATCAACACCGGCCCGACGCCAGCGATCCGCGAGGCCGTCATCCGTGCTGTTCCCGTGCGGTGCCAGCGGAGTCAGAATGCCGTTGGATCCCACCACGAGCAGGCCGGCGCGGCGCAAGTCGTTCATGCGGCGGAAGAACGACGTGGCGAGGATGTCGTCCCCGGGCGAGAGCGCGTTGAAGTCGCCGATGAGCAGATGCGGCAAGGCCGGCTCGTCTGCGATATCGGTGAGCACCGCGCCGATTTCGCGGATGCGTCTCGCCTCACCCTTGTTGCGGTCGCCAAAGCGCGCGGCGAGGTGCAGACAGTGGACTCCGATCAGCGGCAGCGCTGAACCGCCCGTCTCGATATCGCAATGGAGGTGCGAGCGCAGCATGCGGCCGTGGTGACGGCGATTGCGCCAGCCGCGCACCGGTAAGCGTGTGAGGATCGCCGTGTGCATCGGCGAGTCCGGATCGCTCGGCTCTCCGAGGAACATCGCCATGCCGAGGTCCTCGGCAAGGTCGCGGATGCGATCGACCTCGCGAACCTCCTGGAGGGCGACGACATCGGCATCGATGCGCCGGAGCACGTTGCGAACCAGTTCGCGACGCTCTTCGCCTCCAAGCAGGATGTTGTAGGTGGCGACGCGAATCCTGCGTGGTGTGATCTTTCTGGCTCGCGACATCGACCGAACTTACAATGCCACGGTGCAGCCACAGCGCGACGCACAACTCACCGAGCTCGTCTTCCTCGACCGTGGTCCGATCGCGCTGCGTGGTCTCGCAGTGGCGGTTGTCGCGGCCGCGTGCGGCGTGGCCGGCACGTTGCTCGTGCGCCTGCACCAGACCCTGGCGGGCCAGCTCGCCGCGCATGCTTCGCTCAATCCGCTCCAAACGGTCATCGCGACGGGGTCAACCGTGCGGACGCTGTGGCCGGGTTGGGTTGCGGCGGTCTGCTTTGCAGCCGCCGTCCTGCGCCTCCGACACGGCGCCACCGAACCGCCGCCGGGGCGAACGTCGGTCGAGCGCCAGACGCTCGGCCAGCTCCGCGCGGGCCTCCGCCGCGAATATCGAATCGTTCGCTGCGCGCTGGTGGTGGTGTGCCTCCTGGCCGCTGTCGACGCTGCCCGCACCGTCGCGAGCGTGATCGCGGTGCAGTCCGGCGACAGGCACCTCGCAACCACCATGCCCGCGACCGTCGTCGAGGCTCTGGGATACGTCGCCGCCGCTCTGGTGCTGGGAGCCTGGGCTCGCGCCTTCGGAGAGGAGGTTCGCCGGCTCGGCGCTCTCTGAGCACCCCGGCGTGCGCTCCGGATCAGATCCTGCGCTCGACGACGTAGTCGCAGACGCGCTCGAGAAGTCTCGCGGGCGTCCGACTTCGGAAAGCCCTTCAGCTCGGCCGCAGCCTCACGCGCGAATTCCTGGGCGCTTCGCTCCGCGGCGGCGATCGCATCCGATCCGCGAACCAGGGTCACCACCGTGTCGAAGTCCTCCTCGTTGAGGTCATTCTTGGCCAGAATCCGCTGGAGGCGGGCACCGACCTCGCGGTCCTTGAGGGCCAGCATGAGCGGCAGCGTCACCGTGCCCTGGCGAAGATCTGCCCCAACCGGCTTGCCCACCTCGGCGGTGGTCGCGACGTAATCGAGGACGTCGTCCGCGATCTGAAACGCCATGCCGAGGCTGTGGCCGTACCGGCGCAGGCTCTCGACCGCCGGGGTGTCCAAACCGGCGATCAACCCGCCGCCGTAGCAACTGGTGGAGACGAGCGTGGCGGTCTTTCGTCCGATCTTGCGGTGGTAGTCGGTGAGGGATTGGTCGTACTCGTTGCGGCTGGTCATCTGCAACAGCTCGCCCATGCAGATGGTCATAACCGCGTGGCTGATCGCCGAGTTCGATCGCCGGCATCCCGATCTCCGCCAGGAGGTAGGCGCCCTTGGCGAAGTAGTAGTCGCCGATGATGACCGCGGGGTCCGGTCCAAGCGCCTCATGGATGGTCCTGATCCCGCGCCGGGTGGGTGCCTTGTCGATGAGGTCATCGTGGACGAGGGTCGCGGTATGGATGAACTCGATCCCCATCGCCAGGTTGAAGACGGCGTTCGAGTTGGCGTCGCCCAGCCGGGCGGCGAGGATGACCAGCGCCGGCCGGAGGCGTTTGCCCCCCGCCTTGACGATGTGCGACATGGCGCTCGCCATCGGGCCGAGGTCGGACGCGATCTCGGCGTCGAGGCGCCGCTCGAACTCGATCAACTCCGTGGAAATCGGCTCGAGGAGTTCCTCGGCGGCGATGCTCATGACCCCGCCGCCACCCGAATCGCCTGCGCCACCGGCCGGACCAGGCGGGGTTCCGGGAGGGGCTCCCCGAAGATCCGGGCCGCGCTGGTTCGGAACCGCGCCGGGGCGGCGGTCACCAGTATCTCGGTGCGCGCCGCCAGGGACCCGGAGTCGGACGCGGCCGAGCCGCCGGCGCCGATCCGATTGACTGCGACGATCCGCTTGACGCGCGCCGCGGTCGTGTCCGCGCTGTCCACGACACGGAGGCGCCGGGTTCCGATCAGGCGGCGCAACGCCGGACGGAGCAGCGGGTAGTGCGTGCACCCGAGGACCAGCGTGTCCGCTCGCCAGTCGACGATGCGTCGGAGCACCGGCGCCAGCGCGGCATCGGCCCTCGCGGTGTCGGCATCTCCGTCCTCGACGATCTCGACCAGGTCGGCTGCGACCTCGCTGAGCACCGCGATCCCCGGGTTGGCCTCCTTGATGGCGTGGACGTACTCGCCGCTCGCCCGGGTTCCCTCGGTGCTGAGGACGGCCACCCGTCCGTTGCGCGTCGCCGCCGCCGCCGCCTGCGCACCCGGGGCGATGACGCCCACAACCGGGATGTCGAAGCGCTCCCTCGCGGTGTGGAGCGCTGCCGCGGTTGCCGTGTTGCAGGCGATCACCACCAGTTTGGTGTCCATCGCCGCGAGCATCGCGATGATGTCGAGGGCGAGGCCACGGACCTGGGCTTGCGAACGCGGACCGTACGGAAAGTGCCCCAGGTCGGCGACATAGATGAGCGTTTCGGCAGGCATCTGGCGACGGATCTCGCGGAGCACGGTCAGGCCGCCGACACCGGAGTTGAACACGCCGATCGGGCGCGAGTCGCTCATTCGTTCCGCAGGATAGCAGGGGCGCCGGTCACGTCAGGCCCGCCCAGGGCGAGGCCCATGAGCAGCACGTCGCGGTCACCGCCGGGCATGCGCACCTCCCCCCGTGCCAGGCCTTCCTCCTCGAACCCGAGCGATCGGTAGAGCGCGATGGCGCGGGTGTTGTCGGGAAACACCCGAAGACTGACCTTGGCGAGGCCGACCACGCGGCCCCAATCGATCGCCATGTCCATCAGCATCCGCCCGAATCCGAGCCCGCGCTGCACGTTGCTGACAAGGATGGCTATTTCACCGACGTGGGCGTAATGGCGCCCAGGACGCCGCTGCACCATCACGTGGCCGGCCGTGACGCCGTCGACCTCGAGGGTCAGGGTCAGCCCACCCTCGAGGACGATCGAGATGAGCCGTGTGCTCTGCACGATGGTGTCGGGCTCACCCGGCACCGCAGCGATCAACTCACCCTCCCCTGCCACCGCATCCATGAGCGCTGCGAGGCCGGGAGCGTCTCCCTCCTGGGAGGGCCTGATCACGTAGCGACGGCCGTTCGCCGTCACGCCCTCGCGGTGGAGCACCGGTCGGGTGAGCGTCATACCGCGACAGACAGGCCGGGGTCGTCGTGCATGGTGGTGGCTCGGTCGGCGATCCGGCGCGCGATCCCACTCGCGCTCATCACGGTCATGTGACCGTGCGGGTAGGTCCAGAGATCCGTCTGCCACTCGGTGCTCAGCCGGGTGACGGGATCGGGTCCCACCACGAGATCCTGCATGGCACGAACCAGGGTGATGCGGTCCCCCGGCGTCCGCGGGATGAAGTTCCTCGCGAGCAGCGGCGCGAGCGTCGACTCGAGGAAGCGACCGGCACTCGCGCGGTCGGGCCCCCAGGACCCGCTGTACTCGCCGATCATGCCGAGGTGGCGCAGCGACGGGGTCGGCGGTCGCTGCGACAGCGTGGCCGCGGGGTCGCAGAACGGCGCGACCGCGATCACGCGATCGAGCTCGAGCTGGGCGGCGAGCATGGTGGCGATCAGACCGCCAAGGCTCACGCCCACCACGGTCACGTGCGGGCTGACCTCGGCGCGAGCCCAGGCGATCAGCGCCGCGGCGTCCTCCACGGACTGCCGAACGACCGCCCGGATGTGGGCGGGGTCGAGGCTGAAGTAGCCGTCGCCGCTGCGCTGACCGGGCAGGGTGCGGCGCAGGTGCAACGGAAGGTCGAGCCGCGCGGTGTGCGCACCGCGGAGGCGCATCTGCTTCGCGAGCCACCGGTCGTACGTGGTCTGCGGCACCGCATAGCCGTGCAGCATCAGGACGAAGGGCGCGGGTCCAGGCTCACGCCGGATGTGGGCGGTCGCGACCAGGTTGCGGCTCCCCCAGTGCCCCCCCGGGCCTTCGCTGTCGCCCTGGAGCTCCATCTCGCGCCACCTCGGACCGCCGAGCGACTCCCATTCCCGGTTGACATGGATCCCACGGGGAGTAAGAACCCGGCTTGCCTCCCAGAACGCTGCAGGCTCGATGGGGACGCGGTCGATCGTGTCGGGACGGCTCAGACCAACCGCTGTCAACCGAACGTGCACCATTCGATCCAGGATCAGCGACACCGTGCCGATGAGGCGGTCGTGGGACGTCTCGGAACTCATGATGAAAACCCTCTGCGTCAATCATGCCCCGAAGTGGCGATCGCGTAACTCCCCGGCGTAGGACATCATCGAACGTGGCTGTGCCCGAAACGTCGCCCCCGCTTCGCGTGGTTGTCGCCTCAGATCCCGCGAACGACTGGGAATCCGTCTACCAGGAGCACGTGGCTCCCCTCTACCGATATGTCTACTCGAGAACCGGCAACACCCCCGATGCCGAGGACGTGACCTCGACCACGTTCCTCCGTGCGCTGCCGCGGCTGCGCTCCGACGTCTCCCCGGGGGAGATCGGCGCCTACCTGCGGACCACGGCACGGAGCGTGCTCGCCGATGTCTGGCGGCAGCGGCACGGGACGGTCCTGATGGAGTTCGATGAGCAGCGCGACGCCGCTCCCGCCGCCGAACGAGACCATGACGTCGACGTGAGCCCGATCCTCGACGGCCTGCCAGAGAATTATCGGAGGGTGCTCGAGTTCCGATTCCTCCGCGGATACTCCATTCGGGAAACCGCTGCCGCGATGGGCGTCAGCGTCGCCAACGCCAAGGTGCTGCAGCTGCGTGCGCTCCGACGCGCTGCGGTCACTGGAGTTCGTGATGTCCAAGGCTGATCGCCGCCTCTCGCGTTTCGTCAACGCGCTGCTCGCCAACCGGCGGCCACCCCGGTCTCCCGCCGGCGATGACCTCGGCGGCGATGCAGGTTGCAACGCGGCTTCGTGCGGCGCATCCGGGTGGCTCCACACCCTCGCCGGCGTTCGTCGACAACCTGGCGCGGCAGCTGCGCGAGGCGCCCGCCCACGATCCTGACTGGACGGAGGCGGGCATCCGCCGCCGCCGGTTCCTGGTCGGCGGGCTTGCTGCGGTGGCAGCATCGGTTGCGGGCGGCGTCGCTCTCGACCGCGTCACCGAGGCGCTGACCGAGCCGGCAGGTGGCGGTGGAACCATCCAGCCGTACATCAGCACATGGGTCGCGGTGGCGACCCTCGCCGAGGTGACCCCGGGGAAGATCAAGCAGTTCTCCGCCGGCGGCGTCCAGGGCGTGGTATTCACCCTCGACGGCAAGGTCCGGGGCCTCAGCGCGGTGTGCACCCACCAGGGATGCACGCTGATCCCCCAGGCCGCGCAGCGACGGCTGGTCTGCCCGTGCCATCCCATGAGCTTCAACCTCACCGGCGCGGCCAACCCCGGCGACTATCGCCTGAACCCGCTGCCTGCGATCGAGACGCGAATAAACGCCGACAACGTCGAGGTGCGCGTTCCCACCTGGACCTGAGGCGGGGAGCTACGCAGCCGGTTTGATGCGACCGGCGTCGCGAGGCAGTGATCCGGTGCCCGGAGCCGTGCGTACCAAGCGGTGACTGGGCGGTGACAAGACGGCCAACCGGATCGCCAACGACCGCCCCAGAGAGGTGTGCACATGGCCAAGGTGACACGGCGGACGTTTCTGTCCACAACGGTGGGGGCAGCGGGCGGAGTTGCGGCGATGGGGCTGGTCGCCGGGCCGAGCACCCTCGTAGAGGCGGCTCAGAACGTCGCCGACGCGAGTGACGGTCCGATGTCTGGCGAGCCGATGACCGCATATGTCCGCGATGCGGCGACCGGCGAGATCTCCGTGATGGTCGGCCATCGCGAGGTCGTGACCAGGGATCCGCAGCTCATCCGGCGTCTTCAGCGCGCAGCGCGCTGACGCACGCACAGAACCGCATCCACAACCTCACGAGGGGTAAACATGTCTTCGCATCGTGAAGCACCGGGAATCTCGAAGGACCCGGTTGCTGACAGTACTGACCTTTACGCGTTCACCAGCCCGGATCATCCGGACACGGTGACGCTGATCGCCAACTACATCCCGCTCGAGGGACCGGACGGCGGACCGAACTTCTACAGCTTCGGCGACGACGTGCTCTACGAGATCACCGTCACCAACGGCGGCACCGTGGCGGACGCGATCACCTATCAATTCCAGTTCACCACCGAGTACACCGACCCGAACACCTTCCTGTACAACACGGGCCCGATCACCAGCCTGACCAGCTCGAGCTGGAACGTCCGCCAGTTCTACTCGGTGACCCGGATCGAGCACGGCATCGCCGAAGTGCTCGCCTCCAGGCTCGCCTGCCCGCCGGTCAACGTCGGTGTGCGCTCGACACCGAACTACAGCGCGCTCGCGCAGGCGGCGGTTCATTCCCTCGACGGCGGGTGGGTCTTCGCCGGCCAGCGGCGCGAGGGGTTCTACGTCGACCTGGGATCGATCTTCGACCTCGGCGTGCTGCGTCCCTTCCAGAACGCCCATCTCATCCCGCTGCCCGCGGTTGGTGGTGTTGATTCCACCAAGCACCTCAACGTTCACACGATCGCGATCCAGATCCCCAAGACCCATCTCACCAGGCACGGCGAGATGCCCACCGATCCGACGAGCGCCGACTCGGTCATCGGTGTCTATACGACGGCCAGCCGTCGCAAGTCGACCGTGCTCGAGCACGGCGGTCACGCGATGGACGTCGGCCCCTGGGTGCAGGTCTCGCGCCTGGGCATGCCCCTGGTGAACGAGGTCGTCATCCCGATCGGCAAGAAGGACTTCTGGAACTCGAGCAAGCCCAGGAACGATGCGCAGTTCGTGGCCAACTACGCTCATCCCGAGCTCGCCGGGCTGCTGCCGGTGCTCTACCCGGGCGTTTTCCCACACCTCGCCGCCTACACGTCCGCACGCGCCGACCTCGAGGCGATCCTGCTCACCGGCATCCCGTCGGGAATCATCGCGGGATTCCAGAACAACACCGGCTCGACGCCGGCGGACCTGTTGCGCCTCAACATGGCGATACCACCGGCATCGTCGCCCAGTCTGAACGGCATCCTCGGTGGGGACCTCGCCGGGTTCCCGAACGGCCGCCGGGTGTTCGATGACGTGGCCACCATCGAGATCCGCGCGATCGCCGGCGCCACCATCCCGCTGGTCGACACGAGCTTCACGCCGGACGGCGCCGCGGGCGCGGTCAGCGACTTCTCATCCGCCCAGTTCAGCGGCGGTTCGGTTCCGGGGAACGGCCGGTACATCGACCACTTCCCGTACCTGGGCATGCCACTCAACGGATTCGACACCCCGAGTTGAACCTGATCGAGCCAGCCGGTCCCGCTCCCCGCGGGCCGGCGGTCCTCGACATCGGCGGTGGGACAGGAGCGCTGCTGGTGATCGTGCCGGCGGCGCTCCTCCACACCGAGATCGAGGTCAGCCCCGTCGGGCAGCCTGAGGCCCGCACCCACACGGGCGTGCACGAGCGGCCGATGTCCGGCAGCACGCTCCCGGTTGCGCTCTTCCCGTCGCTCGGAACCGGGATGTGGACGCTCTGGGGTCATGGTCCCTGCACGAACCGAACCGTCGAGATCCTGGACGGCGAGGTCACCCGTCTGGACTGGCGCTGACGAGCGCTTGACGGTCCACCGGGTTTGCGTCTAACGTAGCCCAGATTCTACAGGCGTTCAGTAGAATTTTTGCGCCGGCACGGGCTACTGGAGGGACCTGATCGATGGGCTTGAGCTTGGGTGACGTCGATTCGGAACGGGTCGCATCGCTGACCGCCCGCGAGGAGGCCGACTTCCGTTCACGACGTACGCGTTCGCGCGAGCTGTGGAAGGAGGCAACCGCGTACATCCCGCGCGGCGTGCCGAGCTCCTTCCAGGACACGCCGCCGCAACCGGTGTTCATCGACCACGGGAAGGGCAGCCGGGTGTGGGACGTCGACGGCAACGAGTACGTCGACTTTCACAATGGGTTCGGGGTCATGGTCGTCGGCCATGCGCATCCGGCGATCGTCGCGGCGGTCGAATCACAGATTCACCGCGGATCACACTTTGCCCAGCCGGTGGCCGAAAACATCGTCGTCGCGCGCGAGCTGGCGCGCCGGTTCCATCAGCCGCAGTGGCGCTTCACCAACAGCGGCACCGAGTCCACGTTGGACGCGATCCGCCTGGCGCGCGGGTTCACCGATCGCGAGCGGATCATCAAGATCGAGGCCTCGTACCACGGCCACCACGATGCGCTGCTGGTCTCGGTCGAGCCACCCATCGATGCCATGGGCGATTCGGATTTCCCGAATTCCGTGCCGATGACCGGCGGCATCCCGAAGTCGACCGTCGAGCTCACCACCGTCGTCGGCTTCAACGATCTCGCCTCGCTGGAGCGCGCCTTTGCCGCTCATCCCGGCGAGGTGGCGGCGGTGATCGTCGAGCCGGCGATGATGAACATCGGCTTTGTGCTGCCGGACGACGGTTACCTGGCCGGCCTCGTCGAGACCGCACACCGGCACGGCGCCGTGGCCATCTTCGACGAGGTCAAGACCGGGGTCACGATCGCTCCCGGTGGCGCCACCGAGCGCTTCGGCGTCGTCCCCGACATCGTCTGCCTTGCCAAGGCGATCGGCGGCGGACTCCCCTGCGGCGCCGTCGGCGGACGCGCCGACATCATGGCGACCATCAGCGACGGCAAGGTCGCGCAGCTCGGCACCTTCAATGGCAATCCGCTGACCACGGCGGCGTCGCGGGCCACGCTGATCGAGGTGCTCACAGGCCAGGCCTATTCGCACCTCGACGCGCTGACCGAGGAGCTCAGCGGCGGGCTTCGCGATGTGATGTCCGAGTACAGCCTGCCGTTCCACGTGGTCTCGATGGGCGCCCGAGGCTGCGTCACCTACCGCGAGGAACCGGTGCGCAACTACCGCGACTATGCGGCCATGGACAAGTCGCTGGCCTACGTCTCCTGGCTCTACCAGACCAATCGCGGCGTGCTGATGGCGCCGGGCGCAGAGGAGAACTGGACTCTCTCGGTCCAGCATTCGTCGGAGGACGTCAGGCGTTACGTCAGCAACTTCCGCGAGCTGGCCCGGGACTTGAAGGCATGAGCACGGTCGCGGTTCGCACCCTTCGCAACTTCGTCGACGGTGCATATCGCGAGCCGAGCACCGATGCGTCGACGCCGCTGATCAACCCGGCCACGGGTGAGGAATTCGCGCGGGCACCGGTATCGAGCCCGGCCGACGTGGACGTCGCGCTCCAGGCAGCACAGCGCGCCTTCAGTGGTTGGCGCGACACGACGCCGCGAGAGCGCAGTCTGGCGCTCCTGCGCATCGCCGATGCGTTCGAGAAGCGATCGGAGGAATTCGTCGCCCTCGAATGTGAGAACACCGGCAAGCCGATCTCGCTCACGCGCAGCGAGGAGATCCCGCAATTGATCGACCCGGTGCGCTTCTTTGCGGGGTGCGCGAGGATCCTCGAGGGGACGAGCGCCGGCGAGTACATGACGGGCCACACCTCGATGATCCGCCGCGAACCCCTTGGTGTCTGCGCGCAGGTGACGCCCTGGAACTACCCGATGCTGATGGCGATCTGGAAGTGGGCGCCGGCGATCGCCGCGGGCAATACCGTGGTCCTCAAGCCGTCCGACACCACCCCGGTGACCACACTCCTGATGGCCGAGATCATGGCGGAGTTTCTGCCACCCGGTGTCTTCAACGTCATCTGCGGCGACCCGACGACCGGCGCCGCCCTGGTGACTCACAGGATCCCGGCCATGGCATCGATCACCGGCAGCGTCCGCGCCGGGATGGAGGTCGCACGCGCGGCCGCCGGCGACCTCAAGCGGGTCCACCTCGAGCTCGGCGGCAAGGCACCGGTGATCGTCTTCGACGACTCGGATGTCGCCTCCACCGCCGAGGCGGTTGCGATGGCCGGGTACTTCAATGCCGGGCAGGACTGCACCGCGGCCACCCGAGTGCTTGCATCCGCGTCGGTCCACGATGAGCTGGTGGCCGCGCTCGCCGAGCAGGCTGCGGCCAACAAGACCGGGGCGCCTGATGACGACGAGGTTGCCTTCGGACCACTCAACAATGCCCGGCAGCTCGACCGCGTGCGCGACCTCGTCGGTAACGCACCGGCACACGCCGGCGTGGTCGCCGGAGGGCACCGCGTCGGGGAGCGCGGCTATTTCCACGAGGCGACGGTCATCGCCGGCCTGCGCCAGGACGACGACCTCATCCAGCGCGAGATCTTCGGCCCGGTGATCACGGTCCAGCGATTCGACGACGAGGCTACGGCGCTCGAGTGGGCCAACGGCGTCGAATACGGTCTCAGCGCGAGCGTCTGGACCCGCGACCATGGACGCGCGATGCGCATGGCTCGCGCGCTGGATTTCGGCTGCGTCTGGATCAACACACACATTCCGCTCGTTTCCGAGATGCCCCACGGCGGGTTCAAGCATTCGGGGTACGGCAAGGATCTTTCGATGTACGGGTTCGAGGACTACACGCGCATCAAGCACGTGATGAGCAACAACGACGCCTGATCTCTCAGGCGCCACCCAGGAGGACACGGTGAGGAGGAAACCATGGCGACGTTAGTCGAGCCGATCGTGCTCGGGAAGCCGGTCGAATCGGAGCTCAAGGTCAACACGCTCACGCTGTTCGACACGACGGTCATCGCGACGTCGAGCGTGGCGCCGGCGTATACGCTCGCGGCGACCGCGGCGTTTCTCATCGTCGCGGTCGGTCTCGCCTCGCCGGCTGCGATCCTGGTGGGATTCCTGCCGGTGCTCTGCATCGCCATCGCGTACTACTACCTGAACCGGCAGGACCCGAACTGCGGTGCGTCGTACTCCTGGGTGAGCAGGACGCTCAACCCGTACATCGGCTGGGTATCAGGGTGGATCCAACTCGCTGCGAATGTCCTCTTCTGCGCAGCCGCGCCATTGATCGCGGGCGCCTATACGCTGCAACTCTTCAACAGCTTTGGGTGGGTCAGTGCCACGGCCGCGGGTGACAACCGTCTGATAGCCGCGGTCGGCGTGCTGTGGCTGCTGCTCGTGACGTTCATGGTGGCCCGGGGTATTCGGGTGACCGCGAACTTCCAGTGGATCCTGGTGTTCATCGAGTACCTGATCGTTCTGGCCTTTGCCCTCTGGGCAATCGGCAAGATCGTCGGCGGCCATGCCGCCGCGAACGCGATCTCCGCGCAGTGGTTCAACCCGCTGCAGTTGCACGACCTCAATGGTCTCGCGACCGGGTCGGCGCTGGCGGTGTTCTTCTTCTGGGGCTGGGACACGGCGGCCAACGTGAACGAGGAGTCCAAGGACGCGAATGAATCGCCGGGCCTGGCCGGCATCTACAGCATGTTCATCCTCCTGTTCATCTTCCTTGTCGCGGACGGCGCGATCCAGTCCTTCCTCTCGCTGCATGCGATCAACGACCCCAACAACCAGAACGACATCCTCTACTTCTTCGCGCAGCAGATCTCGGGGACTCCGGTGGCGTACTTCATGGTGCTCGCGGTGCTCTCCTCCACCGTCGCCACCACCCAGACCACGCTGCTGCCGTCGAGCCGCCTCACCTACTCGATGTCGCGGGACGGGGTCTTCCCCAAGGCGTTCGGGACGGTCCATAAGAGCTGGAAGACCCCGTGGGTCGGGACCATCATCTCGTCCGGGCTGGCGATCATCGTCATCGTGCTGACCGTGGTGTTCGACAACGTCGGCAGCGTCTTCGCCAACCTGATCCTCGACATCGGGGTGCTTGTTGCCCTGTACTACGGGATCACCGGCATTGCGTGCGCATGGGCGTTCCGCAAGGTGCTGCTCACGAGCGCGAGCCGGTTCTTCTTCGCCGGTCTGCTCCCACTGCTCGGAGGTGTGTACCTCCTCCTGATCGCCTATGTCGTGATCGCGCCGAACACGCTGCCATTCGGACAGTCGCCGGACTGGGGCACGAGCTTGCCGATCCTCATCACGATCGCCCTCGGGCTACCCTTGGTGATCCTCGCCGCAATGACCTCGCGATCGGATTTCTTTCACGAGAAGACCGTGTCATACGTGGAGGTCAGAGGCCAGCTCATGGCCTCGGTCGGCGGGGAGCGGCCGGTGGATCTGGCGGTCGCAGCCGCCGGCGCTGGTCCGGGAGCGGACCCGACTGATCAGAGCCGATCGAGCAACCCGTAATACGCGCCGACGAGTGGGAGGAACCAGGGGTGCCCCCGGTACAACGGGATCCGCGGAAAGCGGAGGTCCGAAAAGGCTGGCCGGGCGCCCCTGGCGATCCACTCCGCGGCGAGGGTTCCCATCCAGCTGCCCAGCGCCACGCCACTGCCGCAGTACCCCATCGCGTAGGTGATGCCGTCCGACCGCGTGAGGTGCGGCAGCTGGTCGAACGTGAAGCCGACCGTGCCCGTCCACGCATGGCTCACGCGCACGCCGGCAAGTTGCGGGTAGATCCCGATCATCGCCCCATACAAACGGTCGCGGGCGGTCTGCACGGTGACCGGCGCGAAGCTCGTCCTGCCGCCGAAGACCAGCCGTCCGTCGGGCGAGAGACGCCAGTAATGCAGGAAATTTCGCGTGTCGCTCATCATCCGGCGCTGCGGGCTGATATCTGCGGCGCGCACGTCGCCCAGCGGCTCGGTGGCGATGATGTAGCTGCCGATCGGGATGATCCTCCGCCGAGCCCATGGAGCAGCGCCGTCCGTGTATCCGTTTGTGGCAACGAGCACGTCACCGGCGCTGATGTCGCCGCCCGAGGTGTGGACGAGCGATCCCGTGCCGAGCGGCTCGATGGACGTGACGTGGGTGTTCTCGTGCACGTCGGCGCCGCTCGCGAGTGCGAGACGTGCCAGCCCGGCGAGGTATCGAGCGGGATGGATGCTCGCCCCGTTGTCCGTCAGCATCCCGCCGTGAAACCCGCGGCCGGGAGTCTCGCTCTCGAGCGCCGGCTCCTCGAGCATCACCGTGGCCTCACCGAGGCGCGTCCGCCGTTCCACCTCCTCGCGCCGGAGTCGCGCCATCCGCGACCTGCGGTGGGCGAGGTGCAACCAGCCGGACTGCGTGTACATCGCGTCCGGAGCCGCTGTGGCGGCGGTCCGCGCGACGAAGGCATAGGCTTCGACGCTCGCTTCGTGCAGTGCGCGGCCTGCGGCGCCGTATTTCCGCTCGAGCAACGCGACATCGTGCCGAACACCACCGTGGATCATCCCTGCGTTGCGTCCGCTCGCGCCCTCGCCCAACGCGTCTCGGTCAACCACGACCACGTGCTTCCCGAGGGCGCCGAGCCGCGCGGCGGCGGCCAGCCCGGTGAATCCGGCCCCGACGACGACCACATCGGCGGTTGCCGGAAGTGGCGACGTCGCAAGCGGTGGGAATTCGGTGTCGTCCCACCAGAGCGGCGCTTCGCGGTAGTTCTCGGCGAGTGGCGCGGCGCGTCTGCCGGGCGGACCGGGGGGCGACCAGAGGCTCATAATCTACTCAACAGTGACAAGTTCGACCTGGTCGGACAGCGTAGCTGCTGCCCGCCCCGGGTCGTGTCGAGGAGTGCGCGCGTGGACGACATCCGCATCGGCGAGGTCGCCCGGCGAGTCGGCGTCAGCCCGTCCACGCTCAGGGCGTGGGAACGCAAGGGGCTGGTCCGCCCGCTGCGCGCCGGTGGGCGCCATCGTCGGTACACGTCTGACGACATCGCGCGACTTCGCGACGTGCGCGCCCTGCTCACCCGCGGATTCGCGCCCCCGGCGCTGCAGTCGCTCATCGCCGGCGAGGCCGTGCCCGAGGACCACGCCGTCGGCAAACGCCTGCGCGCCGCGCGCACCAAACGTGCCCTCTCGTTGCGCAGCGCCGCGGAGCGTGCCGGCATCTCGGCGTCGTACTTGAGCCTGGTCGAGCGAGGACTGGCCGAACCCTCGGTGTCGCTCCTCCAGCGGGTGGCGTCGGCATATGGCGGCACGCTGCTCGAATTCTTCGGCGCAGCGCCCGCCGGCACCGCGGGGCCGAAGCTGGTTCGCGAGACCGAGCGTCGCCGGCTGCGTGGCTTCGACCGCGTCGAGATCGAGGACCTGGTCACGTTTCCCAATGCGGTGCTGGAGATCGACATCTTCAGCGTCGCTCCGGGCGGTGGCAGCGGCGGGGCATATTCGCACGCGGGCGAGGAGGCGATCTTCGTGCTCAGCGGCGAGCTTGACGTGTGGCTCGACGAGACCGAGCACTACCACGTCGAGGCAGGCGACACGTTGTATTTCCACAGTCTTCAGCAGCATCGCTGGATGAATCAAACCAGCGAGACGACCCGGATGTTCTGGGTCAACACCCCACCCACCTTCTGAGAGGAGCGAGCAGCATGGACACGGTCGAGAAATACCGCCGCTACCTCACCACCAGCGCGCTCGCCACGGTCGAACCGATCACCGTCGAGAGTGCTCGCGGCGCGACCGTGACCGCAACCGACGGCACCGAGTACACCGACCTCTACTCCGGCATCGGTGTGGTGAACGCCGGGCATGTGCCCCCGAAGGTTGCGGAAGCCGCCAAACGGCAGATGGACAAGGTGGTGCACTCCTGCTCGTATGTCTATCACGTCCCCATCGTGGCCGACCTCGCCGAGCGGCTCGCCCAGGTGACGCCCGGCCGCCTGCAGAAGACCTTCTTCGGCAACAGCGGCGCCGAGGCCGTTGAAGGAGCGCTTCGCCTGGCCCGCGTGTCAACCGGGCGCCGCGAGGTCATCGCGCTGCAAGGCTCGTTCCACGGCCGCACCGCCGGCGCGCTGGCGGTCACCGGCAACGCGCTGCGCAAGCATCGCGGCGGGGCGCAGATCGCTGGGATCGCGTTCGCTCCCACGCCGAATCCGTATCGCTGCCGCATGTGCTCGGGCTCGTGCTCGCTGGCATGTGCCGATGCCGTCGAGGATGTCATTCGGTACGACACCAGCGACGACGTCGCCGCGTTCATCGTGGAGCCGATCATCGGTGAGGGCGGCATCATCCCGCTCCCTGCCGGATACCTCCAGCGGGTCAAGGAGATCCTCGATGCCCGCGGAATTCTGCTCATCGTCGACGAGGTGCAGAGTGGGTTCGGCCGCAGTGGCCGGATGTTCGCGATCGAGGCGTACGACGTGGAGCCCGACATCATGACCATGGCCAAGGGGATCGCGAGCGGCTTCCCACTGGGCGCCTTCATCGCGCGCGAGGACGTCGCGGATGCGTTCGAACCCGGCGATCACATGAGCACCTTCGGTGGCAATCCGGTCTCCTGTGCGGCGGGTGTGGCCACGATCGACATGCTCGTCGACGAACGCCTGCCCGAACGCGCGGCACGGGTTGGCGCGATGGTGAGGGCACGTCTCGATGCGTTTGCCGCTGAGTCGGAGCTGGTCGGTGACATTCGAGGAAGTGGGCTGATGATCGGCGTCGAGCTGGTGCGCGATCGTGTGACCAAGGAGCCCGCGACCGCTGAGGCTGCCGCGGTCAAACGGCATTGTCGCGAGCGTGGCGTGCTCATCGGCGTCGGCGGGTCGCTGGGCAACGTCGTCCGCATTCAGCCACCCCTGGTGATCGGCGAGGACGACCTCGATCGGGCGATCGGCGTGATCGAGGAAGCGGTCACGACCCTGTCGGCGCAACCGGTCGGGTAGCCGCTCGCCACGCGCGAGATGAGAAACTGCAGCCGTGGACTGGAAGCTGGAGCTCGTGGTCGTCCCGGTGTCCGACGTTGACCGCGCCAAGGCCTTCTACGTCGATCGCGCCGGGTTCAGGCTCGATGTCGACCACAGCGCCGGCGAGGATTTCCGCGTCGTCCAGCTGACCCCTCGCGGCTCGGCCTGCTCAATCGCCTTGATGAGGAATGCCGAAGCCGCTGGCTCGGCGCAGGGGCTGCAACTGGTCGTGTCCGACGTCACCGCTGCGCGAGACGAGCTCTCGGAGCGTGGTCTCGACACGGGCGAGCCCTTTCACTTCGACTTCGCGACGGGTGCGCAGATGCCGGGCCTCGATCCGGATCGATCTGCCTTCAACTCGTTTCTCGCCTTCAGCGACCCCGATGGCAATCGCTGGATGGTGCAGGAAGCCGGCCGACCCGAGTCCTGATCAGGCGGTTCGCCGCCTGAAGGTCGCCTCGATCCCCCGCACGTCGCCGTCCTCATCGGTGAGAACCGCCGGCTCGCTGTAACCGAGGCGGACGAGCTCGTCGGTGAGGAGTCCCGCCTGGTCGCCGCCGAGCTCGAGGAGGAGCGCACCTCCGTCACGGAGGAAGCGCGGACCTTCGCGGATGACGCGCCGGAGGATGTCGGTGCCATCGGTCCCACCGTCATAGGAAAGCGGTCGCTCAAAGGCGAAGGTATCCCGCTGCAGCAACGGCAACTCGGGCGTTGGAACATATGGGACAACGCTGACCACGACGTCGACTTGACCCGCAAGGTCAGCTGGCAATGGGCTGAAGAGGTCGCCCAGGTACACATCGACGCCGTTTCGGGCAGCGCACGCAACCGCTCGTGCATCGATGTCGGAGGCCACGACGCGTGCGTGCGGACGATGGGCGCGAAGGACCGCGGCGATCGCGCCGGATCCCGTGCACAGGTCGATCGCGGTCCCGGTGGCGGGCAGCCGCTGCACCGCTCTGCGCGCGAGCGGCTCGCTGAGCCATCGCGGGACGTAGACGTCACGATCGACGCGGACGGTGATGTCGCAGAAGACGACGGTCCCGGTGATCCAGGCCAGCGGCTCACCGGTGAGCCGGCGCCGAACCGACGCGTCGAGCAGCGCCGGATCGCCCGCCGCGAATGCGAGCAACTCCTCCGCCTCGCTAGCCGCCGCGATGAATCCTTCGCGCGCGAGCAGCGCGGTCAGCGTTGCGAGATCGTTCAGGGGAGCTTGAAGTGCGGGTTCTCGATGATCCCGAGCACATTGCCGGCCTCATCGCGAACGGTCGCCACGCGGATCCCGTCGCCGACGTCGTTCACCGCACTCTCCGCGGTGGCGCCGTCGGCGACCAGTCGAGCCAGGGCCTCGTCGGCATTGGTGACGCCCCAGTACGCGACCGGTCCCACGGCGACGTCAGCGTTGGGGTCGAGTCCGAACTCGTAGCCGCCGACGTTGAAACCGACGTAGAACGGCTGGTCGAAGTACGGATCCTGGTCGAGCAGCGCCGCGTACCAGGCCTTCGCAGCGGCCAGGTCCGGTGCCGGGTAGATGACGGTTCGCAAACCTAGGAACATGGCTTGGCATTTCCCTCGTGTAGGGCAAACGACACGAAGATCAGCAACATGCGTTGGGCGGACTTGCGATCGCGATGATGCCGCCGATGACCAGGAAGGCGAGCACCAGCATCAGCAGCACAGCGATCACCAGCTTCGTCCTCGTGTCCATGGGCGGACGAATGATGCACAAAAGTCGCCCTGCCTCGGTCTGGGGTGTGACGCGGCGGTGCGATGTGGATCAAGCACCGCGGGGTCCATTAGCCCGACGGACCCACCTCACGGACCG
Source organism: Candidatus Dormiibacterota bacterium (assembly GCA_963708605.1). Classification (GTDB taxonomy): domain Bacteria; phylum Chloroflexota; class Dormibacteria; order Aeolococcales; family Aeolococcaceae; genus Palsa-851. The sequence goes on along the minus strand of CAVPTG010000007.1, from coordinate 42,208 downwards.
CAGGGCCCGGAGCGCGAGATGCGAGCATAGCGCTGGACGGCGGCCTTTGTGGGGTGCGACGCGTGGCCATGCCCGCTCGACCCAGATGGCTCCGGCACTCGAGGCACTTGAATCGGGGTCGCCCAGGAGCGTCGGGCCAGCCGCCCTGATGGCGGTCATCGCGGCTGCGCGGGGTGAAAGTCAGCGGGATCACGCGATCGGCCCCGCAACGGCCGCAAAGGATCAACGCCGGGATTGTTGCACGCGCTCGTGCGCCGGTATGTCCGCAAGCGAACCAACATGGACGGAGAACCCCGTGGGCCCCAGACTATGCGTCCATGAAGGGAGTACAAGGTGCAGCGGGGAGCGCACCAATACCGGGCCCGGGAATTGAACCCGGACGAGGGTTTCCCCCCAGCGGTTTTTAAGACCGCCGCGTCTGCCATTTCGCCAGCCCGGCACCAGGATTCTATGGGTCGTGGTCGCGTTCGACCCGGCCGCGACTGTCCGGGCTGCGCCCTCGAGGACGGCCGTATACTCCTGGAGCAGATGTTCGGTCGCCGCCCCGATGCCACCTATCGCCGGAGCCAGAGCAGCACCGGGCTCCCCGTGCAACCAAGTCCGATCGCGCGTGGGCTCGCCCTGCGGATCATCGACTCGTCGGAGGATCCGCAGGAGCGCAAACGGCTCGGACAACTTCTCATCGACGAGCTCGACGCTCTTGCGCGTCTCCCCCATTGCGACCTTGTTGTCGCCGATCGGGCCCAGGTGCATTCACACAACGGACAGCGTTTGCAGAGCAAGACCTACGGCTACTACCGCTGCACGTTTGCAGAGGGCGCCGTGAAGACCGCTCGCATCCGCATCTATCACAAGACGGCTGTGCGCCAGCAGGTCATCAGCACCAAGGTTTTCCTGAACACGCTGCTCCATGAATGGGAGCACCACCATGATTTCGCCGGCCTCCGCCTCCCCCGCTCGCCGCACACCGCGGGGTTCTACGCGCGCCTGCGTGCTCTCGCAAGCGCGCTCGAGGTCGGGTTCGTGATGCCGCCCGAGCCGGGTGCCGACGGTGCCGCGCAAACTTCGGCGGCGTGACCCCATGCCGCGGCCTCGGTGAGGCGCGCGCGGGTTCTTCGGCGACAATGGCGCATTCCAGGTCACGGGGCGACGTAGCCAAGTGGTAAGGCACGGGTCTGCAAAGTCCGGTTTGTACCGTCCACAGACGTTGCAGAGAGTGTCTCCCGAATACGAAACAAGCGCCTAGACAGCCTGTCGCGTCCACCGGCGTTGCGGCGCATTCACTGACGAAGGTGTCAGGTTGGGTGTCAGCTCGGGCTCGCGTCTTTATCCATTCACGGGTGCGCGGCGAGCAACGCTTGGGTTGATCGGTCGTAACGCTTCCGAGTTCTACTGGAACTCCTAGTTGCACACAGCAGCGCAAGGAGACAAACCTTTGGAAGCGACCGCCCCAACTCTGGCCGCGCCCGACCGGCTATTGCGTGATGTGGAGGTGGCCGAGATGCTCGGCTGCAGCCGCTCGTTCGTCTGGAGGTTGATCGTCGCCGGCGACCTCAGTTCGATTCACGTCGGCCGGCTGCGGCGCATCCCGGCGAGCAGTGTCAGCAGCTATATCGCGGAGCGCGTCCAGGCTGAACTCCCCGACCACGGATAGCGATGGACGACGGCTTGGCGCCCATTTCCACACCGCGTAGGGGCAACAGGCACCCACTGGCAGGGTAGGTCGCGATGAACACCCATACAGTTCTCGAGCCCCCTCTGCTGGTGTCCGTCGGTGAGGCTGGGCGGCGTCTCGGAATCTCCGAACGCCAGGCGTGGCGACTGGTTGGCCGCGGGGAGCTTGAGGCGGTTTCCCTCGGCGCTCGGGCGACGCGTGTCGTCGAGTCGTCGCTCCGCGCGTATCTCGAGCGGCTCCGGTCGACGAAAGGGCCGGGAGGCAGCGACACCACATGAAAGATGCCGCCGCCCACCGCGATCAACACATCGATCATCCCACGGACGACGAGGCTGCCCCCGGACCGGACTGGGATCCCGACTGGATATACGGCCCGGCAGAACGTACCGACCGGATCGCAGCTGCCGTCCGTGAGAACGACCGCCTGTTTCGCCTTGCCGTGGGCGCGCTTACCCTTTGGCAGGCCGAACTCAAGGTAGATGGCGCCCTCGAGCCGAGCGGCGAGATCGCATCTGTCGTCCTTGGCTTGTTGCGGTGCTGCGAACTTCGAGGACGGCTTGACGTCAAAGTTGCGGAGGCGTTCGTCACAGTCGCCGAGGCCCTTGGCGTCAGTCGTGAGCGTCTCAGCGAGCTGTATCGCGAAGCCATGTCAGGCGAGCCGGCATGAAGCGCGGGCCGAAATTCGAGGCCGACGTGATCGCTTACCTCCGGGCGGAGGGCTGGGACAAGGCGGAGCGGCGCGTCATGGGCGGCTCTCTCGACCGCGGCGATGTGGCCGGCATCCCGAACGTCTGCATGGAGCTCAAGAACACCGGCGTCATGGAGATGGGTCGCGCAGTCGCCGAGGCCGAGAAGGAAGCGAAGAACGCCGGCGCCCGCTGGTGGTGCGTCATCTTCAAGCGCAGGCGCGCCAGCATCTCGAGCGCCTACGTGGTCATCGACCTGGAACAATGGAGCCGCATCTTGCGGATCCTCGATGCTCAGGGCTGGCTGCAATGAGCGATTGGAAGACAACCGAACTCTTCCAAGCGCGCAGCAACGCTCAGCACCGCGCCTACCTGGTGGGTCAGGCGATCGCGGCGCTCGGCAACAGGAACGAGAATGGCTGGACGCACGCGTCGCTCGACCGCATCGCCTGGCTGGCGCGGCTCGATCGCAAGACTGCGAACCTCGGGATCAACGACCTAGAAAGGCTCGGTGAGCTCGAGTACCAGCGCGGCACATCGCGATCCAATCCGTCGAGATATCGCATCCGCGTCGAGGCACTTCGCGACAATATCGATCGGTTCAGGAGTTCCCCTAACCATGGTCGAAACTCCCACGGTGACTATGGGCGATCCGCCCAGGTGACCATGGGCGATCCTGGCTTCGACCGTGGTAATTCCGTCCCTCAACCATGGGCGAATCATCCACCGACCATGGACGAAACGCCTACGGTTCCTATTTAACAGATCTGATAACAGATCTTTAGATCAGAGTCTGATCAGAGGCGACGACGCATCCGAGGATGCTGGAGGCGATCAGAAACCGACCAAGGACGTCGATATGCGAACCGCGATCGATGAGTGTCGACGCGTCGCCGGCGTGCCAGAGCCATCAGGGCAAGGTTTGCCACCCGGGTGGATGGAAGCCGAGGACCACCGCCGAGCGCAAACCATCGCCGACGGCCAGCGCAGAAGGGCAGGGAGCACGCACAGGCGACCGACGAGGCGTGGAGTGATCGAATGGCGATACTCGCACTCCGAGAACTCCGCCGGCGCAGGGCGATCGTCAGGGATCGACCCGATATCTTCTTCGCCGATCGACCTCTCGCAGACCTCGAGGAGGCGATCCGAGATGCGACGTTCCTTCGTGATCGACCTCGATTCGAAGCGGCGCTCGTCGCGTACGACCGCTATGTCACTCAGCGGATGCGCGCAGCGGTGCCACCGGTCGGATGAAAGCGCAAGGCCGTGACGTCCTCAGACTACTGACATCCCCGCCAGACCGAACAACCCCATGAGATGAGCGAGACCCCATGAGCGATCGCTGCCACGCGACGAATCGTCAAGGCCAGCAGTGCGGACGTCAATCGATGCTCGGCGGCACGGTGTGCGACTTCCACGGCGGCAAGGCGCCGCGCGTCCGGCGCAAGGCCAAGCTCCGGGTCGCGATGACCACATTGCCCGCGAAACTCGTTGAGCGCGGTCGCCGGCCGAATGATGTGCTCCTGGAGGCGCTTGATCGCAGCGCCGCACTCATGACGGCTGAGGGTCAGCCCTACTACGCCGAGGCGATTCGTCAGGCTGCAACCATCGCCAAGATGGCTTCCGAGGCTGGCGCGTGGGAACCGGAGACGAAGATCAACGACGAACTCCGCACCGAGGTCAACAAGGTGGTGCTCATCGGGATCCAGATGGCTGCCGCGGAACTCGAGCTCTGTCCGGGTTGCGAGAGCAAAATCAGGTACGGGCTCTATCAGGGCGGCGCGACCCCCCTGCTCCACGAAGCCGCGCTACGGATCGACGCTGCCGGCTAAGGCGCGGGTCTCACACACTCACCCGGCCCGTATTCACGAGGTGCCGTTGCCCCGCGTCTGACACCCAAACCTGACACCTTCATCGCTCAGCCGAGGACGATCAGCACGGAGCGGATCGCGAAGTCCACGGCCCAGCGCGCGTCGTCGATCGTCGCCGCGGCTTGTGAGGCGCCGCTGATCAAAGTCGGCTCGTCGCGTCCGTACGACCAGAAGGGATGCGGCGTGAGTGCCGCGAAGCGCATGTAGTCGGCGTAATCGATGCCCTTCGCCATCAAGCGCACGGCATCATCCGTCCGCTTCACTACCGCGATCAGGTCGTCCCATGCCAGCCCGAACTGGCCGTGGAGTTTCTGGAGGCTCAACGAGAAGGCCGAGGGCAGATGTGCGGCGGTGATCCGGAGTGGATGACTGCCTGTGGCCTGACGGACACGTTCATCGTCTTCGCGCAAGCTCAACTCGAATCCGACCCGCGCCCTTCCCATGGCAGTCGCCACATCACCTGCCGCGATTGCGGCCTCCGCCTCTTGGAGCGCAGTGCGCACTGCTGCGGACGGAACGAGGTCGACCAACGTCGCCTGATCGAGGGCAACTCCAAAGACGGTCGGCGTCGCGTCCTCGAGGAACGAGCGTGTCATCGCAACGAAGCGTCGGATCTCGGCTCTGCTGGGTATGACACCAGAGTGCTTGAACCCCACACGGGCCTTGTTGATCGCAGCCATCTCGGCTTTGTGCCCGAGTTGGTCCGGCGCTAGCTTTGTGTCGATCACGTCCCAGTAAGCCAGGAACTCCATGCTGCTCTTGACGTCGGCGTCCGATGCTTGGGCGACAAGGACGAGGAAGAGTTCGGCGGCATCGTGCATCAGCAGGAGTGCCGGGGCGTGGAGGGGATGGCGATCTCTGCTTGGTCCTGAGCGAGCTGCAGCGTGTAACGCACGAGCGCAAGTCGCCGCGCGAACTCAACCGTCCATCTGGCGTTCCCAGTCGAACCCGTCGTCATAGCCATATCGCTTAGACCCGTACACGTCTGATGACTGCGCAATTGACCCGCCCTTAGGAAGTCGGTCGTGCGCTGAGGATCGTTACTCGACGGGCGCAGCCTCAACGCTTTCATCACGGAGGAGGATGGATTTGCCGCCGTTCGCCGCTTCGATGACCGCGATCCGTGCCGCATCGGCGCCATCGGTGACGTGATAGTGGTCACCACCAGCCAGCGCCACTATTGCGCCGTGGTGCTCCGGGCCTTCCTCGATCGACGCAATGGCATCCGTGTTGACCCACGCCTTCCTGTTACCCGCGATCTCGATGAACGTCATTCCTCGCTCCTCTGAAAGATCCGTTGCGCCACAGCCTGAGAGTACGCCAGGGTTTGGACCTTACGGGACCAGCCATTCGCCGGTATCTGGCCCGAAGCCTTCGTCGAGGCCAATTTTCACTTCGCTGATCACTGATGCCGTCTCGACCTGGAAGGGCACGAAACCGTCCTCGGTCTCGCCTGGCGCGATGTCGACGTTGTCGCTCGGAAAGCCAGGGCCGGCAGAGGTGTCGTAGGCGAGATCGACGCTGAAGTCGTGTGAGCCCTTGTCGACCACCGTGATGTCGGTGAGGATGCTCTGGTTGTAGGTCACGGTGCCCATGTTCTTGTAGCGGATCTCGAGCGCAATCTCGCGAGTGCCAGCCGGCGGGGCCTCGAACTGGCTGGACGGCGGTGCTGGGTCGACCAGCTTCACGACGGTGATCTGCAGCTTCTCGGAGGTGAGGCCATTCAGCGTTAGCGTGGCGCCAACGTGAGCCGACGCCGCGGCTGGTTTGGATGTCGATGTGTCGGGCGTCGACGGGCTATTGACCGTCGTGCCTCCAGGACTGCAACTCGCCGCCGCGAGCGCCGCTCCGGAGATGGCTAGACCCGCGAGCAGCCGGTTCACCTCACGAGGGCGCTGGCGCGCTTCGGCGTGGCCGTGAAGGTCGGGGGCGCGGCGATCCGAGCGACCTGTTGGGCGAACGGCAAGGTGCAATGACGTCAGGTTCCGGACGCGCGGGCCGCGGGCCCAAGACAACCATCGGCACGACGACGACGGCCGTCATCAGCGTCGCGATGCCGATCTGCCGCAGAAGCCTTCCCATGCGGGCAATCATGACGAGAGGGCGTTCGGGATGCCGCTGAACGTCGGGATGATTTGCGCCGGCCCCGGCGCCGTGACGGGCGTGACCAGGACTAGCGCCACGGCGAGCCAGACTGCCACGACGACGAAGGCCACGGCTGCCGCCACGACCGCGTGCCTTCCCATTACGGGCAATCATGACCGCTGAGGTCGAGACTTTCCACTCGCAGCAGCGGCAAACCTGACCATACCCGATGATCGTCGTGGTTGATCGGTCGGCGCGTCCCGCGCTGGGTCAAGACGGTGCGGGGCGCGCCATCGTCTCGCAACTCACGGCGGCGCCCCTGCGGTTGGGCTGTTTTCCACTGCACCTGGCTGCGTCACCTGGGGCGTCGCCACCCTCACTCGCCAGACGCTACTTAACCGTGGTGAGGGCATTGAGAACGGCGATAAGAATCAGCAGGCCGATCGCCCAGACCACGCAGAACGCAATCGTCTGAGCCTCCATCCCCCAAGTGCGTCCTCTCATGGCTTCTCCTTCTTCAAGCTCGCCCAGCGCGCCTAATCGTGGCGCCTGTTCGCCGCGGACGCAACCCTCGCGCAGCGCGAAGATGCAGGCGAGGCGACGGCCAACGGACGGCTGTGCTTCTTGGTTGCGGGTTAGGCACCGTTGGCGTCGCCCTCATTCGCCTCACCACCTGGAGACCAACATGCCGACACTCAGCGAGATGATCCGAGACCCGCGGACGCCGGAACCGCAGCTCGAGCACCGGCGAGCCGCTCATCGAGATCCGGCGCTGCGCCGCGCGAACGCCTCGACACGACGCAGCCACCGATGCGGTCATGGATGCCACCCGGCAGCGCAACCACGGTTCGCGGCAGTGCCCGAGGATCGTTTGCTACCTGACGCCGCGCACAGCTCACCGCGGTTGCGCGAAGCAGCTCGCCGGACGCCTGCCATCGCACTGCTCACGCTCGACCCGAACCGTCGTGCTCACCGCAGCCCGCACCGTGGCGCCACCCGCCGTGCCCGCTGCGTTGACGCCGCAGGAAGCGCTGGCGTCGCTCCAGGGCATGGTGCGACGAGATCCGCCGTCAGGGTCGCGCGTGTCGACCGACGCCCGCGCCTTCGCGATCGCCTGCGACGCGTCGGCCTGACCTCGGCAACCGCAGCGAACCTCGAGGGCGCCGGGCAGCGTCCGACGCTGGTACGACGCCTGGGTCGATGGCATCGGGTACGCTCGCACGCCGCTGGCTGTGTCTGCGGCCGGCAACGGCACGTGCGCAGGCCGGGGCGCACCTCAGCGATGACCACGCCGACATCGGCACCGACAGGAACGATCTTTCTTGCGCCCGATCTCGGGTCAGCCGACCTGGCCTGACGGAACACAGCAGTTCGCGGTTGTCCACCAGGACGTTGCCACATGGAGCGCATCGATCAGCTACGCGCTCGGCGCCCAGGCCACCGGGTCTGACGGGCACGTCTACGTGACCAAGGTCTCCGGCCTCAAGGGCACGAATCCCGTCGGCGACGCCGGCGCCCACTGGCAGCCGCTCTGGTAGCTGCCTGATCCCATGACCTGCGGTCGGTGCGGGGGCGAGATCGACCAGGTCGGAGCACTGCTGGCATTGCCGGACGCCGCTGTGTGTCGCCTGCTGGGAGAGCACGGCGATGCCGGCCGCCGCCCGAGCCCGTACCACCCATGGCGCCGCCTCGAGAGGCGGTCAAACACCCGAATACAAGAGCTGGATAAGCATGCGCGAGCGGGTCCGGAACGCCCACCACCTGCATTTCGGCAACTACGGCGGCCGCGGCATCACCATCGATCCGCGCTGGGATCGGTTCGAGAACTTTCTCGCCGACATGGGCCCGCGGCCGTTCGGGATGACCCTCGATCGCATCGACGTCAATGGCCCATACAGCCCGGATAACGCTCGTTGGGCTACCGCTTCGACGCAGGCGCGCAACCGCCGGCGAAACCAACGGGACCACTGTGGAGGACGCGGCGGATCGCCACGGTGCGGCTATTTCGCCGGGCATAGAGGGTTCTGTCAGACGCCGCCATTCGAGTTCGAGGCGACCGCGTGACCTGCGGATGTTGCGGTGTCGGGATTGCTCCGGGCTGCGATGAGATCTGCTGGTGGTGCGAGGGCGCGTTGTGCGCGGAGTGCTGGGAACGCGAAGGTCACTGCGGGCATCCGGAGGCCGACGCGCTCAACGAGGCCGCGGAGGACGGGCTCCTGCCGGTTGAGGCGGCGGTGTTCGCGTGACCGCGTTGCACGTGTCCATGGAGGGCCCGGTCGGCGAGCTCGCCTGGACGGACCATGTAACCCTCTTGCCGGTGGCTCAGGTCCCTGGTTTCCACGACGGCATCGATTGGGCTCAGTTTCCGGACCTTCCGCGTGACGCCGACGAGTGGGCGCTCTGGCGCTGCATCGATGCGGCCGGCAATCACTGGACGCGTGTGGGCGACGCGAGGGTGGTGAGAGCCGCGTATCCCCTCCCCGACGTCGTTGCACCGGGCCAAACCGTCCCGAGCACGCGCAACTGGTGGGTGGATGAGATCCTGCCATCCGCACTGCCCGGGCTTTTACCCGGGTGGTTCGACTGAGCGCGTGAACGGGGCAAGTTCGGCCTGATCGCAACGTCGGGGAGTGAAACGACGCCTCGCGCTCCTGACGGTTGCCATCCTCGGAACGGTGTCGGCCTTCGCCATCGGATCGCCGAAGATCGCCTCGGCGAACGGTTGCACCAACCTCAACAATTTCACCCGCACAGCGCAGGCCGGCCATTTCCCCTACGGCAGCGGGCAGGTCTACGTCTACCTTGAGGAATGGGTCAACCACTCGGGCATCTGCATCAACAACACGCTGGTCGGAATGGAATGGACCAGTTCCGACAACGACATGGATAACACCAACAGCGCCGTGACGCTCGAGGACTGGCCGGGGGTCAATACCAATCCGGTGTACTACCAGAGCGGATTTGGAGGCATTACCCCGGCCGGGGCGCAGAACCACGGCGCCTATTACAGTCCGTTCTACAACGGCAATGGACCCGATGGTCAGGAGTGCAACCCGGCGGTCGCGATCGTGGACAACTACGGCTATGGATCGTTCCTGACCAACCAGGGTGCTGGTGGCAATCAGTATTGGACCATGCCGCTGCTCTCGCACAATCCTGGCGGTGACCCTGCCTGCTAGCGCACACTTGCGCGTGTGCTTGGGCTCCAGAAGGGACGCTGGCCCATCGTGGGAGCGCTCCTACTCCTGTCGGTGATCCTCTGGATCCTGCGCATCCGGCCCTTCGGGCTGCCATGGCCATTGCTCGTGGTGCTTCTGGGGATCGCGGTCTACGCGCCCGATGTGAGAGCACCGGGGAAACGCTGACCGGGTTGCCTTACCTCAACTTCTGATCGAGCACTCGCGTCGTGCCGACCAGCACACCGAAGGCCGCGGCAAAGACCGCGAGTTCCCATCGTGTGACCATATGCAGCGCCAGGCCGAGGACAGCGAGCGCAAGCAGCGGAGCGAGCACGATGACCCAAGCTCTCACCCGCCCATTGTCGGGTCAGAGCTGAGCCCATAGCAACCTCGGCGGTCGTGTTCGCGGGCCTTCTATACTCAGCCCCGTGAGGAAGGTGAACGCGCTCCGGCTGGCCATCCTGTCAGCAGTGGCGCTCGGCATCGCAATCGGGCTCGCCATCGTTCTCCAGCCCGCGCCACCGCACCAGGCCGTGCTGATGCCGGCCTACGTCGGTGGCCCGGTGTACGGCGGGCTCAGCAGCCCAGCCACCGTAACGACCCCCGTTTCCATAAGCCACCTCGGCCGAACATCAGTCCGCTAACCGAAGGCGGCGCGCACAGCGTCATACACGCTCAACAGACCACGCTCGACGCCCATCGGCCCATCCGACCGGCTGTAGTCGTCGAGAGCTGCGCGCAGCAGCGCGGGCACTGTCCCTGCTGGTAGCGCGAGCTCGTCAGCAAGGAACGCCGCGAGAACGGCGAGACACCGCACCATCGCGGTCCCTGTCCCGGCCGGCAGCTCCTCGGTGAGCCACCATGGCAACGTCGCGCCTGGCTCCGGGTTCCACTGGACGCTCATCGATGCGCGCCGGACTGGTGTTCAGGGTTGGCGACGCCGGTGAGGTAGGCGCTCAGCCGGCGATAGGCCTCCTTCTTCCGCTTGTCGGTGATCTCGGTGTAGATCTGCATGGTCGAGAGCGACGCGTGGCCGAGGACTTCCTGCACCAGGCGCACGTCGCCGTCGGTCGCCTCGAGGAGCGTGGTCGCCGCGGTGTGACGCGCGACGTGAGGCGAATGCAAGCCCCTCCACAGCCGGAAGCTCTCGGCATCGGTGCTCATCCGGCCGCGCAGCGCCGCCACGGCCCTCCTGGCGCCATCTGTCTGTCAGCCGATTGTCCGCCTGCACACCCTGAAAGACGTCCTTCCGCGCAAGGCTGATGAACAGAGCCGGCGACAGATCCGGACCCCGCCGGCGCAGATACTCGCGCACCGTCGCCAGTGCCGCCGCGGTGACGTATACGGTTCGATGCTTTCCACCCTTGCCGAGCACGCGGAAGCCGTCGGCGCGCACGTCGCCGCGATTCAGCGCCAGCGCCTCGGCGATGCGGCAGCCGGACGCCATCAGGAAGGCCACCAGTGCCCGGTCACGCTGGTCACGCAGGTTGCGCTTCGGCAACGCGGCGAGCAGCTTTGGAACGTCTTCGGTGGGGATCGGGTGCGGGTCGCCCATCACGAAGCGTGGCAGGGTGACCTGCCGGCTCAACTCCTTCGTCGGTCCAACCCTCGTCATAGGCGAAGCGGAGGAAGTTGCGCAGCACCACCAGGGAACGGTTGCGCGTTCGTGGATTGGGCAGCACGTCGGCGAGCTCGATCTGATAGCGCCGAAGCACCGCCCGGTCGACGCCCTCGAGCACGTCAGGACTGCGCAGGTCGACAGTGGTCGACAGGAACGCCACGAATTTCGCGAGATCCTGCCGGTAGGTGCGGACGGTCGTGCGGGGACGGTTGCGCTCGACACTCAGCCACTCAAGGTAGGTGCCGAACTGCGCCGGCACTGGGTCGCGTGGCCCGGGGATGTGGCGGGCCCATTCGGGCCCGCCTGCGCCTCTTGACTGAGGTCACAGACCCCAGTTCTCCATCCTCCACACCTTCGCCTCGGCTTCCGGCGAATGCAGAAAGTCGATGACCTCCTCGAGGGTTGCGCCCGGCCAGGGAAGGCCGCCGCCATAGGCGATCACCCCACCTTCCCAATCCACGAGCCCGAATCCGCCCTCGCCCCCGCCGTCGGCCTCGCTCCAGCGATGCCTCGTCTCGACGAGCTGCAGGCCATGACGTCGCGCGACACGCTCCAGACGCTGGCGGGTCCAGCTCGGTGTGAGGGGGTCACGTGCTGTGTCACACCCCCCGTCACGGTGCCATGCTGCGAACGGCGCGCCGATACCAGCGGCGGGTGATGTGACGGGGTCACAGGGTACGATTGCCATTGTCAGGTCCTCCAATCCAGGGTCTGGCCACGGGGCCGGCTGTTCAGTAGCAGCGCGGCCCTTTTCCGTTGCAGTGTAACGCATTTCAGCGCCGAACGCTCGCCGATCGGTGTCCTATTTCGCGGTCGAGTGTGCCCCGCGATAGTAAGTCGGATCCCAGCGCGAGCAACTCCTCGGGACCGCCACGCTGGGGGCGTGGCAACGACACGTCGAGCGACCTGACGCATGTCCATAGAGTAATTCTTTGTCGACATCACCGGCTCATCCGCCGGCCTGGTCCGTGCCGCCGGCGAGGGTGAGGCCGCCGCCGGATCCCTGGAGTTCGCGGCTCGGCAATGTGAGCGGCGGCATGGGCGGCATCGGCAAGGCTGCGGAGAGCGAGATCGGCGGCAAGGGCGTGAAGAACGTCTCCCTGCTCGACAAGGCATTCGGCAAGCGTTGGCAGTTCGATCAAGGGCGCGCTCGGCGGCATGCGTCTCCATGGTCGGCCAGACCGCCGGGATCGGCGCGCTCTTTGGCGGGGCCGCAGGGCGGCCGAGGGCGTGAAGGCGGCTGCAGTCCAGCAGCGATGATCCTCATCGCCGCAGGCATATACGACGACGCAAATGGGGCGGCATTCGCCGGACCGCACTGCAGAGCCCGAAGCATGCAGGCGCTACCACCTAGCTCGGGTTACCGATGCAGCCGATCGACGCTCACTGCTGGACAAGCTGGCCGCACGTCGGATTCATCGAGGACCGAGTCAACCACGCAGCCCTGCTGAAGCTCGCACCAGGCACGCATCCCGGTCGACCGAGCAGATGCGGCGCCAGTGACATGGATCGCCGCGACCTCGCGCGATGCAAACTCTGCTGATGGCGTCTCGGACCTCGGCACGTCCATGGATGACCTGCTCAACAGCCACCCAAGGACAGGGACGAGGGCTGCAGGACCTGGGCATCATCCTGCCAACCATCGTCCCCAAGATGACGGCGCTCAACAGCGCAACGGCGGCTGCGGAGAAGGCGCAGCAGGCGTATCAGCTTGCTGCTCGACAAATACGGACAGGGCAGCGCGCACAGCACGATCGCCGCGCACGAGAAGCTCGATGCTAGCGACCCTGAAGGTGAGCCACCGACACCAAGGCGATGAGCGAACCAGTTCGCGCAACCTGCCCGCAGCGTCGCTCGACCACCGATCGAGAAGCACGTGGGGGGCGGCCGCATCGTCCTATGTGGCCGGCAAATCCGTTCGCGACCATGGGCGCGGACATGCAGAGCGTCGCTCGGGTGGCCGGGCCAGGCGCTGCTCCCGGGGCTCGACAACATCGCCAAGTGGGTGAGCGGCCACGAGGCGCAGATCGAGAGCTTCGCGGTCAACGCGGTGCAATTCCTCGGCACCGCGGCGCAGGACGCCGGCAGCTTCATCGCCAACGACCTGTATCCCCCGGTGAAGGATGTGATCGGCTTCATCGTCGACCACAAGACTGTGTTCGAAGCCTTCGCAGGAACCATGACCGCGCTCTGGGCGGGAGCGAAGATCAAGACGGCCGCGGGCAGCGTGCTCGGCGACTTGAAGACCCTGTTGACCGGGAACGTCGCGGGGAACCTCCTCCATGCGATCACCGGGCTTGGCAGCTCGTCCTCGTCCGGCGGGGGTGTGCTCGGTGCCGCCTCGTCCGCGGCCGGTCAGCGGGTGTTCGTCACTAACTGGGAAATGATGGCCGGCGGCGGCGGTGCCGGGAGCGGGGCTGTGAACGCGGCCGAAGGTGCCGGCGGCGGCGGATCGATCGCAGCGCGGCGTGACGGTCGCGGCTGGCGCGGTCGTCGCCGGCGGGGTTCTCTTCGACTTCTACAACATCCTGACCGGAGGGCATACCACTAAGCCCGGGGAGGGGGTTGGCGCAGGAGGCGCTGGGACCGGTCGCGGTGGTCCGAACAACTGGCGCAACCTCGCCTTGCAGAGGGAGGAGGACGACCGTCTCGCCAGGATCAAGGCATACAACGAGGCGGTCAAGCGGGGCACTGACACCGCTCAGCAGGACATGCGCGACTACCACGCGGCCATGACCGCGGAGATCATCGCCACCCGCAACGCCACCGCCGACGCGATCCGGGCCGCAGGGCTGATCCAGGGGATCATCGCGGACGCCCGAGCGGTGGGGACGAGCCTGGCCTACAACCAGACGGGCTCGATCATCAAGCAGGCGCTGGCCGGCGGCAACGGGATCAACATCGCCAGCGTCGCCCCGAACGGCGGCGGGGGCGGCGGCGTCAACGTGAACGGCGGTATCCACTTCCACATCCCGGCGCGCGCAGAGTCCAGAGGCGACCGCCAAGCAGATGCGCAATCAGCTGCTCACCCTCAAACGCGCGGGGTCGATCCCCTCGATCTTCGGCGGCAGTTAGTGGCTGGAAACCACCGCATGACCCCTATCCGTGGTGGCCTGGACATCAGTTCGCCATCGTGATCCGACTATGTGGTCGTGGTCTTGGTGGCTAGGTAGACGCCGTCAAGATCGGCCTGAACGAGACGCCAATCCTTGAAGTGAATGACTAGGGAATGAGCTGGCTCCGGGTCGAGATTCCTGGGAAGAAGGAACACCCGGTGATCTTTGCCGGTCGAGCCGTCCACTTCGCCGAGAACGGCGATGATGTCGCCGCCCACGCCCATGGTCGCGGTTATGAAGAACGTGGGAGGGTTCGCCATGACGGAGAAAATGGCCTTGGTCGCTGTTAGAGCGGACGGCAAAAAGTTCGTCGTGAAACTCCCGGTGCCCCAGTCGCGCTCGTCGGGGATTTCGATCTCTGAGGAATCGATCTCAGGGCTCGACCCGGGTTGCTGATACCGCATCTTGGCCCTCGATCTTCCTACGATCGGATCACGAGAGGGTCGGTCAGCGCGCGCTCGATGGCGTCCGCGGCCTGGCGCTGCATCGTTGGCGTGATGTGCGAGTAGAGGTCGAGCGTGATCGCCACGTTGCTGTGTCCGAGCATCTCCGACGCCATCTTCGGATGGACGCCTTGCTGGAGCATGAGGGTGGCGGCAGTGTGCCGAAGGTCATGGAACCGAATGTGCGGAAGGCCGGCGCGCGCGAGCACCCGCTCAAGCGCGAGCACAATGGTGTTCGTGGGTAGGAACTCGCCCCACTCAGTGCAGAACACCAGTCCGAGGTCACCACGGATCGGCACAACCTTGCGCTCCTCGAGCTGACGCGCCCGATGGTCGCCGAGGGCTGTCACAGCGGTCGACCCGAGCGACACGGCGCGCTCCTTGCCATTCTTCGGCGTGCCGATCGCCATGTCCGCCCTGGCTGTGCCCATGAGCGAGCCGCGGACAGCCAGCACGCCGCGGTCGAGGTCCACGTCCTTCCAGCGCAGCGCGCGCAGTTCGCCCTTGCGCAGTCCGGTCGTGAGCGCGAGCACCAGGAGCGCCTCGAGCCGCTCGCCTTTGGCAGCGATGAGGAACCGGCGGGGTTGGTCGCCATTGGCGATAGTGACCATCTCCCTCCGGGCGACCTTCGGGCGATTGCTTCGACCGATGAGCGACGCGACGTTGCGCGACAGCTTGCCGTCCTCGACTGCGCTGTTGAGTGCCCGATGGATGACCGCGTGCAGGTGGTGGACCGTGGTGGAGCTCAGCCCCGTCGGCGAGCTTCTCGGCGTACAGGCGCCGGAGGTCGGCGGCATCGAGGCGCGCCAGCGGCTTCCTCGCCAGATCGCTCGTGAGGATGTGGAGGCGGACGTACTTCTCGTAATAGGCGATCGTCGACGCCTTGGCGGTGCCAACCGGCAAACCGGCGAGCCACACCTGGAGGTACGTGCCCACGGTGACCCGCTGATCGGGCAGCGGCCGACCGTCCTCGATCGCTCGCTTCGCCTCGGCCAGACGGACCTTCGCCTCCCCCTTGGTCTTCGCATAGAAATAGCGGGATGACCCGGCGCCGTGAGGAACTCGGAGCCTCGCGACCCAGCGGCCATCGGTTCGCTGAAAGATCGAACCGTCACCTGGATCACGTCGGGTCGGACGCCGGCGCCCACTACTTGAAGGTGGCGAGGGTGTCTCGTCGAGCGGGGGTTCGGTAGACTGCGTCACTGTCAGCACCTCAATTGCTGGCCATGCCCCCGGCCGTTCGAGCGGTGCGGGGGTTCTTCTACGGGAAGCTTACAACTCCAGGGCACGAAGGTGTCAGGGAAGGTGTCAGAAGGGCCGAGAAGAGTACCGAACCGGGGACAACCGAATACGAGCGGCGACGTAGCCAAGTGGTAAGGCACGGGTCTGCAAAACCCTGATCGTGGGTTCGATTCCCACCGTCGCCTCCACGCCGGGTATCCTCTCGGCGTGTCCGTGACCGACGCCGTTCACACGCGCGCGCACGCCGACCTTGCCGAGCGGGCGCGACGAGTCCTTCCCGGCGGCGCCACCCACGCTTCGCGAACCTACGATCCCCGTATCTACGTGGCTCGATCGAGCGGCTCGCGAAAGTGGTTGATCGACGGTACCGAGTTGATCGACTACACGATGGGACACGGCGCCCTGCTCCTCGGGCACGCGCACCCTGCGGTGGTTGCGGCAGTCCAGGAGCAGGTGTCCCGGGGCACGCACTACGGCGCCGCCCATCCGCTCGAGGTCGAGTGGGCGGAGCAGATCGTCTCGCTGGTCCCGTCGGCCGAGAAGGTCCGGTTCACCGCATCCGGCACCGAGGCCGTGATGCTCGCGTTGCGGGTGGCCAGGGCGGCGACCCGCAGGGACCGCATCATCAAGATCCAGGAGCACTTTCACGGCTGGTCGGACGCCGTCAGCCCGTATCTCGATGTGGAGGGCCACACACGGACGCCCGTAGGCGTCCCCGAGACCATGGGGCAGCTGACCAAGGTGATCCGTCCTGACGATCCCGGGGCCCTCGAAGCGGAGCTCGCCCGAGGTGACGTGGCGGCCGTGATCATGGAGCCGTCCGGCGCGCACTACGGCCAGCTGCCACTCGACAGGTCATTCATCGCTGCGGCCCGGGCGGCATGCACCGCGACAGGCACGGTGCTCGTCTTCGACGAGGTGGTCACCGGGTTCCGCGTCTCCCCCGGCGGGATGCAGGCGGTGCTGGAGATCACACCGGACATCAGCGTCCTCGGCAAGGTCATGGCCGGCGGGCTGCCCTCAGGCGCGGTTGCCGGGCGGTCCGACCTGCTCGAGCTGCTGGCAACGACGATCGCTCATCCGGGAACTTTCAACGCCAACCCGCTGAGCGCGGCCGCTGGAATCGCGACCCTCCGCCTGGTCGCCGACGGCAGCCCTCAGCGAACGGCCGAAGCGTATGCCACGAGCCTCGCCGGCGAATGGACCGCCGCGCTGGCAGCGGCCGGCATCCCTGGAACCATCCGCCGGCTGTCAAGCATCCTCCACATCTTCCTGGGCGATCCCGGGGCCCAGGCGCGCATCGCGAACGCGATGCGAGCCCAGGGCATCGACATCCTCAACACGAGCGCCTTCTGTTCGTCGGTGCACACGATCGCCGATCTCGAGCAGTCGGTCGCGGCATTCGCTCGCGCGATCATCACGGCCTCGACTGCATAGCTCAGGCCTAGGCCTGCCCGAAGCCCACCTAGATGATCCCGTGTCGTTGCGCCCAGAGCGCGGCCTGGACGCGGTCCTCGACGCCGAGGCGGTCGAACACCGATCCGAGGTGTGCCTTGACGGTCTTCTCGCTGATGCCCAGCCGCCACGCGATCTGCTTGTTGCTCATCCCGCGCCCGACCAGCGTGAGGACGTCGAGCTCGCGCTGGGTCAGGTCGTCGAGCGGCCGGCGCTTGATCCGATCACGGAGCAGCTCCTTCGCGGCCTTGGGTGACAGCGGCGTGTCCCCCTTCGCGGCGGACCGGATGCCGTTGAGGAGCTCCTGCGGCTCGGTGTCCTTGAGCAGGAACCCCACCGCGCCGTTGTCGATCGCCTCGACCACCATGTCGTGCTCGGAGTACGACGTGAGCATCACGACCTTGGTGCCGGCCACGGCTTTCAGCATTCGGCGGAGTGCCTCGAAGCCGTTCATCCCCGGCATCGAGATGTCCATGAGGACGATGTCCGGGTGCTCCTCGACGGCATAGGCGACCGCTTCCTCGCCGTCTGACGCCGCACCGACGACCTTGATGTCGGTGGTCCCGTTGAGAAGGGAGGTCAGTCCCCGCCTCACCAATGGGTGGTCATCGACAATGAGCACTCGAATGGGAGTGGGATGCGTAACTTCCACAGTCGTAGCCCAGCCTAACCGATATCTCTAGCGATGGAGAAAGAAATCGGCGGTGGCACCGACCCAGCAGAACCGCGATACACCCGGTGCCGCGGGGAGGGGGAGCCCGCGAGGGTAAACCACTGAACTGGGTCGGCGCCCGCCCGCCTATCAGGGGGACTTGCGTTTCGAAAGAGGTGAATTCCCGTCGCGACGATAGTCAGCCCGTGGACGTCCCTGCGTCGCTAGGTCGATCGTCTTAAGACCGGTCTCCCCGCCGTGCGAGCGCGTTCCGGTTCGACTCCAGCCGTCTCGCGACCTCAGCCTCGGCGCCGTGCGACGACGGGTCGTAATACCGATGCCCGGTGAGCTGCTCGGGCAGGTGCTCCTGCTCGACGACCCCGCCCTCGTGGTCGTGGGCGTACCGGTAGCCGGTGCCGTAGCCCATGGCCCGGCCGAGGCCGGTCACCGCATTGCGGAGGTGCAGCGGCACCGGCTGGTGGAGCGTCTCGGCGACGTCCGCCGATGCGGCCACGTAGGCGCGGAGGACGCTGTTGCTCTTCGGGGCGGCAGCCAGGTACAGCGCTGCCTCGGTGAGCGGCAGGAATCCCTCGGGCATCCCGATGAAGTGGGCCGCCTGTTGTGCCGCGACGGCGACACTCAGCGCTTGCGGGTCGGCAAGCCCGATGTCCTCAGCGGCCAGGATCACCATCCGGCGGGCCACGAAGAGGGGATCCTCTCCGGCCTCGAGCATCCGGGCGAGCCAGTACACCGCGGCGTCAGGGTCGCTGCCGCGAACTGACTTGATGAAGGCGGAGACGAGCCAGTAGTGCTGATCGCCCGCGCGGTCGTACAGAAGCGCTGGGTTCTGCAGCGCGCCCTCGATGTCCGCGGCGGTCACTCGCACCGCGCCCGAGCCGTCTGGCACCGTCGCCTGCACCGCGAGCTCGAGCGAGTTGAGCGCGATGCGCGCGTCGCCGCCGCAGAGCGTCACCAGCCGGTCGATGGCGTCGGGATCGACGGCGACCTGCTGACTCCCCAGCCCGCGCTCGCTGTCCGTGAGCGCCCGCCTGATGAGATTGCGCAGGTCCTCGGCCTCAAGCGCCTCGAGGCGGATGACCCGGCTTCTCGAGAGCAGTGCCGCGTTGACCTCGAAGGAGGGATTCTCGGTGGTCGCCCCGAGAAGCGTCACTGTGGCGTTCTCCACGTGAGGGAGCACCGCATCCTGCTGGCTCTTGTTGAACCGGTGGATCTCGTCGATGAAGAGAACCGTGCGTCTCCCTGTTCGTAGGCGCTCGCTCGCCCGCTCCACCACCTTGCGCAGGTCGGCGACGCCCGCGCTGGTCGCGCTCACGGCCTCGAAGGTGGCGTTGCTCGCGCCGGCGATGAGCGCTGCAAGCGTCGTCTTGCCGCTCCCCGGCGGCCCCCAGAGGATGAGCGACGGCACCTCCCCCGCATCGACGGCTCGGCGGAGCACGGTTCCGGCGCCGATGGCGCGGTGCTGGCCGACGAATTCCTCGAAGGTCCGCGGCCGCATCCGCGTTGCCAGCGGCGCGTGACGCTGTGCGCCTGCCGGATCCTCCGGGCTGACGGGGTCTGCGCCGAAGAGCGAACTCTGCCCGGTCACCGGCGACGATCCGCTCAGCTGGTGGACGGCGGAACCGTGACGACCGTGGGCGGTTCGAGCCCCGGCGCATCACCGAGGACGCTGCGCAGCACCTGCGCGGCACCAAGCAGCCCTGAAGTCTCTGCCGGCACGACCAGCTTGGCGTTGGGGCTCTCGGCGAACTTCGTCAACGTGTCCAGCTGGAGAATCGCGACCAGGGTCGGATCCGGCGCGGCCGCCTTGATGGATCCGTACACGGTCGAGATTGCCTGGGCGCGGCCTTCCGCTTCGAGGATGGCTGCCTGCCGGTTGCCCTCGGCGCGAAGGATCGCAGCCTGCCGCTCGCCCTCCGCCTGCTTGATCGCGGCCTGCCGGTTGCCGTCGGCGATGTTGACCGCGGATTGCTGTTGGCCCTCTGACTGGAGGATCCGAGCGCGCTTCTCCTGGTCCGCCTGCTTCTGCAGCGCCATCGCCTGGAGGATCTGCACCGGCGGCGAGATGTCAACGATCTCGATGCGGTTGATCCGGATCCCCCATTTGTCGGTGACCTGTTCCATCTGCTGCTGCATCGCGGCATTGATCTGCTCGCGAGACGAGAGAGCCTCGTCGAGGCTGACGTTGCCGAAGGCGTTACGGAGCGTGGTTCGGGCCTGCTGATCGATGGCGATCAGGTAGTCCGAAACGTTGAACAGCGCCGCTCGGGGCTCGATCACCTGGCTGAAGATGGTCGCGTTGACCGCGACGGCGACGTTGTCGCGGGTGATCACGTCCTGACGATCACCGGTTCGCGGCGTCTCGCGCATATCGACCCGCAGCAGCTTGTCGATGAAGGGGGTGATGATGGTCAGACCGGCCTGGGATTCCCGCCGAAAGCGACCAAAACGTGTGACCACACCGGCGAATCCCTGCGGCACGACACGGACCGCGCCGCCGATCAGGATCGCCACGACGATGAGCAGGACGACGACGATGATCGCCGTGACCAGACCGGTGTTATCCACTGAGTTCAGCCTCCCTTGGGGGGCGCGACCACGAGGGTGGTGCCGCGCACTGCGACGACGGTAACCTGCTGATGCGCAGGGACGCCGCCGGGATCGGTCGTTACCGCCAGCCATTTCTCATTGAAGAGGCGGGCGTGGCCCGGATGATTCTCGTCACCGACGGGTTCGAGCGTCAGCGCTGCCTGGCCGACCAGGTTGTCGGATGCACCCGGCATGCTCAGCTTCGGTCCGAGATGGCGCGCGGAGAGTCGCGAGAGGGTCGGTCGAACCGCGAGCGTGCCGACGATCGCTACCGCGGCACCGATGACCGCCTGCAGCCAGACCTCGGTTGGGAACAGCGCGACAACGGTCGCGGCGAAGGAACCGAGCGCAAGGAAAAGTGCGTAGAACGCCTGGGTATGGACTTCCATGCCCACGAGGACCAGGCCGGCAAGCAACCAGACCACCCACATCCAGGACACCATGCAGCGAGTGTACCCGCCCCGAGAAAGAGCTACACAGGCGGATCGATGGACATCCCTTCCGCCCGCAGCACGGAGGAGCGCCGGAGCAAGGTGGCCACCAGGCGTTGCCCAGCGATCAGGGGGTCACGCGGTCCGGAGCAAGGGAAGCTCGGGGAACGACGCGCCGAGCACCGATACCGGATCGGCCTGCAGCCAGTCACGGATGAGCGTCTGGTAGACGCTGCGAAAGTCGATGTTGTACTGCAGGTTTCCGGAGTTGACGGTGCTGGTGAGCGAGGGTTGCTCGCCGAAGACGCCACCCTTGACGGGCTTCCCCACGACGAATATCGGTGCAGCCGCGCCGTGGTCGGTGCCGTGACCTCCGTTTTCTGCTATCCGCCGGCCGAACTCCGACCAGGCCATGAGCACCACGCGGTCCGCCATCCCGTGGTTGGCGATGTCCTGCATGAATGCGCTGATGGCGCTGTCGACGTAGGCCAGCAGCGCGTTCTGACGCGTGTCCTCGTCCTGATGGGTGTCGAACCCACCGAGCACCACGTGGCAGATCTTCACGCTGGGCTGGGTCACGATCATCTCCGCAGTCAGCTGCAGCGATGTCGCGAGGCTGTTCTTGGTGCCGTGCATCGTGCTCTGAGGCGTGTAGGCGACCGAGGGCGCGTAGCGGCTCTGCGAGTTGGCGAGTGCGGCAATCCCATACTCCGCGGTGCTCAACGCCTGGTCGTAGAGCGCGCCGTAGATTCCCGGCGTCCGCTTGTACAGGGCCGGTGCTGCGACCCGCCGGCCGTCACCGCCCTGCACCTGGTAGCTGGGAATCGAGTTCGATCACGCTCACGGTCGCGTTCTGGGCCAGCAGCTCAGGCGGCGTGCTCGCCTGCCCGAGCGCACATCCGGTGAGCGGATGTCCCTGGGCGTCGAGCTGGCCGGCGAGCAACTTGCCGAGCCATCCCTCGCTCTGCTGCATCGTCGGGTCGGCATGCTCCCAGATGTACAGACTCTCGAAATGGGAATAGACGGGGTTCGGATATCCGACACCCTGCACCAGCGCGAGCTCGCCCGCATCGAAGAGTTTCTTCGTGCCGGGCATCACCGGGTTGAGGCCGATCTCCGCAGTCAGCGGCAGCACCTTGTCGGCAGGGATGCCGATCGTCGGCCGCGCCTGCAGATACGCGGGATCCGCGTAGGGAACGACGGTATTCAGCCCGTCGTTGCCACCACCGAGCTGGAGGATCACCAGCACGCGGTCGTTGTGAACATCCTCCATGGTGGCGGCGAACACGGACTTGGCGAAGACCGGCGGCACGATGATGCCCACGCCGGTTGCGCTGATACCGCTCACCATGAAGTCGCGTCTGCTGATCATGTTGCTCTGCCTCACTTGAGCTGAAATTCGGGGCTGGCGAGCAGCGCGTACCACCGATCGGCATCGCTCGGGCTCGCGTTGAAGACGGCGGCGGTGTCCGGCCCCACGACGCCGTCGAGTTGCACGCGTATAGCATCGGCCGGATCCGGGAAGGTTCCCTGCGTGGCCACGACCGTGTTCGCGAAGTTGAGACGCGCCAGCCACGCTCCCGAGGACACCCACCCTTGATTGGACGGCCAGCCCGCGACCGTCGGCATGTCGTAGAGGATCTGGTCCATGGACACGCCCGACCGCACGCACGATGCCGCAAGATCCGGCCTGCCGAGCGCTCGCATGGTCGCGACCATGTACTCGACGGGACCGCGCACGAGTGACCGGTACGCGTCCGGTGACGTGAACGCATCACTGGTGAAGATGGAGCGCATCAGCGTCTTGATGTCGTAGTTGCTGGTGCGAAACGCGGTCGCCACGCTGTCGATGAGCGACACCGGCGGATTCGGCGTGCAGAACGCCACCAGTGCCTTGCGCGCGATGTGAGGAGCGCACGAGGGCTGCGCCAGGATGATGTCCAGCGCCTCGGCAGGGCCGAGGTTTCCGGTGTGTCCGAGCAGCGTCTTGTTCCCACCGTCGTGCTGGGCTCCCGCAAGGATCCCCTTGAAGGTCGCCCCCTGGGAGAGGAGTTGCTCGACCGCCTGGGCATATGCCGCCGGCGTCGAGCCCTTCAGCTTCGGCGGCTGCAGGCGTCCGCCGGTGGCGTCCACCAGGATGGTCCGGATCCCGGAGAACGCGCGCGCCCCCTCGCGCACGTCGGTCTCGGTGTAGTTGCCGGCGCCGAGCGTGAACAGCTCCATCAACTCCCGGCTGTAGTTCTCGTTGGGAGCGGCTGCGGTGCTCTCCTCGAGGTCGAGATAGCGAATCATCAACGGGTCGTACGTGACCGCGTTGATCAGCGTGCGGAAGTCGCCCCGTCCCGCGGATCGATACAGCTCGTTCTGCTGGAGCACGAAGGGCAGGCGCGCGGCCTTGCGGTAGTCGCTGGTGAGCAGCCCGTGCCAGAACAGCGTCATCCGCTCCGCGAATTGCGCCGGTGTGGTCGCCATGTGCTGGTACCAGGCGCGAACGACCGCCTGGTAACTGGTCGGGCTCGACACGGCTGGCAACGCCTGGGCGGGCTGGTTGATGACCATGTCGACCAGATCCGAATACGGCATCGATGCCGCCGCGTCGAGCTCCGCTGCGTTGCAGCCGAAGGTCGCTCGGCGCAGAAGGTGTGCGGCACGGCCACTCGCTCCGGTGAGCGGGCTTGCCCATGACCCGGCGGTCCCCGCTGCCGGCGTGACCTGCCGCGAGCCGCCGGGGAGCTGCAGCGTCAGGTACCGAAACCCAACGGCGCCGGCGACCCCACCGGCCGCGATGCCCAGCACCTGCCGGCGGCTGAGCTTGACGTTGGGGCTGCCCATGGCCGCGAAGTCTCCGGATCCGACCTGAGAATTCGCGTGGGTACCGGCTCCTGACGGGTCTGTCTCAGACAACTCTCAGAGTTGGACTCCCGGTTCGAGCGCCGCCTCCCCTCGTTGCCCAGTCGGTACACTGAGATCGAGCCCGCCTTGTCGCGGGCTGCGCACCGATCCATGCAAGGGAGCACCAACAATGCCGTCCACTCCGGCCGAAATCTTCAGCGAGATCAATTCCCGCATTTCCGCAGATCCCGCCAAGACGGCAGGGATGAACGCGATCTACGCCTTCGATCTGGGCGGCGAAGCGCCCGGCAAATACCACATCTCGCTCAAGGACGGCAGCGCCGATGTCGGTGAAGGCGCTCCCGAGAACCCCAACATCACCATCACCATGAAGTCGGAGGATTTCGTCGACCTTGCCACCGGCAAGCTCGATGGGACCATGGCGTTCATGAGCGGCAAGATCAAGATCAAGGGTGACATGGGGCTGGCGATGAAACTCCAGTCGGTGCTCCGCTAAGCGGCATCGATCCGCACACGGTGGCCGTGGATCTGCGACCGGTGCGCTTCGACTACGACGAACCGCATCGATCACTGCTGATCGAGTGGTCTGATGGCGCGGCGCAGCGCATTCCGTTCGCGGTGCTGCGGCGTGCGTGCCCATGCGCTGCGTGCAAAGGCGAGCCGGGGTATCGCGGCAGGTTCAGCTCCGACCCGGACCTGCACCCCGGCGAGGACGAACTCGCCGACATCTCGCTGGTGGGCGCCTACGGGTTGAACACCGTGTGGGCCGACGGGCACAACACCGGGATCTACACGTACCAGCGGCTCCGCGAGCTCGGCGACGCGTCGGCGTAGAGTTTCGCCGCGATGACCGCAGAAGCGACGCCGGCCACCGCTCCGCAGCTCCTCGCAACCGTCGATCACGGCGTCCTCACCCTGACGCTGAACCGGCCGGAGGTGCTCAACGCGATCACCCCCGCCCTCGTCGATGAGGTCACGGAGGCGCTTCGCGAGGCGGCGTCGCGGCGCACCGTGCGCGCGGTGATCATCACCGGCGCTGGACGCGGCTTCTGCAGCGGCCAGGACCTGCGCGCCGCCACCTCCGCGGACGGCCTCGACGTCGGAGCGGTACTTCGGAATCACTACGCACCGGTGATCCGGGCGATCCGTTCGATGGACCAGCCGGTCATCGCGGCCGTCAACGGGGTCGCAGCGGGCGCCGGCTTCTCGCTCGCGCTCGCGTGCGACCTCCGAATCGCCGCCGAATCGGCCACCTTCGTTTCGGCATTCGTGCGCATCGGGCTCATCCCCGACCTCGCCAGTACGTATTTCCTGCCGCGGTTGATCGGGCCGGCCAGGGCTGCGGAACTGATGATGCTCGGTGAGACGGTCGACTCCGCCCGCGCGCTCGAGCTGGGCATCGTCAACCGCGTGGTTCCGGATGGCGAGCTCGCCGCCGCCTCCTCCGAGCTCGCCGGCCGCCTCGCCCGAGGCCCTCGCTCGATCGGCCTCACCAAACAGGCGCTCGAGGTGTCGCACGAGAACGACCTCGAGGCGCAGCTCGCCGTCGAGGAGCGGCTCCAAACCGAGGCCACGACCACCACCGACTTTGCCGAGGGCGTGGGCGCCTTTCTCGAGAAGCGTCGAGCAGCGTTCACCGGCTCGTAGGCCGCCGGATGCTCACCGCTCTCGACAAGCTCACCGCCCTGCTCGGTCCGGCGCGAGTATTGAGTGGCGCGGAGGTCACTGAGGACGACTTGCACGATGAGTTGCTGGTCGCACGGTGGCATGCCCCGGACGTCGTCGTCCTCCCCCACTCCGCGGCCGAGGTCGCCGAGATCGTCACGATCGCCCGCGAGTTCGGCATGCCGGTCACCGCGCGCGGCTCCGGGACCGGCCTCGCCGGGGCGTGCGTCCCCCGCGAGGGCGGCATCCTCATCGTGTTTCGTGAGATGGGCGCCATCCTGGAGATCGACATCGAGAATCAGGTCGCGGTCGTCCAGCCTGGGGTCAGCCTGCGAGACCTCGACGAGGCGACAGCGCGGCATGGGCTCGTGTACCCGGTGTTCCCCGGCGAGAGCAGCGCGAGCGTCGGCGGCACGGTGGCGACCAATGCCGGCGGCATGCGCGCCGTCAAGTACGGCGTCACCCGCCACCAGGTGCTCGGGCTCGAGGCGGTGCTCGGCACCGGGGAGGTGATCCGAACCGGCGGCAAATTCGTGAAGTCGACCTCCGGCTACGACCTCACCCAGCTGATCGTCGGATCCGAAGGAACGCTCGCGATCATCACCGAGGCGGTGCTGCGCCTGCATCCGCGCCAACCGCATGCGGCCACGGTCCTCGCTCCGTTCAGCACGGTGGCCGAGATCGCCAGGGCGGTGCCGCGCATCGTCCAGAGTGGCGCCGCTCCGATGATTCTCGAGTACATCGACATGATGTCGATGGCGGCCATCACCGCGGCGCGCGGGCTGGAGTTGGGGATCGGCGCCGCCGTCAGGGACGCCGCCCTCGCCTACCTCGTGGTCGTCCTCGAGTTGCGCGACGCAGGACGCCTCGACGAGGACATCGAGGCGCTCGGCGACCTGATCACGACGCTCGGCGCCCTCGACGTCTACGTGCTGCCACCGCGCGCGGCGACCGAGCTGATCGAGGCGCGTGAGCGTGCCTTCTTTGCCGCCAAAGCTGCCGGCGCCAATGAGATCATCGACACGGTCGTCCCGCGTGCCCAGATCCCCGAGTTTCTGGCACAGGTGTCAGTAATTGCGCAGGACAGCGGGTCGATGGTGATCGGATGCGGCCATGCCGGGGATGGCAATGTCCATCTTTCAGTCTTCCAGCCCGAGCCGGAGCGACTCGAGCAGGTGCTGCGCAGCGTCTTCGAGGCGGGTGCGGCATTGGGCGGCGCGGTTTCCGGCGAGCATGGCATCGGCACCGACAAGCGCAGTCACTTCATCGCGCTGGAGAGTCCCGCGAAGCTCGCGCTGATGGGAAGGATCAAAGCGGCGTTCGACCCCGACGGGATTCTGAATCCGGGCGCTGTGCTCGTGGCGTCATCGGAACTGACCAGCGCGGCGGCGGGATGATCGGCGCCGAGGCGCTCGTGCGCAGCCTCGTGGCATCCAACCTCGACGTGGTCTTCGCCAATCCGGGCACGTCGGAGATGCACTTCGTGGCGACGCTCGACGCCGTTCCCGAGATGCGCGGTGTGCTCGCCCTGTTCGAGGGTGCCGCCACCGGTGCAGCGGACGGCTATGCGCGGATGTGCGAGGCGCCCGCCGCAGCGCTGCTGCACCTCGGGCCGGGGCTGGGCAACGGCCTTGCCAACCTCCACAACGCGCGGCGGAGCCATGCGCCCGTGGTCACGATCGTCGGCGACCACGCGACCTATCACAAGCAGTACGACGCTCCACTGGAGTCCGACATCGACACCGTGGCCCGCAACGTCTCGAGATGGATCCGCCGGACAACCAGGCCCGAGGATGCGGGTGCGGATGCCGCGGCAGCTGTTGCCGCGGCATCCGCTCCGCCGGGCCAGGTCGCAACGTTGATCCTTCCAGCCGACGTCTCCTGGTCCGAGGGCGGGTCGGTCGCGCCACCGGAGCCGCTGGCGCCGCGCACAGCGGTGCGCGCCACCACCCTCGAGGAGGTGTCCGCCGCCCTTCGCTCGAAGGAGAACGCCGCGCTCCTGCTGGGAGGTAGCGTGCTTCGTGAGCGCGGCCTTCGGGCAGCGTCGAGCATCGCCGCCGCGACCGGCGTGGAGCTGCTCGTTGAGACGTTCCCGGCTCGCGCCGAGCGGGGTGCGGGGATCCCGGTGATCCAGCGTCTCGCGTACCTGGCGGAGATGGCGGCGGGGCAGCTCGACGGGCTTCGGCACCTCATCCTCGTGGACACGACGTCGCCCGTCTCGTTCTTCGCCTACCCGGGCAAGCCGAGCGATCTGGTGCCCGAGGGTTGTGAGGTCACAGTCCTCGCCAGCGGCGGTGATGACGCCGTCGGTGCGCTGGAGCTGCTCGCGAGCGAACTTGGCGCCGGGGCCGAACCCGAGAGCACCACGCCGGCGAGGCCCGACCGACCAACCGGCGAGCTGGGTGCCGAGTTCGATCGCCCGAGCGATCGGCGCGCTCCTGCCCGAGGGCGCGATCGTCTCCGACGAAGCGAACACGAGCGGCACCTTTCTTCCCACCTTCACGGCGGGCGCGCCTCGACACGACTGGCTCAGCCTCACCGGTGGGTCGATCGGGCAGGGGCTCCCGGTCGCGCTCGGCGCGGCCATCGCGTGCCCCGACCGGCCGGTGCTGGCACTCGAGGCGGATGGGTCGGCCCTCTACACGCTGCAGGCGCTCTGGACCATGGCTCGGGAACAGCTCGACGTCACCACGGTGATCTTCAGCAACCGCCGCTACGCCATCCTGCGCATGGAGCTCGCCCGTGTCGGCGCCACGGCATCCGGGCAGCGAGCACTGGAATTGCTCGACATCTCCCCACCCGAGATTGACTTCACGGCGCTCGCCCGTGGCTTCGGGGTTCCCGCGACGCGCCCCGGGAGTGCGGAGGCGTTTGCAGCCGACCTCGAGCGGGCATTTGCGGAACCGGGACCGCACCTCATCGAGGCGGTGGTTCCCTCGCTGTTCTGATCAGGGGCGGAGGCGTTCGCCCCCCCGAATCGGCATCGTCAGCCAGTTCTCGCGCGGCGGCAGCGGGCAGCTCCAGCGGGGGTCGTAGCTGCACGATGGCTGGTACGCGAAGTTGAAATCGATCATCAACCGGCCGCCGGCGTCAGCCCCCAGATCGGCGCCCTTGGCGGTGTCGAGCAGATAGCGACCCGCTCCATAGGTCTCGCCGCCGCTGGTGGCATCTCGATACGAGAGGAAGAATCCGCCGGCGTAGTCGAGCAGCCAGAACATCGACAGGCTGACCGTTTCACCCCGGAGGGTGCAGCGCACCGTGCCGGCACGCTCGGCGGTGACGTGACCGGTGGTCGAGCCGGGAAGCTCGAAGGTCGAGCCGTCGGCGGCTTCGACGTCGGCCATGCTGCGGAGCGCGGGGTCGTAGTCGTAGTAGGCCGGGGCGGTGGCGTCGCCCCGCTCCCCCTCGGGGATCGGGCTTTGTGGATGGGTGCGGTACAGACGATCGCGAACCTCGCGCCAGTGCATCCACGCGGTCGCAGGATCCGGCTCAGCGCGGATGGCGGCGTACAGGTCGCTCACCTGTCGACGCCAATCGGCCAGCTCGAGCCGCTCTGCGATCACGCCCGGCAATGTACGTCGCCCTTACGGCCCGTCGCCGTAGACGATGCCGCCACGCAGCTCGTCCAGGCGGCGCATCCGGGCATGCGCGGTCTCACCGAGACGGGCGAGAACCCCGGCGATCAACGCTTCGATGAGCGCGACCGCCGAGACCATCGAATCGAATGGCATGACGGTGGTCTGCACGCCGGTGACGAGCACGAATCGGGCAGACACCGCCGCCGGTGACAGCCAGGGATCCGTGAGCAGGACGACGGTGCTTCCCTGCCCCGCCGCGACCTTCGCGCTGTTGATGGTGTCGCTCTGGTAGCGGCGGTAGTCGAAGACCACGAGGATGTCCCGGCGCCCGAGGTCGACCAGGTGATCGGCTGGATTGCTGCGTTCCGGATCGATGAGCTCGATGCCGGGACGGATGAGATGCAACTGCCTCGCAAGGTAGCGGGCGAGGAATGAGCTGACGCGTCCGCCGAGCGCGAGCACGCGCCGGCGCGTGTCGCACAGCAGCTCGATGACCGCGTCGAAATCGTGCTCGGAGACCATCCCGACGCTGGCTCGCAGGCTGTGCTCGTGGATGGCGAATGCGTCCTGCAGCGTCGACCCACTCGAATCGGTGGGCGGGGTCAGCTCGTACCGGGTCAGCGGCGAGCTCAGGCGCTCCTGCAACTCCTGCCGGAGTGACTCCTGGAACTCGGGGTAGCCACGCAAGCCGAGCTTCGTGATGAATCTGGTGACGGTCGCGGGGCTCACACCCGCTCGCTCCGCGAATCGGGTCAGGCTCTCGAGCCCGGCGACCGGGTAGAAGGCGAGCAGCACCCGCCCGAAGTCTTCGCTCCGCCGCACTGAACGCCCCCATCCGCTGGCGGACCAGCTCACCGACGAGGAACTCGGACATTGAAACGATTCTTACAGTTTTGCCCGGTTGGGGTTGATTTGATAAATCCGTTGACGTTGGTGCAGACCCGCTGCTACTGTGCGGCCCACGACGCAGGGGCCGCATTTGGGAGACGAGCCGATGACCGTTCAGGCTATCGACAGCGATACCGAGACCCTCCACAAGCTCGGGTACGCCCAGGAACTGCTGCGACGGATGGGAGGCTTCTCCAACTTCGCTGTGTCGTTCACGATCATCTCGATCCTGTCCGGCTGCCTCACCGCATACGGCGGTGCGATGCTCAATGGCGGTCCGATCGACATGAACATCGGCTGGCCGCTCGTCGGCATCATGGTGATCATCGTCGGGCTGGCGATGGCCGAGGTCTGCTCGAGTTACCCGACTGCCGGCGGTCTGTACTATTGGTCGGCGAAGCTCGGCGGCAAGAACGCGCCGGCGTGGAGTTGGTTCACCGGCTGGTTCAATCTCGTCGGACAGATCGCGGTCACCGCCGGTATCGACGGTGGGCTCGCGCTCTTCGCGTCAGCCTTCCTCAACAACTGGTTCGGCTATCCGCTCGACGCGCCCCACATCCTCCTGATCTACGCAGTCGCGCTGTTCGTGCACGGACTGCTCAACACCTTCGGTGTGCGTCTCGTCGCCCTTCTCAATGACATCTCGGTCTGGTGGCATATCGTCGGTGTCGTGGTCATCGTGGCCGTCCTGCTGATTGCTCCCAAGCACCATCAGTCGGTCGGCTTCATCTTCTTCCACTTCAACAACTCGACCGGCGCGAGCTTTCCCGGCGACGTCATATACGTCTTCCTGATCGGCCTCCTTCTCGCGCAGTACACGTTCACAGGCTATGACGCCTCCGCACACATGACCGAGGAGACCAGGAACGCCGCAACCGCAGGCCCACGCGGGATCGTGTTGTCGATCGTCGTCTCGCTCTTCGCCGGCTGGATCCTGCTCATCGGCGTCACCGCCGCAATCCAGAACTACGGAGCGGAGTCCACCGCCGTCGTCCCGGCCGCACAGATATTCCTCGACGCTGCGGGTGGCGGACTGGGACAGTTCCTGCTGCTGGTCGCGATCGGTGCGCAGTTCTACTGCGGCATGTCGTCGGTCACCGCGAACTCACGGATGATCTTCGCGTTCTCTCGTGACGGAGCCGTTCCCGGCCATCAGCTCTGGAGCAAGATCAACAAGCGGACACGCACGCCAACCAACTCCATCTGGCTGGCGGTCGTCGGCGCGTTCATCCTCTGGCTCCCCTACCTCTACAACCCGTCGGCCTATTTCGCCGTCATCTCCATCGCCGTCATCGGGTTGTATGTCGCCTATGGCATCCCGATCTTCCTGCGCCTGCGAGCAGGCGACAGCTTCGAAGCCGGTCCCTGGAATCTCGGGCGATGGAGCCGCCCCGTCGGCATCATCGCCGTCGTCTGGATCATCCTGATCAGCATCCTCTTCGTCCTTCCGACGGTCTTTCCCGTAACGCTCGGTAACTTCAACTACACGATCGTCGCCTTTGCGGTCGTTCTCGGTGGCACAACGATCTGGTGGTTCGTCTCGGCGAAGAACTGGTTCACGGGTCCCAGGATTCAAGGTTCCGCCGAGGAGCTCGCATCCATCGAAGCGGGGTTCAGCAGCGCGCCGGCTGTACCGGTGCCCGCGATTTCGGCAGGCTGACAAGGTCACCAATCAGTTCATCACGCGTGCTCGCGGCCCACAGCGCCGCGAGCACGCGAAGGATCCACAACATGCCGAAGCCCAGGATCGGAGTCACCTGCAGTCCGCTGCGCGGGCCCGCGTACTACTCTCCATACCTTCGCGCGGTCGAGGCCGCCGGCGGCGAGCCGGTGACGCTCGATCCGCAGCCGAACGGTCTCGCGTCCGAAGGGGCGATCGCGATGATCCACGGAATCGACGGCTTGTTGGTGCCCGGCGGCTGGGATGTCGATCCCCCCGCATATGGCGAGGTACGGCACGAGGAGACCCCGAACGTCGATGCGCCGCTTGACCTCACCGAGATCGCGCTGGTGCGCGCCGCGGTCGAGCAGCGCGTTCCGGTGTTTGGCATCTGTCGCGGCCAGCAGGTCATCAACGTCGCCCTGGGCGGGTCGTTGCTCCAGCACATCGACGGCCACGACAACCATGGGCATCCGCGGGATCTGCTCGCCCACTCCATCGACGTCGTTCCCGGCTCGGAGCTGTCGAAGGTGACCACGGGCGGTCCGCTCATGGTCAACAGCCTGCACCACCAGTCGGTCAAGGACGTCGCCCCAGGGCTCAACGTGACCGCGCACAGCCCGGACGGCATCGTCGAGGGCATCGAATCGCCCGACGGGATGGTGGTCGCCGTGCAGTGTCATCCCGAGGAGTTGCTCGGCCAGCAGGGATGGGCGATGGCGCTGTTCCGGCGCTTTGTCGTCCGCGTTGCCGACCAGAACCACAACGGCCCGGCCGTGACCAGCGCCCGAAAGGAGGACAGCTGACCGATGCTCACGCTCGACGAACTCACCAAAGAGGTCGAGGCCGGCAAGGTCGACACCGTGGTGGTCGCGTTCACCGATATGCAGGGGCGCCTCATGGGCAAGCGTATGGAGGCACATTTCTTCGTCGAGGAGATGGAGCACAAGAACCCGATCGAGGGGTGCAACTACCTGCTCGCGCTCGAGATGGAGATGGACCCGGTCCCCGGGTATGAGATTGCGAGCTGGGAACGCGGCTATGGCGACTTCACGATGGTTCCAGACTTCGCGACCATGCGCCGCATTCCCTGGCTCGAGGGCACCGCCCTTGTCCTCTGTGACGTCGCCTGGAATGACGGCACGCCCGTCCGGCCGTCGCCCCGCCAGGTGCTGAAGGCGCAGGTGGACCGTGCGCGAGCGCTCGGCTATGAGGCGATGTTCGGCTCCGAGCTCGAGTTCTTCCTGATCAAGCAGACCTACGCAGAGGCGCACGCGCAGCACTACCGCGACCTGACACCTTCGGTTCCGTACATCCTCGATTACCACATCCTCGCCACCAGCTATGACGAGCCGTTCATCCGCTCGGTGCGCAACAACATGCAGGCGGCGGGGATGCGAGTCGAGACCTCCAAGGGCGAGGCGTGGCCGGGTCAGCAGGAGCTGAACTTCCGATACAGCGACGCGGTGACCATGGCCGACAACCACGTGATCTACAAGAACGGGATCAAGGAGATGGCGCAGCAGAGCGGCCAGTCGGTCACCTTCATGGCCAAGCCCGACCACACCTGGATCGGCAGCTCGTGCCATATCCACTCCAGCCTGTGGGGCGGCGACGAGGCGCTCTTCTCCGGCGAATCGACACTGTTCAAGCAGTACCTCGCGGGAATGATCGCGTGCGCCGGCGAGTTCGCCGTATTCCTCGCCCCGAATATCAACTCCTACAAGCGATATGCCGCCGGCAGTTGGGCACCGACCACGCTCGCCTGGGGTTACGACAATCGCACCTGCGGATTCCGCGTGGTCGGCCACGGCAAGTCGCTGCGTGTCGAGTGCCGCATCCCCGGTGCCGACGCCAATCCATACCTCGCCTTCGCCGCCCTGCTTGCCGCGGGGCTGCACGGTATCGAGCAACAGCTCGAGCTCCCACCGGTCTTCACCGGCAATGCATACGAGTCCGACGTCAAGCGTTTTCCGCACACGCTCAACGAGGCCATCAGCGCGCTCGAACAGGGCACCGTCGCACGCTCGGCGTTCGGCGACGACGTCATCGACCACTACCTCAACTACGCGCGCACGGAGCAGCAGCTGTTCGACAAGGCGGTCACCTGCTACGAGCGCGAGCGTTTCTTCGAGCGCGGATGACGCTGCGGCTGGTGAATCCGGCCACGGAGCAGCCCGTGGCAGAGCTGGAAGAGGCGGGTGTGGCCGAGACGGACCGCGCCGTTGCCGCGGCAAAGGCCGCGTTCCCCGCATGGCGAGCGGTGGCACCGGCTGACCGAGCGCGTCTGTTGCGCAGACTGGCCGGACTCATCGAGGACCACCTCGAGGAACTCGCGCTGCTGGAGACGAGGAATGTCGGCAAGCCGATCGCCGACTCTCGCGGCGAGGTGGGCATGGTCGCCGAGGTGTTCCACTACTACGCGGGCGCCGTCGACAAGCATTTCGGTCAGACCATCCCGGTCGCCGGTGGCGTCGACATGACCTTCCGCGAGCCACTCGGCGTGGTTGGGTTGATCGTGCCCTGGAACTTTCCGCTGAACATCGCGAGCTGGAAGGTCGGGCCCGCGCTTGCGTGCGGGAACACCGTGGTGCTCAAGCCGGCAGAGCTCACCCCGATGACCGCGACCCGGCTAGCACGGCTCGCGCTCGAGGCGGGCATTCCGGAGGGAGTGCTCAACGTCGTGGTGGGACCGGGTCGGATCGTCGGCGAGCGGCTCATCCACCATCCTGACGTGGCCAAGATCGGCTTCACCGGTTCCACAGAGGTCGGGATCGGGGTGATGCGCGGGGCGGCGGAGAGCATCAAGCGGGTCACCCTCGAGCTCGGTGGGAAGTCGGCCAATATCGTCTTCGGCGACGCGGACCTGGAGCGCGCTGCTGCCGCTGCCCCGTACGCGGTCTTCGGTAATGCCGGCCAGGACTGCTGCGCGCGCTCGCGTGTCCTCGTCCAGCGCGACGTGTACGACCGGTTTGTCTCGCTGCTCATCACCGCGACCGGGGCGGTGCGTGTCGGTGACCCCGAAGACGATGCGACCGAGATGGGGCCACTGGTGTCGGCGCATCACCGCAGCACCGTGGCGTCCTTTGTCGATTCCCCTCCGCTCTTCACCGGATCGATCCCCGACGGGCCGGGATTCTGGTATCCGTGCACGCTCGTCGAGGCGACCAACGACGACCGGATCGCCCGAGACGAGGTCTTCGGGCCGATCGCGGCGATCATTCCATTCACCGACGAGGCCGATGCGGTGCGAATCGCCAACGACACGCCGTATGGATTGTCCGGATCGATCTGGACGACCAACGGCGCCCGTGCGCTGCGGGTTGCGCGAGCCCTCGACACCGGCGTGCTGTCGATCAACAGCAATTCCTCGGTGCGCGTGTCGACACCGTTCGGAGGATTCAAGCAGTCGGGGTTCGGGCGCGAGCTCGGCATGAACGGGCTCGACGGCTACTCCGAGATCAAGAACGTGTTCATGTCCACGGAGGGCTGACACATGGGACGGCTCGACGGGAAGGTGGCGGTCATCACGGGCGCCGCGGGTGGAATCGGCCGGGAGGCCGCACTGCTCTTCTCCGCGGAGGGAGCGGCGGTTGTCGTCGCCGACACCGGACGCTCCACCGGGGCACAGACCGCGGCCGAATGCGGGCGCGCAACCTTTGTCGAGGTCGACGTGAGCGACGCCGCCAGCGTCGCCCAAATGTACGCGACCGCCGTCGTGACCTACGGCGGCATCGACATCCTCTACAACAACGCCGGCATCATGCCGTCCGATGACGATTCAATCCTCACCACCGAACCCGACGCGTGGGATCGCGTGCAGGCCGTCAATGCCAAGGGCGTCTACCTCTGCTGCAAGTACGGGATACCGCATCTGCTCGAGCGTGGTGGCGGCTCGGTGATCAACGTCGCGTCGTTCGTTGCGTTGGTTGGGGCCGCGACGTCCCAGATCGCCTACACGGCGTCGAAGGGCGCGGTGCTGTCGATGAGTTGCGAGCTCGCCGTCCAGTTCGCCCGCCAGGGGGTTCGAGTCAATGCGTTGTGCCCCGGGCCGGTGGAGACCCCGCTCCTCATGCGCCTCTTTGCGGACAACCCCGACGCGTACGAGCGACGCCGCATCCATCTGCCGATGGGCCGGCTGGCGACCGCACGCGAGATCGCCAATGCGGCGCTGTTCCTCGCCGGCGACGAGTCCTCGTACGTGAACGGCGCGACGTTCCTTGTCGACGGTGGGCTCACGGCCGCATACGTGACCCCGGAGTAGTGCCTCGCTGCCACAGGCACTGTAAACCCTCGACATCCTTGATTCCCGGTTGCGGCCGACGGCCTGCCCGATCGTCGGTGTCATGATCCAAGCGCATGGTTGTTGAGGCGGCGATCCGCTCCGCGGCGCTGCCCGATCGCCGCGCGGGGTGGCCGGTCCCGGTGCCGGTCACCATGGCCGGGCTCGGCACCGCGGTCCCCGCGAACCAGGTTGACGGTGACGAGGTGCTGCGCCTGATCGCGCAGGTCTGGCCGCGGCTCGCGCGGCGTGTGAGCCTTTTCGCCGATGAGCTCTCCGGCACGCACCGCTTCCTGGTGCGGCCGATCGACGAAGCGCTGCTCCCGCTCAGCCCCGGCGAGCAGGCGGTTCGATATGCGGCCGAGGCCACGCCACTCGCCGTCGCGGCAGCGGAGCGAGCGCTCCTGAATGCGAGCACCGCGATCGCGGACATCGGGTTGATCGTGGTGTCGTCGTGCACAGGCTTCGTGCTCCCGGGTGTCGACGTGCAGTTGATCAATCACCTCGGCCTTCGCCGCGATATCCGGCGCATGCCGTTCATGAACTTCGGGTGTGCCGGCGGCGCGGCGTCACTCAGCTGGGCGTCCGACTGGGTTCGCTCGCATCCCGATCAGTCGGCGCTCGTGGTTGCGGTCGAGGTGCCGTCGCTCACGTTCCGGCCGGCAGACACCTCCGCCGACAACCTGTTGAGCGTGCTTGTCTTCGGCGATGGCGCCGGCGCATCGGTGCTCCACGCCGGGGCGATCCCCGGCCGCATCGGGATCGGCAGAACCGGTCGCCAGCTGGTCGCATCGAGCATGGGCGCGCTCGGCTTCGAACGCGCCGACGACGGCTTCCGGGTCATCGTGTCGCGCCAGCTGCCCCGGCTCCTCGAGACCCTTCTCCCCGCCCTGGTCAGCGAGTTTATCGGCGACGCCTCCGATCTCGATGCCATCGCGCTGCACCCCGGCGGCCAGGCGATCGTCGATGCGGTCGAGCGATGCCTCAACCTGCATGAGGGTCAGTTGGAGGCAACGCAGCGGGTCATGCGCCATATCGGCAACACGTCATCGGCCGCCATCCTGTTCGTCCTCGATCAGCTCGCCGCCCACCTCCCGGTGGCCGAGGGGCGTGGACTTGCAGCCGCTTTCGGACCCGGGCTGACGGTTGAGCTCATCGAGTTGCTCTGGGCTTCATGACCCGTCGAGCGCGCACCCTCGTGGTGCTCGCCAACGGGGCGGAGCGGCTCGTGGAGCTTCGGATCTCTGCTCGGAACCGCGCTCGCTCGGGCCCGGCTGAGCAGGCCTCGCCCGCAACGTACCCGGCGATGGTGGCCACCCACGTGGCGCTCTTTGCGGTCTGTCTCTGGCCTCGTCACGGACGGCGGGTGTCGAGAACGGTGGAGGTCGGGGCGGTCGCCGGCCTCGCGGCGGCAACGGGCCTTCGCCTGTGGGTGATACGCACGCTCGGGACGAGCTGGAACGTCACCGCCCATGTGTCGCCCGACATCCCTGTGTCCACCGCCGGTCCATATCGATGGATCCGGCATCCGAACTACGTCGCGGTGGGGCTCGAGTTCCTCTGTCTGCCGCTCGCTGTCGGGGCGGTTCCGGAGGCGCTGATCCTCTCGTTCGCCAACGCCGCCGTGCTCGTCCCACGGATTCGCGCCGAGGAGCGCTTGCTCGACGGGGTCCCGGGCTATCGCGAGGCCTTCGACGGTGTTCCCCGCTTCATTCCGCACCGAGGCTGCCGCAGTATCAGATCCCGGTCAGGGATAGCCAGTCCCGCGGCGTGAGGTCCCGGAAGGTCTGGTATCCGCAGTTGATGGCGACCAGCTTTCCTAGCGCGGCCGGACGTCGCCCCGCTTTCCTGATGGCTCGGCGGCTGAGTTCGGGTGACCGCGCCAGGAATAGGGCAAGCCGCGTGAGCCGGCGCCGCTCCCGCACCAGGTCCGCGTGATCGCGGGCATAACGAGCTGCGGCCATGCCTGCGGAGATGCGTCCGCTGAGGAACTCGCTCGCGTTCTCCGCCAGACGCTCGGCGAGCAGCATCCCGATGGCGATGCCGTCGCCCGTGGTCGGGTCGTCGTAGCCGGACGCGTCGCCGACCAGGAAGACGCCGCCGCCGGCGACCGCTCGTACCCGCTGATGAAAGTGCGCCGCTCCGAGCGGACCTGACACCAGCTCCGCGTCGTGGAGGGCGGGGATGCTTTGTCGCGCGGCGGGCGCGTACTCCCGGGCCGTGACCGGGCGACGGGTCCGATGGCTCAGGAGCGACACGAGCAGCAGGTCCGGACCCACCGGTGCCTCATACCACTCGTGGCTCCCGCCGAGGGTGACGAAGACCGCGTCCCGGTCGCTCGTGTCCAGCCGCCAGTGGCCGGCGAGCCCGTACCGCCCGTGCGCCCGGGGTGGAACGCTCAGCCCCGACCACGAACGGATCGGAGAGTGCAGCCCATCGGCTGCGACCACGATCCGCGCCCGGATCTCCTCGGCGGTGGTGGTGACGCCGATGACTGTTGCAGAGGCATCGCGGAGGAGCCCCGAGACCCTCTCGCCCTCACGCACCGAGGCACGGGGTTCCGCGCGAACCGCCTCGACGAGCACGGCATCGAAGCTGGTGCGGCGCACCCCCAGCCCGTGCTCGGGGCCACCGCCGGGCGGCAACGGAAACGGGACGCTGACACGAGGCGGATGCCCCGCCTGCTGGTAGCTGACGCGTCGAAGCGGACGCGCACCGGTTGCAAGGACCCGCTCGTAGAGGCCCATCCTGCGCAGGGCGTCAACCCCGGGCGGCATCAGGCCCTCGCCGCAGGCCTTGTCCCG
The DNA here is from genome assembly GCA_963708605.1 of Candidatus Dormiibacterota bacterium. GTDB lineage: Bacteria > Chloroflexota > Dormibacteria > Aeolococcales > Aeolococcaceae > Palsa-851. The sequence goes on along the minus strand of CAVPTG010000007.1, from coordinate 3,415 downwards.
CGGGAATCTGGCACGGTCGACAAGAACCACGTCGTGCCCGAGCCTGGCGAGGAGCAGCGCGGTCGTCGCCCCACTCGGACCCGCGCCAACCACGACGGCGTCGGTCTCCATCAGCGGCCACTGTCGCAGAACGGTGTGGCAGCGGGCCGATCGCAGTGCGGGCGTCACGCGGACCCCGGGTGGATGATTGGCCGGTGAACTTTCTCTCGGGTCTGCACGGCGCGGTCGCTCTCGCGCTGCTCCCCGCGCTGCTGTTCGCCGAGGAGGCGGGCGTCCCGTTGCCTTTCGCCCCTGGGGAGCTCACCCTGCTGGTCGCGGGTCTGCTTATCGCATCGGGCGGGCTCAATCCCTACGCGTTCATCCCGCTTTCGCTGGTCGCCTGTATCGCCGGCTCGCTGGTCGGCTACAGCTGGGCGCGGGCCGTCGGCGATCGCGGCCTGATGGGACTTGCCCGGCGCCTGCGTCAGCAGCGGAACCTCGAGCGTGTCGAGGAGCGTTTGCGAGCCGCCGGATGGAGAGGGATCGCGATCAGCCGGCTCATCCCCGGGCTCCGGATCTACACAACGCTGGTCGCGGGAGCGGTGCGCTCCCCCCGGCGCACGTTCATCCTCGCGATGGTGTTGTCGACCCTGGTCTGGGTCGGCGTCTACGTTGCGCTCGGGATTCTCATCGGCGTTCCGGTGGAGCACTTCCTCGACCAGCTCCAGAAGCTCGCGGTGCAGGGGGCGATTCTCATCGTGATGGGCGTGGGCTGCTACCTCGCGGTTCGCAAGACGCCGTCGTCGTCGGGGGCCGGGCTGGTGCGCGTGCCGCGCTGGGTGCGCGTCGTGCTGGCCGCATTGCTCGACGTCGGTGTCGTGGCCAGCATCGTCACCGGCCTCCTTGCCCTCGGGCGACTCCTCGGGGTCGGGTTCGGCAGCGGCTGGGTGGACGGCGTGGTGGTCCTCCTCGTCGTCGGCGCGTTTTACGTGATCGTGGCGCGGCGCAGCGCCGGGGCGACGGCCGGCGAGGTGCTCCTGCAGACCAGCTATGTGAGCGGTCACGGGCTCCCGCTCAAGCCACGGGCCGCGCTCGATGCGGTGCGCTCGCTGGTGAGCCGATCGGACGACGAGCTGACCGCCACCGGCGACCTGCTGCACGCGCTCGGTGATCCGGCGAGGCTCCGCATCGTGACGCAGCTGCTGGATCGACCCCAGACGCTCGACGAGCTTGCGGCCCGTATGAAGCTCTCGCCTTTCGAGGTCCGTCATCAGCTGGACCGTTTCGAGTTCGACCGGCGTGCTGGTGATCAACGGCCAGGAACCCAACGCCACGTATGCGATTCGCGCCGACCTCCGTCACGTTCTTGCGCAGCTCCTGGCGATCATGGAGTTCGACCGCGGTCGCTGCTCCGCCACAGTCGGCGACACCCGCTCCGGCACCGGCCAATCCCGTCGGCTGAGGCTGCGGGCACGGCCCCCTTGCCAATCCAGGCCGTCGAGAGTCGTCAATTGCGACGGTCGGGTCACTCGCGCGCCACAGAACTCCGAACCCCTGCGCCGTGCCGGCTGGGGGCAGCGAACCTTTCTCAAGGCCCTGCTCCGGGCCGCGCGCCATGTGAATTGCGGGTTGGGGTTCCGCGGGGGGATTGGACATCGCTGACGTCACCGGGCCCGCCTCTGACGGTGTGCCGCCCGGCCACCAGTGGCAGCGTCGACCAGTCCTGAGCCTGCTCGTCCGGGCGGCCGTGGTCATCATCCCGGCCGTGGTCGGCATTGCGGCGGGGGCGGTGCTCACCCGCGTCCTGCCACGACCGAACGGCTTCGGCGCTGCGGCGTTGTCATTCGCGACGGTCAGCCTGGTGATGCTCGTCACGATCATCGCCCTCGAACGCGCAGGTCGACGGCTGCTTCCGCTGGCCGCGCTGCTCAACCTGTCATTGCTCTTCCCCGACAACGCGCCGAAACGCTTTGCCGTGGCGCGGCGCGTCGGCAAACCGCGCGACCTGCAGCGGCAGCTCCAGGAAGCGCGCGACCGCGGCGTCACCGGCGGCGAGGTGGCGCACATGCAGACGGTGCTCGAGCTCGTCGCAGCGCTGAGTGTTCACGACCGCCAGACCCGGGGGCACTCGGAGCGCGTTCGGGTGTTCTCAGACCTCATCGCCGACGAGATGAAGCTGGCGCCTGCCGATCAGGCGCGTCTCCGCTGGGCCTCGCTGCTGCACGACATCGGCAAGCTGGTGGTCCCCTCCGAGATCCTCTCGAAGCCGGCGAAACTCACCAGCGCGGAGATGGACAACGTCCGGCGGCACCCCGATGAGGGCGCCCGGATCATCGGTCCGCTTGCCGCGTGGCTGGGCGAGTGGGCCGACGCCGTCCCGCATCACCACGAGCGCTTCGACGGTCGCGGCTACCCACGCGGACTGGCCGGCGATCAGATCTCGCTCGCGGGGCGCATCGTCGCGGTGGCCAACTCCTATGAGGTGATGACCGCGGTGCGGCCCTACCGCAAGCCGATCGGCGTCACGGCGGCACGCCAGGAGCTGGTCAAGTGCTCGGGGGCGCAGTTCGACCCGGTTGTCGTCCGTGCCTTCCTCAACATCTCGGTGGGCCGCCTCTGGCGCGTCGTCGGGATCGGCTCATGGATTGCGCAGCTACCCGTGATCGGCTGGGTCGATCGGCTGGGGTGGAACTGGGGAACGGCGATCATGTCCGGCACCACTGCCATCGGCTTGACCGTTCCCAACGCGGCGCCCAGACCGGCGCCGCTCCCGACGCCGACCACGGGGATATCGGTCGTCTCCACCGGAACGCTTCCTGGACAGGCCGGTGGCAGTGGGCCGGCTGCTGCGGGATCGGGCTCAACCACCGGCGGCGCGACCTCCGGGCAGTCGACCTCGACGACGCCGGCGCCCGCCTCCGGTGGCGCGAGCGCACCGACGGATCTACCCGATCTCGGTCCGATTCCCACGCCCGCTCTGGGCGGACCGTTGCCATCCACGCCCCCGATCAGCATCCCGACAGCCACGCCGACAGCCACTCAGCCTCCAACCTCGACACCGACGCCGGTGCCGTCGCCGTCTCCGACACCGGCGCCAACTCCGACACCGACACCACCACCCGACCAGCCCCCGGTGGTGACCGTCAACGGTGCCCTGGGGCTAATAACGTTCAGCGGCTCCGGCTACTTCACCGACGCGAACGTCGCCGCTCACACGTTCACCGCGACGGTCAACTACGGCGACGGCTCCGGTACCCGGGCACTACCGCTGGTGGGGACCACGTTTGCACTCAAGCACACGTACTCAGGACTCGCCGGAACGTACACCATCACGGTCAGGGTCACCGATAACGACGGCGTGTGGGGTCAGGGCACGACTACCGTCTTAGTCCTCTTCTGACGGCTGTCCCAACGCGGCCGGTTGTGGGGGTGAGAC
>CAVPTG010000006.1:0-119876 GCA_963708605.1 Candidatus Dormiibacterota bacterium | reverse complement strand
GGTTGAGGTCGCCCTCGAGAAGGGCAATCGCCTCAGCGTCACCGGCTCGCGCGGAACGCTGCAGCGCACCTTTGCGCCGTCGATGCTGATCAATGTCGAGACCGGGCGTGATCACCGTCGATCGGCCTTCCGACGCGCGCCTCATCGCTCCCTGCACGGCCTGACCCGGACGCTGGTCGCGAACATGGTCCAGGGCGTCAGCGGCGGTTTCACCCGCGACCTGACCTGGTGGGCGTCGGGTTCCGCGCCGCGCGCCAGGGCGGGGACTTGATCCTGACGCTCGGCTACTCCCACCCGATCCGATACACGCCGCCTGAGGGGATCAACATCGAGGTGCCGGCACCCACCCAGATCTCGATCAGCGGATCGGACAAAGAGGTGGTCGGACAGGTTGCTGCGAAGATTCGATCCTTCCGGAAGCCGGAGCCGTACAAGGGGAAGGGCATCCTGTATCGCGGCGAGAAGCTGCGCCGGGAAGGCGGGCAAGTCCGGCAAGGCCGGCAAGACCAAGTAACCAGATCTTTATAAGAAAGTAGAAGGCTGATCAGCATGTTCACCAAGCACGATCGACGCGCCGCCCGCGCTCGACGCCACCGCCGCGTGCGCAAGCACGTGAACGGAACGGCCGCGCGCCCGCGGCTCGCGGTGTTCCGGAGCCTCCGGCATATCGGCGCGCAGCTGGTCGACGACGAGAACGGCCGCACCCTGGTGGCCGCCTCGACCACCGAGCCGGCGCTGCGCGCGGTGCTCGGCGACGCCAACGCGTGCACGACGGCCGGCGCAACCGCGATCGGCAAGACGATCTCGGAGCGAGCGAAGGCGGCCGGAGTTGACACCGTGGTGTTCGACCGCGCCGGGTACCTCTTCCACGGACGGGTCAAGGCCCTCGCCGAGGCGGCCCGCGAGGGCGGGTTGAAGTTCTAGATGGGAATGCGCATGGATCGCCGCGATGATCGCGGCAGCGAGTTCCAGGAGAAGATCGTCTCGCTCAACCGCGTCGCGAAAGTGGTCAAGGGCGGACGTCGCTTCTCATTCAGCGCGCTCGTGGTCGTCGGGGACGGCAAGGGCCGTGTCGGCGCCGGGCTCGGCAAGGCGGGCGAGGTGCCGGACGCGATTCGCAAGGGTGTCGACGACGCCAAGAAACACATGATCACCGTGCCGATGGTCGGGACGACCATCCCGCACGAGGTGCGCTACAAGCTCGGCGCCGCCAAGGTGATGCTCAAGCCGGGAGTCCCGGGGACGGGTGTCATCAGCGGCAGCTCGATGCGTGCGGTGGTCGAGGCCGCGGGGATCAAGGACATCCTCACCAAGAGCCTGGGCACGGACAATCCGATCAACGTCGTGCGCGCCACGGTCTCGGCACTCGCCAGCCTGCGCACCCTTGCCTCGGTCGCCGAGCTGCGCGGGCGGACCCCGGAGCAGATCGTGGGGAGCCGCAAGATGGCCGACCGCATGCTCGGCCGGACGCCGGCGCTCCCGGAGATCCCGGCGGTGGAGGTGGTGCCGTGAGCACGGTGCGCGTCACCTACCGCAAGAGCTCCATCGGCTACGCCTGGGATCAGAAGGCCACCCTCGCGGCGCTCGGCCTTCGCAAGCTCAACCACACGGTCGAGCACGAGGCAACCCCATCTATTCGTGGCATGGTTCACAAGGTTCGCCACCTGGTCGCGGTCAACGGCGAGCCGGCCGACTCCCCGGCGGGCGTCGCGCTGCTCCAGGAGCTCGCCACTGAATCGGAGAGCGCGGCGTGAAGCTTCATGAGCTGAGCCCCGCCAAGGGGAGCCGCAAGCCCCGGAAACGCGTCGGTCGCGGCCAGGGCGCCGGACAGGGCAAGACCAGCGGCCGTGGCCAGAAGGGCCAGGGTTCGCGCTCGAGCGTCGGGCTCCCCACCGGCTTCGAAGGTGGCCAGATGCCGCTCAAGCAGCGGTTGCCGAAGCTTCGCGGTTTCCACAATCGCTGGCGTCATGAATACGTCGTGGTCAACCTCGGCAAGCTCGTACGCTTCGAGAAGGACACCGTGGTCGACCCCGACGTGCTCACCGAAGCTGGACTGATCCCGCGGGCGTCCTCACCGGTGAAGGTGCTGGCGGCCGGCCACCTCGGCCATGCGCTCACGCTCCGCGTGCATCGGATCTCGGCAGCAGCGCGAACCGCCGTCGAGTCCGCGGGCGGCTCCGTCGAGCTGCTCGGACCGCAGCCCCCGGCGGAGGGTGCGGAACCGGTGGGCAAGCGGGAGCGGCGCAAGGCCGAGGCAGTGGTCGCTCGCGCCGAACTGCTCGCCCGTCCGAAGACGCCCCGCGAGCCTGCGGTGAAACCAGAGGGCAAGAAGGGTTCGAAGTCAGGTGGCGGGGCGGCTGCGGTGGCCAAGCCCGGCCGCGCCGAGCGCATCGCTCGACGAAACGCATCTCGCGACGACAGCGCCCCGGCGCCTGACGCCGAGCCGGACGCACCCCAGGAGAGCGAGGCGGAGACCGAGGACCGGGAGTGAACCTCCTCGAGGCGCTCAGTCAGGCGATCCGGATCCCGGAGCTGCGGCGCAAGCTGCTCTTCACCCTCGGATTGCTGGGGGCATTCCGGATCCTCGCGGCCATCGCCATCCCCGGAACGAACCCGGTGGCGCTCGCCAAGCTGTTCTCCGGGAACACGCTCCTCGGGCTGCTCAACCTCTTCAGTGGCGGCGGGCTCCAGCGCTTCACCCTGGTTGCGCTCGGGCTGAACCCGTACATCAACGCCACGATCATCATGCAGTTGATGACGGTCGTGTCCGTCCGGCTCAAGGAGCTGAGCAAGGAAGGTGAGATCGGCCGCAAGAAGATCACCCGTTATACGCGCTGGCTCACCGTGCCGCTGGCCATGCTCCAGGCGTTCGGGTACCTCGCGCTGTTCACCAATCCGAGCACTGGTCCGATCATCTCCAACCCGACCGCGGCAACCGAGATCAGCATCATCCTCACGCTCACCGCGGGCACGATCATCGCCATGTGGCTCGGCGAGCTGATCACCGAGTACGGCGTCGGCAACGGCGTGTCGCTGATCATCTTCGTCGGCATCATCGGCCGGCTCCCGGCGGCGATCGTGGGGTACGGTGGCACCGGCGGCACCGCGCACATCATCCAGATCGTGGTGATGGCGATCATCGCGGTCGCGGTCACGGCCGCGGTCATCGAGGTGCAGCAGGCACAACGAAAGATCCCCGTGCAATCCGCCCAACGCGTCCTCAATGTGCGAACCGGTCAGGCATCACAGGGACGGCGCAACTTCCTGCCGCTTCGGGTGAACGCCGCGGGCGTCATCCCGATCATCTTCGCGATCTCGATCATGACCTTCCCGACCATCTTCGCCAACCTCTTCCAGAGCAGCGGCGGATGGACGGAGAGCGTTGCCCAGTGGATCACCAACAACTGGCAGGCGACCGGCGGCAACATCTTCCTGAACGTTGTCTACAACGCCATCTACTTCCTGCTCGTGATGGGGTTCACCTACTTCTACACGGCGATCGTGTTCGACCCCGTGGACGTGAGCGACAACCTCAAGAAACAGTCGACGTTCATCCCGGGCATACGTCCCGGGAGGAGCACCGCCGAGTATCTCGGCAAGGTCATGGGGCGCATCACACTCGCCGGCGCGCTTTTCCTGGCGATGATCACGGTCGTGCTGCCGCTGTTCACCGCAGTCCTCACCGGCGTCCCGTCAACCAGCCTCTACCTGGGCGGCACGGCGATCCTCATCGTGGTCGGCGTTGCCCTCGACACCATGAAACAGATCGAGACCCAGCTGCTGATGCGCCAGTACAAGGGGTTCATCAAGTGAGCGCCCGATGATCGCGTTGATGTTCGGGCCGCCTGGGAGCGGCAAGGGAACCCAGGCGTCGCGCGTGGCGGTGCTGCTCGGCATCGCGCACGTCGCCGCCGGGGACATGCTGCGCGACGAGGTTGCTCGTGACACGGCGCTCGGCCGCGAGGCCAAGCCCATCATGGACGCCGGCGGCCTGGTGCCCGACGACCTGGTGGTCCGCATGATCGAGAGCCGCCTTGACGACCCCGACGCCGCCAAGGGCGTCCTCCTCGATGGGTTCCCTCGAACCGTGCCCCAGGCGGTCGCTCTGGACGCCATGCTCGCCGCCCGCGCGGATCGAGTGGCCTGGGTGGTCTCGCTCGAGGTTCCCGACGACGAGCTCAAGACGCGGATCCTCAAGCGCGCCACGACCGAGGGTCGTAGCGACGACACCGCCGAGGGCCTGGCCCAGCGCCTGATCGTCTACCGCCAGGAAACGGCCCCGGTGCTCGAGCACTACCGTGGCGCCGGCACCCGGATCGTGGCGATCAACGGCGTCGGCGACATCGACGAGATCACCGGACGCATCATGGAAGCGCTGAGCCACGACGGCGCAGGGGTGAAGACGGCGTGAGCCGGCACGACGTCGTCAGCTTCCGACTGAAGCGGCCCGACGAGATCGAGAAGATGCGGGTCTCCGGGAAGATCCTTGGGGCCTGCCTCGCGCAGCTGGCGCGGTCGGTCCGGGCGGGGATGACCACGCTGGATCTCGACCGCGAGGCGGAGACGTTCATCCGGGATCATCACTGCATTCCCGGCTTCCTCGGGTTCGACGGGTTCCCCAACTCGCTCTGTGTTTCCATCAACGACCAGGTCGTCCACGGCATCCCCGGTCCCCAGGTGATCAACGACGGCGACCTGGTTTCGCTCGACTGCGGCCTGATCCTCGACGGGTGGTGGGCCGACAGCGGGCTGTCCGTCGCGTGCGGCGAGGCCTCGCCCGAGGTGCAGCATCTGATCGATACCACTCGCCAGGCGCTCGACCTCGGCATCGCAGCGGCCCGGCCGGGCAACCACATCGGTGACATCGGCGCGGCAGTCCAGACCTTCGTCGAAGCCAACGGCTACTCGGTGGTGCGCCAGTACGTCGGCCACGGTATCGGCCGGGACATGCATGAGGCCCCTCAGGTGCCCAACTACGGGACGCCGGGAACGGGCAACCTCATCAAGCCCGGGTACTGCATCGCGATCGAGCCGATGGTCAACGTCGGCCGTCCGGAGACGCGCGTCCTCGACGACGACTGGACCGTCGTGACCTCCGACGGAAAGCTCTCCTGCTACTTCGAGCACACGGTCGCGATCACCGAGTCCGGTCCCGAGGTCCTCACCCTGCGACCCGACCCGGTCCTCGCGGATGTGCAGTGAGTGAAGGCGTCGATTTGCCTGCCGGCCGAGGCGGGGTTTATACTCACTACCTCGGGCTCTCGCATGAGCCTGGTTCGGCGCGCACGCATCGGGGTACCGCCGGCACCAGCGTCACGGATCGCCCCCGGGACGCATCGAGCATTTGCCATCGGCTCCCTACGCCGCCAACCAAGAGGAATTCGTCACCAGGATGAAGGTCAGAGCATCGGTCAAGCGCCTGTGCGAGCACTGCAAGGTCATCAAGCGCCACGGGGCGGTGCGAGTGATTTGCGTGAACCCGAAACACAAGCAGCGGCAGGGGTGAAGCACGAGTAATGGCACGTATCGCCGGCGTTGACGTCCCTCGCGACAAGCGGATCGAGATTGCCCTGACCTACATCTATGGGATTGGCCCGACGACCGCAAAGCGAATGCTGTCGCTCGCCGGTGTCCCCGCCGATACCCGCACCAAGGATTTGAACGACGCCCAGGTCGGCAAGCTCCGCGATGTCATCGCCAAGCAACTCCAGGGCAGGGTGGAGGGCGACCTCCGCCGCCAGATCGCGCTCAACATCAAGCGGCTCACCGAGATCGGCACCTACCGCGGCCTTCGCCACCGGCGCGGGCTCCCGGTTCGCGGCCAGCGCACCCGGACCAACGCGCGCACCCGTCGCGGACCGAAGAAGACGGTGGGCGTCCGCCGCAAGAAGGCGACCAAGTAAGACATGGCCAAGAAGAAGAAGGTCGTCAGAACCCGGCGCCGCGAGCGCAAGAACATCGCGGTCGGTCAGGCGCACGTCCTGGCCACGTTCAACAACACCATCGTCAGCCTCACCGATCCCGACGGCAACGTGATCGCCTGGGGCTCGGCGGGCGCGCAGGGATTCAAGGGCTCGCGCAAGAGCACACCCTTCGCGGCGCAGGTCACCGCTGAGGCGGCCGCGCGGCGCGCGATGGAGCATGGCCTCAAGTCCATCGAGATCTTCGTGAAGGGTCCCGGAGCCGGCCGCGAGGCGGCGATTCGGAGCCTCCAGGCAAGCGGGCTCGACGTCAGCGCGATCTCCGATGTGACCCCGATTCCGCACAACGGTTGCCGCCCGCCCAAGCGGCGCCGGGTCTAGGGGATTCGATGGCCAATCAAGCGGGCCCTGTCTGCCGTCTGTGCCGCCGCGAGGGCGCCAAGCTCTATCTCAAGGGCGCCAAATGCGTGACCAACTGTACGTTCGACAAGCGGAGTGGTCTCCTTCCCGGACAGCACGGGCTAGCCCGCCGGCGCAAGTCGAGCGATTACGGCATCCAGCTCCGCGCCAAGCAGAAGGCGCGCCGGATCTACGGCGTCCTCGAGACCCAGTTCCGGCACTACTTCGAGCGCGCCGAGGGCGCTGACGGCGTCACCGGTACCGTGCTCCTGCAGCAGCTCGAGCGCCGCCTCGACAACATCGTCTACCGGCTCGGGCTCGCCAGCTCGCGCCGCGAGGCGCGCCAGCTCGTCAGCCATCGCCACTTCAAGGTCAATGGCCGGGCACTGAACATCGCGTCGGCGCAGCTCCGCCCCGGGGACGTGGTCGAGGTCCGGGAGCGCAGTCGCAAGATGCTAGTGCTCGAGAACGCGCAGTCGCTGGTCTCGGGACGGCAGGTCCCCGACTGGCTGACCCTCGACGCCGCGGCGCTCAAGGGGACGGTCACACGTTTGCCCGAGCGTCATGAGATGGAACAACAAATCGAAGAGCAGCTCATCGTGGAGTACTACTCGAGATGACCATGCTCCGCGCCGGGATCGGCGCAACATCCCTGTTCCCTGTTGAGGAGTCCTGAATGGCAATTGACATGATGACCACCCCCGCGGTCAAAGAGATCGAGAGCAGCGCCGATTACGGCAAGTTCGAGATCGAGCCGCTCGAGCCCGGATTCGGGGTGACGCTCGGCAACTCGCTTCGCCGCGTGCTCCTTTCGTCGCTCCCTGGCGCCGCGATCACGTCTGTGTCGATCGAGGGCATCGCACATGAGTTCAGCTCGATCGAGAACGTCAAGGAAGACGTGACCGAGATCCTGCTCAACATCAAGGAGATCAACGTCCTCTCGCACAGCGCCGACCCGGTGCGCATCAGCCTCGACGTGCACGGCCCCCGGGACGTCACCGCCGGTGATATCGAGACCACGAGCGACATCGAGATCCGCAACCCCGGCCAGCACATCGCCACCCTCGACTCGCCCAAGGCGCAGCTGCGCATGGATCTGATGGTCGAGCGCGGCAAGGGCTACGTCACCGCCGAGCGCAACAAGAAGGAAGGCCAGGCGATCGGGGTGATCCCGATCGACGCGATCTTCACACCCGTGCGCAAGGCGAACTTCTTCGTCGAGAAGACCCGCGTCGGTCAGGAGACGGAGTGGGACAAGCTGGTCGTCGAGGTGTGGACCGACGGGACTCTCGCGCCCGTCGAGGCCGTCAGCCGCGCCGCCGGCCTGTTCACCGACCACCTCGGGCTCTTCGTCCGGTTCGGCGACAACCTCGCCGCCCCTCAGCAGCGCCAGGCGCGCGGCAACGATCTTCCCAGCCGTCTCGCCGACGTGCCGATCGAGGATCTCGAGCTCAGCGTGCGCGCGCTCAACTGCCTCAAGGCGAACGACATCACCAAGGTCGGCCAGCTGGTCGCGATGAAGCAGGAAGAGCTGCTGACCCTGCGAAACTTCGGCCAGAAGTCGCTCGATGAGATTCGCGAGAAGCTCGTGCAGCGCGAACTGGTCACCCCCGAAGAGCTGGACACCCTGTTCCAGCCGATGGCGAGGTAACCGGAACCTGTCATGCGACATCGCATCGCCGGTCGGAAGTTTGGGCGCAGCGCGGCGCATCGCCAGTCGATGACGCGCAACCAGGTGACCTCGCTGCTGCGCTACGGGCGAATCACGACCACCGAGGCGAAGGCCAAGGAGTTGCGCCGCTGGGTCGAGCGCGTCATCACCGACGCCAAGCCCGACGATCTCAACGCACGCCGAAAGGTCGCGCTCTACGTCAACGACCGAGAGGTCTCGAACAAGCTCTTCTCGACCTATCTCGAGCGCTACAAGGAGCGTCCCGGAGGCTACACGCGGGTCGTCAAGCTGCCCCCGCGCCATAGCGACGCAGCCCCGATGGCGATCATCGAGCTGGTCGAGTAGGAGCCACGCACTCGTGCCCACCTATAGCTTCACCCTCGAGTACGACGGCACCGACTTCGCCGGCTGGCAGATCCAGCCGCGCGTTCGGACCGCGATGGGCGCGTTCAGCCATGCGCTCCGTGGCCTGACGTCCGAATCGCCCGCGCTCACCGCGGCGGGACGCACCGACTCCGGTGCGCACGCGCACGGACAGGTGGTCGGCTGCACGCTCGAGCGCGATTGGGCGCCGGACGAGCTCCGCAATGCGCTCAACGCGATGCTCCCCGCCGACCTGGCGGTGCGCAGCGTCGCGATCCGCAGTGACGGGTTCGATGCGCGCCGCGACGCGCGCGAGCGCACCTACCGCTATCTCATCGTCTGCCGGGACGGCCGCTCGCCGGTGATGCGCCGCAATGCCTGGACCGTACGCGGACCGCTCGACGTCGACGCGATGCGCCGCGCCGCCGCCCACCTGGTCGGCAAGCACGACTTCGCCGCGTTCGGAAGCTCGCCGCGCACCGGCGGCGGCACCGTCCGTCACGTGGCGTCGGTCGCGGTTGAACGCGTTGCGTTCGGCAGCGACGAGGCGGCGCAGCCCTGTGAGCCGGTCCTCGAAATGATCGCCATCACGGTGCAGGCGGACGCGTTCCTTCGAGGCATGATGCGGTCGTTCACCGGCGCGCTCGTGAAGATCGGCCGGGGCCGCGCCACCGCGCAGTGGCTCGCCTCCCTCGTCGACACCGCGACCTCGCGCGATGCGTCGGTATCGGTGGCACCGGCGCGAGGGCTACACCAGTGGTCGGTGCGCTATGACCTGATCCCAGACCAGGAGCTCGCGGCATGACCACCACGCTGACCTACCAGGCCAAGCCGGGAGAGCTCGAGCAGCGATGGTTCCTCGTGGATGCACGCGGCGAGACGCTCGGGCGCCTGGCCGCCAACATCGCGCGCGTGCTGCGCGGCAAGCACCGCCCGGAATTCACCCAGCACATCAACACCGGCGAACACGTCATCGTCATCAATGCGCGCGACATCGCGATCACGGGGCGCAAGCGCACCCTCAAGAAGTACGATCGCTACTCGGGATACCCGAGTGGCCGGCGCGTGCGCACCTTCGACGAGGCGATGGCCGTCGACGCGACCTTCCCGATCATGCATGCCGTCCGCGGGATGCTGCAGCACAACACCCTCGGTGCCGAGCAGCTGACCCACCTTCGCGTCTACGCCGGCCCGGAGCACAAACATGAGGCCCAGCGACCGCAGCCGATCACCTTCGGCGAGCTAGGGGAGATCATCGTTGCCCGCACCAGTTGAGGCATACAAGCAGGCCACCGGCCGCCGCAAGACGGCGGTCGCACGCGTGCGCATCGTCCCCGGTGATGGTGTCATCGTTGTCAACAATCGTCCGCCCAGCGAGTACTTCGGCCGGCGCGACCTCGAGACCGTGGTCACGCAGCCACTGCGGGTCACCGACACGACCGGACGCTTCGAGGTATCGGTCAAGGTCTTTGGCGGTGGTATCGCGGGTCAGGCCGGCGCCGTGTGCCACGGGATCGCCCGCGCGCTGATTGCCGCAGATCCGGAACTGCGCGCCGTGCTCAAGGCTGCGGGCTTGCTCACGCGGGACTCGCGGGAGAAAGAGCGCAAGAAATACGGACTCAAGCGAGCACGGAAAGCGCCCCAGTACACCAAGCGATAGGGGTGGGGTCTCCAGAAGCTACCCGGACGACGGTGCGGGCTCGTGTGCTCGGATGCCCCGTCGACATCGTTGACATGGCCACCGCCGTGCGAACGCTCGTGGAGATGGTGGAACGGCGCCGCGCCGACGCGACGTCGCATCCGGCGGTCGTCGTCACGCTCAACCCCGAGATGGTGATGATCGCGCGACGCAGCCCGGCATTCAGCTCGGTGCTCGAGTCCGCCGCGCTGGTGGTGCCCGATGGCATCGGGTTGGTGCGTGCCCTGCGGCGTCGCGGTCATCCCGAGGCCGAACGGGTCGGGGGCGCAGACCTCATCGGCTTCTACCTCCCCGAGGCTGAACGTCACGCGCATCGCATCGCCCTGGTGGGCGGCGCGCCGGGCGTGGCCGGAGCCGCCCGTGACCGCATGGTCGAAACCCACCCCAAGCTCCAGGTCGTCGCGGCGAATGACGGCCCGCCCGGCAGGACGACGGCCTCCGAGGTCGAGACGGCACGTCCCGAGATCGTCCTTGCGGCGTTCGGCGCCGGCCGACAGGAACTTTTCCTCGACCGCTATCTCGGCCCCATCGGCGCCGCCACCGGCATCGGTGTCGGCGGCTCGCTCGACTACCTCGCCGGGCGCGTGCGCCGGGCGCCCTCGATGGTGCGCCGGGTCGGCCTCGAATGGGCGTGGCGGCTCGCGCGCCAGCCATGGCGGGTTCGCCGGCAGTCCGTGCTCCCCGTCTACTGGTGGCTCGAGCGCCGCGAGGCCGCCGCACAGCGCGTCAGGCCGTGAGCTTCGAATGCTGAGCATCATCGTTCCCGCATACAACGAGGAACAGCGGCTGCCCGCGACGCTCACCCGGATGCGGGCTTACCTCGACGGGCGCGACGAGCCCTACGAGGTCCTTATCGTCGATGACGGAAGCACCGACAATACCCTGGCGATGTCGCGCAGCACGGCGGAAGGCTGGCCGCAGCTCCAGGTGCTCGCGCTTGGAGCGAACACCGGCAAAGGCGCCGCGGTTCGCCTGGGGATGCTCACCGCCAGGGGCGAGCATCGCGTCTTCAGCGATGCCGATCTCAGCACGCCGATCGAGGAGGTGGAACGCCTGCGCGCCCACCTGCACGGGAACTGCGCCGTGGCCATCGCGTCGCGTGCGCTCCCGGGATCCCAGATCGACGTCCACCAGCCGGGCAGACGCGAGGTGATGGGTCGCACCTACAACCGCCTGCTCCGCCTTGCGGCGCTCCGAGGACTGCACGACACGCAATGCGGGTTCAAGGCATTCACCGCCGATGCCGCCGTCGCCTGCTTCGAGCCCCTGCGCACCCTGCGCTTCGGATTCGATGCCGAGGTTCTCCTCCGCGCCCGCCGGCTCGGCTGGACGGTCGCCGAGGTGCCGGTGCGCTGGGAGCACAAGGAGGACTCGCGGGTGAGCGCGCTGCGGGACTCGGTCGGTACTCTGTACGACCTGGTGCGTCTTCGGTTCATTGTCCGGCGATAATCGGCAGGTGAGAACCGCCCAGCGATCCACGACGTCGGGTCATATCGACGTTCGGGTCGCCGGCGCCCCGATCGTCGGGCTGCGGTTTCACCTCGATTCCCGCGCCGCCGATCTCGACGAACGCGCCGACGAGCTCGAGCGCCGGCTCATCGAGGTCGGGGTCCAACGCGCCAACCTCATGATCCGATTTCGCGCCGTCGAGGAAGCCCGGCAGCAGGCGCTCGAGGTGCTGCCCGGCATGGCTTCGCCCGCCATCCTGGGCGAGATCTCGGCAACCTTCGCCGAGGAACTCGAGATGAGCACGGAGCTCACCCGTCTCGAGACTCGTGCGGAGGGGATCCGCGTCCGCCTCGGGGACGTCACCTCCGAGCAAGCACTCCTGCGCACCATGAGCCGCCGGCTCTCCCAGGTGCCCGGGGAATCGGTCGCCGACCCGCATCAGCGCGCCAGCCGGTACAGCCAGGCCGCCCGACAGATCTACGAGATCGCCGACGTCGAGCACGCCGAGACCGCCCGGCTGATCCTCGAGGGACCGATGCAGCGCCTCGCCGACGCCGCCCTGGAGGCGGAGTTGATCGGGAGGAGCCTCGTCCAGGAGCCGGCAACGGCGGTCGGCGCGAGCTCACGGTGCAGGACCGCGGCTGCCGAGGCGTCGGAGCAGCTCAGCGAGGTCATCGCCGGACTCCTGCCGCTGGCGGAGGAGCGTGGGCTCGTCGAAGCTGTCCGAGACCTCCTGACGGCATGGCACGACCGAGGGACCGTGCTCATGCATATCCTCGGGAGTGAGCGCCGCATGCCCACGCTGGCCGGGATCACGATGTACCGGGTCATGGAGCAGGCGATCGACAACGCCCTGGCGCATGGGCATCCGCAGCGGGTCGACGTGATCATCTCGTTCCTCCCGCGCCTGGTCGTCGGCGTGGTGAAGGATGACGGTGACGGGTTCGACGTCAATGCCACAGACGCGCGGCTGGGGCGCACCGCCGGCCTGGGTCTCATCGAGATGCGCGAACGGGCGGCGGTGGTCGGAGGTCGAGTCCAGGTGCGCAGCGGCCTTGGGCTCGGCACCGAGGTCCGCGTCACCATCCCTGACAGCCGCGCGACGACCTAGCGACGGAGGCGGCGGGGCGCGAACCGCCGGGTAGCATCGCGTGAGTGTCCTCGGCTCAGCGCAGCTTCCGCCTCACCACGTCCGCCGGCAAGACTGTGGTTGCATCGGTCGCGATGGCCGACTCCCCGTGGCAGCGATTCATGGGCCTGATGGGGAAGCGAGAGCTTGCCGCCGACGCAGGGCTCTGCCTGCGCCCGTGCAGCTCAATCCACATGTTCTTCATGCGGATCGCGGTCGACGCCGTCTTCGTCGATAAGGATGGAGTCGTGGTGAGGATCTATCCATCGCTGCGCCCCTGGCGGGTCACCCGCGTGGTGAGAAAGGCCAAGGCGTGTATAGAACTTCCCGCGGGCACGCTGGCCGCCAGCGGGGTGCAGGTCGGCGACCGGCTCACCCTGCCGGGTTAGCGGCGCCGTGAGTGGTTGCGTGCCGTCACACGGCTCGCTTCCTTCGTGCCTTGGGCGAAACCCGCACGGGCGGCGGGGATGCGGGTCGCGGGATCCATCTGGTTCGTGCCCATCGCGGCTCGCGAGTTGGCGTCCGGAGTGATCACCTCGACGTGGCTGCCCTGCTTGCGGAGAGCCTCGACCTGGCTTGCCAGGTCCATCCCTGGAAATCTGCGCAGGCCCTCGAACTGGCCTTCCGGGGGTGCCCCGCTCCGTCCGCCCAACGGCGAGAGCACCACCACGTCCGCATACCCCGAGGCAAGGTCGGCGTTTTCAGTGGAGCGCACTCCACCGTCGATATAGCGCGCGCCGTTGATCGCGACCGTGGGGACAAGACCGGGCGCCGCGGTGCTCGCCGTGACCGCGTCCACCAGGTCGACGCCGGAATGGCGATCGAAGGCAGCCAGCTCGCCCGTATGGGCGTCGACGGCCGTCACGATCATCGGCCTGTCCGGCCAGTCGGGGCCAGGCAGCCTGGCGGCGACCAGTGCGCGCCGCTGCTCCGCCCCGGCTTCGAGCGTCGCGTCGCTCTCCAACCCGAACGCCCCCATCGCATGCTGTAGATCGGCTGCGGAGGTGGCGGCGGCGCCGATGGCCCGCATCCGATCGAACACCGTGCTCATCGGGATGGAGGGCGATCGCTCGCGGTTCTGTCCGACGGGCTGAACCGGCGGGGACAGCACCGCGGCCAACACTTCGGCGGGCGGTCTACCGCTGCGCACGTGCGCCGCCGTGGTTGCACCGGCGGAGGTGCCGACCACCAAGTCGGCGATCTCGGTCAGATCGAGACCAGCTCCGGCCAGGCCAGCGATAACACCGATCTGCCATGCATTGCCGGCAGCCCCACCGCCACCGAGAACCAAAGCCAGGCCATGAACCATCGACAGACTATGTCAGTCCGTGTCGACCTCCTGACGACGTCCTCATTCGGTACGGTCGCCTCCGCACACAGCGCAATTGGAGGACCGACGTGTACCAGGGACTGCTTGCCGAGACCGTGACCATCGTCGGTCGCAACGACGATGAGATCGCCGCATACCTCGCCAGGCCGCTCGGACCCGGGCCGTTTCCAGGGGTGCTGGTCATTCATCACGCACCCGGTTGGGACACAGCCACCAAGGAGATCGCCCGGCGTTTCGCCTATGAGGGATACATCGCGATCTGCCCGAACCTGTATCACCGCTTCGGGCCGGACCTCGCGCCCGATGACGCCGCCGCGGCGGCACGCGCCGGTGGGTGGATCACCACCGATCAATTCCTCGGCGATGCCGCCGGCGCGTTGCGGTTCGTCCGTGGCCTGCCGGTCAGCAACGGCAAGGTCGGCTCGATCGGATACTGCTCAGGTGGGCGGCAGTCGTTCCTCGCGGCCTGTGAGCTCGGGGTCGACGCCGCCGTGGACTGCTACGGAGCGTCCGTGATCACGCCACGTGAACAGCCTTTCCGGATGGAGCCCGTCATCGATCGCGCGCCCAAGATCTCCTGCCCGATCCTCGGGCTCTTCGGCGTGGAGGATCAGAACCCGTCACCCGCGGAGGTGGCGCAGATCGATGCCGAGCTGACCCGGCTCGGCAAGCACCACGAGTTCCATTCATTCGAGAACGCGGGGCACGGCTTCTTCGCCGTCGATCGGACCATGTACCGCGTCGAGGCCGCCGTCGAGGGCTGGCGGCTCATCCTCGAGTTCTATGGCCGCCACCTGGCCTGAAGGAGAGATCGCATGTGCTCGTACGTCGTCGAGAAGACCGCTGTGACCGGGAGTGCCAAGGCGGCCGGCACCTGGTCGCCGATCGACAGTGCCGTGGTGTCCGTCGACCACCCCTTCCACGCCCCCGTCGATCACGCGTTGATGCTCGATTTCACCCACGCAGGCCGGCCGGTGAGCGAGCGGATCGCCCTGGAGCTGAGCGTCGAGTCCGCCCGGGAGTTGATCGCCACCATCCAGACCGCGCTGGACACCTTCGGCGAGGGCGGTTAGGGGCGGCCAGCAACCGGACGCTGATCGCCGCGTGACCCTCCCTCGCGGGGTTGTCCGGCGGTGGTCCCCGATGAGCGGGCATATCTGCGTGAATGCTCACCGCGCTCGCCAGGCTGCTCCTCGACGCCGTCGCTCCCAGACGATGCGCCGGCTGCGATGCCGTCTCCGATGAATCGATTTGCGCAGACTGCGGCGCCACGATGTCCGCCATGCCGGTCCCGCCAGTCAGGCGCTTGCGCCACGGCAGCGGGTTCGCGGCCTTCGAGTTCGTCGAACCGGTTCGGGCGTCGCTTCACCGGGGCAAGTACCGCGGCGACCGTCAGGCACTGGCTGCGCTGGCCGCGATGACGTCACGGCGGCTCGCCGGCCCGAGGCTGTTCACCCCCGATGCGATCGTCGCCGTGCCGCTGGGTCTGCGCCGCCGCCACCAGCGCGGCTACAACCAGTCTGAGCTCATCGCGACGGCCGTGGCCGAGGAGCGAGACGTTCCCATCCTCGACGACCTGGTCAGGATCCGAGACACCCCGCCCCAGAGCGCTCGCGACGAGGCGACCCGCCGAGACAACGTGGCCGGGGCTTTCGCCTGGACCGGCGGTGATCTCGCCGGCGCCTACGTCTGGCTCGTCGACGACGTGCTCACCACCGGCGCCACGGTGGAGGCGGGAGCCGCCGTGCTGGCTCGCGCCGGCGCCTCGCTCGTCGACGTCGTGGTGGTGGCCGCGGTTTCGTGAAGGGCGAGGGCTGCCACAATGAAGGGGAGTATGTCCATCTTCCGAAAGCCGATCAACAAGGTCCTCGGCGACCCCGTCCAGCGCGAGATCAAGCGCTACCAGGGGGTCGTGGATCTCATCAACGAACTCGAACCCGAGATGTCCGCGCTCACCGATGAGGAGCTGCGGGACAAGACGCGTGAATTCCGGGAGCGCCTCGGAGTTGAGGGACCCGACATCACCCACGGCCAGTCCTTCACCGCCGGGCTCGGCGAGGAAACCGAAGAGATGGCGATGGAGCGCATCGAGGAGGAGGAGCGCGACTCAGCGCGCCGCAGAGCGCTCGACGATCTTCTGCCCGAGGCTTTTGCGGTTGTCCGCGAGGCCGCGAAGCGCACGCTGGGCATGCGCCACTTCGACGTGCAGCTGATCGGCGGCATTGTGCTCCACCAGGGCCGGATCGCCGAGATGAAAACGGGTGAAGGCAAGACGCTCGTCGCGACCCTCGCCCTCTACCTCAACGCCCTCGAGGCGCGCGGGGCGCACCTGGTGACCGTCAACGATTACCTGGCGCGACGCGACGCCGGCTGGAACGCGGCGCTCTTCCACTTCCTCGGTTTGTCGGTCGGTGTCATCGCTGGGCAGGATCTTTCGTATCTCTACGACCCGGACTTCCTCGACGAGACGCACCCGGATCCGCGCTTGCAGCATCTCCGTCCGGTGACGCGCCGGGAGGCGTACGCCGCGGATATCACGTACTCCACCAACAATGAGCTGGGCTTCGACTATCTGCGCGACAACATGGCGCAGAAGCTCGACCGCTGCGTGCAGCGGCGTTTGCGCTTCGCGATCGTCGATGAGGTGGACTCGATCCTCATCGACGAGGCGCGCACACCGCTGATCATCAGCGGCCAGGCGAGCGAGGCCACCGACAAGTTCTACACGTACGCACGCTTGATCCCGCGGCTGGTCGCCGAAGAGGACTACACGATCGACGAGAAGACCAAGTCGGCAACGCTCACCGAGGAGGGCGTCGACAAGATCGAGAAGTGGACGGGCATCTCCAACGTCTACGAGATGGAGCATGCGGCCGAGGCGCACCAGATCAACCAGGCGTTGCGGGCCCACGCGTTGTGGCTGCGCGACAAGGACTACATCGTGCGTGACGGCGAGGTGATCATCGTCGACGAGTTCACCGGGCGGACGATGCCCGGGCGCCGCTGGTCGGACGGTCTCCATCAGGCGATCGAAGCCAAGGAAGGCGTTGCGGTCCAGCAGGAGACGGTGACGCTCGCCACGATCACCTTCCAGAACTTCTTCCGCCTCTACGACAAGCTCGCCGGCATGACCGGCACCGCGCTCACCGAGGCTGAGGAATTCCACAAGATCTACAAGCTGGAGGTCGTGCCGATCCCGACCCACCAGCCGATGATCCGTCTCGACGAGCCCGACCTCATCTACAGGGGTGAGGAGGGGAAATATCGCGCGGTGGTCGACGAGATCGCGGAGCGGTACAAGAAGGGACAGCCCATCCTCGTCGGTACCACGAGTATCGAGAAGAGCGAACGGTTGAGCCGCCAGCTCGAGAAGCTGGGTGTCCAGCACTCGGTGCTCAACGCCAAGCTGCACGAGCGGGAGGCGGACGTCATCGCCAAGGCCGGTCAGCGCGGGAGCGTCACCATCGCGACCAACATGGCCGGTCGCGGTACCGACATCGTGCTCGGCGAGGGTGTCGCCGATGTCGGCGGCCTGTACATCATCGGGACCGAGCGCCACGAATCGCGGCGCATCGACAACCAGCTGCGCGGCCGCGCCGGCCGTCAAGGCGATCCCGGCGAGTCGCGCTTCTTCCTGTCCTTCGAGGACGACCTGATGCGCGTGTTCGGCGGCGAGCGGATGCAGGGCTTCATGAGCAAGCTCGGTGTCGACGAGGACACGCCGCTCGAGTCGAAGCTCGTGTCGCGGCAGATCGAAGGCGCGCAGGCCCGCGTCGAGGGACAGAACTTCGACAGCCGGCGTCATGTCGTCGAGTACGACGACGTCATGAACAAGCAGCGCGAGATCATCTATGGCGAGCGGCGCAAGATTCTCGAAGGGACGGACACGCGCGCGAACTTCATCTCCATGGTCGAGCACGTTGTCGCAAGCGAGGTGCCGACGTACTGCGAGGGACGGCATCGCGAGGCGTGGGACTTCGAAGGCCTGTGGACGCAGATGCGCATGTTCGCCGCGGGCCTGCCGGCATTCTCGGAGGTCAGCATGGACAGCCTCGGGAATTCCGTCGAGGAGGTCACCGAGACGCTTGGCGGCGAGTTGATCGGCCTGTACGAGGAGAAGGAGCAGGAGTACGGCGCTGAGCTGCTGCGCGAGGTCGAGCAGAGCGTGATGCTCCAGGTGATCGACGCTCGGTGGCTTGCGTATCTGACCCAGATGGATCATCTTCGCGAGGGGATGGGCTTCCAGGCCTACGGTCAGATGGACCCGCTGGTCGAGTACAAGGCTGCGGCGTTCACCGCTTTCCAGGACCTCACCGAGGACATCCAGCGCGAGATCGTTCGAGCCCTGCTCAACGTGCAGATCCGGCGGGTGGACCCCAGTGAGACGGCATCAGCCGAACAGGCGGACGCCGATGCGACCGCCGGGGCGCTCCCCGCACCGACGCCCGGTGCCGCAGAGGCGACCGCACCCCCATCGCCGCGGGCCGATCGACCGGGCGGCGCAACCGACGGCGCCCAGGTCCCTCCCGCGCGCCCGGCCGCGGCGCTCGCCAGCGGCGCGCTCGCGCGTGCCACCGCACCACGCGTGTCCGCGCCCGTGGTGAGCAAGCCGATTGTTCGCAACATCGTCGAGTCGTCCTCGGAGGGGACACGACGTGTCGATGGGAACGGCAACGGCGCGACGAACGGTGCGAGTGGGGCCCCGCACGGGAAGGTCGGGCGAAACCAGGCATGTCCCTGCGGATCCGGGAAGAAGTACAAGTACTGCCACGGGCGCTGAGAGTGGGAGCAACCGGCCGGAAATGGTCGGCTGGAGGCGTTTTGGCCGTGCGAGGCCGCCGCGTCAGCCGGCCAGCTTCTGCGACAAATGCGGGACCACCGCTACAGGCATCGCAATGCGGAGCGGTATGCGGGCGACAGCTGTGAGATCGAAGTCCTCCGCCGGGACCGGGCGGCCCATCAGATAGCCCTGCGCCGCGTTGCAGCCGAGGTCGTCGACCAGTTCGAGTGCCTCGAGGTTTTCGATACCCTCGGCGACGATACGCAGGCCCAGGGAATGGGCGAGGTCGACGGTCGAGCGAATGATCGACACCGCTCGCCTGTCCTCGGGGGCGCCGGTGAGAAAGGTGCGGTCGAGCTTCAGCTCGCTGACCGGCAGCCGTCGGATGTAGGTCAATGAGCTGAACCCGGTGCCGAAGTCGTCGATGGAGAGCTCGACGCCGAGTGCGCGCAGCCGCTCGAGGACAAGCAGCGCCTCCTCAGGGTCGGCGATGAACGAGTCCTCGGTGATCTCGAGCGTGATATGCCTTGGCTCCACGCTGTGCTTGGCGATTAGGTCGGCGATCTTGTCGGGCAGTTCGTCGTCGCGAAGGCTGGCGGCGGAGATGTTGACCGAGATTGACACGTCGTATCCGGCCATCGACCATCGTGACTGCTGGATCAGGGCCTGATCGAGCACGTCCATGGTGAACGGCCCCATGAGGCCCGCGTCCGCGATCAGGCCGAGGAATGCGAACGGTGGCAGGACGCCCCGCGACGGATGGCGCCAGCGCGCCAGCGCCTCAGCACCGGTGACCTCGCCGGACGCAAGGTCCAGGATCGGCTGGTAGAAGAGGACGATCTCTCCGAGACGCAGGGCATCGCGGAGATCCTCCATGAGCTGGAGTCGCTCTCGCGCGTTCTGGTCGTACTCCGGCGAGTACACCTGCCAGGGCGCGTGGGAGCGTTTGGCCGCGAACATGGCCACATCGGCCTTCTGGAGCAGCGTCTCCGGCGTGGTCCCGTGCTCGGGCGCCAGCGAGACGCCGATGCTTGCGTCGACGCGAAGGCTCATGCCCTCCAGCTGAAACGGCTGCCGCAAGATCTCGCGAACACGCTCCGCCACCTCGATGGCCGCAGCGGCATTGACGGGCCCGGGGAGCACCAGGCCGAACTCGTCACCACCGAGGCGTGCGACGGTGCCGCTGGTGCTGACAGCATCGGTGAGACGAGGGCCCAACTGGCGCAGTACGTCGTCGCCGACGTGGTGACCAAGGCTGTCGTTGATCTCCTTGAACCGATCGAGATCGATCATCAGCACTGCGGTCGTGTCCCCCGCCCCGGGCTCGAGGCAGGCGGCGAGGCGCTCGAAAAAGAGCCGTCGGTTTGGCAGGCCGGTCAGATCGTCGGTTCGGGCTTCTCGACGGCTTTCCGCGAGCGCGCGCAACTGGCGAAACGCATACGCGGATCGGGCTATGGCGATCAGGAGCGTTACGGTGGCGAGGATTACGCCAAGGTCGATTGATCGTCCGGCCGCAGACACCACGATTCCCAGCGAGCTCAGCAGGAACAGGACTGGAACGACGTTGGTTGGTCGAACGGTCGACGCGCTCTTGGCCGCCGACACTCCCATGCCCTGCCAGGCGGCGAACGCCATCAGAAGTGTGCCGATGAGATACAAGCTGTCCAGCGGCGTGCCGGTCACGTACTTCCCTGTGGTCACCTGCAACACAAAAACGCTGTCGGCTGCGGCAAATAGAACGAGCCCGGCGCCGAGCGTCCACCAGAGCCGTCCGGGGCGCCAGCCTCGGACGGCGAACACCGCGACGACCATGGTGACGAGGACCATGTCGCCGATCGGATACGCGATGTTAGTGGCGACGCTTGTCCAGGGAATCCCAGCGCTAGCCTTGATGATCGGGGTGATCACCAGGATCGACTCGAGCGCGGCCACTCCGACAGCGGCGATCAGACCATCGACCCAGATAGTCCTCGACGTATGTGGGACGGTCTCGCGCACCAGGAGGCCGATGCCGGGAAACGCGAACACGAAGAACGTCAGGAAGGCAGCGTCGGATATCGAGGGATACGGTTGAGGGCTGAGGTACTGCACATAGGTGGTCCACAGAACCGATCCAGCGGTGAAGAACCAGAGGCCGAGCGCTATGGATCCCCAGCCCCAGCGCCCACGCCGACGCGTGATTGCTCGCCAGCTGCAGAGTGCCGCGCACCCCACGTATCCGGCATTGGCGACCCAGACGTCAAAGAAGAAGGCGGACGTGCCAGGTTTGCGAAAAATGGTCGACCCGAGGTACAGCACGGTGAGAGCGCCGGTGACCACCCCGAGGGCCATCACTCCCCGGGGCCAGTGGCGTCCGTTGGCCGGTATCGGCGCGGCGAGTTGGCGCACGGCTGAGTCCTCCGGCATCACAAGCCTCGCTTGCGAGCCTGCCTGGTGTGATCCTCACGGTGGCTCTGTACCAACCGAGGGGCCGTTGTGGCTCAGCCTATCCACCGATCACCTTTGAATCCGCCCGGCGACGTTACGGAATTGAAAGAGACGGTGCCGAACTGGACCAACCACGGCTTGGGCAATCGGGAAGGTCATCCAAATCCGTGCAGTGCACCTGAGCACCCCCGACCTGCGAGCCGCTGCTTCCCGCACTACCATCAAGTCGCGCACGCCACGCCGGCGCTGAGCGAGCGGTGACAGACCGGCCCGCGGAGGTATCCCAATGTCGATCGACCCAGCCAAGACCGCCGTGGTCCTCATCGAATACCAGAACGACTTCACCTCAGAGGGCGGCGTTCTACACGGCGCCGTCGAGGCCGTGATGGAGAAGACCGGCATGCTGGCCAACACCGAGCGTGTCGTCGAAGCCGCCCGGTCGGCCGGCGCGACCATCATGCACGCGCCGATCATGTTCGCCGAGGGCTACAACGAGATCAGCGCGCACCCGTACGGGATCCTCAAGGGTGTCGTCGACGGCAACGCCTTCGTCAAGGCACCTGGGGCGCCGCGATCACCGAGGAGCTCGACCCGATGTTCTTCAAACCGATGATGTCGGAGCAGCTGATCGCGGAACTCAGCTAGCTCCGAGCCAGCACCGGCCGGACGCGTCCGCTGGGCGCTGCACCCTCCTCCGGGCACGGATGTCTAACATTGTGCGAGAATTCGAACAGTGTTAGAGACACCTCCTCGCAATCGACGCGCCGAACGGCGCGATGCGGTCACCGCCGAGATCCTCGAGGCTGCGTGGGACCTCGCGCGCTCCGAGGGGCTCGCCGGGCTCTCCCTCCGTGACCTGGCCGCGAGGATCGGCATGCGGCCGTCGTCGCTGTACTGGTACTTCGACTTCGAAGCGCGCGATCTACGACGCGATGTTCCTCGAAGGCAACAAGCAACTGCTCGCGCGCCTCACCGAGCAGGAGTGGCCCGACGATCCTCGGGCGGCGCTTCGCCTTGGCGCGCGCGTGTTCGTCGAATTCAGCATGGAGGACGTTGCACGCTATCAACTGCTCTTTCTGCGAACCATCCCGAACTTCGAGCCTTCGGCCGGCGCCTACGCAGTCGCTGTTCAGGTCTACGAGCAGATGCGCGATCGCTTTGCGGCCGCCGGGCTCGGTGGTTCCGCCGCATTCGATATCTGGACCGCCTTGGTGAGCGGGCTCTCGGCCCAGCAGATCGCCAATGACCCCGCTGGAGACCGGTGGCTGCGACTGATCGACGAGGTGGTCGACATGTACGTCGACCACCTGACAACTCCACCCAAACAAAGGAAGGGCACATGACAGCAACCGCCATCCCCGCCGACACAACCGGGTCCGCAGATGTCACGGCGATTCCGGCGCTCGGACACAGCGAGGCGATGGGGCTTGCCAGCACCGAGTTTGCCCGCATGGTCGACCTGGTGCGCACCCTGCGTGCCGATGAGTGGGCGACGGAGACGGTGTGCACCCTGTGGAACGTTCGCTCGATGGTCGCGCACGTCGTCGGCATGGCTGAAGCGCAGGCATCCCTCCGACAGTTCGCTCACGATTTCAGCGTGGCGCGAAAGCGCAGCGGTGGCGCCATGATCGACGCGCTCAACGCCTGCCAGGTGAGCGACAGGGTGAACATGACGCCCGCGCAACTCGTCGATCGGCTCGCATCGGTCGCGCCCAAGGCGGTGCGATCGCGGCGTCGCACCCCGGGCGTGATGCGTACGATGGTGCGTTTCAAGCAGGACCCGCCGTTCGGAACTGAGCGCTGGCCGTACGGCTTCCTGGTCGACACGATCTTCACCCGCGACACGTGGATGCATCGCCTCGACATCGCGCGCGCGACCGGGCGCGAGATGGCCATCACTCAGCAGCACGACGGTCGCATCGTCGCAGGCGTCGTCGCTGAGTGGGCGCATCGCCACGGCAAGCCGTTCACGCTGCATCTCGCCGGCGCAGCTGGAGGGAGCTGGCACGCGGGAGACGGCGGCGAGCTCATCGAACTCAATGCGCTCGAGTTCTGCTGGACTGTCGCGGGGCGCGCCCAGCGCGGCGGACTGCTCGCCACACCCGTTCCGTTCTAGGCGATCACCGCCCGCGTCAGCGCATCCGGATGAACGATGCGTTGCTCCGGTAGTCGTGAAGCGAACGCGCGTCCATGTACGACATCGAGCTTCGCAGCCCGGCCACATACCGCTGGATCACATCGGCGACCCGGCCCTTGTACGCGACGATCGACTCGGCGCCCTCGATGTACTCGGGATCCGCGCCGGCGAATTCCTGCTGCACGGAAAATGAAGCCGCGCCGCGCATGATCTTGAACTTCTTCCCGTCGACGACGATAACCCGCCCCGGCGCCTCGTAGGTCCCGGCCAGGGCCGAGCCAACCATCACCGCATCCGCGCCGAGTGCAAGGAGCTTGCACATGTCGGCCGGGTTGCGCACCCCGCCATCGCCGATGATGAGCGCGTGCCGGCGCACCTGCGCGCATTCGTGAACGCTGTAGGGCGTCGGCGCATGCACCCCCGTCTCGGTGCGCGTCTCGCACACCGAGCCACCTGCGATTCCCACCCGGATCGCGTCCACACCATGATCTTCGAGCCAGCGAAACGTCTCGGCGGATGCGACGTTCCCGGCGATCATGAAAACGGCCGTGCCCTGGTCGCGTATCCAGCGCACGGCGCGGGCGACCTGTTCATGCGCGCCGTTCGCAGTGTCCAGGCACACGATCCTGCAGCCGGTCTCGACGATGCGCGCGAAGCGCTCGCGGTAGTCGCCGGTCACGCCGAGCGCCGCCGCGAGGGGGCCGCCGGTGGCGGCAACCTCACCAAGCTCTGCGGCCTGCTGGTCGATCGACTGGAAGCGAGGGAGGATGCCGAGCGCGCCATCCTCGCCCAGCGCACGGCACATGTCGACGCCGCAGACATCCGGCATCGGCGACCCGATCAATGGGATCGTCAGCCGCAGCGGGCCGAACTCCACCACCGGCAGCGCCTCGGTCCGGTGGGCGAGCGTCGAGTGGACACGCGGCATCAGCGACACATCGTCGAAATCGAAAGCCCGGGGCATGTCGGTGAAGAGATCGCCGATCGCTTCGGACGATACGGCGGCGGCGGTTTGCATGACTTCATTGTGGAATACTCGGCAGATGACCGAGCTTGCAGAACGCGCCACCGACATCGCCGCCCGTATTGCTGAGCTCCAGGGGCATCTTTGACCTCGACGGCAAACGCGTCCGTCTGAAGGAACTCGACCAGGAGATCGCCGCTCCCGACCTGTGGGACGACCCGCGGAATGCGGCCGCACTCAACCAGGAGGCCTCGCGCATTCGTGACGACCTCAGCATCTGGGAATCGCTGACTCAGCGAGCGGCCGATACCCGTGAGCTCGCCTCCATGGTCGAAGCGGAGCCGGACGAGGGGATGACCCACGATATCGAGACCGAGCTCGTGGCCCTGGAGAAGGAGATCGGCCGTCGCCAGATCGATCTCCTCTTCAGCGACCCCTACACCGACCACGTTGCCCTCATCAGCATCCACGCAGGTGCGGGGGGCACGGACTCACAGGACTGGGCGCAAATGCTGCTCCGCATGTACCTTCTCTGGGCCGAGCAGCATCGGATGCCGGTCGAGTTCCTCGAAGAGTTGGTCGGCGATGAGGCGGGCATCAAGTCCGCGACCATCCGCGTGTCCGGACCGCGTGCCTACGGTCTGCTGAAGGGAGAGCACGGGGTGCATCGCCTGGTGCGGATCAGCCCGTTCGACGCCGCCCACCGGCGGCACACGTCATTTGTGCTCGTCGAGGTCACTCCTGAGATCGAGGATACCGTCACCGTGGAGATCGACCCAGACGATGTGCGCACCGACGTGTTCCGTTCCAGTGGCGCCGGCGGTCAGCACGTCAACAAGACGTCCTCGGCGGTCCGGCTGACCCACATCCCGAGCGGCGTGGTGGTCACCTGCCAGAACGAGCGGTCCCAGCAGCAGAACCGGGACGTCGCCTGGCGCGTGCTCCGGTCGCGGTTGCTCGCGCTGCAGCAGGCTGCTCACGCGCAGAAGGTCGCCGATCTCAAGGGAGACCTGATCGCGGCCGAGTGGGGGAGCCAGATCCGCTCGTATGTCCTCCAGCCGTACACCATGGTCAAGGACCACCGGACCGGGGTGGAGGTGGGCAACGCCCAGGGGGTCCTCGACGGCGACATCGATGCCTTCATCGAGGGATACCTGCACTGGGCGGCGCGCGAGGGTGCAGAATCGAAGGCATCCTGATCGGACGGATCCCGGCCACCGATCCGCATACGGAAGTGACCAATCTGTGAAATACCGCGGGAGTCCGCCGGAACCCCGGTTTATACTGGCCGCCGACCCGGTAGCGATCCCAGAAACCACCCTATGAACATATTTCCCCAGGGGGCAGCCTGGTGAGCGTGGCGGTTGCGGAACGATCTGCGGCTCCCCCTCAGCACGCGCTGCGCCCGGTCATCTCGTTTCACGGCGTGAGCAAGGTCTACCCGAATGGCACGGAGGCCCTGCGCGACGTTGATCTGGCGATCCATCAAGGCGACTTCTGCTTCCTGGTGGGTCCCAGCGGCGCCGGCAAGTCGACGCTGGTCCGGCTCCTGATCCGCGACGAAGCGCCCTCCACGGGGCGGATCTTCATCGACGGCCAGGAGGTGAGCCGGATGTCGCACCGCAAGCTCCCTAAGCTGCGCCGCAAGTTCGGCATCGTCTTCCAGGACTACAAGCTGCTCCAGCGCCGCACCGTCGCCCAGAACGTGGCCTTCGCCCTTCAGGTGACCCGGCCGGGCCAGCGCCACATGCGCGAGAAGGTGGAGGAGGTCCTCTGGATCGTCGGCCTCGAGGACAAGCTCGACAAGTTCCCGGATGAGCTCAGCGGCGGTGAGCAGCAGCGCGTCGCCATCGCTCGCGCCCTGGTACACCGACCGCGCATCTTCCTTGCCGACGAACCCACCGGCAACCTCGACCCCGACACCTCGTGGGGGATCGTCCAGCTGTTGCTCCAGATCAACCATCGCGGCACCACCGTCCTGATGGCGACGCACAACCGCGAGGTGGTCGACCTCGTCCGCCGCCGCGTCATCGCCATCGACAACGGCCGCGTGGTCAGGGATGAGGCCGAAGGCCAATACCTGCGAGAAGGGACCGCCACCCTGTGAGGCAGGTCCTCGCCTCGCTGTGGTTCGCACTCCACAGCGCGGGGCAGAACTTCCGGCGCAACCTCGGGGTGTCCCTCGCGGGCGTGTTCACGATGGGCTTGATCATCTTCCTCGTCGGCGGGTCCCTCCTTTTCACCCACTCCGTCGACACCGTGCTCCAGGGGCAGGAACAGAACGCCAGCCACCTCAAGATCTACCTGTCCGACAACGCGTCGCTGGCGGCGATCACCAACTTCGAGAGCCGGCTCAAGCACGATCCGCGGGTGATCTCGGTCAGCTTCGAGACCAAGGACCAGGCCAAGCAGCAGGCGTCGCAGAACCCGTCGATCTCGAGCGCGCTCGCGGTGCTCGGCAGCAACCCGCTCCCTGCCTCGCTGAACCTCGACGTCCGAAAGCTCACCTATCTGAGCCAGTTCAACGCAGAGGCGAAGGCGATGCCGATCGTCGACAGCACCACGCCGACCGACTACAACTCCGACGTCATCTCCAAGCTGAACACGGTCATCACGGTGATCCAGTGGGTCGGGGCGATCATCGCGGTCATTCTCCTGACCATCAGCATCGTCATCATCATGAACACGATCCGAACCGCGGTGTACTCACGGCGAACGGAGATCGAGATCATGAAGCTGGTCGGTGCGACCGACTGGTTCGTTCGCTGGCCGTTCATCCTCGAGGGAATGCTCGGCGGATTGCTGGCCGCGATCTTCTCCGGGGCGGTGGTGTTCGGCGCCTACCGTCTCTTCGTGCAGGCGGCGCAGGGAAACCTCCTGAGCGTGCCCTTCGATGTGCGCTACACGATCACCCTGCTCATCGTGCTCCTGGTCGGTGGCGTGGCCGTCGGTGCCTTCGGGAGCTTCCTCGGCGTCCGCCGCTTCCTCTCGGCGTGACCGCGACGGCCGCTGCGCCGTCCGCCGTCTGATCTGGGGGAATGGCACGCATGGCTCGACGGACCCCGCCGATATACTCAGGGTCAGTGGCCGAACGATTTGACATCGCCATTCTCGGGGGCGGGATGGGCGGCTACCCCGCAGCGATCCGCGCGTCTCAACTGGGCCTCAGCGTGGTGCTGGTGGAGGAGGACAAGGTCGGCGGCACGTGCCTCCACCGAGGCTGCATCCCGGCCAAGGCGCTGCTGCAGAGCGCGGCGCTGCTCGACGAGTTGCGGCACGCTGATGCCTTCGGCGTCACCACCGGCGATGTGCACTTCGACTACTCGGTCGCCGGGCGCCGCCGCGACCAGGTGGTCAGCCAGCTTCACAAGGGCGTGCAGTTCCTGCTGCGCAAGAACAGGGTGAGCGTCATCAGCGGCCGTGGCCGTCTCGAGGGTGCCGGACGGCTGATGGTCACTCCGCCGGGAGGAGACGCGGTCGAGATCGAGGCCGGCTCGGTGATCATCGCCACCGGCTCCCGGCCCAAGCAGCTGCCCGGTCACCCCGCGGACGGCGCGGTGATCCTCACCAGTGACGAGGCCCTCAGGATCGACCGGGTGCCGGCGTCCGCCATCGTGCTGGGCGCCGGCGCGGTCGGAGTTGAATTTGCTTCGCTCTACCGCAGCTGCGGCGCCGAGGTGACCATCGTCGAGATGCTGCCGAGCCTGGTGCCGCTCGAGGACGCCGCCGTGGGCGGCGAGCTCCGCAAGCAGTTCGAGGCCCGAGGCATCACCTGCCTCACCGGACACCGTCTCGACCTCGGGTCGATCGAGCACAACGAGGGCGGCGTCGCGGTGACCGTCGCCGGCGAGGACGGCAAGGAGCAACGCCTCCAGGCCGAATTGCTCCTGGTCGCAGTCGGCCGAGCAGCCAACGTCGAGGACATCGGCATCGAGGGGACCGGGGTCGTCGTCGATCGCGGCGTCATCGCCGTCGACTCAATGCTCCGGACTGGTGAGCCCGGCATCAGCGCCGTGGGCGATGTCGTGGGCGGCTTCCAGCTGGCCCATAAGGCGCTCCACGAAGGGGTGCTCGCCGTTGAAGCCATCGCCGGCCGGGATCCGCATCCGCTCGATCCCCGCCTGGTGACCCGGACGACCTACTGCACCCCGCAAATCGGCTCCATGGGTCTCAGTGAAGCCGAGGCGGAGGCCGCCGGGTACGAGATCGCCACCGGCGTCATGCCCTTCCGCGGCAACGGGCGCGCGGTCATCTGGGGCGAGAGCGGCGGCTTCTGCAAGGTCGTCGCGGACAAGGCGGACGGGACCGTGCTCGGAGTCCACATCATCGGCCACGAGGTGACCGAGCTCATCTGGGGGCCGGCCCTCGGGGGACTCCTGGAAACCACCGCGTTTGAGATGGGACACGCGGTCGCACCACACCCTACACTCAGCGAAGTGCTCTCAGAAGCTGCCCTTGCCGTAAGCGGCGAGGCTATTCACATTTGAGCGGCTGTGGAGCGTCGAAGCACCGCCGCCGGCGTCGGCTTCGTCCGGAGGGATGATCGACAGGTGGCAATGACCCGAACCGAAACCAGGGCGCGCGCCGGCCTCGACGCGGAGACGCTCCGGCTCATGTACCGGCACATGCTCCGATCGCGTCTGCTCGATGAGCGGCTCTGGGTCCTGAATCGCCAGGGGCGGGCACCGTTCTGGATCTCCGCCGAAGGGCACGAAGCGGTTCAAGTCGCCTTTGGCATGAACCTCAAGCCTCAGTACGACTGGGTGGCCCCGTACTATCGCGATCTCGCGCTGACCCTGGTGCTCGGCATGACGCCGAAGGACCATGTCCTGTCCGTCCTGCAGCGTGCCGACGATCCCAATAGCGGTGGCCGGCAGATGCCCGCGCACTACGGCTGCCGGAGGTTGAACATCATCAGCACCGGCTCGTCGGTGGGCACCCAGCTCCTCCATGCGTGCGGCATCGCGCTCGCCGCTCGCATGCGTGGCGAGGATGCAGTGACGTTTACGTCGATCGGCGAGGGCGGTACGAGCGAAGGCGACTTCCACGAAGCGTTGAACTTCGCCTCGACGCACAAGCTCGCGGTGATCTTCCTGGTCGAGAACAATGGATTCGCCATCAGCGTGCCGTGGCAGAAGCAGATGCCGACCGAGGACGTCGCCGACCGCGCGAAGGCATACGGCATCCCGGGTGTGATCGTCGACGGATGCGACGCCATCGCCTGCTACCGGGTGGCCCGCGAGGCCGTGAAGCGTGCTCGTCGCGGCGACGGCCCGACGCTGATCGAGGCAAAGGTGCTGCGCCTGACGTCGCACAGCTCCGACGACGATCAGCGGCGCTACCGCACTGCCGCGGACCTCGAGGCGGACAGGGAGCGCGACTCGCTGCACCGGTTCAAGGCGACCCTCGAGGAGCTCGGCGTTCTGCGCCCGGGTGACGCGGAGGAGATGCGTGCCGAGCTCGTGGTCGAGCTCAATGAGGCCACCGATGAGGCTGAGGCGGCGCCGCTGCCGGCCGCCGGCACGGCGATGCTCCACGTGTACGCGGAACCCGGTGACTGGCGTGGCTGAGAAGACGTACATCGAGGCAATCCGCGACGGGATTCGCGAGGAGATGCAGCGCGACGAGCGCGTGATGATCCTTGGCGAGGATGTCGGTGCCAAGGGCGGCGTCTTCGGTGTGACCGAAGGATTGCAGAAGCAGTTCGGTGAAGCGCGCGTGCTCGACAGCCCGCTCGCGGAGTTGCTGATCGTCGGTGTGGCAATCGGCGCAGCCATGAACGGGCTCCGCCCGATAGCGGAGATTCAGTTCCAGGACTTCATCATGCCCGCGGTCGATCAGATCATCAGCGAAGCTGCAAAGATGCGCTATCGAAGCAACGGCGACTGGGGCGTGCCGATGGTGCTGCGCTCGCCGTTCGGTGGGGGAGTGCACGGCGCGCTGTATCACTCGCAGTCGATCGAGGCGATCTTCGCGCACATCCCCGGATTGCGCGTGGTCGTGCCATCGACGCCGTACGACGCCAAGGGCATGATCGTCTCAGCGCTGCGCGACCCGGACCCCGTCCTGTACTTCGAGCACAAGCGTTGCTATCGGGCCATCAAAGGGGAGGTCCCAGATGGTGAGTACACCGTGCCGCTCGATCGCGCCCGTGTGGTGCGCGAGGGTACGGACATCGCGGTCTTCAGCTACGGGATGATGGTGCACAGTTCGCTCGAGGCCGTCGATCGCCTTGCTGCGGATGGGTTTTCCTGCGAGGTCGTCGACCTCCGCTCGCTCCGTCCGATCGATCGCGAGGCCATCGTCGCGAGTGCGCGCAAATGCGGCAAGGTGCTGATCGTGCAGGAGGCGAACCTCGCCGTCAGCGTGGCGTCGGAGGTTGCGGCGATCATCTCGGAGGACTGCTTCGACACTCTCGATGCGCCGGTGATGCGGCTCGGCGGCCCGGAGATCCCGGCGATGCCGTACTCGCCCCCGCTGGAGCAGTTCTACCTGGTCACTCCCAACAAGGTCGAGGCGAAGCTCCGCGAGCTCGCCGCGTACTGAACACCAACGAGGAATCGCGCGAAATGGCCATGACCGTCACGATGCCGCAGCTCGGTGAGAGTGTCACCGAAGGGACGATTGCCCGCTGGCTGAAGCAGCCCGGCGATGCGATCGCGAAGTACGAATCGATCGCGGAGGTGATCACCGACAAGGTGAACGCCGAGATTCCAGCGCCGGCCGACGGCGTGATGTCCGAGTTGATCGCGCCCGAAGGTACGGTCGTCCCGGTGGGCCAGCCGATCTGTTCCATCGATACCGCCGACGGGGCCGCCGGCGCTGCGCCGCAGGCGGCCGAGCCGGCACCCGCCGCGGTGGCGGCACCCGCGGAGAGCGTTGAGGCGACGCCCGCGGCGGCGCCCGCTCACGCTGCGGAACCGCAGGTGGGAGGAGAGAGTGCCGTTGCCCCGATCCAGGAGGCGTTCACGGAAACCGCTGCGGGGGCCTCGACAGAAGCTCCAGCGACGCACGAGGCTACCGGCGGCAACGGCCAGGCGGGCGGCTACCACGTGACCCCGGCAGTCCGCATGCTGGTCCGCGAGCACGGTGTCGATCTGTCACAGATCACCGGAAGCGGGATCGGGGGGCGGATCACCAAAAAAGACGTTCTTGAGTACGTTCAGCAGCGCGACGCGGGGAGTGGTACCTCGATGCCCGAGCGCACGCCGGCCGGGATCCCGGCTCCGGCGCCTCCCCTGGCTATGTCGCCTACGCCGGGACCCCAGCCGGCTCCGTCGGTGCCCGTGGCGCCATTCCCCGCTTCTGCTGATCCGGCCTCCTTCACTCAGGGCCTGACCGCTGAAGGGGAGATGGTGCTGCCGCTGACGCAGGTTCGGAAGGCGATTGCAGAGCACATGGTTCGGAGCAGGCAGACGTCGCCGCACGCGTACGTGATGGTCGAGGTCGACATGTCGGCGGTGTCGCGGATCCGCGATCGTGAGAAGTCGGGGTTCGAGGCGCGGCATGGGGTCAAGCTGACGTTCCTGCCGTTCGTGGCTCGGGCGGTTGTCGAGGCGCTGCAGCGGCACCCGACGCTCAACGCGTCGTGGAGCGATGCGGGAATCGTGGTCAAGCGGGCGATCAACCTCGGTATTGCGGTGGCGCTCGAGGACAACCTCATCGTTCCCGTGGTGCGCGATGCGGATCGCCTCAGCATCACCGGGCTGGCGACCACCATGGCCGACCTGGGTGCCAGGGCGCGCAGCAACCATCTGAAGCTCGACGAGATCCAGGGTGGCACGTTCACGCTCAACAACACCGGCGCGCTCGGTGCGGTGATGACCCAGGCCATCATCAATCAGCCGCAGGCGGCGATCATGACCATGGACCTGGTGGTGAAGCGGCCGGTGGTCGTCGGCGACGCCATTGCGATCCGGCCGATCATGAACCTGGGCCTGTCGTTCGACCATCGCATCAACGACGGCCTCCAGGCAACGCGATTCGTGACCGCGGTCCAGAAGCTGCTTGAAGATCTGGACCCCTCGGCGACCCTCGTTTAGCCCGTCCTGGCTATCATCAGGAGGAACGATGATCGAGCAAGGCGCTTTTGATGCGTGGGGGCTCCGGACACCACCGGCCTGGGCGCAGCGCGCTCTGCGCAAGGGCATCATCGACGAGAGCCGGTTTCATGCACTGATCCGGGTCGCCTCCGAGGACCCGGCAGTCGTGCGGCGGACGCCTCGCCACCCGGGAAGCTGCTCCTGCAGGCGCCGGCCCACCCGGTCCTGCACGCGCTGGCGGGCCTAGACGCACTTCCGGACGGCCCGGTGGGCTCGGATGGTCGGCCGGCGCCGACGGGGATCCCCGCCGACGCCGGTTTCACCATCAGGCCGGCAAGTTGTCGTCCGTCAGCCCAGGGAGATTGCGACCTCTTCGAGGTCGTCCAAGGATTCCTGAAGTCCGCCTTCCATGCCTGTCGCGATGACCAGGTCGCGAATCTCGCGGCTCGGGTACTGGGTCAGGATGGTGAGCGTCGTCCGGCCGTTCTCCTCGGTGAAGGACACCGTGGTGACAGCCGCCCCGGAATCCGGCATTCCCTCGAAGATGTCGGTTGAGACGAGACGCTCCTCGGGAGCGACCTCGCTGTACTCACCGTGGAACGCCACCTCGAACCCGTCGTTCGTGTTCATGGCATAGCGCCACGTGCCGCCCACTCGCAGGTCGACCTCGGCGCTGGTTGTCACGCCACGGTCGCCGGCCCACCAGCGCTTGATGAGGTCCGGTTCGGTCCACGCCCGGTACACGAGGTGCTTCGGTGCGTTGAACTCACGCGTGGTCAGGATTTGCGTGTCCGAGGGAAGCGTCACCACCGCTGTCCCACTAGTCGCCGTCGCTGCCATGTCGGTCCTCCTTTTCCTTCGACTCCTGGTCCTGCAACTCATCCAGCACAAGGTCGAGACGGTCGAATCGACGCGACCACGACGCCTCGTAGGCCTTCACCCAGTCGTGGATCGGCTTCAGGCGCTGCCCGTTGAGGCAGTACACGCGCTGCCGGCCCGCATCGCGCACAGCGACCAGGCCCACCTCTCGGAGCACTCGCAGGTGCTTGGAGACCAGCGGTTGGGGCAGCCCGAGCACGGCGACGAGGTCGTTGACGGGACGCTCCCCTCCGGACAGCAGATCGAGGATCTGCCGGCGCCGGGGCTCCGCCACCGCGTTGAACGCGTCGGTCGTGGTTGCTGCGCGTGCCACGGCAGCCATTATATGCCGATATCGGCATATGTCAAGTCAAGCGGTTCCCGGGGACGAGGACATGGTCATGAAAGGGGCCGGCGCAGGGTCAGTCGGGGTCCTGATGCGGATACCGCCAGTCGGTTGGCGGCACGAACGTTTCCTTGATGACCCGGGGGGACACCCACCGCAGCATGTTCAACGCCGACCCGGCCTTGTCGTTGGTCCCACTCATCCTGGCGCCGCCAAACGGCTGCTGACCCACGACCGCGCCGGTCGGCTTGTCGTTGACGTAGAAGTTACCGGCGGCGTATCGCAGGTGTGCCGAGGCCTCGTCGATGGCCGCCCGGTCGTCCGCGAAAACGGCACCGGTCAGCGCGTACGGTGAGGTGGTGTCGACCAGGTCGAGCACCGACGTCCAGTCGGAATCGGCGTATGGGAACACCGTGAGGATTGGACCGAAGAGTTCGCGCTGCATCAGGTCGTGTCGCGGATTCGAGGTGGCGAGGATGGTGGGATGGACGAACCAGCCGACTTCAGCGTCGCATTCGCCTCCGGCGACCAGGGTCAGCTCGGGGTCGGTCCGCGCCGCCGCGAGGACCGCCTCGTGCTTCCGAAAGCTTGCCTCGTCGATGACCGCACCCATGAACGTGCTGAACTCGGCCGGGTCACCGACCGGGATTGCCTCGGTGGCTGCGGCGAGAGGATCCCGCAAGCGTTCCCACACCGAGTGTGGGATATAGGCCCGTGACGAGGCCGAGCACTTCTGCCCCTGGTACTCGAACGATCCCCGGAGGAGCCCGACCAGCAGCGCGTCGGGGGACGCTGATGGGTGCGCTAGCACGAAGTCCTTGCCACCGGTCTCGCCGACCAGCCGCGGGTACGTCCTGTAGGTGCCGAGGTTGGCCGCCACCGTGTTCCAGAGATGCTGGAAGGTGTCGGTCGACCCGGTGAAATGGATGCCGGCAAGCGACCGGTGCTTCACGGCGGCCTCCGAGACGGCGGGCCCCGGGGCCGCGATCATGTTGATGACCCCGGGCGGCAGACCGGCGGCCTCGAGGATCTCCATGATCACCTGGGCGGCGAGCAGGGCAGTCGTCGCCGGCTTCCAGACCACCGTGTTGCCCACGATCGCGGGTGCGACCGCAAGGTTCCCGCCGATCGAGGTGAAGTTGAACGGGCTGATCGCGAGCACGAAGCCCTCGAGCGGCCGGTGATCCATGCGGTTCCAGACGCCTGGCGCGGACACCGGCTGCATGTCCTGCAGGTCGCGGCCGTAGTGCACGTTCCAGCGCCAGAAGTCGATGAGCTCGCAGGCGGCGTCGATCTCGGCCTGGTGGACGCTCTTGCTCTGCCCCAGGATCGTCGCGGCATTCAGACGGTCGCGGAAGGGACCGCTCAGCAGGTCGGCGGCGCGGAGAAATACGGAGGCGCGCGTCTCCCAGGAGGCGGTCGACCAGTCGTGGTGGGCGGCGAGCGCGGCGTCGACCGCCGCGCGGACGTCGTCGGAGGTTGCGGTGGCAGCCTCCACGATCGTCAGCGAGTGGTCGTGGGGAGCGGTGACCGAGATCCGCTCTCCGTGGCCGTCGAAGGTGCGCCCTCCGATGTGCAGCGGGACCCGGTGCGGCGCCGCGCCCTGCATGTCGAGGATCGCGGCGCGGAGTTGGGAACGCTCAGGTGTGCCCGGGGCGTAGAGGTGGACAGGCTCGTTGATCGGCGGCTGAGAACTCATCGCGGCGATTGTGGCGCAGTGAGTGTGTAGAGTGAGAGAGCGCCATGGACCAGATCCGCTTGCGGCCCGTTCCCGTGGCCGATCCCCGGCCGCTGCATCAGCGGCTCCTCCCCGAGGGTGTCGATCGGCGCCCTGAGTGGCTCACCGTCAAGCTCCCAGCCGGGGACGGCTACTCGCAGATCAAAGGGATCATGCGCGGCCAGAATCTCAACACCGTGTGCGAGGAGGCTCGCTGCCCGAACATCGCCGAGTGCTGGGGGCATGGCACCGCCACGTTCATGATCCTCGGTGACGTCTGCACCCGCGCGTGTGCGTTCTGCGCGGTGAAGAGCGGCAAGCGCGGTGGCGACATCGACTGGGACGAGCCTCGCCGGGTGGGCGAAGCGGTCAGCACGATGGGACTGCGGCATGCGGTGGTGACCTCAGTCGATCGTGACGATCTCGCCGACGGCGGCGCCGGCGTGTTCGCGGCGACCATCCGGTCGATCCGGGTGATGTCGCCGGGGACCACCATCGAGGTGCTGAC
Organism: Candidatus Dormiibacterota bacterium; assembly: GCA_963708605.1. Classification (GTDB taxonomy): domain Bacteria; phylum Chloroflexota; class Dormibacteria; order Aeolococcales; family Aeolococcaceae; genus Palsa-851. The sequence goes on along the minus strand of CAVPTG010000006.1, from coordinate 84,135 downwards.
GCCCGACTTCCAGGGCGACCACGACGCGCTGCGAACGGTCATGGACGAGGTGCCCGAGATCTTCAACCACAACGTCGAGACCGTCGGCCGCCTCTATCGACGGGTCCGGCCGAAGTCCGAGCTCGATCGCAGCCTGGAGCTGCTCCGCGCGGCCAAGCGCATCGAGCCGCGAAGCCGCACCAAATCGGGCCTCATGGTCGGGCTCGGCGAGGAGATGGACGAGGTCAAGGAACTCCTCGACCAGATGCGGGCCCACGACATCGAGATCATCACCATCGGCCAGTACCTGCGCCCGTCGCTCAAGCATCATCCTCTGATCCGGTACTGGCATCCCGACGAGTTCGCTGAGTTGAAGGCATACGGCAAGGCGCTCGGCTTCAAGCACATCGAATCAGGCCCGCTGGTGCGCTCCAGCTACCACGCCCACGAGCAGGCGGTCGCTGCCCACGCCGGATGAGCGACAGGGTGGACATGCCGGTACTCCGCTGGACTTGGCTCGGCACGGTCAGCTACGGCGATGCGTGGGCCCTCCAACGGGAGGTCGCGCTCGCGCGGCGGTCGGGAGGCCTGGACGATGACGCCGTGCTCCTGCTCGAGCATCCCCCCGTCTACACCATGGGCCGCCAGGGCGAGGCGCGTCATCTCGGCGACGGGCCCGATGCGCTTCGTGCCGCCGGCGCCGAGTTCCTCGAGGTCGATCGCGGCGGGTCGGTGACCTTCCACGGGCCGGGCCAGCTGGTCGCCTATCCCATCGTCCGCCTGGCAGGCATCTTCCCGATCTCGGGCCATCCCGCCCACGGCGACGTCGACCGCTACCTGCGCGCCCTCGAGGCCGGCCTCATCGCCACCGCCGCGCACTACGGGGTCGCTGTCGCCCGGCGTCCACCGCTCACCGGCGTCTGGTCCGGCGATCGCAAGCTCGGCGCCATCGGCGTGAAACTCGCCGGCGGCGTCACCACTCATGGTGTCGCCCTGAACGTGGCGACCGACCTCAGCTGGTTCGATCGGGTCACGCCCTGCGGCATCGAGGGCGCAGGGGTCGCCTCGCTCGAAACTCTCGGGGCGCCGGGGCATGCCCCGCAGGAGGTGGCGCCGGTGCTCGCCGCCCGACTCGCATCGGCATTCGGCTGCCGGCTCGAGGCCGCCGGGCCGCTGGCTGCGCTGCTGGACCGGGTGGCGCACGAGGCGACGGCCGCAGCCTGAGGCTCGGCACTGAGGACGAACGCGGGGATGGCTCCAGCGCGGGGGCCGCCGCGCACTCGTCGAACAAACGTTCCACTATGCAAATGGAAAACAAATCGGTAGGATCGCGACCACAGGACGTCCATCTGTTCGGTCCGACTCACCCTACGTCACATCAAACCCCCGAACCCGGTGGACGCCCCGGGGGAGCGTCATGGCCACCTTCGTCCGAAACCGCGTCCTCAATCAAATGGTGTGGTCAGCAGAAGAAGAGCGTCTGCGTGTGCAGCGACGCGAAACGCTCTGCGAGCTCGACGGGCTGCTAACGCAGCTGGAAGAGGTGAATCTTCGTGGTGGGCCGATCCCCACGCGGGTCCTCGTCGCACTGCGGCGTCGTGGAGTGTCGTTCCGGCCGCGGACGTCCGCTGCTGAGCTCATCGAGGCGGTGTTCGTCGTGCAGGAACGCTTCATGCGCCAGCCCGACGGAGTGCATCGCGACGTGGCGTCGACAACGGCCGGTGAGCTGAGCCGACGCCTGGCGTCCTGACCGCTACCCTGATCGGGTGGACGTCGATGCCGCCCGCCGCGCAGCCGGGGAAGCCGCGGTGCCATTGGTCGAGGACGGGATGCGGGTCGGTCTCGGAACCGGGTCGACGGCACGCTGGTTCATCCTCGGCCTCGCCGAGCGGGTTCGCAGCGGCCTGACCATCCGAGCGGTGGCGACCTCGCTGGCGAGCGCCTCGCTGGCCACCGAGGGCGGCATCCTGGTTGAGGAGCTTGGGCCGGAAGGTCTCGACATCGCCGTCGACGGCGCCGACAGCGTCGACCCGGCGCTGCGCCTGATCAAGGGCCGGGGCGGGGCGATGCTGCGCGAGAAGATCGTCGCCGCAGCATCGGCGCGGTACGTGGTTATTGTCGATGACGGCAAATACATGGCCGGTCTGCGAGGGCAGGTTCCGGTCGAGGTGATCCCCTTCGGGAGTGCCCGGACGCTGCGTACGCTGGCAGCACGAACGTCGATGGCGTTCGCCTTTCGGACCGGCGCAGATGGACATCCCTTCATCACCGACAACGGCAACCTCGTGGCCGACAGCGAGTACACGGAGGTGACCGATCCAGCGGCGCTGGCGGAGATGATCCGCTCCGTGCCTGGGGTTGCCGGTGACGGGCTCTTCCTCGGGATGACCGATCTCGTGCTCATCGGGCACGGCGACGGGAGCGTCGAGCAACTGACCGCTCGTGGAGATACAGTCGCCTCGGGCGGATAGCTCAGCTGGTTAGAGCGCCTCGCTTACACCGAGGAGGTCGCGGGTTCGATCCCTGCTCCGCCCACGTCCGGTCGCCGCCGGCGACAGGTCGCGATGTGGCCGCGACCCGTCACGCTCTCGAAAGGGTACGAGGGCGACGATCACCGCGGTTGGTCGCGGCCGGACCTGGTTTGGGAGTTGTGCATCGTGAGACGGCGTTTGCTGAGCAAGCCATCGATCATCGGCATCGTCGTCGTGCTGGTTGCCGCCGGTGTGGGAGCGTTCTTCTTCACGCGTGGCGCTGCGGCGACCGTCACGTACCGGACCGGCGTCGCAACGCTCGGGACGGTGACGCAGACGGTGTCGTTGTCAGGGAACCTCGCTCCCAACGGAGAGACAGACCTCGACTTCGCCGGCGCGGGAAAGGTGACGTCTGTGAACGTTCAGTCGGGTCAGACGGTGGTCGCCGGCCAGGTGCTCGCGACCCAGGATCCGGCCACCGTTGACGCCAGCCTGACGCAGGCGGAGGCGACACTCGCATCGGCGCAGGCGAACCTGACGCAGGCCGAGGCAGGGACTTCCGCCTCCAACCTCGTGCAGGCTGAGGCGCAGGTCAGCAGCACGTATGTTGCATATCAGAACGCCGTGACCAGTCTCGCGGACACCAAGGCTGTGAACGCGCAGATGGTCGCCCAGTCCTACAGCGCATATGCGAGCGCGCAGGCGGCGGTCACCGACGCGGGCTGCACCGCCGGTGATACGACCCCGCCCTGTCCACAGGACGAGGCCGCGGTTACCCAGGCGTATCAGGCATGGCAGGCGGCCGAGGTCAAGAGCACCCAGGCGAATGACCAGGCTCAGGGTCAGGTGAACTCCGACAAGGTGCAGTGGCAGAACGCGAAGTCGTCGCTGGCAGCGCTCGGGAGCACGTCGACGACGACCGCAGCACAGATTGCGGTGGCGCAAAGCCAGGTCCAGATCGACGAGGTCAACCTGACCACGGCGCAGGCCGCGGTAGCGGCGGCCACCCTCAAGGCGCCGACCGGCGGCACCGTCGAAGCGGTCAACATCACCGACGGGCAGCAGATTTCGACCGGTGGGACCGGCGGCGCTTCATCCGGCGCGGGCGGCGCCACGACCCATGCCATCGTCATCATCACGCCCGGCGTCTTCGAGGTGACCGGTTCCGTGAGCGACGCGCTCGTCAATGAGATCGCGGTGGGACAGACCGCAGAGGTCGTCGCCGCCGGGTCGAGCACCGCGGCGGCGGGCAAGGTGACCTCGGTCGCCGAGGCGGCGACGGTCACGTCAGGTGTCGCGACCTTCCCCGTGACCGTCGTGCTGAGCGGCGCGAATCCAGCGTTGCGGCCGGGGATGTCCGCATCGGTGAGCGTGGTCATCAACCGGGTCATCGGTGTCACCACCGTCCCCACCAGTGCCGTGCACACGACCGGGGCGGGCAGCACGGTAACGCTGTTCGTCAACGGCAAGCCGGTGCCGACCGGCGTGACCGTCGGCGCGTCTGACGCCACGCTCACGCAGATCCTCACCGGCGTCAAGGTCGGTGACAAGGTGGTCATCGCGACCATCACCAGCGCGATTCCGTCGTCCACCACCGGGACCGGCCGCGGTCTCACCGGCGGCGGCTTCGGTGGCGGCGGGTTCGGTGGCGGCGGTGGCGGCGTGGGTCGCACCGGAGGCTGATATGGCCGCAGAGATCATTCGCCTTGCCGACGTGAGCAAGGTGTACGGCACCGGTGATGCAACGGTGCATGCGGTCGACCACGTGTCACTCCAGGTGCACGAGGGCGACTTCCTTGCGGTGATGGGTCCATCGGGATCCGGCAAGTCGACGCTCATGCACATCCTCGGATGCCTCGATGTGCCAACCAGCGGCGAGTACCTGTTCGCCGGTGAGGACGTCAGCGCCATGAATGAGCGCGAGCTGGCCAGCATTCGCAACCGTCGCATCGGCTTCGTCTTCCAGCAGTTCCACCTGCTGTCGTCGATGTCGGCGTGGCGGAATGTCGAGCTGCCGTTGCTGTACCGCTCGGCTCGCGACCGCAAGCAGATGGCGCTCAACGCACTCGCCCAGGTTGGGCTCAGCGGGAGGGTGCAGTATCGTCCCAACCAGCTCTCGGGCGGCCAGCAGCAACGCGTTGCGATCGCTCGAGCCCTGGTCACCGACCCCACGATGATCCTCGCGGACGAGCCCACCGGCAACCTTGACTCCAAGGCGAGCCGCGAGGTGCTCGACATCCTCATCGGCCTCAACAGATCGGGCCACACCATCGTGCTGATCACGCACGATCCGAACGTCGCCGGCGTCGCCGAGCGCGTTGTCGAGATGGCCGATGGCGGGCTCAGAGACCGGATCGCGGCATGAGCCTGCTGCGCACGTTCGACACCGGTATGCGCGGCCTGCTCGGCCATCGCCTGCGCTCGATCCTCACGACGCTCGGCATCCTGTTTGGCGTCGCGGCGGTGATCTGCACCGTCGGCATCGGCACCGCGTCCGCTGACTCGGTCAACTCGCGAATCGCGGCGCTGGGCACCAACCTCCTCACCGTCTCACCGGGCAGCACCACAAGCTTCGGTGTGCGCGGCGGGTCGGGTTCCGCCAACACCCTGACCATGGAAGACGTCCGCGGCCTTGCGGATAAGCAGGACGCGCCCGATGTCGCGGCGGTCGCACCGGTTGTCTCGGGAACCGCGTCGCTGGTGAGCACGAGCACCAACTGGTCGACGACGGTGCAGGGAAGCACCCCCGGGTGGCTCACGACCAACGCGCGAACCCTGTCAGCCGGTGTCTTCTTAACGAAGCAGCAGGTCAATCAGCACGCACAGGTGGTGGTCCTCGGGGCCACGACAGCTAGCCAGCTGGGCGTGACGGTCGGCTCGCAGGTCAGCATCTCCGGCGCGCCGTACGACGTGATCGGGGTGCTCGCCTCGACCGGGAGCACCGGGTTCGTGAACAACGATGACCTCGCGGTCGTCCCCATCACGACCGCGCAGGACCAGATCACCGGAGGCAGCCCCGACTCGGTGCAGCGAATCCTGCTGAGCGCCACCAGCAGCTCGACCATCGGCTCCGCCTACCTCGAAGCCGACCAACTGCTCCTGCAGACGCATCACATCATCAACATCGCGTCCCCTGACTTCAACATCACCTCCGCGTCGACACTTGCGAGCACTGCCGCCTCGGTGACCACGACCCTCACCGTCCTGCTCGCCAGCGTGGCCGCAATTTCGCTGCTCGTCGGCGGCATCGGCGTGATGAACATCATGCTGGTGTCGGTCACCGAGCGGACCCAGGAGATCGGGCTGCGCAAGGCGCTCGGCGCGACGCCTCGCGACCTGCTTCGTCAGTTCCTCATCGAGGCGGCCACGCTGAGCTTCGTCGGCGGTGTGCTCGGTGTCGGAGCGGGCCTGCTCGCGGGGTTCCTGGTACCGCGGCTCGCGGGCATCGCGGTGACCATCACCGCAGCTCCAGTGGTCATCTCCGTGTGCGTTGCGGCCGGAGTTGGCCTGATCTTCGGTGTCTATCCAGCGGCGCGCGCCGCCCGGCTCGCGCCCATCGCCGCACTGCGAGCCGAATGAACTCTGAACGCCGCCATCCTGTTGGGAGAAAGACCTCATGAACCGTGTCATCCTCGGCGCCGCGGGCGCCATGGCCAGCCTCGGCATCGCCGCCTGCGGGGGCGCGGCCGCCAGCGGAGGCACGAGCCCCTCCGCGTCGCCCTCGACGGGCGGGCGCGGCGCCTTCACACGAAACGCGGCCTTCGGACAGCTCGTCCAGATCAGGGCGACAACACTGATCCTCAGCAGCAGCACCGGTGATGCGACGGTGACGTACGCTCCGACCACCACGATCACCCAGACGAGCACCGGGACTCTCGCGAACATCACCGCGGGCATGTGCATCACCGCCACCGGGACCAAGGACGCCACCGGCACGCTGACCGCAACCAACGTCATCCTCAGCGCACCGATCAGCGGTGCGTGCGCCACTGGGGGATTTGGTGGTGGCGGCACGTTCTCGCCCCGTACCGGTGCGACTCCTCGGCCGAGCTTCTCGCCTCCCGCCGGCGCCGCCGGGCTCACGGCGGCGCGTGGCCTCGTCAAGTCGGTGACCGGGACCTCGGTCACGCTCACCGAATCAACCGGCACCGTGGTGACGATCGATGTCCCAACCACGGTCAAGGTCATCACCTCGGCGGTGATCAAGGCCACCGCGCTCCAGACCGGTGAGTGCGTCACCGCGATCGGGCCGAAGGACAGTGCCGGGACAGTGGCGGCACGGGCGCTGACGATCACGCCACCCACCGCCAGCGGCTGCACCGCGGGCTTCGGCCGAGGCGGCTTCGGCGGCGGGTTTGGCGGTGGCGGGGGTGGCTTCGGAAGCGGCGGTAGCTCAACGAGCGCTTAGCCTTGAGAGTTGAATGCGCGTACTCGTAGCGGAGGACGATCGCGGGCTCCGCGAGGTTCTGGTCCAGGGCCTCGAGGAGGCCGGCTACTTCGTCGACGCCGTTGCGGCAGGCGACGAGGCGATCGAACAGCTGCGCTTCTACGAGTACGACGTCGCGGTGATCGACTGGCGCATGCCCCGGATCAGCGGCCTCGAGGTCGTTGCGTGGGCCCGCCGCCACAACCGCCCCACGGCGATGTTGATGCTGACAGCACGGGACACGCCGTCAGACCGGATCGAGGGCCTCGATGCCGGGGCCGACGACTACCTGATCAAGCCATTCGACTTCGGCGAGCTGGTTGCCCGGATACGGGCGCTGCAGCGGCGACCGCGCAGTGTCGACGGTCCGGCGATCACGCGGGGCGCGCTCACTTTGGACCCCGCCCGGCGCGAGATCGAGGTCCATGGTGCCCCGGTGAACCTGACGTCGACTGAGTTCAACATCCTCGAGCTGCTGCTCCGCCGCTCGCCTGCGGTCGTCGACCGCAAGGCCATCGCCGAGCACGCCTGGCGCGATGAGACCCAGCCGCTCGGATCCAACGCCATCGACGTCCAGATGAGCCGCCTGCGCGCCAAGCTGCCCAACACCGGTATCCAGATCGTGACGGTTCGGGGCTCGGGGTACCGATTGGAGGAGGCGTGAACCGGCGGCTCGAGCGGGTCAATGTCGCCTCGCTGCGGGTGGCCCTGATCGGCACAGGGTTGGTCGCGGCGATCTATGCATTGGTCGCCGTGCTGGTCGTCGTGTTCGTCACCAACGACCTGACGGCGCAGGTCGACACACGTCTGGAGAAACAACTCGCGCACTTTCAGGAGCAGAGCCAAGTCAGGTTGCCTCCTGCGAGCGTGAACGACTCCGGTTTCGGCGACTTCGGCGCTCCGCTGCTCGCCTGGGCCGTGGATCCCGTGGGTGTCCAGCCGTCCCAGACGACGATCGACCCGCCCGTCGACCTTCCGTCCCAGGACGCGGCTGTCACCACGCCGACGACCGTCTCGCTTCACGGCGCCGACGTGCGCATCGCAGGCGGGCCATGGGGCTCCTATCACCTGATCGTCGGCTACAACGTGAATTCGGTCACGCAGACCCGGTCATCTCTGGTCGTGATCGAGACGGTCGTCGGGATCATCGTTCTGCTCCTGGTCTTCTTCGGGACGCTGTTCGTCGGTCGCCGGGTCGGCGCACCGATCGAGCTCGCACGGCAGCGCCAGCTCGAGTTCACCGCCGACGCCTCGCACGAGCTGCGAACCCCCCTTGCAGTCATCGAGGCGCAGACCAGCCTGGCGCTCAACCAGGATCGGGACCCGGCCTGGTACCGGCAGGCCTTTCAGCGGGTCGGCTCCGAGAGTGGCAGGATCCGCCGCCTCGTGGACGATCTCCTCTGGCTCGCCCGCGTGGACACGCCGCAGGGGCGGCCGGCGGCGGAGCCGGTCGAGGTCGGCGTCGTCGTCCGTCAGTCGGCTGAACGGTTCGCCGCGGTGGCCGAGAACCGCGGGATCACGCTTCAGGTGTCGGTCGGCTCGGGACCCCTGGTGGTCATGGGCTCGTCCGAGTGGCTCGACCGGCTCCTCGGCGTGCTTCTCGATAACGCCTTCAAGTACGCCCCGGAAGGGGGTGTCGTCGCCGTGAGCGTGGGCGCTGACGGCAATCGGGTTCGCCTGGTCGTGGAGGATTCCGGGCCCGGCATCCCGGACCACGAACGCCCCAAGATCTTCGATCGCTTCCATCGCGCCGAGGAGCAGGGCGGCTACGGCTCCGGGCTCGGACTGGCGATCGCCGACGCCGTCGTCCGGCACACCCATGGCCGCTGGGAGGTGACCACCTCGGCGCTCGGGGGCGCTAGGATGGCCGTCAGCTGGGCTCGCGTCCTGACTAGCTCGAAGGATCCCGGCGAGCCGGACCCGGCGGTCAGCTGGACGGTCCCGGCAGCCGCGCCGCCACCGGCCGAGGCCTAGCGACGCCCCGCCCGGCGAGATCGGGGAGGGCGAAAGCGCAACTCCGGGTGGCACAATTCGGCCAGTTCGTGCCATCATCTTCCGAAACCAACCGAGTTTGGAGGAGGCCGGAGCATGACCAAGGGAGCTATGGCGGCGCTGAGCGCGGGGGTTGCCGTCTTCGGGTTCGATCCTGAGCCCGGGACCCCAGCGAGCCGGGCGTTGCACGTGCTCACCGTGAAGCGGACCCTTCCGACGGGCGATCTCGGCCCCAAGGAGCGGTTCCCGGAGGCGGCCCTGCGCGCCGCCACCGACGCGGGCATCGATCTCGGAGGCCGGCGCGGCGCCCGGGGTGCCCAGCGTCTCCACCTGGTGGGGGTCGACGACGATCCGGCGCGGGCTCGGAGCGTCACCGTCTGGTACTACGCGGCCGCGCCGTACGGTCCGGTCCCAGGGCCGGGTGTGTGGTCGCCGACCGGCCGAGGCCTGCACCTCGATGCTCCTGGCGCCGTGGCCCTGCGGTCCGCCCTCGACCGGCTTCGCGCCGACACCCGGCAGCTCGCCGGTGCCGCCGCCCTGGTCGGCGACGTGTTCACCGGCGACGATCTGCTTCGCCTCCACGTGGCGCTCCACGGTGGCCCCGAGGGCAGCGAGCGGACCTTCCGGCGGCGGATCCAGGAGTTGCGCGATTCCGGCGTCCTCCGCCCCGTGCGGGACACCGAGGTGGCCGCCCTGCGCCTCCGGGTGCCACGCTTCCGCTCTCCGGCGGGGACCGGGGGCAGGCCGCCCGAGCTGCTCCGGTACTCCGGTGCCGGCGGCGAGGACGAGCAGCTGGCAGCGCTCAGGGCACGTCGCGCGGGCTGAGCGTGATCGGGGCTACCCGGCGTCGGCGGGCCAGTCGGGCTCCGCGCTGGTCAGGACCAGGGTCACCGGCCCGTCGTTGACGAGCGCGACGCCCATGTGGGCGCCGAAGGTGCCGGTCTCGACGCGGTGCCCAAGCGTGCGAAGCGCGGCGACGAAGGCCTCGTAGAGCTCGGCGGCGCGGTCCGGCGGCGCGGCGCGCACGAAGGAGGGGCGATGGCCTCGTGACGTGTCCGCGTGGAGCGTGAACTGGCTCACCACCAGGGCGGCGCCGCCGGACGCTGCCAGGTCGAGATTCATCCGGCCGTCGGCGTCGGGAAAGATCCGGAGGGTCGCGATCCTGCCGGCGAAGCGCTGCGCGACCGCCTCGTCGTCGCCGGGGCCGACCGAGAGCAGGACGCAGAGCCCCGCCTCGATGGCGCCGACGGTCGCCGAGCCGACCTCGACCTTGGCCTGGCTGACCCGCTGGACGACAGCCCTCACTCGAGGAAGCGGAGGCCGCGCCACATCCGCATCGCCTCCGCCTCGGCCTCGAGGAAGCTCGGCCGAGAATCGCGCATGCCGTGCACGAGGAAGCTCCAGGCCCGACGCTCGCCGTCGGCGCCGTCGATCGTCCCGAAGGCGCTGCCGAGCGCGCGCGGCGGGTACATCTCGATCCGGTTGCCGTCGCGCATCCGCTTGAAGATCGGCCGGCGCACCAGGATCGATTCCAGCGCCCGCCGGTCGGTGAGCCTGCCGTTCAGGAGGTCGACGGCGCGCAGCTTGGCGATTGGATTGTCGGGGTCGCGGATGTCGACCCTGCAGGTGAAGCGCTCGGAGAGATCGCGGAGCACGAAGACCAGCGCGAGTGCGTCGGTCTCGTCGCCGGCCACGCGGATGAACCCGGCGGCGGAGAGATCGGTCCCCTGCGGGTCATCGCGGAGATCGGCGGCCACGGCCTGCTCGAAAAAGAGTTGAGCGAAGAGATCGGTCGATGCGCCGTCGGCCAGCCAGGGAAGCTGGTCGCGCCATTCCCGGCTGGTGATGAGCTCGAGGAACCGCTCCTGTAATCGATCCCGGTCGGCTGGTGCGACCCCCCGCACGCGAACGTGGATGACCCGGGCCATGCTCTGATTGTACGGACGCTTCGGTGGCCCGAACGCGCCATGAGGGGCGCGGGGCGTGCCGCTACACTGCGTCGCGGATCGCCGAGGTAGCTCAGTTGGTAGAGCACAGGTCTGAAAAACCTGGTGTCGACAGTTCGATCCTGTCCCTCGGCACCACACTTTCGAATACGGATTGACCGCGTGGGCGCGGCGCAAATCCACGGATTTGTAAGAAATGACACCTTCCTTGACACCTTCGTGAAATTTTCTCGCTAGAATCAAAGCCATTCGGCAGTGGTTCCGGGCGACGGGACGGCCGGCGGAATGGCTGGTTCGTGGAGGTGGTCTGGCAGTGGATCGTCCTGTTCGACCTCTGGCACGTCGGAGCTGTCCGATGCCGACGGCGCTCCGTTGGTCCCTTCGGGATCCTGCGTGAGGCCCCTTTTAGCCCAGTGCCCCTCGACGTCATCTTGCTGTGGCTCGTCAGTCGCGCTTGAATCGGCTTGGTTTGTCGCCTTCCTGACAGTTGTCCCTAGGAGGTTGTCGCACCCGTCCGCTGCAGCAGTGCGTCCGTCTCGCCGATGGCGGGGGCATAGCCCATCGCGGTGAACAGCTCTCGGGCTTCGCTCAGCGGGCGGTCAGCTCCAGGTGTGCCAAGGGCAACAAGACAGCGTCCCTGGCCGACCAAGGCGTAGGCGAGCTCCGGTACGTCGCCGAACAGGCGCCAGCGCGTGGCTGCATCGGCGTATGCAGCTGCTGCGTTCGCGTGGTCACCCGCGGCCTCTGCAAGCGCGGCACGACAAGTCGCCAGGGCGTTCTGTTGCAAGGGGGTGTGCGGCTCGACGCCGGCGATGAGCTGAGACGCGAGTACCCGGTCATCCAGCGCGAGCGCGCAGCGCACGAGCTCCGACAGCTGCGCTGTGTAGTACGGCTCGTCGCGGATACCAACCGTCCGCTCCAACTCCCCTAGCAACGCCTTCGCCCCTCCGCTGTTGCCGCTTGCCAGCATGAGGTGGGCCGCCGGCGCGAACGCCAATACCATTGCCTGTGGCTCGCCGGAGTCGCGACCGCTCGCGACGAGCCGTTCTGATGCGACGGCCTGGGCTTCTTCACCGCGCTTGCCAAGTAGACCCAGTTGCACCGAGCGGGCCTCAACCGATATGAAAGAGCCAGCCGTCTCCGCCCGCTCTCCCAGTGCTTGTGCGTCAACCCGGGCGTCCTCTGAGCGACCGCAAGCAGCCAGGAAGGTTAATCTCGTCGCCGCGATGGTGAGCGCGATCTCGGCGATGCCGCGCCGCTCGCAGAAGTCCATGCCGTCTTCGCAGAGCGCCAGCGCCGCAGCCGGTCCCTCATGCAGCCAGGTGGTGAAGGCGAGGTTGTTGTGCAGGGCCGCAGCGTCGCGGCCCAGTCCGTGCTCGACGGCGAGCGCGAGCGCCCGCCGCATGTCGGCCAAGCCGTGCGCGTCCCCCAGACAAGCGCGCGCGAAGCCGCGGACACCCAGGGCGCTCGCCGGTTCCGGGAGACTTAGCCCTGCGGCAAGCCCGAGCGCTCGTTCGGCGGCGACGATCGCCTCCGCGAAGGCGGCATCGATTGACCGCCGAGTGGCAAGTTGTGCATACGCGCTGACCAGCTCCGGACCAGGGGCCTCGGCCTCGAGCAGCGTCAGCGCGTCGGCAATGAGCTCCCGCGCGCGGGTATCGCCGAACCCGCGGAGCACGCTGGACAGCGCGGTTAGCGTCCGCGCCGCCGCAACGGTCGCTCCATCCTCGCGATACAGATCAAGTGCCTCCTCGAGCGCGGCCCTCGCCTCCGCGAAGCGTCCCTGCTGCTGTGCTGCCTGCGCCCAGCGTTCCAGCAGGACAGCCCGCTCGGACTGGTGCTCAGGGGTGAGCCCGAGCGCGCGGGCGAAGCTGGCCTCGGCGCTGGCCACGTCGATGGGGAGTGCTCGCTCCCCAGCCAAGGCGAGATAGCGGCGCGAGGCTGCCTCCAACTCCGGAACTTCCTGCTCCAGGCCGGCGGCGCGGGCCAGCTCCAGCGCTTGCGTGTAGTGATACGCAAGCACGTCGCTGAGGTCGTCGACGCGATCCCCAGCCTGGCGCTCGATCCAGGCGGCAGCTGCGCGATGCCGGGCGGCCCGGCGGGAGCGCGGGATCTGCGCGTAGCAAACGTCGCGCACCAGCAGGTGCCAGAAGCCGTATTCCTCCTCCCCCTGCATCGAGCTGCTCCGGGCGGGACGGACCAGCTCCTTGCGGGCCAGCTCATGGAGGGCCAGCGCCACATCGCGGGGCTCGCGTTCTCCCATGGTGGCGAGCGCCCCGGCCCAGAACACCTTGCCAATCACCGCGGCGTCCTGGAGCAGGCTCTTGCGCTCCGGGGAGAGCGTGTCCAGGCGGGCGGCGATCAGCGCCTGCACCGAGTTGGGGAGGGGCACCTCTTCCAGCGGGCCGGCCAGCAGGTCGCGGTCGCTGAGCAGCCGCACGAACTCCTCCGCATACAGCGGGTTGCCGCCGGCGCGGTCGAGCAGAGCGTGCTGGGTCGCCATCGGCAGCACCGTCCGTTTCAGGAGCAACGCGACCAGCGTCGCGGTGTCGTCGTCCGAGAGCGGTGCGAGGTTGATCGTCTGGGCGTTGCGCAGTCCCGCCGCCCAGGTCGGATGCTTCTCGTGGAGCTCGGGCCGAGCGGTGCAGAGCAGGAGCAGCGCCACCCCTTCGGACCAGTCGGACAGGTGCTCGAGAAAGGCGAGCATCGGCTCGTCCGCCCAGTGCAGGTCGTCGAATACCAACACGGTGGGGTTTTGCGCGGCCAGCCCTTCGAGGAAGCGCCGCCAGGCGGTGAAGGACTCCTCCTGTGCCGCCGGTTCCCCGCCTGCGCCCACTAGCGGCGCGAGCCGTGCCTTGAGCCACGCTCGGTCGGGTTCGTGCTCGGGGATGGCCTGTTCCAGCTTGGTCAAGGCCTCCTCGGGGAAGTCCGACTTGAGGATGCCGCACTCCGCCTTGACGATCTCCCCCAGTGCCCAGAAGGCGATCCCCTCGCCGTAGGGGAGACAGCGACCCTGGCGCCATCGCACCAGACCGGGTCGTCGCTCGATGTACTGCAACAGCTCCGTGCAGAGGCGGGTCTTGCCCACGCCCGGCTCTCCGACTACGGTCACGAGCTGGCAGGACCGGTGGGTGGCGGCGCGCTCGAAGGTGGCGATCAGCTGCGAGCGCTCGAATTCCCGGCCCACGAGCGGCGTCGTACTCGTCCGGATCACGTCTGCGCCGAAGCGGGCTCGGGCGGCAAGCGGCTGCCAGACGGCAAGCGGCTCCGTCTTGCCCTTGACCTGCACCGGCTCGAGAGGAACAAAGGTGAAGACGCGCTCGGTCTGGCGGAAAGTGGGCTCCGACACCGCCACTCCATTGATTGGTGCGATGCCCTGCAGGCGGGAGGCGGTGTTGACCACGTCGCCGGTGACGAAGCCTTCGCCGCGCTCGGGACGCGCGCCCAGCGCTACCACCGCCTCACCGGTGTTGATGCCCACCCTGACCTGGAGCTGCAGCTTCTCGTCGCCGCGGTTGAGCTCCTCGATGGCTTCCAGGATGCGCAACCCGGCACGGACTGCGCGCTCGGCATCATCCTCGTGCGCCACCGGAGCGCCGAATACGGCCATCACCGCGTCGCCAACAAATTTCTCGACGGTGCCGCCGTAGTTCTCGATCACTTGCTGCAGCTGCGCGTGGTATGGGCGGAGCCGGGCGCGGACGTCTTCGGGGTCCGCGTGCTCTGAGGCTGCGGTGAAGCCCACCAGGTCACAGAAGAGCACCGAAACTACCTTGCGCTCCTCGCGCGTCATCGGCGTGGTCGCGCCGAGCGCGGCACCGCATTCGGGGCAGAACTTGGCCCCCGCCGGGTGCTCGTGGCCGCAGGCGGTACACACACTCATGGGCTCGGAGCCTACGCCGCCGGCCACACATGCGCTCAGCCGCTTCAGGCGCGACCTGTTGGGCGCGGTGATCCCCCGAGCTTGATGGAATCAGACCCCGTGGTAACCCTGGGGTGATCCCTTTGAGTGCCGAAGAGCCCATCCCCATTTGAGTAGCTGGAGCGGTGACGGCGGAGGCACCTTGATGTCAATGTCGCTCTTCTGCGAGTTGTCGGCCCCCGAGCCGCCGCACGCGGCCACGGCAAGCAACGCGACGGCCGCGGCGAGACCGACCTTGAGGCGCATGGCATCCTTCCCTCCGCGGTGGGTCGTGTGTGGACCCGGACGTGCGGCTACCGCCCAGACTACGTGATTCCGGATCGTTTCGTACGACACAACGGGGCTACGCGCGCTAGCTGGGTTGCGTGCTCGCAGGGGTGCCCGCCCACCTGGGCGCAGACCCAACGGAGTACGACGCGGTTGCCTACGCGTGCCCCACGGTGCCGTCGACCTTGCGATTATCAGAAAACGACTGGGATGCTCCGACGATGAGTATCTGCCACGTTCCCGGCTGCGGCGGCAAGACCTCAAGACTCAGCGCATTAGCCGATGTATGGCGTCCGCCGGGCGGGTTGAGGAAGAATGGCAAGCCCGAGGGCGGCAATAGAAGGACGAGGCCGATGGAGCCTCGCTGCGACCACACCGCGGACACCTGCAGGTTCGACATACCTGACGGTACAAACAGGGAAGGAAGTTGGGGGTGGTCCGACTACGACTTCTGGCTCGAGCAGCGATCGGGGGAACGCAAGCCCGCGCCATCCCGCCTGGGAAGCCGACGGTTCGGCGTCATTGGCGAGGCACCCGGGACGTACGTGCTCGCCGACTGAGTCGACGCGTCGAGGCTCAGGCCGCGTCGGCGGCGCCGAGAAAGTCCCTGACGATCGAGGCAGCCTGATCGGGTTGGTCGAGCAGAAAGAGGTGGCCGGCACCCGGAACGACGCGCAGGCTCGCGTGCGGCAGCAAGCGACGGAGGATGCGACCGTTGACGACGTGCACGATCGGGTCATCTGCACCGAGGAGCACCAGGGTCTCCGCCTGCACCAGCGGGAGAATCGGAAGCGACAGCCACGTGCTCGCGGCGAGGAGTTGATAGATATACCCACGGGTTGAGGGCCGGTGCCGCGATCGCAGTTCGGCCTGGTGACGGAGCAAGTCCGGTCTGCGCCGACTCTCGCCGCCGAATAATGCCGGTCCAACGCGGGCGAGGTGCGATGGGGAGAAATACCGCGTCGGTCGCAACAACTCGAGCGCAACTCGTGGATTGGCGGGAATCGACCCCAGCCCGAATGCGGTGCAGACAAGGACCAATCGCCGGACCCGCGACCTTCGGACGACCGCGAGATACTGCGCGAGGCCGCCTCCCCACGATATCCCCAGGACATCGACGGTGTCGTAGCCGAGTTGATCGAGCTGCGCGCTCACGCTTCGCGCCAGTTCCCACATGGTCCGCGGCCTGAGTGGGGCCGCGGAGCCCCCGGTCCCGGGAGCGTCGAAGGCAATCGTCTCGACACCGAGCCTGCCGCGAAAGCCACCCCAGAGCTCCAGGGGCGCGCCAATGCCGTTGATGAGGAGCAGTGGGTAGGCGCCTGGACCATCCTGAATCGAGAACCGAATGGTCAGTCCTCCGGCAGTGACCGTCTGACGTCGCGGTGTTGGCACGCCACGACCGTATCCGACTGACCCGTTGATGCGCTGTGCGCCAGCGGCGCCGACATCAGCGTGTGGCGGTGCAGGCCGTCGCTCCTGCGAGGGCGCCGAGTGGTCATAGATCCCTCGGCATCGGCGACGTTCGGCACCGTTCCCCGACGTCACCCTCGAATGCGGGAATGTTCAGTCGTCGTCGCCACACGCGTGCGCGTGGGAGACTGTTTCTAACTCCTCGAAGATTCGCCGCAGAACTGCCGAGTGCGTCGCCGCTGCCGCAAGGGCCGAGAGCTCACCGTCGATGGTCGCCAGAATCGCGCCTACCTCAGCGCGGCTCACGAGGACGTCAATGGATTCGGCGGCCCGCTCGATATCCGAGGCTGCGTATGGCACTCGGATGCTCACGCGTCGAGCCGGTGCGTGGGGTGCGGACGCTACTGTTGTCACCCTTCCATGATCACGGGACGGGGTGATTACACCAGTGCCTTTGGTCCTGAAAAACATGTGCCTCCGGTCACGGTTATGAACCGGCCGACGGTCTGCCGGTCAGACGCTTCGCTCGCCTCGCCGGGAGCGACCCTGAGGTCTGCCACGGCATCAAACCGGATGGCTCGCCACCGCGGCGGGAATAAAGTGCTGTGGAGGCGGGGTTGGTTGTACGGGGGCCTAGAGCCCAGCATTGGCCGTGCGCGATTGACGCGGCACGCCTTCGCGATGTCCTGAACTGGACCGAGCGCTATCGGCCCATCTGGGAAGCCCGATTCGACCGGATGAGCGACTACGTCACCCAACTCGGACGGCAACAGGAGGCTGGCAAATAGGATGAACCCAATCACTCCCAGGATGCGGTGGTTATTGAGCGCACCTTCGAGGCGCCCATTGACCTCATCTGGCAGACGTGGACGGACCCACAGCACTTCAAGGAGTGGTTCGGTCCGACCGGTGCCACCATCCCGGTCGCCAAAATGGACGTGCGCGTGGGCGGAAACCGTCTGGTGTGCATGGAGGTTCAGACGCCGGCGGGCCCGAGGTCGATGTGGTTCGCTGGCGAATACCTCCAGGTGGTCCCCAACCAACTCCTCGTGTATACCGAGTACATCTCCGACGAGAATGGCAATGTCATATCTTCTTCGGATTCGGGAATGGGCGAAGGGCATCCCGTGACAACCGAGGTCCGAGTTGAGCTCGAGCACACTGATGGCGTCACACGGATGGTCATGACCCACGCGGGCATTCCGAGCGATTCACCGGGCGCTGCGGGATGGATGACAGCGCTCGACAAGCTCGCGGCTCGTGCGGCAATCACCAGCCGCGCATGACACGCTCTTCTCCGGCACCAACACGCGACGCGAGATCCAACATCGTGATTACCGACCGATCTGGGCCATTCTGAATAGGTAGTGCAGCTCGGAGGGCCCGGACGAACGTCCGTTTGCTCTTCTGGAACAGCTGACCGGCATGACTTCAAGACGCTCTCGCCTCAACATGTCGAGCCATGGCACTCCGCATCCTGGAGCCGCTGGCGGCACTCTCGGTCGTCACCGATCTCGCGCACGGCCGCCCTGCCGAGCAGGCGCTGCGTGCTTCGCTCCTCGCAACACGGGTGGCGGAAGAGCTCGGCGAGCGCACGTCGGGGCGACGCGATTCGCTGTACGTCACGCTGCTTCGGTCGCTCGGCTGCACCGCGACATCGCACGACTACGCACGCTGGTTTGGCGGCGACGACATCGTCGTACGACGCGAAGGCGACGGGATCGATGCCACGAAGGCACGCGAGGGTCTTGCCTTCGTGTGGCGTGTTGCTCAGGAGGCCCCCGCGAGGCACCGTATGGGCGTCCTTGCCGTCGGAACGACTCGCGGACCGCGCATCGCAGCCGACGCGGCTCGCGCGGACTGTGAGGTGGCGCGACAACTCGGGACTCGAATCGGTCTGAGCGACGCCGTCACCGGCGCACTATTTCAAGGCTTCGAGCGTTGGGATGGACGTGGACATCCCCAGGGTCTTCGCGGAGACGCCATTCAGTTGAGCGCCCGTATCGCAGCCGCCGCCTCGGCGCTGGTGATGTTCAATCATTCAGTTGGCAGGGCAGACGCTGAACTAATCCTGCGCCGTTGGGCAGGGCGCGCGTTGGATCCCGGCGTCGTCAAAGCGATCCGTACGGTCCTGTCGGGCGCGTGGGACGAGGTGACAGTGGAGGATCCATTGCCGGCACTGCTGGCAATGGAGCCGCGCCCTGCGCTCGAAGCCCCGGACTTGCGGTTGGACGAAGTGGCAGTTGCGTTTGCGATGGTCGGGGATCTGAAGGCAACGCATCTGCATGGCCACTCGGGCAGCGTGGCACGACTGGCCGAGGGGGCGGCGCGCCTTGCGGGAAGGGCGGAGGAGGCGGTGACGACGTTGCGCCGCGCCGCGCTGTTGCATGACCTTGGCCGCGCTGCTGTGCCAACCGGGATATGGGAGCGCCCTGGACGCCTGAGCAGCGCGGAGTGGGAACGCGTGCGGCTGCACGCCTACCAGACCGAGCGGATTCTCGCCCGGTCTTCCGCTCTGACGAAAGCGGGGCGCATCGCGGGCATGCATCACGAGCGGATCGACGGCAGTGGGTATCATCGTGGCTCGCGTGCGGCTGAGCAAGACAGCGACTGCCGGCTGCTTGCAACCGCCGATGTCTACAGCGCTCTCACAGAGTTGCGTCCGCACCGACCTCCATTCAGCCCTGACGCTGCTGCTCACGCGCTCCGCACGATGGCTCTCGACCCCGAATCCGTCGAGTGCGTGCTCGAGGCGGCGGGGCAGACGCGACGGCGCATTCGGTCACGACCGGCCGGGCTGACCGAGCGCGAGGTTGACGTGCTCCGGCTCATCGCGCGTGGATTGTCGATGCGCAAGGTCGGGAGCGCACTGCACATCTCGACGTCGACCGTGCATACGCACCTGGCGCACGTCTACGAGAAGGCTGGGATCTCCACGCGGGCGGCTGCCGCGGTGTTCGCGATGGACAACGATCTACTCGATCCCTGACGCGGCGCAAAAGTCGACAGAACTGTCGATGGACGGGGGCGTCGTCGGCCCCTACGGTTCGACCATGACAACCCACAGCGCTCCACCGACCTCAGCCGGTATCCACCACGACCGTGACGACGATGGCCTCACACGACTGCCGGCAACCGAGATGGCGCGGCTCGTGCGGTCTCGGGTGCTCGACCCCGTCGAACTCCTCGACGCGAGCCTGCGCCGTATCGATGCGTTGGAGCCGCGCCTGCATGCTTTCATTGCGGTCCTCGAACAGTCCGCGCGCAACCAAGCGGAGCGTTTGCGCGACAGACCTGACCTCGACGGCCTGCCGCTGGCCGGCGTCCCGGTTGCCGTCAAAGACAACATCGAGATCGCTGGCGAACCCACAACATACGGCTCCCGTGCGACACACGGCGCGCCGGCCGCGGAGGACGCGACCATCGTGCAGCGGCTGCGCAAAGCCGGCGCCATCATCGTGGGCAGAACGGTCATGCCTGAGCTCGCGATCTGGCCCTTCACCGAGCCCGACGCATTCCCGCCTCCCCGCAACCCGTGGAACCTCGAGCGCACGCCCGGCGGGTCGAGCGGCGGCTCGGCCGTTGCCGTGGCCGCCCGCATGGCTGCCCTTGCCGTGGGGTCCGATGGGGGTGGATCGATTCGCGTCCCCGCTGCGTGCTGCGGCATCGTCGGCGTCAAACCGGCTCCCGGTCTTGTGCCCCTGCCCGGTGGCAGGGCCGAACACTGGCACGGCCTCACAGCCTTCGGACCGCTTGCGCGCAACGTGACTGACGCAGCGCTCTTGCTGGACGTGCTCGCGGATAGCCACGTCCATCGCGATCCCGTGGCCGCGACGAGCGGACTGCGCATTGCCGTCTCGACTCGGCATCCGGTGTTCGGCGTGCGACCATCTCGCGAGGTTCGCGAGGCGGTCTCGAGCGCGACAGCCGCGCTGGCGACGGCGGGCCACACCCTTTCATCCGCAGACCCTCGATACCCGATGATGCCGACGCAGTTCACCAGCCGGTGGCTCGCAGGCATTGCCGAGGACGCGACGGAGCTCGACATGGCGCTGGTGGAACCGCGGACCGCCGCGATGGTCAGGCGCGGACACCGAGCGCAGCGCGGGATTCGAGGGGCTCGCGCGAGCAAGTTTGCCAAATACATCAAGGGTTGGTTGAATGGCTGCGATGTCCTGCTCACACCGGTGCTCTCGTCGCCTCCAGTCCCGATTGGAACATGGCGTGGCCGCGGATTGACGTCGACAATGCTCGGCGTGGGTCGGTGGACTTATACGAGCATGTGGAATGTCGCCGGCGTGGCGGCCGTCGCTGTACCAGCCGGCCTCACCAGTGACGGGCTGCCGCTCAGTGTGCAACTCATCGGGCCCGCAGGGTCGGAGTCACTGCTTCTCTCTGTCGCGGCACAGATGGAGCAGGCGAATCCCTGGTCGATGCCTCCGATCTAAGGACCTCGGCTGCGTTCGCCGCAAGCCAGCGGTCAAACGCACCGTGGCTGAGGCGCAGCGGCGACCGCTCGGGTTCCCAAGGGGCGCCGCGTGGCCGGTTGACGCGGCGCCACATCGGACGCCGCCATACTGAGTGCCGCGCCCGGGAGGCGTAGCTCCATCGGATACACACAGCGCAGTGAACCTAACCAGGAGGACCACGGTGACTTCTCGCTCGGCAGCACGGCGCCCGACTTCGAGGCGAACACCACCCAGGGCAGGATTTCCTTCCACGACTGGATGGGGGATTCATGGGCCGTCCTCTTCTCGCACCCCAAAGACTTCACGCCGGTCTGCACGACCGAGCTCGGTTACATGGCCAAGATTCAGCCCGAGTTCGACCGCCGCAACGTCAAGGTCATCGGACTTTCTGTCGACCCGATGGACAAGCACGAGAAGTGGGCCGACGACATCGAAGAGACCCAGGGAGCTCGCCCCACCTATCCGATCATCGCCGACGCCGATTTCAACGTGTCGACGCTCTACGAGATGCTGCCGGCGGGCACGTCCGGCGACCCGGCGCAGCGGACTCCCGCAGACAACCAGACGGTGCGTAACGTCTTCGTTGTGGGCCCGGACAAGAAGGTGAAGCTCATCCTCGTCTACCCGATGACCACCGGACGCAACTTCGACGAAGTCCTTCGAGTGATCGATTCCCTGCAACTGACGGCCAAGCACCGAGTTTCAACTCCGGCGAACTGGAAGGAGGGTGACGACGTCATCATCGCCGGCTCTGTGTCGGACGAGGAAGCGCAAAGGATTTTTCCCGGCTACAAATCGCCCAAGCCGTATATCCGCATCACTCCGCAGCCGCGGTAGGGATCCAAGCCACACGTGCGAGTTGGTCTCGCGCGTGGCGGGGCGATTGCGGAAGAGCATGGACCTCAGGTACCCTCAGTCCCGGCGACACAGTAAGCCGACGCCGGCGACATGGCCTGGTCGCGAGAGAGGAGAGAGGTTTCAACGATGAACCCACGCTTGCGCCCGGCATCCTTGTTCATCAAGAGCGCCTCGGCGGTCGGAACCGCCGCCTTCCTCTCCCTTGCAGGGACGGCCCTATTCGGTGTTGATACTGCGTCCGGACAAACGACGAATCCGACGTGCTCCTTGTCGAGCGCGGGCGCTCTATCGATCGATCTGTTCGGCGGGACTGTCTCCATCTCGGATGACGGGACGAACTTCGTTGTGAGCCCCTCGGCTTCTTGTGCGGGGCCCTATCCACTTTCCTCGGTCACGGTCATCGCCTTTGGCGTTGACGGCACCACAAGCCAGGCGTCGACCGTGGTGTTGGACCTGACCACTCACCAGTTTCCATCAAGTCCCTGCGTACCCATTATTGGGAGGGTCGGTAACACGACCGCGGGGGCTGGCACCGTCCAGGTGCTCAGTGCCAATGGGGAGAACATCACGGTCGGCTCAAACGGGCTGAATCTCGCCCCCGGGGTCTGTGACGGCTCAGTCGGAACGCTCGCCGGCGTCGGCGAGTTTCAGCTCAGCGACACCACCACGACTGCGCCGCTGAGCGCTGTGACTCTGAGTGCTGCCGGTGGCGCAGGCTCAGGCTCGGCAGCGAGCGTGCCGGTTGCCTTCGTTGGCGGCACAACGACCGGACATCTCGACAACAGCACGTTCATCGGTGGCGCGGGCACGGACACCGTCAGCGCGGACGGCACCGGAAACCGGTTCGTGGCTGGGACCGGGAGCGCAACGTTCAGTGACGCGACGGCGGGCAACACCGTGGATTTCTCTGCCTTGACCGTCCCGGTGACGGTGAACGTGTCTGGGCTGCAGGTGGGCCCCACGTCGAATGACACAGCGACGGCAGGATCGGCGACCGACACCTTCACTGGACTGGCTGCGCCGACCAGCTTCATCGGGGCGACGCCCACCAGCGGCGGCACGAGCTTCTATGCGGGCACGGAGGCGGACAGCTTCCATGGACAGGGGCTCGCCGGGGACACGCTGAGCTATGCGTTTGCGCCGGGAGGTCCGCTGCAGATCAACACGGCCACCGGGACGGCTCTCCTGGGGACGGTGACCGAGTCCTTCGCAGGGATCAAGGCCTTCGATGGTCTGGGTGCAGGGAACACCACCTTTGTATCCGGTACGACGGGTGGGAACACGTTCAATGCCACCGGAAGCAGCAACGCTGCCGACTTCTCGGCGGCGACCTCGGGGGTGCCGGGGGTCACGATCGACCTGTCGACCACCCCGGCGACGGTGAGCGGGTTCGCCAGCGGTGGGCCGGACGTGATGAGCGGGATCAGCACGGTGGCCGGTTCGGCGGCGGGACAGAACACCTTCCGGGCGGGGAGCGGCAATGCGAGCTTTGCCCAAACGGGGCCGGGGGTCGGGGACGCCATCGACTTCTCGGCGGTGGCCACGAGCTCGTCGTCGCCGCTGACCGTGAACGTGTCGGGTGGATTCGTGAGCGGGCTGGCCAACGACAGCGCGAGCGTTGGCACAACGACGTATACGTTTGCCACTGGCGGTGCGGCGTTCACCCGCTTCACGGGTGCGACCACCGGCAACACCGACTTCCTCGCCGGCGGCACCGGCGGATACAACTTCGGGGCTGCGGGCGGCAACAATACGATCGACTTCTCGGCGGCAGCGTCGGGGGTGAACGTCAACCTGTCGCCGAACACCGAGGGCGGCGTGCCGTCGGGTGACGCGAGCGTGCCGGGTGGTGTGGACACGATCAGTGGGCTGACCACGGTGGTGGGCTCCCCGGGGGGTGGCAACATCTTCGCCGCGGGATCGGCCGGGCCGTACACGTTCACCGGCGCCGGCACCGGAAACCGGTTCGTGGCTGGGACCGGGAGCGCAACGTTCAGTGACGCGACGGCGGGCAACACCGTGGATTTCTCTGCCTTGACCGTCCCGGTGACGGTGAACGTGTCTGGGCTGCAGGTGGGCCCCACGTCGAATGACACAGCGACGGCAGGATCGGCGACCGACACCTTCACTGGACTGGCTGCGCCGACCAGCTTCATCGGGGCGACGCCCACCAGCGGCGGCACGAGCTTCTATGCGGGCACGGAGGCGGACAGCTTCCATGGACAGGGGCTCGCCGGGGACACGCTGAGCTATGCGTTTGCGCCGGGAGGTCCGCTGCAGATCAACACGGCCACCGGGACGGCTCTCCTGGGGACGGTGACCGAGTCCTTCGCAGGGATCAAGGCCTTCGATGGTCTGGGTGCAGGGAACACCACCTTTGTATCCGGTACGACGGGTGGGAACACGTTCAATGCCACCGGAAGCAGCAACGCTGCCGACTTCTCGGCGGCGACCTCGGGGGTGCCGGGGGTCACGATCGACCTGTCGACCACCCCGGCGACGGTGAGCGGGTTCGCCAGCGGTGGGCCGGACGTGATGAGCGGGATCAGCACGGTGGCCGGTTCGGCGGCGGGACAGAACACCTTCCGGGCGGGGAGCGGCAATGCGAGCTTTGCCCAAACGGGGCCGGGGGTCGGGGACGCCATCGACTTCTCGGCGGTGGCCACGAGCTCGTCGTCGCCGCTGACCGTGAACGTGTCGGGTGGATTCGTGAGCGGGCTGGCCAACGACAGCGCGAGCGTTGGCACAACGACGTATACGTTTGCCACTGGCGGTGCGGCGTTCACCCGCTTCACGGGTGCGACCACCGGCAACACCGACTTCCTCGCCGGCGGCACCGGCGGCTATGCCTTCAACGGTGGCGGATCCCCGAACACCCTCGATCTGTCGACGTGTCCCGCGGGGACCGTGGTCAGGGTGAATCGGAACGCAGCGGCGAATCCCGGGCATGTGTCCAAACTCAATCCTGGGGCGGCCGGCAAGACGTTCGACACCTTCGCCGACGTCCAGTATTTCGCTGGCCACGTGGCGTTCATTTCCCCGGTCCGAGTGCGGCAGACAACGCTGCCACATGCAACATTGGGCGTGACGTATTCGCTGCAGCTCAACGGCGCCGGCGGTGCCGCACCGTATCGCGATTGGTCCGTCGAGAATGGCGCTCTGCCGCCCGGACTAACCCTCTCAGCGAGTGGCGTTGTGTCCGGTACCCCGACCGCTCCTGGAACCTTTTCGTTCGTCGTGACCTTGGTGGACGCGCACGACATACCTGGCGCAACCCGAATCACTCTGGTCGTCAAATAGGCGGCATGCTCCAGCGCATCTGAGACACCTCGATTGGTGTAGGTAGCGACGCAACCCGACTACGGCGCCAACTCCGGCTACGTTGTCCGCTTCACCTACTTGGCTGCTGGCGGCCCGGGCTGCTACGCCAACGCGCTCACCGCGATGACCGGGATCGACCCATAGACGATCACATCGACCTACCCGCGGTCGGTTCCGTCGCGTGACTGCGGAGGGGTAGGCTTGTGCCCGGGGCCGGAACAGGTTGAGGAATCACGATGCAAGATCAACGAGCATGTGACGCAGGCAATCACCGTGGACGCGGCGGGCGGAAAACCCTGTGTGCAGTTGGGATGAGCGTCCTCGCGGCGGCGACCGCGCTCGGCATACCAGCGCGAGTACCGGCCGCCGGTCCGGCGACCACGTACTCGGTTGGTCGGATCTCGGAAGTGAGCCGTGGGTGCACCGGCCAGAATGCGGAAGTCGAGCAGGCGGTCGATCGTTCCGGTCGGTACGTGTATGAGCTTTGGATGGGGTGTCACGGAATCGGATTCGCTCCTTCCGCGGATGGCGGGCGTCACTTCAGTTTGCCAAGCAACCCCCCAGGGTCGGTCGCGTCAAGCTGGGATCCGGCCCTCGCGGTGGCGCCCAATGGCACCGTCTACGTCTCTTTCATGATCACCCGGAGGGGCTACACGTACCCGGTGGTCGCCGCGTCCTTCAACCACGGTGCGACCTTCGCCCAGGTCACCTCGCTCGTGCCTCCTATCCGCCGGAACTGGGGTGATCGAGACTTCATCGCGGTCGGCCCCGACGGAGCCGTCTACGTCACCTGGGACTACGGCCCGAGCGCTGCTGCGGTGACCTATATCTGCAATCCGGCCGGGAGCTGCGCCTTCGCAACCGGCGACCTCAACGTCGTCATCCAGAAGTCGACCGACGGCGGCAAGACCTGGGGGCCAATCATCCCGGTGAGCCCAGGGTTTCCCGCCAGCGGCGGTGATAGCGCACCGCTTGTGATCGAATCGGACGGTCGGATCGACCTCGAGTACCAGGGATATCACATCACCAACGACGTCACCTACACGATGACGCCCGCGCACAGCTACTTCACGTCATCCGACGATGGCGGGCGCACGTGGTCGGCTCCGGTGCAGATCGGGCCTGATCGCCTGACGATGTCCAAGGCGGAGTGGTGGATCGATGGTGCCATCGGCATCGATGCGGGGGGAAACCTGTACACGACCTGGGACACCCAGCACGATGGGCACGATGTCGGTTGGCTGGCGTATTCCACCGATCACGGCACAACGTGGTCCTCACTCGAGCGGGTAACACCGGATATCGACAACGCCACGCATATCGTCGAGGTCGCCGGAGGCGCTTCAGGGACGGCATATGTCGGTTGGCTTGCCGACAACGCAGTGGGCGGGTATGCCGAATACCTCCGCGCCTTCTCCGTCACCCACGGCTGGCTATCGGCTCCGGTCCGGATCTCCAATCGGTTCGGGAATGCGTCGGTATGGCCAGGTGACACCTTCGGGATCTCCGCGCTGCCGGCGCGAGCGGGCGCCGACGGGGAGCACGGCAATGGCTCGCTGGTCGTGAGCTGGGGCAGCGCTGTCGGCGATCAACCCCACCCGAAGTCAGCCATCTTCGCGGCCGTCGTTTCCGTCACGTAGCGGCGGACGCTGTGTGCTTCTCCGCTGAGGCGGATCTCGTAACCGGTGTCGTGGTTGGTGTGGTCGGTATCGATGCGCTTCGCCACGTCCGCAAGCCGCACCAGTTGGCGCTCGCCGCTACTCCACTGCTCTTCGCGGTTCATGAGATCGACGAGGCATTCGTCTGGTGGGGGCTCCATGGCCAGGTTTCGTGGCCCGTCGAGCACGCCGCGATCTATGTCTTCCTGACCGTCGCCTTCGTGCTTCCGTTCTGGGTGCCCTTCGCCATGCTCGGCGTTGAAACCAAGGTTCATCGACGCCAGTGGATGAAGGCGTTCCTCGTCGTTGGCACGGTGACAACCGTCGCGCTGCTGGTGGCAATCGTTCGAGGTCCGGTCGGCGCCGCGATCGACGGGTCACACATCGCATACACGGCGGACATCAGCTACGCCGATATCCTCGTCGGCCTGTACATCGTCTCCACCTGCGGTGCCTGCTTGGTGGCAAGCAACACGTGGCTGGTCCTGCTCGGCCTTGCGAACCTGAGTGCGGTAATCGCTCTCGGCTGGATCACCTTCACAGGCTTCACCTCGCTCTGGTGCGCATGGGCAGCGCTGACGTCGGTAGCGATTGCGATCTACCTGCGCCACGGTGGTCGTTCAGTCGAACCGTCTGTGGTTGCGCTTGGGGGACAGAGCCAGGGTTGAGCATCGCGGTCGCGGCACCGCCGACTAGGGGCCAATTCCTTGGTGCGGCAGCGCTGCGAGTCGGTACCCTGCGGCCTCCAACTCGGGGATGAGGATGGCGACCGCGGCCACCGTTTCACTTCGCGTCACACCGCCTCCGTCATGCAGCAGCACCACCATCCCGTTGTGGAGTGCAGCCATCACGCGGAGGACGATAACCTCGGCGCCGGGGAGCTGCCAATCGCCAGTGTCGACGCTCCACAGCTGCATCTTCATCCCCAATCCGGTTGCGATCGCCGCGTCCGATGCGTTGAACGCCTCGTACGGAGGCCGCCACACAGTCGGTGGCCTTCCGGTGAGCGTCGTGATCCAATTGCGGTCGCGGCCGAGCTCGATGTAGACGGCAGTCGGCGGCATATCGGTGAGGTTCGGGTGCGACCACGTGTGGTCTCCAATCGTGTCGCCGTCCTGGGCCGCTCGCTGTACCAGCGAGGGCCACCGTTGCACGTTCTCGCCGACGACGAAGAAGCTCGCGTGCGCGCCGTATTCCTCGAGGAGGGAGAGGATTCTCGGCGTCCAGGTGGGGTTCGGTCCATCGTCGAAGGTGAGATAGATGGTTTTGGTCAGGTTGTTCGCAACGACTCGTGCGAGCGTCGGCGCGCGGATTCCCGGTGTGGACCTGCGAATGGGACCATCGTCAAAGGTCAGTGCGATCATCGTGGGCGAGGCGCTGGAGCTGAGTGACCGGGGCGCCGTGATCGTGGGTGTCGAGGCTGCGTCCGTCGACGAACTCCTCGACGCCGCGCTCGCATGCACGGTCGCCGAGGCGCAGGCTGCGATCAGGAGCACCGTGCACGTCGCGACGGTTCTCGACCTCCTGACGTCGGCCGTGAACGGCCTGCGGTAGCCGACCGCGAGCAGGCATGTCAGCCGCACGAGGCGCCGGAGTTCACGCAGGCGTGATGGTGATCGCCCGGCGCACCAGTGTCTGCGAACCCTCACGCGGGCTTGGAGGGACGACTCGCAACGCCCGTGGGACATCCATCCTTAACCGCATGTTCATCGTCGGTCACCACCCACTTGCGACTTGTGCGCCCTACTCGACGAGTGTACTGCCGCATGGCGACGCGCGAATCCCTTTGATGCACGCGTCTACGTCAGAGAGCGTATGTCAGCAGCCGCGTCCGGGCGGATGACGATGCCATCACTGGCGGTTAAGGTGTGTCCATGACTTCGGAGCATCCTAGCCGAGGCATGAGCGACCTCCCGCGATCACGAGCGCCCCACAGCGGGGAATTCACTGCGACCGCGTCGCCACGCGCTCTATGGGCCGAAATGGCGCGACGGGCGCCCGTTGTGGCCGACCTGGTCCCTGCGCTCGTCTTGACGACCTTCCTCGTCGCGGCAAGCACGGCTCAGCAGCGCGCCACCGGTGATGCGCACCGGATCGGCATCAGCGGCTACCTCTTGCTCGTGGGCGCAGGGATGGCGTTGGCGCTGCGGCGGCCGTGGCCAGCACTTGCGTATGCGGGCTCGCTCATCTGCACCGGCGCGTACCTTCTTGCCGGCAATCCACCCGGGCCAATTTTGCTGGGGCCATTTCTTGGGCTGCTCGTCGTGCTGGGCGCGACACGATCGCTGCCAGTGTGGATCGGATCGGCGCTCGGTGGCGCCGCCGTGCTGTCCGCAGTCCACGGTGCTGTGTACGGCTGGTCGTGGCCGGTAGCGCTCTTTGCGGGCGTATGGGTAGGTCTCTCCGTGGCGGCCGGGATCGCGCTGGACGCGCGACGGCGCTTCCTCCGGGAGTCGCGGGCGCGGGCGGAGTGGACGCAGCGCAGCCGCGAGGAGGAGGCGCGTCGGCGCATGGTCGAAGAGAGACTCCAGATCGCTCGTGAGATGCATGACGTCATCGGGCACAGCCTCGCGGTCATCAGCCTCCAGAGCGGCGTCGCGGAGCACCTCCTGGCCAGCAGGCCTGAGGAGGCGCGCAAGGCAATCACCGCCATTCGCAGCGTGAGCAAGCAAGCGCTGACCGAGCTTCGCAGTGAGCTCGCCGCATTACGTGGAGAGGGGCTCGGAGGTGCGGATCGCAGACCGACTCCGGGACTGCCGGCATTGCCTGCCCTGGCTGCGCAGATGCGAGACGCGGGACTTCGGGTCGACCTCGACATTCCCCAGCGCGGCGGCGAAGTCCCAGAGATTGTCTCGACCGCCGCCTACCGGATCGTGCAGGAGTCGCTCACCAACGTGGCCCGGCACGCCGGCCCCGGGACCAGGGCGAGCGTGCGCGCAGTGCTCGAGACTGATCGGCTGGAGCTGGAGATCATCGATGACGGGATCGTAGTGAGCGAGCCGCCGCGCGAAGGCGGAGGCCTCCAGGGGATGCGCGAGCGCGCCACCGCGCTGGCCGGCGCCTTCTCGGCCGGCAGACGCCCCGAAGGGGGATTCCGGGTATGGGCATCGCTACCGTTGAGGGGCCGGTGAGCATCCGGGTGGTGCTCGCCGACGACCAGGCGTTGATCCGTGTTGGTCTGCGCGCGCTCGCCGAGGCGGAGCCCGACATCGAGGTGGTCGGTGAGGCCGCCGATGGGCAGGAGGCGCTGCGCGTTGTGCGTGAACTCCGACCCGACGTGGTGGTGATGGACATCCGCATGCCGGTTCTCGATGGGTTGGAGGCGACGCGTCTGATCGCAACCGATCCGCAGCTCTCCGGTGTTCGCGTCCTCGTGCTCACCACCTTCGAGATCGACGAGTACGTGTTCGAAGCCCTTCGCGCAGGTGCAGGAGGGTTTCTTCTCAAGGATGCGGAGCCGACTGAGCTGCTCCGTGCGATACGTGTCGTTGCAGCGGGGGAGTCGCTGCTCTCGCCGGCCGTGACGCGCCGAGTCATCGAGGCCTTCAGCGCCCGTCCTGCACCGGTCGCACCGCGGACGAAGCTCCTGGCCGACCTCACCGAGCGTGAGCGTGAAGTTGTGGCACTGGCCGGCTGCGGGCTCTCCAACGACGAGATCGCTGAGAGGCTCGTGATCAGCCCGGCGACGGCGCGCACCCACGTATCCCGATCCATGCAGAAGCTCGGCGCGCGCGATCGCGCGCAGCTCGTTGTCTTCGCGTACGAAAGCGGGCTCGTATCGCCGGGCCAGGCGCTCGCGTAAGCAAATCGTCGCTGAGCTACGCCCCCGGACGTAGCCACAAGTGTCGCTTCCCGACGGACGACAGGCTTACGGCCCGCCGCCGACGATGGTGCCGTTGACATCCAACACACATATCGGAGGAACGCGACATGCCCGGTTATTGGGTCGGCGGCGGCTTCGGCTTTTGGTGGATCTTTCCGTTGGTCTTCGGCACCCTGTGGCTCACCGTGATCGGCCTCTTCATCTGGCGCGGTCGCCTCTGGTGGAAAGGCAGCCATGGCACCACGCCTGACGCGGCCGCGGTGCTCCGCGAGCGGTTTGCGCGCGGCGAGATCGACACGGATGAGTACCAGCGTCGCCTTCGGGTGCTCGATGGGCGGTGAGCATCGTGCTCATCGCCCCGCGGGCCCGCCTGGCGCGCGTTGAGGGTTAGGAATAACGCCGGATGGGTTTGAGCGATTGACCGGTCAACTCTGTGTCGGGCTGCCATCGGCGATCACATTCGACGCACTCGTAGCCGGAAACGAACGTCCGGGTTGGTTCGCCGATGGCGGCGACATCGCGCTTGTGCACAACAACTTCGGTTGACCCGCACTCCGGGCACTCAGTGATTTCGCCATGGATCATGATTGACCACCTCGAGCTGACCTGCTTTGGGTGCCGACAACCTACACCCGGACCTCAGCTCTGATATTGCATGTCTGTGACGGACGGAGCGGGAGGTGCGGTCCGCTCAGTTGAGGGATGACTTCTCCTGGGTCGTGATCTCCTCGGGCGTCAGGCGATACGCGCAGTCAGCGCAGCGTGCGACGGGACGGGGAGCGGCCTCGCGGCGGGCCTCTCCCACCTCGGGAAAGGTGAGCAGTACGACCCGCTTCGATGCGCAGCGCGGGCAGATGATCATGCCGCCCCGAATGCCCCTGTGGACGAGATGTGCGTCTGTCCTCTTTAGGCTCCATTGGCGGGCGCTGGCTGCCTAGGGCCTATTGGTCGTAGGTCCAGCCCGCGGGGTTTCGGGGACCTGAGCGAAGAGTAGGAAGGCGAAATCTGATCGCACTGAATGCGTCAGAGGCAGCCATTGACGCAGGTGTTACGCAATGAGTAGTGTTCAGAGGCTTACCGGCTAGGGGGCCGGGGCTGTTCAGGAGGTTCGCATGGCCGCTCGGAAACACATCTTCAAACTCACTGCCGCGGTGGGCTTCGGGGCGATCACCGCCGCGAGCCTGCTCGCGTCCGGGGCGCCCGCCCAGGCCGCGCCCAAGGTTACCCCGGATATCGTGGGGCACCTCCTCGGGCGCTTCAGCGCCGCGAAGCCGCCGACGTCCGCCCAGTGCCTGGCGGCGAACGGCCTTGCGTGCTATGACCCCGCTCAAATCGGGGCGCACTACGGTCTCGAACTCGCTACACGACAGCGGCATCACCGGGGCCGGCAAGACCATCGTCATCGTCAACTCGTACGGTTCGCCGACGATCACGAGCGACATCAAGACGTTCGATGCCGCCTTCCACCTCCCGGCAGCGTCGCTGACGATCATTCATCCGGTTGGGGCGATCCCGCCATTCGACCCGACCAACGGCACGATGGTGGGCTGGGCTGAGGAGACCACTTTGGACGTCGAGTGGTCGCATGCGATCGCCCCTGGGGCGAAGATCCTCCTCGTTGAAACGCCGGTCGCCGAGACCGAAGGCGCGGTCGGGTTTCCGCCGATGGTCGCCGCTGAGAACTACGTGATCAACCACCACCTCGGGGATGTGATCTCGCAGAGCTTCGGCGCAACCGAGCCCACGTTCTCGAGCCCGGCAAAGATCATGAGCCTGCGCAGCGCGTTCATGAATGCGGCTGCCCATCACGTTACCGTCCTCGCCTCCTCTGGCGATAACGGCGCCACCGACAACTTCTTTGACGGCGGCTGCTGCTACGCGCATCACGTGAACTCGTGGCCGTCCTCGGATCCGCTGGTCACGTCGGTGGGTGGCACCGAGCTCATCCCCCGCGCCAACGGAAACCCGAAGTCCGTGTCGCATGACGTCGTCTGGCAGGATCCCGCGAGCATCGTCGGCGGCCCTGCGGGACAGACGTGCTGCGCCGGCGGTGGCGGCCCATCCGCAGTGTTCAGCCGTCCGTCGTATCAGAACTCGGTGAAGAGCGTGGTCGGCGACGACCGTGGCACTCCGGACATCTCGATGAGCGCCTCGCTCAGCGGTGCAGTACTCGTGTTCTGGAGCTTCCAACCATTCGGTCCGTCGTACTTCCAGATCGCAGGCACCAGTGAAGCCAGCCCGATGTTCTCCGGCATCGTGGCCATGGCCGACCAGCTGGCCGGACACGATCTTGGCCAGTTGAATCCTCGCCTGTATGCGCTCGCGCAGACAGCCAACAGCGGCATCGTCGACGTCACATCGGGCAGCAATGGAATGACATTCCCTGACGCCCACCGTGGCAACGCCGTGGTCACAGTTCCCGGCTACAACGCCGGTCCGGGCTATGACATGGCGAGCGGTCTCGGCACCATCGATGGTGCGGACTTCATCCCGGCACTCGCAGGGGTCTGAGAGACATTGGCTCGGAGGGGGCAGAGCTTCTGCCCCCTCCGATGCTTCGTAACGGTGGCATCCAACTCGTCGCGGATGCTCACCGGAGCATGCTGGTCCTGGACGCGCAGCACTTACCTGGCGCGCTTGGTTCGCTCGATGCTCACCCGAAGCGTCACGATCACGATCAGCGGAATGATCAACCACGCTGGAAACTGAGTCCTGGTGAGTAGCGCTGTCAGCGCGAGCCCGATTGCAAGCGCGACGGCGACGGTCCAGTCGTCGCCGATGATGAAGCGGTACCAGAAACGGCCGAAGCCAACCAGCCAGGACATCGGACGCCTCATCTCGCCACCTCACTCAGATTCACCGTGTGAATCCGCCGCCGGGTCCCGCGGCGTTCGTAGGCGATGTTGGCCACGGCGGTGATCACATAGACCACCAGGAGCCCGAGGATGGCCATGTCACCGCCTGGCCAGGTCACTCCGAGGCCCTCGGTTGACCAGAACGACCCGAACGTGGTCAGCAGGATGCCGACGATGAGCTGCAGGAAGCTGCGCGGAATTCGTGCGACCACCCGCACCAACGCCACTCCAAGGGCACCCACCACCAGCACGGCTGCTCCGCCGCCGGTGACGGCTGCCCCGAGCTGGCCGGCCGTCGCTCCCACAGACACGACGATGAAGGCGACCTCGAGACCCTCGAGCAACACCCCCTTGAAAGCGAGGATGAATGCAGTCCAGTCGACGCCTGGACCGGTCCAGACTTCAGAGTCCTCGGAGGCGTCGACATGCATCCCGGCAAACCCGCGCGCCGCGACCCGAACGACACCCTTGCGCAGCCACTGCATCCCGAAGACGAGCAGCAGAGCGCCGATGACCAGTCGCAGCGGCGCGATGGGAATGGCGCTGAGTGCCACGCCAAGGACCGCGACAAGCACCGCGAGCAGGCCGAACCCGGCCGCCGCCCCAAGCAGCGTCGACCGCCAGCCACGGGCCGTGCCGACGCCCACCACGATCGTGACCATCTCGATGGCCTCGACCGCCGACGCCAGGAACGCCGTGATCAGGACTGGGACGAACGCGGTCATCCCCGCATTCCCACTCCGTGCCGCGCAGACGCGCCGGTGGCCACCGCGGGTTCCAGCAGCCCCGACCCTGCCCCGATCCTCTGGAGCGCTCTGACGATCTCCCCGAGATCCTCCGCGGAGAAATGGAGTGCTGCAGCGTCCACCCAGCCGTCGACCTGCGCGGGATTGCGTGCCCCCACGATGGCGCCGGTCACTCCCGGCCACGCCAGCGTCCAGGCCACCGCCACCGCTGACACCGATGTGCCATTGCGATAAGCCACCGGTCGCAGGGCGTCGCGGAGAGCGAGGTTACGAGACAACTTCGGCTCCATGAATTCGGCCGAACCGCGCCGCCAGTCATTGTCCGCCATCGCGGCGAGGCGACTCAACGAGAAGGTGTCGGTGAGGATGCCCGACTGCATCGGGCTGTAGACGATCACGCCGGTGTTGTGAGCAGCGGCCCACGGGATGACGTCCGCGCCGCGGTCGCGGCGGATCAATGAGAAGGGAGGCTGCAACGAATCCACATGGCGAACCGCCTCCACGCGCTCCAGGAGGGCCGTGTCGAAGTTCGAGACGCCGGCGGCGCGAACCTTCCCCTCATCCACAAGCCGGGCCATCTCGCCCCAGGACTCTTCGATCGGGGTGCCGGTCTCGTCGGGCCAGTGGAATTGGTACAGGTCGATGCGCTCGACGCCGAGGCGGCTGAGCGACGCCTCGACCTCGCGTCGAATGGAGGCCGGCTTGAGGTTGCGTTGGGGCTCGGCGAAGGGCTTATCGAGATCGTGAACCATGCCGCCCTTGGTGAAGACATACGGCCGCTGGGATGCGGGGAGCTCGCGAAGCGCCCGGCCGACCACCTCTTCCGAATGACCGAGCCCGTAGACCGCGGCGGTGTCGATCCAATTCACGCCGCGATCAACGGCATGGAGGATGGCTGCGATGGAATCGGTATCGTCCTGTGGTCCCCAGCCATGCGCCCAGCCCCCGCCGCCGATGGCCCATGCCCCGAAGCCGACGGTGGTGAGCTCGAGGTCGGTTGAGCCCAAGCGCCGCGTTGTGAGTGTCCGAGTCGCTGTCGTCATGGCACTGCTCCCGTGGATAAGTACTTCGACCTAAAGATACTTTAGGACGTAGTACGTCGTCAAGTATCTTCACGTCGAGGTATAATGCCAGGAATGCCAGAAGATGCGATCGATCGAATCGTGCAGCAGTGGAATTGCGAGCGCCCCAACCTCGACGTGTCGGCGACCCATGTCCTGCAACGTATCTCGCGGGTCTTCTTGCTCCAGAGTGCGAGCTTCGCCGCTATCTTCGACCGCTATGGCATCACCTTCGGTGAGTTCGAGGTGCTGGCGGCGCTCCTCCGATCGGGCCCCCCGTATCAGATGAGCCCGACGCGCCTGGTCGACGCTGTCGTGCTCTCGTCGGGGGCGATGACCAACCGAATCGATCGCGTCGAGGCACTGGGTCTCGTCGAACGCCGTCCCGATCCCAGCGATCGACGCGGGACGCTCGTTGTCCTGACCCGCAAAGGACTGGAGACCGTCGATGCGGCGGTCGTCGCCCATCTGGCGAACGAGGAGCGGCTGCTCGGCGCGCTCACCGCGGCTGACCGCGGCACCCTCGCTCGGCTGCTGCGCAAGATGCTCCTGTCGGAGCCCTTCGCCGAACTCGACTCTCCTCGAACGGCGGACAAGGCCGCCGGCACGACGAGCCGGCGCGCTCGCAACCGGGGAACGACGCCTCGGACGATTGGGACCGGCACGACCAAGCCCTGATCCCAGGTTTGGGCAGGAGCCGCAGAGGAAACACCAGACTGCGTGCTCCCGATGAAGGCGGACCCGTCTGCGTTCCCTGTCCTCGAGCCCTCCGAAGTCGCGATCTTCGAGGCGGTCGGCACGCGCCATCGCGTGGACACTGGCGAGTACCTCTACCACGAGGGTGACCCTGGCTTCGACTTCTGGATCGTCCTCTCAGGCGCCGTCGACGTCGTGGTCGACGATGCCGATGACCAGGTGATCACCACCTATCGTGCCGGCCAATTTCTCGGCGAGTTGAATCTGCTCACCGGGGTGAGGGCGTTCGTCTCGGCTCGGGTTGCCGAGCCCGGTGAGGTGCTCGCGGTTCCGGCGGATCGCCTCAGGCGGGTCATCGCCACCGAGCCCGAGCTCGGCGACAAGATCCTGGCAGCGTTCATGGCGCGACGTGCGGCCTTCCTCGCCGGAGCCGCGGTGTTCATTCGGGTCGTTGGCTCTCGTTTCTCGCCCGAAACCATGCACATCCGTGAGTTCCTCACCCGCACCCGCCTTCCGCACCGGTGGCTGGATCCTGACGCCGATGCAGAGGTCGACGCCATCGTGCGGGCCTTCGCGCTCGAGCCATCGGACCTCCCGGTGGTCATCGCCACCGGCGAGGTGCTGCGGAAGCCGACCCCAGGCGAGCTCGCGTCGTATCTGGGATTGACCCTGGACAAGCTGCCCGACCGCTCGTTCGATCTCGTGATCGTGGGCGGCGGTCCGGCGGGTCTCGCGGCCGCCGTCTATGGCGCATCCGAGGGGCTGCACACCCTGGGCGTGGACACGATCGCGCCCGGCGGCCAGGCCGGCACGAGCTCGAGGATCGAGAATTACTTCGGGTTCACGACAGGGATATCCGGGGCTGAGCTCACCCAGCGTGGGCTGGTGCAGGCAGAGAAGTTCGGCGCGAAACTCAGTGCACCGTGCACAGCCATCGCCCTGCGTGAGGAGTCCGGACAGCTCAAGGTGGAGCTGTCGGACGGTACCGTCGTCGCCGCGCGGGCGGTGATCGCAGCCACCGGAGCGAGGTATCGCAGGTTGCCCGTTGATCGCCTGCAGGAGTTCGAGGCCAACGGCGTGTTTTACGCCGCCACCGAGCTGGAGGCGCGACAGTGCGCTGGCAGCCCGGTTATGGTCGTTGGTGGCGGCAACTCGGCGGGTCAGGCCGCGGTATTCCTCGCTGACAAGGGCAGCGTCGTCACGGTGGTCATCCGAGCGGCTGACCTCAACGCACGGATGTCTCGATACCTCGTCGACCGCCTGGTGCGCCATCGCCGTATCGAGGTGCTGACCGGCGCGACCGTCGTCGGACTCGAAGGCGTGAACGCCTTGCAGGCAGTGCGCGTCGACAGACCCGATGGGGAGATTCGCGTTCCGGCGGCCGCGCTCTTCTCGTTCATCGGCGCCGATCCCGAGACGTCGTGGCTGAGCGGATGCGTCGCGCTCGACGACCGCGGCTTCGTCCTCACCGACCGCGCCCTGACGGATGAGCAGTTGGACATGGGCTGGAACGCTCTTGGCCGGCGCCCGCTCCCGTACGAGACCAGCCGGCCGGGGTTGTTCGCGGTGGGCGACGTGCGGTCAGGTTCGATGAAGCGCGTCGCTGCCGCGGTCGGTGAGGGATCGGCAGCGGTCAGCGCCGTCCACCAGTTCCTCGCATTCGATCATCACTGATCCTGACGGCGCGGGGGATGTGACACGGGACACACAGTCCGTCACGATCAGGGGGCTCGCGGCGGTGCGACCTAGGATGGATGCCGAGATGCAGCCGCTGCAACAGACGGACCGACCATCGATTGGACCGAGCCAGCCCGCGGACCAGACCTCCGACGCCGGTCTGGCCCTTGGTATCGCGCTCGGCCTCCGGGCGGAGGAATGCTGCGATCTCTGCTACTCGCGCGCCACGGCGTATGGGTGGGCCGGTCGTCCACCCGATCCGCAGTACACGGAGCATTCGCGAGGCGTCAACTGGTTGGCCACCGTGATGACGGCTCGGTGGGTCGCGTATGGCATTCCCGTGTCAGATGAGGAGATGCGATACATCGCCGAGCGAGGTGATCTTGCCGCAACGCTACAGCAGGCAACGGTGAACATCACCCGCGCCTACTTGATCTGGCGAGATACCGTTGCGGAGGTCCTGCGCGATGAGGCGGCGCGCCTCCAGACACCGAGCGAGACGCTCAACGCTGCGCTGCGGGTAGTGCGGATCAGCTGCGACGCGAGCCTCGTCCAGGTCGCGCGAGCGTTCGATCGCCGGATGACGCAGCTCGGGAGTGAGCTCGCGACTGAGCGCGAGACGCTTTCGCATCAAGCACTCCACGATCCCTTGACCGGCTTGCCGAACCGTGTGTTGCTCTACGACCGCATCTCGCAAGCCCTGCTGGCTTCGAAGCGAACCGTACAACCCTTCGCGATCCTGGCGATTGATCTGGACGGGTTCAAGGCGGTCAACGACACGCTCGGGCACGACGGAGGCGACGTGGTCCTGCAGCAGGTCGCCGATCGCCTCGTGAAATCCGTCCGGGAGTCCGATACCGTCGGCCGTCAGGGCGGCGATGAGTTCACTGTCCTCCTGACGCGAATGGGCGCCGACACAGCTGCCGAGGTGGCTCGAAAGCTCGAGCTCAGGCTCAGCCAGGTCCTCGTGTATGACGGGAGGACGGTGTCGATCGGCGCCACGATCGGCGTCGCGACGTTTCCGACCGACGGCGACGACCTGCACACGCTCCTGCGCTCAGCCGACCATGCGATGTACCGCCGAAAGCGTGAGAAGGAGAGCCGCCAGCCAAGAGCGCCTGCATGATGCAACTCCGGCTGTAGACCACGAGGGCTTCGGCGAGATTGTCCTGTCTCGCGAGTGCCTCCATGACGACCGATAATCGCGATTCAACAGTCGCGATCGCTGAGTTCTCCGGCGGGGCGGTTGCGACGACCTTGGCGAAACCTTGGCGTCAGCTGATCGGCTCCGCGATCGACAAGACCGTCGGGACGGCTCTGGCAGAATCCTGCGGGTGAGCATCCTGTCCGCAGACCGATTTCGCCCGTATCGGTGGGGCGTTCTCGTGCTGCTGCTTGGGCTCTTCGCCGTGAATGACCTCGTGATCGGCGTGGGCCAGCTGGTCGCACCCCACGCCGCGACGGTCGACTTCCGTGTCTACTTCGCGGCAGCGCAGGCGCTCGAGCATGGACGGCCGATCTACGCCAGCCCGCCGCCGTGTTGCTTCAACGCCGCCGCCATGCGCGGCTACACGTATCCGCCGCTCTTCGCCTTTCTGCTGATCCCGCTCACCGGGCTTCCAATTGACGACGCCGGCCGGGTCTGGCTCGGCATCGATTACGCCTCGCTGATCGCCCTGCTGGCGATCGGGGCACGGGCCGCCCGGCCACGCCTCGCACCCGAGACGATCGGGTGGCTGGTGCTGATGATGCTCGCGAGCGCCCCGATCGGGGCTGCCATCTATGGGATCCAGGTCGATCCGTTCATCCTGCTTCTCGAAGCCGTCTTCGCCTGGAGCGTCGTGACCGACCGCCGGCTCGCGCTTGGCGGTGCGGCGCTCGCGCTCGCCGCGTGCATCAAGGTGTCGCCACTGCTGATCGCGCCTGCGATCCTGCTCCTGGCCCCGCGCAGGGCTCTGCAGGCCTTCATCGGTCTCGCAACCGGCCTCGCAATGGGAGCGATGACGATGCTGCTGATCTCCCCCCAAGCCGTCGCCTATGTCACCCATGTCCTCCCCAGCTTCTCGGGTGGGGTCGTCAGCCCGTGGAACCGGTCACTTCCCGGCGTCGTCCTCCGGATGCTCCGTTCACAGGGCTTGCATCCGGCAAGCGGCCTGGGCACCGTCTTCCTGCTGGTCGAAATTGCCGCCCTGGCGGCGACGTGGTTCGTGTGCTCGCGTGTGCCCGGACCTTCCAGGCGCGTGCTGATGGTCGCCGGACTGCTCGCGGCGATTCCCATTTTTCAGGGGGTGACCTGGGACCACCATTTGACCGTGGAGATCCTGGTGCTCGTCCTGCTCGCTCCCATGTTGCGGGTGGGTACGCCGGCGTGGATACTCGCCGTCGGCGGAGTGCTGCTCACCGGCGTCAATCAACAGATCATCGACGCGTCGCTCCGGTCACACGGCCTCGAGCCTCCACACGGTATTGCTCAGCTCGCCCTTTTTGGAGCCGGCGCATCGATCGATCTCATCGGAATGCTCGCCACCTTGGCGGCGGTGCTGCTCTTGGCTCGGCTCCGGGCGAGGGCAGCCCATGACCCCGCAAAGACGTGCTCAGCGAGACGTTCGACGCTGTTACGCAAGGCAGTGCCGCTGACGTCTGCAGACTTCGCTCCGACGTAGATGAGCGGCGCGCGCGGGACGCCCAACCAACCCTCCATACTCGACGGTCCAGAGGGCCGGCATCCCGCCAGGGCCTTCGCTCGTTCCTGGGAGGCCTGCCATGCCAAAGATGGTGATAACGCACGCGGTTGTGGATCTCGACCGGTGGCTTGAGGGCAAGCAGGAGCGTGCAACCCTCCTCGGAACCGTCGGCACCAATGTGACCGACCATGTCGCGGTCGACGGGAGCAAGAACATCGCCATCACCATGGACGTGCATGACCCCGAGGGCGCGCAGGCGATGATGGCTTCCCCCTCACCGGAGACGATAGCTGCGATGGAGAAGCACGGGGTGGTCGCGCCGATGACGGCATACGTCGAGAGGTAGCGGGCTGGACGCGGCGCTCATCCTCGATTGGGGAGGCCATGGAGGATGAGCTCACGCGCCGGGGTGTTCATCCCAGCTTCAGCGAGGTGACGATCAACTAACCACCCGCCGCGTGGGTCGTCACGATCTCAACCACCTGGGTCAGTCAACCCCGCTCATAACGCATGAGATGCGACGGCTTTCCTTCCGAGGCGGTGATGACGGCGATCCGCGCGGATTCGGCGCTGTCCATGACGACGTAGTGGATGCCACCAACGAGACGCAGCGTCGCACTCCGCAGCTCTGGGCCGTCCTCGATCGCCGCCACGGCGTCCGTGTTCACCCACACGGTGGTCTCTTGATTGCTGATGATCTTGATGAACTGCATGCCTGCCTCCTGATGTGGGAACGGGAGAGATGCGTCAAGCGAAACCTCGGCGTCCTCGGGGAGGCGCGGGGTGGCCTGGCCCGAGCACCGCGCCGTGGTGCCAGGGTTGTCCAGGTGAGGCCCGCGTATGCGAGCTCGCCTGGGATGACCGGAGTTCGATAGATGCCGGGATCCGGAATGGCAGTGGCCGGGTCGGCACCGTCGGTGACCGCCTGAGCGATGCGTTCGCCACGAGCTCTGTACGACGCTGAGATGGTAACGCTCGCCATGCATGGTCCTCCCAGGGGCTAGCCGGGTGGTCGTCACGCTCCACCCTACAGCCAGGGAACGCCGCCGGGGCAGTCCTCCAGACGCTACCGATGCGCCTCGATTGCAGGCGGTCGGCCCTGCCCGCGGCCGTATGAGAAGCCGTTGCGGACGTAGAAGAGCAGTCCTCCTCTGACGTGCAGCTGGAAGTTCGCGCCCACATAGGCGCGGAGGCTCGCATCGGGTGGGATGTACCAGTCCGCGAACGGGGTGCTGGTCACAAGGTAGTCGGACTGCTCCACCATCAACGTCCAGAGATGCACTGCGCCTGCGGAACCGTATCCGTAGGCCAGCGTTGCGCCCTCCGGGTCGATCATGTCGTTGCAGCCGGGCGCCGTCGCCACGAATCGGTTGGTGGTCACCAGCTTCGACGGTGCGTCCGACAGCGTGCATGCCCCCGCGGGAATTGACACGTCAACGACACCGGCGATGTCCGCTGTCTTCAATCCATGGATCGTGATCACCTGATAGGCGCACACGAGCGCGACGCCGGCCGTTGCGATCGCCATCCCGATGCGCTCTGATCCGTTCCCCACGAGGCGTCCGAGTGAGATGCCCAGGAGCAGGCCGAGGAACGGGGCGACGAACGCTGTGTAATTGGCAAAGTAGTAAGCGGGGCCGAGCTGGGCGATGACCGCCAGAACGGTGGCCGCAATCGCAAACCACTCCAACGTCGTTGGCCGCCGTGGTCGCAGGAGGAATGCAGTGATCACGATGCCGGCAACCGCGACGGTTGCGATGATCGCTGCCGATGTCCCGCCGCGGAAGGCAGACGTGCCGATAATGTCCCCGAGCCGCACGGGGATCGATACTCGGTGTGCTTCCGGACCGCTGCTCAGGGGTGCGGTCACGACATCGCGGACGAAGCTTCCAGGCGCGGCAAGGAAGAACGGCAGCGTTGGAATGCCGAACCCGGCGGTCACACCGGCACCGAACGGCAGGAATCGCTTGCGCAGGGCGGGAAGACAGAGCACCGCAAGCACGAGCACCGGAACGATCGCCGGTGCCTTGATGGCACCGGCGAGGCCGAACGCGGCGCCGCCGACAAGCATGCGGCGCCGCGAGGATGACAATGAATCGCCCTGGAAGACAAGCGCGGCCCCGGCCAGGGAGAAGAAATCGACGACCGATTCGAGCAGCCCACTGCGGAGGGCATACAACTCGGCTGGATAGAGGGCCATGACTCCGCATGCGGCGACCACAGCGACGCGCCCGCGGTGGCGAACAACCTTCCCCATGAGGAGCACGCTTCCCGCTGCCAGGAGCGGTGTGCAAAGCCGCAGGATCGCCAGCGCATTGCGGGTGCCGATCCACTCCGACAGGAATGCGAGAGGGCTCGCCAGCAACGTGAACCCAGGCGGCTGCAGCAGGTCGAAGTCGCGGTAGGGAACCGCGCCGTGCACGAACCGGATCGATGCGCCAAGCCAGGCTGCAAT
Organism: Candidatus Dormiibacterota bacterium; assembly: GCA_963708605.1. Classification (GTDB taxonomy): domain Bacteria; phylum Chloroflexota; class Dormibacteria; order Aeolococcales; family Aeolococcaceae; genus Palsa-851. The sequence goes on along the minus strand of CAVPTG010000006.1, from coordinate 41,419 downwards.
GTCAGGGGTGATGCCGAACAGGAAGCCCGGTCGGGACACTTGATAGAGCGCCGTCCCCGCCGCGAGCACGGCGAGCGTCCCGATGGCGACCGTCGTGCTCCGATCGGCTTCCTGCCTCATTGAACCCCCAGCCTGGGTTTGTGTGGCTGCGGATTGTCCGTCGCCGCCGGCCACCGTCCACCGGGAGTACAGCCCGTGGCGGACAGGTACAACCCTAGTGGTTCAGACGGCTGCTCCCGATCATTACAAGTTGGCTATCAGATAATGTGTGGACACGGACGGTACCTTTGTCTATAGTGCCCTCTATCCCGTGGCAGCGGAAGCTCCGCTCGAACCCGGGCGCAACAGGTCAGGTCTGGTAGTGATCAAGGAGGACTTGAATCCGTGAACACCGCGCGCAGCCATGCACTTCGGCTTGGGGTGGGTATCGCCACCGTGGCGACAGGCGTGTTGACACCGCTCGTCGCCTCGGCGACCGTCATCCCCAACCTCTCGCCAAATGTGGGGTCGGCTCACATCCTGTGGAAGGCGAATCAGTACACCTCGGACGCTCAGACGGACCCCAATCAGCTGATCTATCACGGCGGCACCGTAGAGACAAAGCCCGCCGTGTACCTCGTCTTCTGGGGCCCGGAATGGGCGAAGGGATTCTCCATCCCGGTGGGCTCGTACACCTACACGAATCGCACCGCGGAAACGTACCTCCGCGACTTTTTCGGCAGTGTCGGAGGCAGCCCGTGGGCGGGGGTGCAGACGCAATACTGCGAAGGCGCCGCGATCGGCGCGGTGAACTGCAACGGCGCGCTCGGGGCGCAGTTTGTTCAGAACCCCTCGAGCATGCTGAAGGGAGCGTGGGTGGATCCCACCGCAGTTCCGTCGCCGATTGTGACGACGGCGCTGGTTGAAAACACCACCAACGACCCGGTCGCCACCGAAGCACTTCGCGCGTCGCAGCACTTCGGCTACAACGTGAATGCGACCTACGTCATCCTCGCCCAGCCGGGAACCGTGGCCACTGCCTACGGCACGGTGTATTGCGCGTACCACAGCGAAACCGGTCACGCGCTCGGCACCCGCGGGGTCCGTTACGCGTTCATGCCCTATGTCCCGGAGCAGGGCGCCGGCTGCGGTGTCGATTCAGTGAATCAGAACGATGCCTTTGGCCACGGGTACTACGACAGCTACAGCATCGTCGCCGGGCATGAGTTCGCAGAGGCCGTGACCGATCCGGACAACTACAACGGGACCCAGGACGGCTGGAATGACGTCCAGACGAACGAGAACGGTGACAAGTGCGCCTGGACCGGGCTCCAGAACATCACCCTTCGAGGCCAGTTCTATGCGGTCCAGCCGCTGTGGAGCAATGCAGCCGCAGGTGGACAGGGTGCCTGCGCGGTGAGCCTGGGGAGCTGACGCCGGGGGTCGGTGGTGTGGAGCGCAGGGAGTCGCCGTCATGGCGGCCCCTGCGCTCCTACTTCTGAATCGTGAATTGATGAGCCGGTGGACACCTGATCCACAGATCCAGGTCACGGTCCCCGACACGGTCTGCCCGAAAACGCTGCCCGATCCGGGCAGAGTGGTGAATGACGCGTTGCCGGATCCATTGCCGTTGATCGTCATGGTCGAGCCACTGCCGAAGAAGTTGTCGCCCCTGGTGGTGACGCCCGCCGGCATCACATTCGCAACGCGCATGGGCGCTGGATGGCTCCCTGCACTACCGCGCGGTCGGTCGGGTCCCGCTAGCCGGAAAGGGGATGACCGGTGACGAGCGAGAAAATGGCCGCGCCGAGCGCCAGCAGTCCCAACGCCATCAGGAGTACAGCGCCGGTCGTCTGATTCCGGGTCGCGAAGCTGGGATCCACCGGATGTTGCCATCGCTTGGGGAACAGCTCCATCGCATTGTTCCAGCGCGTGTTCGCCGTGGCCCGGGTCCGAAAGAACACCAGACCGGCGCCGATGCTGACGAACCCGATCAGGATGTTCTCCCAGGCGCTCGAGATCATCGCGAAGGCACGTCCATTGTCGAGCGCTCACGCTACCACCCCTCGGGATCTGGAGGCGCGGTCAGCGGTTCCGCCGATAGAGTCGGAACGACGATGAGTGCCAGCGGTGCTGGGTGGCCCAGGTCGGGCCCTGGGCACGAGCAAGCTGGTCATGAGAAAGGTGGGAGGCACATCGGAGGCATGACCTACCGCGCCGATCCGCGCGTCGACAACTACATCGATCAGCTGCCGGCCTGGCAACGCAAGGTTTGCAGTGAGGTGCGCGATCTTGTCCATTCGGTGGACCCGGAGGTGAGCGAGACGGTCAAGCGCAGTACGCGACCGTACTTCGTTCTGCAGGGGAACATCTGCGCTCTCCTGGCGGCCAAGGATCACGTCAACGTCTTTCTCTATGACGGGGGCATCGTGCCGGATCCCAAGAGGATCATCACCGCAGGCCACGAGAACAAGACCGCGCGTACCGTTGCGGTCCGAGAAGGCGAGACGCTGAATGCCGCTGCGCTCGGGGCGATGTTCAAGCAGATCATTGCCAACAATCGCGCCGGCGGCTGGCGGACACTCAAGCGAAGCAGTTAGCGCCGCCATTGCGCCGGGCGAGCGGTCAGACCCGGCGGAAACGCATCTCGACGAATGAGTACAACCCGTAGGCCGCGAGACCTGCGGTGACGATCAGCAGAAGAGCCGGACCAAACGGCGCGTGCGCGAGGGTGCGCAGGGTCTGATCGAGGCCTTTCGAGTTGGCGGGATTGTCCGTCGCCGCTGCCTGGACGAGAAAGATCCCGACCAGTACGAGCACAGCACCCCCGGCCCCGTTGCCTGCAACGCCCAGACCGGTGGCCCAAGTTCGCGCGCGCGAACTCATCTTTTCGGTGGCGAGGCGCTTCTCGAACTTCCGGGCGAGCGCCCTCCAGATGACAACGAACCCGCCGATGACGATGGCGACGCCAATGGCAATCACGAGCGCGCGACCGAAGGGAAGTGCCATCAAGCGGGCCGTCGCGCTTTGCTGCTGCTGGCTACTCGACGAGGTCGATCGGCCGGTCAGTACGAGGATCGTGCTCACGAACAGGCCGGCGTACACCACGCCCATCGCGAACGCGCCGAGCCGCTGCATCCACTCCTTGGCCTCGGACGCGGCACTCGTGCCATGGCCACCGAAGGCGGCTACGGACCAGCGCCAGCAGGCGTACGCGGCGAATCCCACCGCCAGAGCGATGAGCAGCACACCGCCAAACGGCGTGGACGCGACCTCGTCGAGGGCACCGTGCTGATCGGCGCTCTGGCTCGTTCCGCCGACGGCGATCTGGGCCGCGATCAACGCGATGATGAGATAGGTGCAGCCCCGAGCCGCGAGACCCAGGCGGGCCATCACCTCCACGGCACGGCTGTTTCGGGCGGCATGCGCGACAACAGATCGCCCGCTCGCCATCGAGGCGCCGAAAGGACGGTCAGAGACCGGTCGATTGCGCTGCATCACCACAGCGTAGGGGGTGGTACCGGGAGGGGCAAGCCGCCGCCTAAGCTATGAGGATGGACCGATACATCGACGTCAGCCATCCGATCGTTGAAGGAATGGAGACGTACCGTCCACTGCCCCCGCCCAGAGTTGAGGTGCTCAACGACTACGACGCATCCCGTTACGAGGGCAAGGCCGAATTTCTCATCGCATCACTGCACCTGTGTGGAAATACCGGGACCTATGTCGACGCACCTCGACATCGATTCCGTGATGGGACTGACCTCGCCGGCCTTCCGCTCGAGCGCCTCGCGAACCTCGAGGCCGTCGTTATCGATGCGACCAACGGCGGTCGCGCGATTGGCCCGGATGCGCTGCCTGCAGGCGACCTCGGCGGCAAGGCGTTGCTCGTTCGCACCGAATTCTCGCGCCATTGGGGCACAGAGAGTTACTTCTCCGGCAACCCGTTCCTCACTATCGATGCATGCGAGCGGCTGGTCGCTGCGAGTGTGGCATTCGTCGGCATCGAACTCCTTGAACATAGACGACATCGCCGACATGTCGCGGCCGGCGCACACGGCGCTGCTGCGCGCCGGCGTGCCGATTTGCGAGCACATGACCAACCTGGCCGCCGTGACGTCCGGCGGACGCCTCCATGCTGTGCCGATCGCGTGGGTCGGTGGCGGGACCTTTCCCGTGCGGGCATACGTCATAGCCGGGCAGTAGCGCGGCACTGCACGGTTGCTCGCGACCGCCGAGAGCCCACGGCGCTCGCGCTTGCTGGTGCATCGAGCCGTCTCGCATTCACGGTGGTACGTTGCGTGACGATGAGCGACGCCTGTATCGGCCCGGTCAACGCCGCAACAGACCTGCCGGACGAAACATGTGGGGCTGAGGCAACCAAGGTCCTGTTCTTCCCGCATCAGGCCGGTGTCGCATTCATGTGTTCGTGTGATCGACACCTGGAGAGCCTCGGTCGGTGGGCCGGGATACGTTTCGGCAACTGCTTCGCAGGGGGCCCCATCGCCAGGACCGCACGTACGATGGCCGAGGCGGCTGCGCAATTCGGTCCCATCACGACTCCCCACGGCGACGATTTCCGCTCGCTGGTCGGGGTGCCTGTCACGGCGAAGCGGTCTCGCGGCCCAAGGCGATCCCGGTAGGCCCCGTGGAGCGAGATGCATCTGCACATCGACACCGTCGACGCCTGGGATCCGCCTCGACGGGCGCCGATCGCGCTCAGGGGACTACCGCCACCAGTGCGTGCGCGCAGCTGCGACCGCCGCGTCGACCGGCTGCTCCAGATCCACCTCCACGCGAACCAGGTTTTGCACCCACTCTCCGGCGATGACGACAGCCATCGCGCCGCGGATCGTCTCATCATTGCCTCCGGAGTGCTGCAGGCAGTCCACTGCGGCACGACGCAGGATGTCCGGCGATGGGAGTGGAGGCCGGGACCCGCGGCTTCGGGTGATGGTCAGCCGGTCACCCAGATCATCGAATCCCGCGAGCAGCGTCCGTACCTGGGCTTCGACGGAGCGGGCGCCGTCTGGACAGGTGTTCGCCCGATACCCGAGATCGGTGGCGACCACCACCAGGAGATCGGCCGCGAGCATGCCGTGACTTCCCGCTGAGACGAGACGCGCCGCCGCATCGGGATCCAGCGGTTTGGAGCCGCGCTCGTTCAGAAAGACGTCGAATGCCTCTGCCGCTCGGTCGCGTGCTCGCTCGGCATCGGCGCGGGTTCTGCCGACGTCAACGCTCTGGTTCTCGCCGAGCAGCAGCCCGAACGCAATCCCGAGATAGACGCGAACGGCGTGGTAGAAGCCCGCCGTCGCTCGAGCCAGATCGCGCCGGGCTCCTCGTGGCCAGAGGAGGACGCCGACCACAACGCTGATCCCCGTTCCGACCGCGATGTCTTCGATGCGCACCAATCCCACCTGCCACCCGGCCGGCGAGATCAGGTTGAAGATGACGATGACCATAACTGTGAACGCAGCCTGACCCGCGACGAACCCGATCGCGCTGGCGGCGTACGACGCGAGGAAGGTCGCCATCGGCATCGCAATCCACATGACTGCGAGATCGTTGCCGGCGACGCCGGCGATGACACCGCCGACGGCGAAGCCGATGACGCTGCCGGCCAGCGCCTGCACCGTGGTACGCCCGGTGCCGAGCGCGTTGGATCGCAGCACGGAGAGCGTGCCGAGCACCACCCAGAACGCGTGGTCGAGGCCGAGCGTTCTGGCCAGCAGCACCGAGAGGGCAAGGCCCACGGCAACCCGTGCGCTCCCATGCAGGACGGTCGAGCTCGGCTCCAGGTGCGTGCGGATCGTTCGGGCTGTGCGCGCCCCGGCACCCCGAGCTCCGCTGCCCAGGGCGATTGCCGCCGGCAGCGACACCGCAGCGTCGGGTTCGCCGCCCGCGGCAATCACCGCGTTGGTGCTCAAGGCGATCGTGAGGTATGCCATGACGCGGAGGGTGTGGTCGACATCCAGTCCCTCGAGCACAGCCTCGGCCGCGCGCCCGGCACGAAGCTCCTCGGCTGCCCAGCGATCAAGCGCGGCCCGATGGTGACGTCGTGCAGCCTCGAGCTCTCCGAGTGCCGGTGGGGTGCCCCCGGCGATGACCGATGCGTCCTGACGCAGCGTTTCGACCACCGCGGTGGCGAGCTCATCGCCCTCGCGGATGCAAGGACGCAGCGATGGATCGCGTTGATGGAACGGCTGCTCGGCGACGTGGGTGAGCTGCTCGAGCTGGATCATGAGCTCGACGAAGGCATGGTCCTTGCGCGTTGGGCCGGAGGGTCGCATGCCCGTGCGGGCGTACTCGCCCTTGACGGCCGACACCGCGGCATCGGCCCCCCGCGCGCGGTCGGCGAACGCTGCGGCGGCGTGACCCCCTCGCGTGGCCGCAACGAGGTCGGCGACCGCGAGGCACGCGTCTGCAGCGCGTCTCCGCAGCGACGCGTGCTCGAACCACGGCCAGAAGAAGACACCCGCCAGCGTCGAAACGACGGCCGCGATTGTCCACCCGGCCAGCCGGGTGGGAATCGCCGACACCGGCGCAGCGATCGAAGCGGAGAGGACGAAGGCGAGGAGCAACGCGGTCTGCGCAGCAGCGATGTAGCCACCGAACACGCCGGCGAACGAGAGCGTGAACCCGACGAGGAGCATCACGCTCGCGGCGGCTGCGGCACTGAATGAGACGACGCTCCCGATCGCGATGAGCGCGGCCCCGGCGAGCGCCGTGATGGCGTAGGCGACCGCGCGCGTGCGCCTGGGGCCGCCGAAGTCGGCCATGACCAGCAGCCCGAAACATCCGAAGACGGCGAAGGTCGCCACCTGCAGGTCGTGAATGACCAGCAGGGTCAGCGCGAATACGGCCGGATTCACCACTGCAGCGCGTGTTGCGCGATGCAGCGCCACCGCTGACGTTCGTGTCGCCACCAGGCGCTTCTGAGGTTTCAAGCCTCGGTACGCTAGCGCACCAAACCGCGGTGCCGGTGGCCGAACCTACCGCCGGTCAGGCGACGGCATTCTCCGACGTCGGAGGTTCGCTGCGCCGCACACCCGACGGGCCAAGGTCCTGCGCGCGCATCGGCTGGCTGATGTAGTACCCCTGAGCGAGATCACAGCCGATCGCGGTGAGCAGGTTCAGGGCGTCAACGTCCTCGATCCCCTCAGCGACCACGCGCATGTTCAACTTGTGACCCAGCGCGATGGTGGCACGAACCAGCGCGACGTTTCGTTCCGTGTCACCCGTGGCCAGTCGAGAGAGAAAGCTCCTGTCGAGCTTCAACTCGCTGGCAGCCAGGCTCCCGAGGTATGCGAGCGAGGTGACGCCGGCGCCGAAGTCATCGATGGAGACGCCGAGCCCGAGGTTGCGGAGCTGTGCGATCACCAGCTTGCACAGCTCGAAGTCTCTGATGATGGTGGTCTCGGTGATCTCGAGGATGAGCGATGCAGGCGCGACATCGTGGCGCGCGAGTGCGGCCATCACCGATCCGCTGAAACCGGAATCGAGGAGATTGGTGGCGGAGACGTTGACCGACACCGTCAACAGCTGCCCGCCGGCGCGCCAGGCGGCGCACTGCTCCACCGCGCGTTCGAGAACCAGCGCGGTGAGGGACTGCATGAGCCCGGCTTCTTCAGCGAGCGGGATGAAATCGAGTGGCGGGATGAGGCCGAGCCGCGGATGTGGCCAGCGCACCAGCGCCTCCATCGCCGACCGCTCGCCGGTGAGAAGGTCGATCTGCGGCTGGTAGTACACCTCGAGGTCCCCGTCGAGGATGGCGTCGCGCAACTCGTCGACAAGACGGAGCCGGTTGCCGTCGTCGTCGACCTCGCGCCGATAGATCTCGTATGGCGCCGGGCCGACCTTGGCGCGATACATGGCGAGGTCGGCGCAGCGGAGCAGGCCTGTGCTGTCGGTCGCGTCGGATGGCGCGCTCGCGATGCCGATGCTGGCTCCGACGCGCACGCTGAGCGTGTCGAGCTCGAAGGGCTGGTCGAGCTCGGCGATCAGCCGTTCGGCAACCGACGCCGCATAGTCCGAGTCCGTATCCATGATGAGGACGGCGAGCTCATCACCACCGACCCGCACCAGCACGTCAGTGGCCCGCAGGCGGCTGATGAGTCGCGGGCCGAGCTGCCTGAGCAGTGCGTCGCCGGCGGCGTGGCCGAATGAATCGTTGATCTCCTTGAAGTGGTCGAGGTCCACGTAGAGGAGCGACAGCCGCCGATCGACCGTCTCGGGGTCCGCATAGTCGACGAAGAACGCGTCGAGCAGGTTGAAGAGCTGGCGGCGGTTCCCCAGCCCGGTCAGCTCGTCCGTGATCGCCTGGCGGTGACGCTTCTCGGTGAGCTGTCGCAGGCTCTGCACCGACAGCGCGAGGCGGACGCCGACGGTGATCAGCGTCGCGGTGGCCAGGCCGACCGCGACCGGCGTCACCGGGTGCAGCGTGTCGACGACGAGAATCGAGAGACCGGCGCCGGCGCCGAGCCCCGGCAGCATGAATCCCGGGGTCTCAGCAACGCTCAGCGGGCTCTTCTGCAAGGGGCGAACCCACACAGCGACCGAGATGAGCAGGACGGCGCACGGCCACGCGATGCCGTCGAAGATGGTCCCGACGTGCGATGTCGCGCCCGAGCTCGCGAAGAGGTTGAAGGTGTCGCCGACCGCGGTGATCGCGACCGCGCCGGCGATCAGCAGCCACTGCGTCTTCTTTCGCCCCGGGATGATTGCGGTGCCGCCGACAGCGAGGATCAGCAGCAAGCCGTCGCCGATCGGATAGGCGAGGTCGGTTGCGACTGCGGAGGCATCGCCGCCGACCGAATGCAGGACCGTGTTGAAGGCGAAGCACGCGCAGAGAGCCGCCGCGCCCAGGCCGGCAACGGCACCGTCGAGCCAGGTGGTGGCGCCCAAACGGTTGAGATGCTTGCGTGTGAGCAGTACCAGCGCGACGTAGACGATGGGGTAGAAGCCGAGATAGAAGAGGTCGGCCAGCGACGGCACCGCCGGAGTCGCGCCGCCCGCTGATTCCGCGGCGAGAACAGCGTCGCCGATGCTCCAGGACAGGATGCCGAGGCCCAGCAGCAGGGGGACGGTCCTTCTGCGGGAGCCGACGACTCGCCAGAGGCACAGGGAACTGGCGGCAAGCTCGAACGCCGCGACTCCCCAGCCGTCGATGACGGTTACCTGTTGCGAGGGCCCGCGGAGCAGGAGCGACACCAGATAGACGGCGAGCAAGGCCCCCAACGCCAGGTAGACGCCGCGCACCCAGGTGGGGGCGGGGTTGACCTGCGCTCGCGGGGTCGCTGCTCGAAGCTGAGGATGCGCGATTGCCACGCGATGCAGCCTAGGGTGGGGAAGCGCAAACCGGTCCCAACACTCAGTGGTCCATTGGTTACAGAAGCGCACGATTCCATGGCCGCAGTTCGTCACACGCTCGTGATTGCGCCCCCTGGTCCGGTTGCCAACACTTGGTTCCATGTTCGCGGCGGCTCATCCGATGGGGCAGGACCACCTCACCGAGACGCCTCTCCAGCCCACGTGCACGCCGGATGTCAAGGGCGGCATCGGGCTCGGTCAGCTTTTCAACCTCGCGCAGGACATGCTGTGCATCGCGGGTTTCGACGGGTACATGAAGGAGGTGAACCCGGCGTGGCAGCGCACCCTCGGGTGGACAGCTGCGGAATTGACCAGCCGTCCATATGCGGAGTTCATTCATCCCGCTCATCGAGGAGCGACCCCCTGTGCCCCGGATGTGCTGATCGACGGGCAACACGTCCTGCAGTACGAGAACCGGTTCCGAGCCCGCGACGGCTCGTTTCGGTGGCTCTCCTGGAAGGCGACGCCGAGCGTCGAGGACGGGGTGATCTATGCGGCGGCCCATGACATCACCAAAGCCAAATGCGAGCGCCAGATGGCGGCGGCACGGGGCGCGGTCACGCAGATCGCCGCCGAAGTCACCGACTGGGACGAGGCCGGCTGGCAGATCCTCAAGGCGGTCTGCACCAGCCTTGGCTGGGACGTCGGAGCACTCTGGCTGGTCGACAGCGACGAGCAGCTACTGGTTTGGAAGCACGCGTATTTCGCGGCGGACGATCTTCGCGATCTATTCGCACCGGAGATTCGTCGCGACCGGCGCCGAATCGGCGAATCGCTCGTGGGGCTGGCATGGGAGCGAGATGAGCCGCTCATCAGCGAGGACGTCCTGAGCGACGAGCGTTTCGCGGCGCCAACCCATGCGGCGCGCGCCGAGCTGGGAGGCGGCTTCGCATTTCCGCTCCGCCACGCGGGCACGGTCATCGGGGTGATGGGATTCGGCAGCCGCTATATCGAGCACATGGACGGCGATGTGCGTGGCCAGGCGATCGATCTGGCCATACAGATTGAAGACGTGCTGGGCAATCTGGCCACATCGCGAAAGATGTACTACATGGCCTTTCATGACGCGCTGACGGGCCTGCCGAACGTCGCGCTCTTTCGCGAGCGGGCCAATCAGGCACTCCTGATGAGCCGGCGACTGCAGGCCCCGCTAGGCATCGCCCTCGCCGACGTCGATCACTTCAAGAAGATCAACGACACATACGGCCATGCCGCGGGCGACCACGTGCTCTGTCAGGTGGGCGCTCGCTTGACGAACTCGCTGCGGGGGTCCGATACGGTGGCGCGGCTTGGTGGCGACGAGTTCGCGATCCTGTTCCCGGCAACGTCCACCGAGGGCATCGAACGTGCGATACGCAAGCTGCGCACGACGCTGGCGCGAGGACTGAGGCTCGGCGAGCTGGAGAAGATCCACGTGAGCCTGGGCTATGCGATCACCCCCAATGGCGATGCCAGCCTCGATGACCTGCTCAATATGGCCGACCAGGACATGTACCGTGAGAAGCGCACGCGATCACGCGCGAGCGAGCGAACTCGCGCGAAGGACGTACCGGCTGACGTGATCCTGCGAGGCCGGTCGATCCCATAGTCGGTCCGGCGCCGCGGACGACGGATACAGAGAGAGCCGGCTAACGGAAGCGGCGCGCGTCCTCGGCGGCGTACCGGGTGACCACGCCGTCGATGCCGGCTGCGCGCTCGACACGTGCTGTCACCAGGTCGGCGATCGCGGCTGGAATGGCGCAGGTCAGCGCGTGTGCTCCTATGCCGGTTCGGGCACGGCTCAGGGCGCACCCGACACTCGCCGCGACCCGTCCGTTCTCATGAGCGACCGCGATGATGTGACACTGCGGTTTGCCCTCGATCCGCAGCTCGGGCAGGGCGTCGGTCATGACCATCAGCCCCTGTGCGTTGAGGCGCAAGAGGATGACGCTCGGGTCGACGCGCGTGTCCGCAAGGGGACCGTAGGCGATCGAGGCGGGCCGGATGGTGACCGCCGGGATGGCGGGAAACGCCTCGGGGCTCACCCAACCGGTGTCGACCAGGGTGGCGACGTCGGCGTTGGTGGCGGCCTCCTCGAGGCTCAGGAGACCGTGGGTGTAGCTGCCAACGCTGCAGTTGGCATGGTCGGCCGCCGATGTGGTGAAGGTGCGCTCGGTGGCATGCATCCAGAACACGCAACCCGCGGCGACACGCCCGGTGCGCCCGTCGGGCGCCGGCGCCGGCATGACGGCATCGAAAGCAGGGATGCCGGCGCTGGGCGCATCCAGGAACGTTATCGCGATGGGGGCGGCGAGCGGGTGGAGTGCCTGGGTCAGCCTCTCGGCGAGCTGCGGCCACGAGGTCCCGGTGGAGGGGGTACTGGTCACCGGGGCATCATGCCTGAGAGATGCGTGGCGACCGCGTCAGGCGCCGACGCCTGCATAGGCAAGCTGCCCGATCGTCGGCTCGGCGCAGCAGAACCACGGCTCGCTCAATCGAGGCGGAGCGCCCCGCTCCGGTGGGAGCGGCGTGTCCGCCTCCCGCCACGCCAATCCCGACCGGGCGGCAGCGTCGGCGGTCAGCCGGCGGATCGCCTCATGGGTCGAACGCGGCGACACTTCAGCATCAGTGTCGGCGGCAACCAGTGCGGCGATCGCTGCCTGCAGCAGATCCATCACGGGATCGGGATGCTGCCAGAGATGGCTGAAACCCTCCGGGTCGTATCCGAGCAGATGCTCGCGCATCTCCGGCCGGTCGAGCAGCAGCGATCCCGGAGGCACGAGAAGGCGGATGCTCAGCTGGACCGGGTCGACGCTGTCGATGAGGTCGTTGGCGGCGATCATGTCGAGCAGGTCGAGCTGATCGCCGAGCGTGCTCCATGGGGTGAACGGCAAAAGGGATGGCCGGAGCTCGATGCCCAAGGACCGGCACAGGCGGAGCGCGGTCACGACATCCTCAGCTGAGTGCCCTTTGTCGAGAATCTCGAGCACTCGGGCACTGGTGGACTCCACCGCCGAGACGATGAAGAGGAGTCCGAGGTCGCGGAGTTCGGCGACGACGTCGGGGTGTTCGAGGATGTGCTCCACCTTGGTGGTGATGTCGAAGGTGAGCTCCGGGCAGCGCGCATGGACGGTCCGGACGACAGCAAGCGCATGGGGTACGGCATTGAGAAAGTCGGGGTCACCGAAGGTGAGGTGGCGCATGCCCTGATCCCAGAGACGCGCGGCGTCCTCCACGAGCACATCGCGCTGCCACACGCGAATCCGCCCGCCATACACGGCCGGGACGGGACAGTGGCGGCACCGATGCACACAACCACGCGTCGCCTCGACGTAGCCGGTGAGCCGCTCCTCGCCGTTCACGCGAAGCCGCGTGTACCGATCAAGGGAGGGGAGAAGATCACGGGCGGGCAATGGGAACCGGAGTCGATCGAGCACGATCGACCGCGCATCATGCGTGCCGTCCGCGATGCGGACCAGCGCCTCTTCGTATTCCCCTCCGAGCAGTGCGTCCACCAGCCCCGGCTCGAGTCCCGGCCCGCACAGCGGGGCATACAGGCCGAAGAGGACGAGGCGCACGTGTGGGCCCCGGCGGGAGCGGATGGCTCGCGCGACAGGAACCGCCATCCGCATCGCCGTGTGCATCGGGACGGCGATGGCCACAAGGTCCGGCGCGTCGAGATCCGCGTCATCCAGGGTCTGAACCGAGAGGTCCACAGCGCTGACGTGATGGCCTGCCGTGCGTAGGAAGGCGCCGGCCGAGGCAACGTGGAGCGGCTGATGGCCGAGCTCGTAGCATGAGAGGAGCAGAACTCTCACCTGGGGTGGTCCATACCTGGCGGCCATGATGGCACCGCCGGTGCAACCACCCGCCTGTCAGCCCGCGCGACCAGCGACCGGCGGTCAGGCGCCTAGGTTCGGGCGTGGGCCGCCGCGCATGGCAGGGATCACGACCGCCGCAACCGCGACATGCATGAGGGCCAGGGTGATCTTGGTGGATGTCGAGACACCGAAGCTGAGTGGAAGGGCGACTGAGACCAGCACCGCGACGATCGCGCCGGAGGTCCAGATCGAGCGAGCACGAGCGGTGCTGCGCTCCAGCAGTGCGAGCAATCCCCAACCGACGAGCGACCCGATCACGCTCGCGCCGATCACGTAGTCGATCCCGACGCTCTGCGGAGCCGATGCGCCGAATCGCACCAGGAGGTGGACGCCGAGGAGCGGCACCGCGATCGCCCAGATCGCAACAGCGGCGATCGCCGCCCCGAGCACAGCCATCGCGCGGGTGCGGGCCGGCCGAGCCACGGTCAGGGCGGCAGGTTCCAGGGTGGTGGTCATGGCCATAGCGGTGCTCCTCGTTCGTCGGTTGACGTCACCGCGTGGCCACCGGGTGGTCGCCGCGCGGTACACTTAGTTAGGCGTCTAAGGTTAGGCGCCTAACCATTGGGATGTCAAGCGGTCACGGACTCGACCGGTCCAAAGACTCAGCAGGGCCGGGACTCAGCAGGTTGAGGAGGTATTGCGTCGCCGATGAACTTTAGGCAGGCAGATGCGCTCAACGAGGCGATCCGTGCGATCGGCATCCGTCACCGAGCGCTCTCGGTCGCTGCGCTGGCTCCTTTCGGCATCCACCCGGGCCACAAGCTCATCTTGCTCGAGCTCGAGACTGCGGGACCCAGCACTCAGGCGCAGCTGGCCGCGGCCAGCGGCTACGAGCCCCCAACCATCACCCTCAGTGTCCGGCAGTTGGAGGAGGCCGGCCTCGTCGTGCGTCGCCCGTCGAGCACGGATCGGCGCGCCACCGTGGTCGCGTTGAGCGAGCAGGGACGCGCTCTCCTGCCGAAGCTGAAGGCGGCGTGGCGACGAGTTGCGGATCAGACCGTCGCACAGCTGAGGTCGACGCCGGTCGACCAGCTCACCGACGTGCTGGCCGACCTGGCGTCTAGCCTTGCAGCGAACGACCTGCCGGCCACGGACATTCCGCGCTACGTGGCCGAGAGCCGTTGATGCGCACGGATCAGCGAATCACTTGACGACCACGACGCCCGCGGCGTTGATCACTTCCCATTGGGCGCTGAATGCATCGATGTTCTCGCCGTTGGCCATCCCGGGACTGGAGTTGGCGACGAAGAAGTAGAGCGGATGGCCGTGACAGGTCATCTGCATGCCGCCACGCTGACGCTTGAACAAACATCGATACGCGCCGCCGTTACGAATCCCGTGCCCTGGACAGGTGCGCTCACACTTTACGGTCATGAATTTCCAAACAACGCTCCTGGGTTGGCACGACTTCTATTCGATAACCGGCGCGGCGGCCGCGAGCCTCGTCGGACTGCTGTTCGTCGGTCTCTCGCTGCACCTCCGCGTCGTTGTGACGCGACCCGAGGTCGAAGGACTCGCGAGGGTCACCATGACGGGATTTGGGGTGACGCTTGTGACGGCGCTGTTCATGGTCGTGCCGCGAGGCAACGACGCGTCATCAATCGGATGGGACCTCGTCGGCCTGGGCGCGGCGGCGGGCGTTCTCATCGTTCGCAGCCTTGTCTCCGGCATTCGCAGCGATTACCGCACCCTGAGTGTCCGGCAACTCTTCCTGCGTTTCGGGTCGAGCGCCTTGTCGTTCCTCGGTGTTATCGCCGTCGGCGGTGTCCTCGTCGGGCGCGATTACCAGGACGGATTCGCATGGCTCGCCGGCGTGGCCATCTTCCTGCTGCTGACCTCGCTGCGCAATTCGTGGGATTTGCTGGTCAGTGTCGGTGCCGCCATTCAGGTGCCCACCGCGGCATGACGCGTTGATGGACCTCGGTTCGACGCGGTGGCACCGGACGGCGGCCGGCTGACCGAGCTATGGACATTAGCCAAAGGGCTATGTAAAGTAGCCTCATGCACACAGAACCTGCGACCCGAATTACAGAGACGCGATATCTCGAACGGACCGAAGGCCGGATCGCCTACGACATCGACGGCGAGGGTCCCCTCGTCGTCCTGGTTCCCGGCATGGGCGACCTTCGCTCGACGTATCGGTTCCTGGCGCCCATCCTTCGCGAAGCCGGGTATCGCGTCGCGGCCACGGACCTTCGTGGCCACGGCGACAGCGATACCACGTTCTCCGCCTATGGCGACGTCGAGACCGCAGGCGATGTTCTCGCGCTGATCCAGGAGCTCGGCGGCCCCGCGGTCATCGTGGGAAATTCGATGGGTGCCGCCGTGGCTGTGCTGATCGCCGCGGACCATCCCGATCTTGTCGAGGGCCTTGTCCTGGTTGGCCCATTCGTGCGGAACGGCAAGGTGAGCCCGATGCAGCGCCTGCTCGAGCGAGTCGCGATGGCGCCGATCTGGGCGGCGAGCGTCTGGAAGTCATACCTGCCGCGGCTCTACGCAGGGCAGCGTCCATCTGACTTCGAGGCGTATCGCGCCCAGGTGATCGCCGGCTTGCGCCGGCCAGGCCACGCGAAGGCCTTCTCGCGGACGGCTCGCACCAGCCACGACGCAGCCGAGGCGCGCCTCGGCGACATCGCCGCGCCAACGCTGGTGATCATGGGGGACCGAGACCCGGACTTTCCGGATCCGCGGGCCGAGGCGAGCTGGATCGCCGGCACCCTGCATGGCGAGGCGGTGATGGTGAGCGAGGCCGGCCATTACCCCCAGTCGCAGCAGCCCGATGCGACATCGAGCGCGGTGCTCGGCTTCCTCCGGTCAGCCGGCGCCCATGCCTAGAGCGGGGCTCACCGAGACCCGGGTCGTCGAGGAGGGGGAGCGGATCGCCGACGAGGTGGGGCTGTCGAGCCTCACGCTCGCGGCGCTCGCCGAGCGGCTGGGGGTCCGGCAACCGTCGCTCTACAAGCATGTCGCCGGCACCGATGGGCTCCGGCGGAGCATCGCGATCCGGGCCAAGATCGAGCTGGCGGCGGTGCTGCGCCGCGCGACCGTCGGTCGCGCCCGCGGCGACGCCATCGCCTCGATGGCACGGGCGTATCGCGCCTGGGCGAAACAACATCCTGGTCGGTACGCCGCCGCGCAGCGCGCGCCGGTGCGAGGCGACCATGAAGACGAAGCTGCGAGCGCTGAGGCGGTGCAGGTCGCGTTCGATGTCATGGCCGGATACAACCTCCGCGACGGCGATGCAGTCGACGCAATCCGGGGGCTGCGTGCTGCCCTCCACGGCTTCGTGAGCCTGGAGGCTGCCAGCGGCTTCGGAATGCCGGTGGACATCGATCGGAGCTTCGAGCGCCTCGTGGTCGGGCTCGCGAGAGCGTTCGACGCATGGAGCGACGACCCCGCCGGCACCGATCAAATCTGAAGAGACCCGTCGTGGAGCCCTTTGGGGAGACGGCACGAGTTTAATCACGGGCATGTCCGAACGGCAACTCCCGAAATGGTCCGAGATCAAACCGCTGCTACGCACCCGGCCGTTCGAGCTCAACGCGACCACGCGCCGGCTGGCCAAAGCCGCCACCATCGCAGACCTCCGCAGCACGGCGAAGCGACGCGTTCCGCGCGCCGCCTTCGATTACACGGATGGTGCAGCCGAAGGGGAGATGAGCCTGCGCCGCGCGCGCCGGATGTTCCAGACGCTGGAATTCTCCCCGTCCGTGCTGCATGACGTGTCCGATCCCGATACCGGAACGACGGTCCTCGGGCGTCCGACCGCGGCGCCATTTGCGTTTGCTCCCACCGGTTTCACGCGCCTGATGCACCACGAGGGGGAGCGTGCGGTCGTGCGGGTTGCAGAGCGGCACGGGATCGCCTATGCGCTCTCAACCATGGCAACGACGTCGATCGAGGATGTGGCAGCCGCCGGCCCGCGAGCGAGGAAATGGTTTCAGCTCTATGTGTGGAAGGACCGTGCCGCCGGCGAGGAACTGCTGTCACGCGCGCGAGAAGCAGGGTTCGAGGCGCTCATGCTCACCGTCGACGTTCCGGTCGCAGGGCATCGCCTGCGCGACGTTCACAACGGATTCTCGATACCACCCACGCTCACGGTCAAGACACTCGCCGACATCGCGATGCATCCGATTTGGTGGGCCAATCTGCTTTCGACGCCCCCGCTGAGATTCGCGTCGCTCGATGGCTGGGACCGCACCATCGCGGAGTTGATCGACGAGCTGTTCGATCCGACAATGACCATGGCGGACCTCGAGTGGGTGCGGACCTGCTGGCAGGGCCCGCTGATCATCAAGGGCATTCAGTCGATTGCGGACGCAACCAGGATGGCGGATGCGGGCGTGGACGCCATCGTTCTCTCCAACCACGGAGGGCGGCAGCTGGATCGAGCGCCGGTGCCTCTGACTCTCGTCGCCGAGGCGGTCGACACGGTCGGAGATCGAACCGAGATATGGATGGACACCGGGGTGATGAATGGAGCCGACATCGTCGCGGCGGTCGCGCTCGGCGCGCGGAACATCCTAGTCGGCCGCGCGTACCTCTACGGGCTCATGGCCGGAGGCGAGGCGGGCGTCGAGCGTGCGACCGCCATTCTCCTGAGCGAGATGCGCCGGACGATGCAGCTCCTCGGCGTTCGGAGCATCGGGGAGCTCGACCGCCACCACGTCAAACTCAACGATCGGTAGGCATGGCGCTGCCGGGAGTGCGGAGCTCTCGGATGCGCGCCAAGCGGCGATCGCGCGAGGGTCAGGATTACGCGGCGGGGGGATCGGGCAGCGCGTCCAGGAAATCCTGCGATGGCACGAAGAACAAGGTGCCGGTGACCGCGGTTGAGAAGTCGAGGATTCGATCGTAATTGCCCGGCGGGTCACCGATGAACATGTTGGTGAGCAGCCGTTCGGTGACGCGCGGCGTGTTCGCATAGGCGATGTAATAGGTGCCGAACTCGCGGCGACCGACATTGCCGAACGGCATGTTGTCACGCAGGATCTTGAGCTCCGCCCCGTCCGGGCCGGTGATCACGTTGAGCGCAACGTGTGAGTTGCTGGGCTTGACGTTGTCGGGTAGCTCGATGTCCGAAAGCTTGGTGCGTCCGACCACGCGCTCCTGGGCCTCGACCGGCAGCCTGTTCCAGGCGTCGAGATCGTGCACGTATTTCTGGACGGCGACGTAGCTTCCACCGGCAAAGCCGGCATCAGATTCACCGATGATCACGGCGTTGTACGCGACGCGGCCGGTCGGGTTCTCGGTGCCATCGACGAAACCCAGAAGGTCGCGCTCGTCGAAGTACTTGAATCCGTGGACTTCGTCGACGACCGTGACGGCGCCGCGCAGCCGGTCCATGATCTGTCCGGCGAGCTCGAAGCAGAGGTCCATCTGCGTCGCCCGGATGTGGAAGAGCAGGTCACCCGGGGTGGAGACGGCGCGATGATTGTCGCCGGCGATCGCCGGGAACGGATGCAATTCCGCCGGACGCGGTCCGCTGAACAGGCGGTCCCACGCGTCGGATCCCACGCCCGCGACACAGGTGAGCTCCCCTTCCGGAAGGCGGAATCCGACCGCTCGTTGCAGACCGGCGCAATCACTCAGCAACTCGCGGGCGGTGACCTCACCGCCGGCGTCGATCGTCCCCACGAGAAAGATGGCCGCGCCGGTCAGCGGGCTGAGCACCGGTTGGGCGAGCGCGCCCATCTCGGGGTCGGGCGACCCTGGCAAGGGCTTCCTCCTCGCAAGGTTTCCTGTTTGTCGGGCGCAGGTTGATCGTGGAGGAAGTGTAGAGCTCAGGCGACGGTGGACGAGGAGCCGCCCGAAGACGGCTCCTCACACCACATCAGCCTTCGCGGCCCCGAATCTGAATGCGACCGCGCACCTTCCGCGTCGTGAACTGCGGCTGTGGAAACGTCGCAGGGCCGCCGCGCACAGCGCCATCGCTGAGCCGGAAACGCGATCCGTGCCACGGGCAGACCACCTCGCCGTCCTCGACGGTGCCTTCGTTGAGAGGACCGCCCGCGTGCGTGCAGGTATTTTCCAGTGCGCACACCTTGCCGGCCACGCGTGTGAGCAGCACCTTGCGTGCGTCGACGTCCACTGCGGTCAGTGCCCCCTCGGTCACCCCGGAGTCGGCGGCGACATCGGTCCACTCGCCCGGACCCGACAGCGAGGCGGTGTGGTTGACCATGAGCGCACGATCGAACACCAGGTCGCCGCCGAGATACGCCGCGGTTGCACCGACGGTGAGACCGGCGATCGAGAGCAACCGTCCGCGCCCCGTTCGGCCGCTCAGCCGCGCGGTCAGAGACCCGAGCTGGAGCGCGAGAGCCATGCCGTTTGCAAGTCCATGCACCAGCGCGAGGCGCCGATCACGTCCATAGGTGACCGACCAGTCCGCGGTACCCGTCGCCGCTGTCGCAGTCGCTGCGACGCATCCGGCCGCGGTCAGCATCGTGGCGCCCCGCCGGTCGCCGACCAGGTCCAGCACCGGGACGCTGCTCCACATCCCAAGCGGGAGATCGCTGAGCACCGGGTGAAGGGCGTGGCCGAGAAGGCGACCATGAAGGAGGTCCATGAGCTTCTGGCGCTTCGTGATCGGAGCAAGTGCGTGGACAATCCACTCGCTCAAGCTCTCGAGGCCGGGAATCTCCTCGATCGCCGCCACGATTTGCGCGTACGGGGGTTGGGTGGCCGCCGGTTGCTTGGTCACTGTGATGACACCTGTCCGCCCTCTGGTGCTGTTCGGGTATGGCCGTCGCTCGCAAGCCTACATTCCGTGTACCGGCGCGGTGGCGGGTCGTCTCTGGCGGACCCGGAGTGATACGCTGGGTATCACAAAGTGTGATCCGGCTCCTATCGGAGGTGCAAGATGATGCCAGTGAAAGCATGGTCGCCGAAGCGAGAGCGTCAGTACGAGCACATCAAAGAGGGATTGGAATCCCGAGGCCGGGATGAGGACACCGCCGAGGAGATCGCGGCCCGAACCGTGAACAAGGAGCGGGCCCGCGCCGGCGAATCCAGGGAGGCGAGCCGGACGTCCATCGAGGACATCTCGTCCGCGAGGCGCGGCGGTTTGCGATCTCACTCAGGGCCGGGCGGCCGCACATACTCGCAGCTTCGCAGTGAGGCAAGGGACCGCAAGATCAAGGGTCGCTCGACGATGAACAAGGAGCAGTTGGAGCGGGCGCTCCAGCGCTGACGTCTCGGCATCTCCTCGTCGACCACCGTCGGCCGCATCGGGCTCGTGCGACACTCGCGCCCATGAACGCCAGAAACCGGCTGCTGATCTGCCTCGCGTTGGGGATCATCGCCTTCGTCGTCGCGGGCCTGCTCGTTGAGTGGCAGGTGGCGGTCCTGGCCGGTTGGGATGTCACCTCAGCGGCCTTCATTGCGCTCGTCTATATCGATATCCACGCGAAGGATGCCGCGGCAACCAAGCGGGCCGCGGTCAGTGAAGACGATTCCCGCGCTGCGGCAGAGACGATCCTCGTCGGCGCGAATATTGCGAGCCTGGTGAGCATCGCTTTCGCTCTCGTCGCCGCGGGTGCCACGCATGGAGCTGCCAAGACCGCGATCACCACGCTGGTGGTGGTCAGCGTCGTGCTGTCGTGGGCGGCTGTTCATGTGGTTTTCATGTTGCGATATGCCCGCCTGTACTACGCGCAGGACGGAGGCATCAATTTCCACTCCGATGCGCCGCCCGACTTCAAGGATTTTCTCTACGTCGCGCTCACGATCGGGATGACGTTTCAGGTCTCTGATACGGACCTGAACGCGAAGGCGATACGCATGGCCGCCACACGCCATGCGCTCCTGTCGTACCTGTTCGGCGTAGTCGTCATTTCGAGCACCATCAACGTCATCGCAACGCTGCTGACCAAGTAGCAGCGACCGCCCGGCGCATACGGGGTAGGTGTTAGCGACCACACGCTGCCGGCGGTCCGGCGGTATCATCGAACGAATGTTCGACTGGTTGGACGATCTGACCGATGCTCAGCGCCGCGCTGCGATCCACGAGGGCGGCCCGCTGCGGATCCTCGCGGGTGCCGGAACGGGGAAGACGACGACGCTCTCGGCTCGCGTCGCATGGTTGCTGGCCACAGGAGCCGCGCCCGAGCGACTGCTGCTGCTGACCTTCACGCGACGAGCTGCCCGCCAGATGCTCGGGAGGACGGCCTCGCTGATGGCCGCTGCCGGCCTCGACCGCGGCTCGGCCTCGCCCGCGGGCCGAGTCTGCGGCGGCACGTTTCATGCGATCGCGCATCGGACGCTGCGCCGGTACGCGGCCGCGCTCGGCATCCCCGAGGGGTTCTCGGTCCTGGACGCCGCAGACGCCGCCGACGTGATCGACATGATCCGAGACGAGCAGGGTCATGCAGCGTCGACCCGCCGGCGATTTCCGCGCAAGAGCCTCCTGGTCGATCTGTACTCGGCCGCCGTCAACACGAACCGCCCGCTGTCGTCGGTCGTCGCCGAGATGGCGCCCTGGGCAGAGGACAGCATCGATGCGATCGCTGAGATCTGCCGGGGCTATGTGCGCCGCAAGCGCTCGGCTGGGCTCATCGACCTTGACGACCTCCTGCTGTTCTGGCGCGCCGCCGTACAGGACGACCGACTGGGACCTCGTCTCGCGGGCTCGCTGGACCATGTCCTCGTCGACGAGTACCAGGATGTCAATGAGCTCCAGGTCGACATCCTCACCGGTCTTCGTCGCGCGGATCCACGGATCACCGTCGTCGGCGACGATGCGCAGGCGCTGTATTCATTCCGCGCCGCAGAGCCTCGGCACATCCTCGAGTTCGATCGTGCGTTTCCCGGAGCGACCACGGTCATACTCGAGACCAACTACCGTTCGAGCCAGCAGATTCTCGACGTTGCCAATGCCGTCGGCGCTGACGCGACGGTCGGTTTCTCCGCGGTGCTTCAGGCGGCACGCACCACTCCGGGTGCCGGTCCGCAACTGGTGCGTTGCGCCGACGAGGACGCACAGACGGACGCCGTCTGCGACCGCATCCTCTCGCACCGTGAAGCCGGCATCGCGCTGCACGAGCAGGCGGTGCTGGTGCGCGCGTCACACCACTCGGCGCTCCTCGAGCTCGAGCTCGGCATGCGACGGATTCCATATGTCAAGTACGGCGGTCTGCGGTTCATCGAGGCGGCGCACGTGAAGGACATGCTTGCCGCGTTTCGCCTCGCCGACAATCCGGGCGATGTCGTCGCGTGGTTCAGGCTGCTACAGCTCCTGGTGGGCGTCGGGCCGGCCACGGCGCACCGCGTGGTGGGGGCGCTCGGACTTCTCCCGCCTGAGGATGCGTCTCCGCGCGCTGATGTCCTTGGAGCATGGCCACAGGCAGCCGCCCACCTGCCCGAGGCAGCGCGGCCGGCAGCCGGAGTCCTCGCGGCGGCGCTCGTTCCCCGATCCGGGGAGTTGGTTCCGACACACGCCGAGCGTCTCCGGATTGCGGTCGCACCGCTCATCGAGGCCACATACACGGATGCGTCGGCGCAACTCACCGACCTGGACACGCTCGTCGCCGCGAGCACCAAGGTCGCTCGTCTCTCCGACGTCGCTGCTGATCACGTGCTGGATCCCCCGCGCTCCACGGGGACCCTCGCGGGGCCGCCGGTGATCGACGAGGACTGGCTGGTGATCTCGACGGTCCACTCCGCCAAAGGACTCGAATGGGACGTCGTCCACGTGCTCCACGTGACCGACGGGAACATCCCCTCCGACATGGCGCTGAGCTCGCCTGCGGGGCTCGAGGAGGAACGCCGCGTGTTCTACGTGGCGTTGACCCGTGCCCGTCACGCCTTGCATCTCTACATGCCGGAGCGCTATCACCACCACCCGAACGGACGAGACGATCGCCATGGGTGGGCACAACCATCAAGGTTTCTCTCAGACCGAGTACGGTCTCGATGCGACGAGGTGACCGAACGGAATCACCGGCCGGATGCACTGGAGAACGCGCCGCCGGTCGATGCGGGCGAGCGAATCAGCGTCGCTCTCGAAGGACTCTGGGTCTGAGGTCGACTGCGCACGGTCGGCCCCGCACGAGCATCTCGAACCGGCCTATGCTGATTGCACGATGAGCGATCAGCAGCGAGATCCCAAGCCGGAAGACGAGGCCACCAAAGAACAGGGTCAGGCGGACGACCGGCGGCGAAAGGACCAGAGCGAGAAGCTCGATCGCGATCGTGCCGACGAAGCCGGCCGTCGTGCCCGCGAAGGGACCTGAATAGCTCCGACCCCGATTAGTCAGCTTGAGGTCGCGGGCGTGCTCGGCTGGTGGCGGGTGTTTCTTGGGGGAGCGATGCCCTGCGCGAGGAGCAGGGACCCGATCGTCGCCGGAATGAGGGTCAGGCATCCGCCCGCAACCAGGGCGGCCGCCTCCGCCGGACCGAGCAGCCCGGAGCTCAGCCCGAGGCTGGCGGCCGCGGCGGGCATCCCCAGTTGTGCCGACGCGGCGAGCCCGGTCGCGACGAACTTCTCGTGACCGGCGACCCGTGCAGCGATGACGTGTGTCAGCACTGCTGCCCCCGCGAGCCCCAGCGCCAGCAGGATCCGCGATGGTGAGGTGAGCAGCGCACGAAGGTTCAGCTCGGCGCCGAGCAAGACAAAGAAGAGCGGTACGAAGAACCCGTTGGCGACTCCGGAGAACTGGACCACCAGCCGGTCTGACTCGTGCAGGCGAACCAGCACCATTCCCGCAAGGAAGCCCGCCACGAGGGTGCTTGCGCCCGTCTCCTGGGCGATCGCGGAGAGCCCCAGGAGCAGCACCAGCGAGATGCGTACCTGCCAGGCCCAGCCCCGCTGCAGTGACTCGGCTCGCAACTGGTGTACCGGGCCGCTGCCGCGTGCCCGGGTGGCCGCGAGGAGCACGAGCACGCCGGCGGCGATGACCGCCGCGTCGCCACCGATCGCTTCCAAAGGGTTCGCCGCTCTGGCAAGCGTCAGCGGCATGATGACCACCGTCACGGAGTCCGCCAGCGCAACCCACGCGATGAGGAACGCCACGTTGGGGCCCGCGAGCTTGCGCTCCTCGATGATCGGGAAGGCGATCGCCGCTGAGCTCCCGGTCACGATCACCGCGAGCAGCGCCGGATGCCCCACCCCAAGGGCGTGGTCGAGGAGCAGGCCGATCGGGACAGCTGTGACCGCAACCACCGCGAGCGCGAGGACACCCCGGGCGAACCCCTGACGGATCGCCGGCGATGCGATGTCGACGTGCGTCCCGGCGCTGAACATCAGCATCGCGAAGCCGATCGCGCTCAGGACCGGGAGCGGCTGCGTGGCCGAGTCGACCACGCCGAACCCGGTGCGTCCGAGAACGAATCCCGCGACGAGCTCGCCGATGACCACCGGGATGAGCCCCCGGCGCCCGAAGGCGAGCAGCGGGCCGGCCAGCCCGGCGAGCACCAGGATCGTCAGCTGCGCGAACATCGCGAGATCATGCCCCGAAAATCGGCACCCGAGTCCATGGTCGCCGCCACGCGGAGCTACGAATCGTGGGTGAGCCGGCAGGTGCCGCTGGTGCGCGCCGACCTGGCGTACAAGCACGAGCAGATGGCGTTCGCACCGTTCCCGTTCCTCCGGTCAACGTTCTACCGCTGGGTGCAGGTGTGGGCCGCGACCTGTCCCGAGCTCGCCGCGGCGCCGAAGGTGCTCGCGGTCGGTGACCTGCACACCGAGAACTTCGGAACCTGGCGAGACAACGAGGGACGGCTCACGTGGGGAATCAACGACTTCGACGAGGCCTTTCCGATGGCCTACACGAACGACCTGGTCCGGCTCGCAACATCGGCACGGCTCTCGATCTCGGCAGGGACGTTGGTGCTCACACCTCGCGCGGCATGCAACGCCATCCTCGAGGGCTACCGGACATCGCTCGACGGCGGTGGACGGCCGTTCGTCCTCGCCGAGGAGCACCACGTCCTCCGGCGTGACGCGAACTCGGAGTTGCGCGACCCGGTTCGCTTCTGGACGGCGATGAACGGCCTCCCCAAGGCTCGCCGGCCGCTGCCGGCGGCGGTGTCGCTCCTGCGCCGCGAGTTCAGCGCAGACGAAGGCCCGCGCTACGTCACGCGGCGTGCCGGTCTCGGCAGCCTCGGGCACCCGCGCATCGTCGCGTTGGCCGAGCGTGCGGGGGGCTGGATCGCCCGGGAAGCCAAGGAACTGGTCGCCTCCGGGGTGGCCTGGGCGGCCGGCGACGGCGCAAACGTCCAGATCCACTATCCGACGATTGTCCGGCGCGCGGTCCGCTGCGCCGACCCCTTCCTCGAGATTCGCGGGCGGTGGCTGCTGCGCCGCCTCGCTCCCGACTGCAGCCGGATCGAGTTCACGACCGCGCGTCTCGCCGTCGAGCAGACCGACCTGCTGCGCGCCATGGGCGCCGAGACCGCCAACGTCCACGTGGGGTCGGGAGGCCGCCGGGTCGCCGCCGTGAGCCGCGATCTCACCGCCCGAGCCCCGGACTGGCTGAAGGTCGCCTCGCGATCCATGGAGCGGGCGACACTCTCCGACTACGTCGCCTGGCAGCGGGCGCAGCGGCGCTGAGGTCAGACGCGAAGGAGGGCCAGCAACGACCGTCCGGTGACGGTCATCACCTCGCCCGCATGGTGGTGGCGGGTCGATGGGGTCACGTCGCGTTCGGCCGTGTCCGCGAACACCGACCACAGATCGCCCCAGCCGCTGGGGAGGGTCCACTCGATCTGCTCCGCACCGGCGTGGAGCAGCACCATCAGCGTCCCGCCGCGGACGCGGCGGCCCCGCGGATCGCGGTCGGGGATCTCGTCCCCGTTGAGAATCATCCCCAGGGATCGCTGGCCGTTATCGAACCACTCCTGATCACCCACCTCGCGACCCGATGGCAGGAACCACGCGATGTCCTTGCGCCCGGATCCGTGCACGGCCTGACCCGAGAAGAAGTTTCGCCGGCGCAGCACCGGATCGCTCCGTCGCAACGCCACCAAACGGGCCACGAAATCGAGCATCGACTCGTCGACGTGCTCCCAGTCGAACCAGGAGATCTCGTTGTCCTGGCAGTACGCGTTGTTGTTGCCCCGCTGCGTCCGCCCGATCTCGTCGCCGCCGAGCACCATCGGGCACCCCTCGGACAGGAGGACGGTGGCGATGAGGTTGCGACGCTGGCGCGCACGCAGTTCGAGGATCGCGGGGTCATCGGTGTCGCCCTCGACGCCGCAGTTCCACGAGCGGTTGTCGTCGGTTCCGTCCTGGTTGTTCTCACCGTTGGCCTGGTTGTGCTTCTCGTTGTATGAGACGAGATCTCGCAGCGTGAAACCGTCGTGCGCGGTGACGAAGTTGATGCTCGCCGAGGGTTGCCGTCCGTCACCCTGGTACAGGTCGCTGGATCCGGTGAGCCGGTAGGCAAGGTCTCGGATGCCGGTTGCGCCCCGCCAGAAGTCGCGCACCGTGTCGCGAAACGCGCCGTTCCACTCCGCCCAGCGCACCGGGAAATTACCCACCTGGTAGCCTCCCGCACCGACATCCCACGGTTCCGCCACCAGCTTGACGCGCGATAGCACGGGATCCTGGTGGATGATGTCGAAGAAGGCCGACAACCGGTCGACGTCGTAGAACTGGCGCGCGAGCGCGGAGGCGAGATCAAAGCGGAACCCGTCCACGTGCATCTCGATGACCCAGTAGCGGAGGCTGTCCATGATCAGCTGCAGCGTGTGCGGATTGCGGACGTTGAGGCTGTTCCCGGTGCCGGTGACATCGAAATAAAAGCGAGGGTCATCGTCGCGCAGTCTGTAGTAGGAGGGATTGTCGATACCCCGAAAGCTCAGCGTCGGACCCAGGTGGTTGCCCTCGCCGGTGTGGTTGTAGACGACATCGAGGATCACCTCGAGCCCCGCGGCATGCAGCGCGCGCACCATCGCCTTGAACTCGCGAACCTGCTCGCCGTTGGTACCGGACGACGAGTAGCGACCCTCTGGGGCGAAGTACCCGATCGAGTCGTAGCCCCAGTAGTTCACGAGGTTGCGTTCCACGAGCTGTTGCGAATCGAACCAGTGATGCACCGGCATCAATTCGACCGCCGTCACGCCCATGCGCGTCAGATGCTCGACGGTGGCCGGATGCGCAAGGCCGGCATATGTGCCCCGGAGCGCGTCGGGAATGTCCGGGTGTCGCTGGGTGAATCCCTTGACGTGCAGCTCGTAGATGATCGTGTCGGACCAGGGCGTGTTGGGCCGGCGGTCATCGCCCCACGGGAACGACTGGTCGATCACCACGCATCGCGGCATCGCCGGTGCCGAGTCGACACTGCTGATGCGCATGTCGTCGCTGCCGAGCCGGTACCCGAACAATGCCCGGCCGTGCCGGAAGCGGCCCGCAATCGCACGCGCGTACGGGTCGAGCAGCAGCTTGGCGGCGTTGTGGCGCAGCCCTTCGTGCGGCGCATAGCGACCGTGCACGCGAAACCCGTACCGCTGACCGGGTCCGATGTTGGCGATGTACCCGTGCCACACGAGATCGGTCCGTTCAACCAGCGGATGCGTGGCAAGTTCAGTGCCGCGCTCGTCGAAGAGCACGAGGTCAACAGCCTCGGCGCTCTCCGAAAAGATCGCGAAATTGGTGCCCGATCCGTCCCACGTTGCGCCGAGCGGAGCGTCGGTACCGGGCCACGCGGCACGGCTGTCGGGCGCGCGTCTCGCGATGGAAGGCTCTGGAACTGTCATGACTCCGCTCAGGTCGCTGATCTCCGGTTCCCGAGGTGACCGGCGCCGCGCGACGCGCCCGCCAGCCCACGTGGGGAGTCCAGAGAGAGTACGTGGATGCATCGGGCGCTCGCCGGAGGGTGGGCGCTGCGCGCGCGCTGGCCGTGGAGGCGTGCATGCGTCCTGTCGATACCGGCCCTGCTCCGGTCGTGTTCGCGCGTCCGGGGGAACGATTGCCCAGGGGGGTGGTCGGCATCGAGCTCGAGGACGGCGGCGAGCTCCGCGGCGGGTCACTGCTCAGCATCGATGCGCCGTATGGCCATCACCATCTGGTGATGCGTGACGGGAGGCGCGTGCCGATGGTCACGAGCCCTGGCCGGTGCGCACTTCCCGAAGCGCTGCGGGGGTGGGGCTGGGCCGCGCAGCTCTACGCCGTCCGGTCTCGCCAGGGTTGGGGGATCGGCGACCTCGGTGACCTGCGCTCGCTCGGATCCTGGTCTCGCAAGCAGGGTGCGGCGATGATCCTGGTGAATCCGCTGCACGCGGCAAGTCCGGGGATGCCCCAGGATCCCAGCCCGTACTTTCCGTCCAGCCGGCTGTTCCGCAACCCGATCTACCTGCGGATCCAGGATGTGCCCGGCGCTCCCGAGGAACCCGACGTCGCCGCATTCCTGCGCCAGGCCGAGAAGTTGCGCGACGCCCCGATCATCGAGCGCGACCGGATCATGCCACTCAAGCTGCGTGCGCTCGAGTCGCTCTGGAGGCGCTTTCGCGGCGACAAGGGTTTCGATGCCTACGTCGCCCGCGAGGGGATCCTGCTCGAGCGCTATGCGTGCTTCTGCGTGCTGGCCGAACGCCATGCCGGATCCTGGACCCGGTGGCCTTCTCGGTATCGGCACTCCGGCGGCCGGGCAGTTCGAGAGCTGGTGACGACCGATCGATCCAGGGTCGACTTCCACCGCTGGCTGCAGTGGTTGCTCGACACGCAGCTCGGTCGAGCGGGCCGGGAGCTACCGCTGGTGCACGACCTGGCCGTCGGATTTGCGCCCGACGGCGCAGACGCGTGGCTCTGGCAGGACGTGGTTGCGTCCGACGCGCGAATCGGTGCGCCCCCGGACGATTTCAATCCCGCCGGCCAGGACTGGGGAGTCCCGCCCTTCGACCCCGCCCGGCTCCGTGCCGCCGCGTATGCGCCACTGATCGCAACCATGCGCCGGATGATGGGCGCCGGCATCGGGGTGCGTATCGACCATGTGATGGGCCTGTTCCGCCTTTGGTGGGTGCCGCTCGGCGCCCGGGACCCCTCGGCCGGCGCATACGTCCGCTACCCGGCGTCCGAGCTGCTCGACATCCTCGCGCTCGAGAGCGTCCGGGCCGGTTGCGGCGTCGTCGGTGAGGACCTTGGCACCGTGGAGTCAGGCGTCCGCTCGGAGTTGCGCCGGCGCGCCCTGCTCTCGTACCGGCTGGCGTGGTTCGAGCAGCGGTCTCCGGAGCGGTTCCCGACCCAGGCGCTCGCGGCATTGACGACCCACGACCTGCCGACCGCCGCGGGGGTTTGGACCGGGGCGGACCTCGCGGAGCTGCAAGCAACAGGTCGCCCGTACAGCCGCCGGGCTGAGCTGGGGGTTCGCCGCAAGCTGCGTCGCCTCGCCGGCGTCAGAGACGGAGACCCGGCGCCGCTCGTGGTCGAGCGTGCATACGCAGCGCTTGCTCGAGCCCCCAGCAGGCTCGTGGTGGCGACCCTCGACGATGCCAGCCTCGCTGAGCGGCGGCCGAACATGCCCGGGAACGTCGCGAGGGCGAACTGGTCGATTCCGCTTCCGAGGACGCTCGAGCAGCTCCGGCGCGATCGCCTTCCGCGGCGGATCGCGGCCGTGCTCAACCAGCGCGGGTGAGCCGCGGCGTCAGGCCTCCGAGCCGACCTGACCCGGCGCGACCGAGGCGGCGGCGGCGCGAGCGGCATTGACCGACTGCGCCGGGTCATCGCCGATCAGGGCAACGCCCGCGGTGAGTGTGAGATCAAGGGCAAGCCGGCGCATCTGCGCGAGAACTCGCTCGGCGAGAGCCGTGCCCGAAGCGATCCCCCCATCGCGGACGAGCACCAGGGCTGCGCCGTCGTCGAGCACGCACACCGGCTCGTCGGCCCGCGAGTACGCCATCACCAGCGACGCGTAGCCGCCGCGCGCTGCCTGGGGGATGGAGGGATCGACGACGAATGCGCAGCACGCGCCGTCTTCCTTGACCTCGGCGGCCTTCTGGGTGAACTCGTCGAGCGTCACCTGCCAGGGCAGGAGCGACAGCGTGCGCGGTTCACTCATCGGTGGATGGTCCCACGCGCGTGACGCCGGCGCTCACGCGCCGACCAGGAAGATGAGCTCGAGCTCGGCGAGAGCAGCCTGGCGCTCAACGAGGGGACTGCCGCCGGTGTCCCGCCAGCGCAGCAGGGCGTCGACCGCCTCGACGAGGTCGCGCGCTCGGAGCGGCTTGCTCAGCGCACCGACGCCCGCTCGCGGCGTCCGGCCGTCGCGGATGGCACCGGTCACGAAGCTGATCGCCACCGGCTCGATGTCCGGATCCTCGAGAATGGCGCGTGCGAGGCGGATGCCGTGCATGTCCGGGAGGATGCCGTCGATGAGGATGACCGCCGGCGGTTTGTCCCGCATCATCGCCATCGCCTCTTCGCCGGTGCGTACCCCGAGGGCGGCGTATCCCGCGCTCTGCAGCGCGAAGGTCAGGAAGCCTCGGACGGCGTCGTCGTCCTCGACGACGAGCACGGCGGGGAGACCGATTTCGACCACGGCTGGATCATAACCGGCGCTTTCGCCTGCGACGCCCTATTCGCGCATCCCTTTCATCGACCCGTCACGTTCTGTGTCCGCCGATGGGCGCAATCGTTGGTGTTGTGGTGGCAGCCGCAGGTGTCCATGGTCTCGAGGAGCATCAGGTCGCCGTTGGGGTAGTGGAGGACAGGCACACCGTCGGTTGCGGCGCCGTCGGCGACACGCGCCGTCTTGACGTAGACGGCACGCCCGTCGCGCATCACCCAGGGGAGCATGTTTGGCGCACCGGCGCGGACCATGCGCTCGGCTTCCTCGGCGGACCCGGCTTCTTCGAGGGACCGGTGGCCGATCGAGGTTCGGTACGACGAGTTGGACATGTCGACGTCGATCCCCGGCGAGTTATTGAGCAGCCCGTCGACTGCCTGGGGAAGCAGGGCCATCCCGGCCTCCACCAGACGCTTGGTGAGTGTCCCGGCGGTGTCTCCGGGCAGGACCGGCACCCTGGCTTGCGCGAGGATCGGTCCGGAATCCACTTTGGGAGCCGCCTTGTGCATGGTGATGCCGCTGACGGGTGCGCCCTCGGCGATCGCCCAGTACACGGGCTCGGGGCCGCGATACGCGGGCAGCAGGCTGGGGTGAACGTTGAGCCACCCGTGCTTCGGGATCGCCAGAGTCCGCGCCCCGACGATCTGGTCGAAGCTCGCCATCACGACACCGTCCAGGGCGAGCTCGTCGAGCTCGAATCGTGAGTGCTCGTCGTTGATGCGCCACGCGCGGATGAGCGGGATGCCGAGATGGTCCGCGATGCGGCTCAGGGCGTTGTCGCCGAGGATGGACGGATGCGCGCCGGGCGACGTGATGATCCCGACCGGCTGGACGTCGAGCTGGAGCAGTCGGAGGAGGAAGGCCAGGCTGAAGTCGGAAGGAAACCCGGCGAATGCGACCCGAGGGCCGCCGCCCGGCGTGATCGTTTCCGGTGGGGGCGGCAGGTCGCGGTCGGGGATGAAGGTGAAGACGTCGCGAGCCCAGAGGTCGCGGCCGACCTGGTCGAGATATGCGGAGGAGGTGGCCACGTCAATTGATCCTAACCATGCGAGCAGTCGGCGCTACCAACCCCTCGTGGACGAGAGTGTCGAGGATCAGTGCGACATCGGTCGGGGTGCGGTCGGCGGCCGGCGGCCCGGCGCGCTGCCGGAGCTCCTCGAGGCTGGCCGGGGGTGGGTCCGCGAGCAGCGCGCGCAGCACCGCGCCTCGGAGCTCGCGCGTGCTCCCGTGGTATCGAGGCGACGGGCGCCGTTGCTCTGGAGGCGCCGAGGCAAGGCGGCTTCGCGACCGGCAGGCGGGGGTCAGCGGGCACCCGTGGCACAACGGTCTCGCCCTGCAGTGGAGCGCGCCCGCGTCGAAGAGGGCGTAGGTGAAGTCGCGCGCACTCAGCGACGGCGGCCGCCCCGCGGCGAGCTGCTCTTCGATCGAGGCCTGGCGTATCTCCTGGGGCTCCTGTCCCAGTGCCGCGCGGGCCGTGACCCGCGCGATGTTGACGTCCTGGGGAGGGATCGCCGATTCGCCGTAGGCGAGGACCCGGAGCGCTCGGGCGGTGTAGGCGCCGACGCCCGGCAGGGTCCGCAGCCCGGCTTCGGTGTCGGGCCAGCCGCCGGCGGCGACAATCTTTGCGGTGTCATGGAGGGCCCGAGCGCGGCGTGGGTACCCGAGACCCTGCCATTCTCGAAGCACGGCCGCGAGCGGCTCGGCCGCGCAGGCCTCGGGGGTCGGCCAGCGTGCCATGAAGGACTCCCAGCGGCCCGCCACGCGCGCCACCTGGGTTTGCTGAAGCATGACCTCGCTGACCAGGATCGCCCAGGGGTCGCTCGTCGCGCGCCACGGCAGCCGATGCCGCCCGTGCACTTCGTACCACCGCGCGAGCCCGCGGGTCCACACGCAGCGCAGTTTGTCAGACTTCCCGCTGCAAACACGTTGAGGAGAGCACAAGCATGGCGCGACATACGATCACGTTGATTCCCGGCGACGGCGTCGGCCCCGAGGTGAGCGCCGCCGCCCGCCGAGTCATCGACGCCACCGGTGTCGACATCGACTGGGAGGTGCACGATGCCGGGCTCGGCGTGATGGAGCAGTACGGCGACCCCCTGCCCGCGCACGTGCTCGAACTCGATCCGTCGCAACAAGGTGGCGATCAAAGGTCCGTTGACGACGCCGATCGGCAAGGGGATCCGGTCCGTCAACGTGGCGTTGCGCCGCGAGCTGGACCTGTTCGCGTTGATTCGACCATGCAAGTCATATCCCGGCGTGCGCAGCCGCTACCAGGACGTGGACCTCGTGGTCATACGCGAGAACACCGAGGACCTCTATGCGGGCATTGAGTTTGCGGAGGGGGACCCGGCAACGCTCGAACTGATAGCCGATATCGAGCGGCTCGGTGGACGGAAGATCCGCCCCGATTCCGGGATCAGCATCAAGCCTGCGTCCATCTTCGGCACCCGGCGGGTCTTTCGCTTCGGGTTCCAGTGGGCCATCGACAACGGGCGTCACAAGGTGACGGCCGTCCACAAGGCCAACATCATGAAACACACCGAGGGGCTGTGGCTGCGGATCGCCGAGGAGGTGAGCCGCGAGTTTCCGCAGATCGAGTTCGAGGACCGCATCGTGGACAACATGGCGATGCAGTTGGTGCAGAACCCGCAGCTGTACGACGTGATGGTGATGCCGAATCTCTTCGGCGACATCCTGAGCGATCTGTGTGCGGGACTGACCGGCGGCCTCGGTCTAGCTCCCGGCGCCAACATCGGCGACGAGGTTGCGGTGTTCGAGGCGACGCACGGAAGCGCGCCGAAGTACGCCGGCCAGAACAAGGCGAATCCGATGGCGATGATGCTGAGCGGCGTGCTCATGCTGCGGCACATCGGCGAGGGTGACGCGGGCGATCGCCTCGAGCAGGCCATCGCCCACGTGATCGCCGAGGGCCGGAGCGTCACCTATGACATGAAGCCCGACCGAGACGATCCCACCGCGGTGGGCACCTCCCAGGTCGCCGATGCGGTCATCGAGGCGCTGGCGACCCCCAGGTAGGTCTCGACTTCACAAAACGGTGAAGTCGGAGCGATTCGTGGATTCGGGCTGATACTGGCGGTGCCTTGAGCACTGCGACCATTGTGCTGTCGTGGGCTTTGGGGGGTGCCTGCACCGTGCTGGCCGTACTCACCGTGGACGGGTGGTTGCGCCAGCGCGATCGAACGCGCGCATTCCTCGCGCTGTCGATCGTGCTCCTCTGCGCCTGCGGGGTTGCCGTCGCCGCCACCATGCTGACCGGCGATCAGAAGGGCTGGACGAGCGACGTCTCGCTGACACTGTTCATCGCTGCCGGTTGGGCGTTCTTCGGTTTCCGCGCGGCCATGACCCGGCTGCCCGGCGCCATGACGGCTGCGGTCACGGTGCTGGTCCTCGCGACGGCGGTCCTCGTCGACGTCTCGGGCATCTCGCTCGCCGGAGCCCACACAACCCCACAGAAGCTCGCGGTGGTAATGCTCGCGGTCGTCTGGCTGGGGTGCGTGGTCGAGCCGGCAGTCAAGCTGTGGGGGACCTCGACGGCCATGCCGAGTGTTCAGCGCGCCAGGCTTCGCTCAATCACGATCGCCTACGTGGGCGTGATCGCCGCGCTGCTGCTCTCGATCGGATCTGATCTGATCCTCGGACGCTCGCACACCGAGATCACGGTCGCCATTCCGGCGTTCGCGATCCTGCCCTTTTTCTACATCGGCTTCAGAGCCGCCGCGCTGGCTTCGCGGGCTGTGGCGGCAGCGCGAAGAGGAGCACTTCCGCGAGGCATTCACCGACCTGGTCCTGTACTCGCCCGACCGGCAGAAGCTGGCCGAGCGCGCGGTGGAGTGGGCGGCGCGGCTCGTCGGTGCCGACGGCGCCGTGATCGCCACCGACGACGGCGAGGTGCTGGCCGTACACGGCCTCGATCGCGCCGCCGCCTGGAAGCTCGTCTCGGAGATGACCGGCAATGGAGCAACGCGCGCGGTGACCAGGCATCCGGCCACATCGCAAAGCGTCATCCGGGTGGTGCTGGACGCGCAACTGAGCCGCGGCGTCATGGCCGCCATCTCGGGACCGCTCACCCCGGACTTCGGCAACGACGAGGCGCTCCGGCTCACCCAGTATGGGACGGCGCTTGCCCCGGCGCTCGATCGCGTGATGCTCGTCGAGCGAATGCGACGTAGCGCCGAGCTGCTCGACCTCGCCTACGACGCGGTCACCACCTGGAACGTCCGTACCCAGCTGATCACCTTCTGGAACAAGGGCGCCGAGGAGCTGTACGGCTGGGCCCCCAACGAGGCGATCGGTCGTGACCCGGGCGAGTTGCTCCGGTCGGAACTGCCGGAGAGCCGCGAGGCGATCCTCACCGTCCTCCGGGCGGTCGGGCGCTGGGAGGGCGAGATCATCCAGACGACCAGGTCGGGCACGCGAATCCACGTGGCCGTCCGCTGGGCTCTCCAGAAGGACACTGCCGGCTCGCCGGACGCGGTGATCGAGATCGGCCGCGACGTGACCGCCGACAAGGTGGCGGCAGCGGAGTTGCGCGATGCCCGCGATGTCGCCGAGCAGGCGTCGCAGGCCAAGAGTGAGTACCTCTCGCGCATGAGCCACGAGCTGCGAACGCCGCTCACGGCTATCCTCGGCTATAGCGACCTGCTCGAGATGCGCGAGCCACGCGACGACCAGACCGAGGCGATCGCCGCCGTCCAGGAGGCGAGCGGGCACCTGCTCAGCCTGGTCAACGACGTCCTCGACATCGCGCGCATCGAGTCAGGCCGCGAGTCGTTCTCGCTCGAACCCATCCCGCTCGAGGCGACGGTGGAGGAGTGCGTCCGTCTGGTGGCTCCCTCGGCACTGAGCCGGCATATCAAGATCACGCGATCTCTCGGAGAGTGCGCCGGCGACTACGTGCTCGCCGACCGCCAGCGACTCATCCAGGCACTGCTCAACCTGCTGTCCAACGCCGTCAAGTACTCGGGCAATGACGCCCACATCTTTGTGGAGGCGGTCCGAGAGCGGGTCACCGGTGAGCCGTCCAGCAGGGAAATGGTGGCGCGGCCAAACGGTGACTTCGTCCGCCTCGCCGTTCGCGACACCGGTCCAGGCTTCGGCAATGAGGAGAAGGCGCGCCTGTTCCAGCCCTTCGAGCGCCTGGGAGCGGAGCGCACCACCGTCCCCGGAACCGGGCTCGGTCTGGCGCTGACCCGCAAGCTCGTTCAGGCCATGCACGGCACCATCGGCGTCGAGAGCGAACGGGGCGTTGGGAGCACCTTCTGGATCAGGCTCGCGCGCTCGCCGGTGGCTGCGCCCAAGCCGCGCGGGCGGCGCAGGCCACCGGCCGTGACCCCGGTGCTTGCCTCCGAGCGCACGGTCCTCTACGTCGAGGACAACCTTGCGACCATCGGCCTCATGGAGGAGGTCTTCTCGATGCGTCCGCAGATCCACCTGCTCACCGCCATGCAGGGCGGCCTCACGCTGGAGCTCGCCCGCGAGCATCGTCCCGACCTGATCGTGCTCGATCTGCACCTTCCCGACATCCAGGGCGACGAGGTGCTCGCTCAACTTCGCTCTGACCCGCGAACAGCCGGCATTCCGGTGGTGATGTGCAGTGCCGACGCGACCGAGCGTCGACGCAAGCAGCTGATCGCCGCGGGGGCTCACGCATACTTGACCAAACCCGTGAAGGTGCAACGCTTTCTTCGCATGCTCGACGAGGTGCTGGCGGGGACCCCGGTCCTCCCCGCCTGAGCGTCGCGTGCCGCCGGCTTTCGAGGTTCTGAGCGACCCCGCGACCGGTGAGATGCTCGCGGCCGAGGCTCCATACGGGCGGCCGCTGCGGTTTCCGGACTCGCCACGCCCCTATGTCGTCGCGAACTTCGTGGCCTCCATCGACGGCGTCGCTTCTCTCGGACTGACCGATGGGACCGACTCGACCACGCTGAGCGGCAGCTCGCGTGCCGACCGATACCTCATGGGACTGCTTCGCGCGAGTGCCGACGCGGTGATGATCGGTGCAGGCAATCTGCGGGCGACGCCCGGTCATCAGTGGACCCCCGCGTCCGTGGCTGGTCCCGATACCGCTGCCATCAAGGCGTACCGGGCGGAGCGAACCGGGGCCGCCGAACCGCCGCCTCTAGTGGTGGTGTCGTTGAGCGGCGACCTTTCGGCACACGTCGCGCTCGATCAGCCGGCGACCAGCGTCATGGTCGTCACCTCCGCGCGAGGGCGCAGCGAGGGTTCGCCGCGCGCATCCGCTTGCGAGCGCCATCGAAGCCGGAGAGGGAAGCGCGCTCAGCGGAACCGCGATCGTGGCGGCGGTGACGCGAGCGCTCGGACCTGGGCGTGCTCCTCTGCGAGGGGGGGCCGTCATTGTTCGGCCGCCTGCTCGCGGATCACGTGGTGAACGAGCTGTTTCTCACCATCTCGCCGCGGATCGCCGGCCGTGACGACGACCAGCCTCGGGCGGGCGTCGTCGACGGGTGGGCCGCTGATCCTGCTGCCCTTCCGAGAGCGGCGATCGAGTCCGTGCGAAGGTCGGACGATCACCTGTTTCTCCGCTATCGCTTCGAGGGCTGAGCGCCGGATCCTGTCGACGGCGTCGAACAGGAGATCCTCGATCACCCGGCCGGACTCACCGGCGCCACGACCGGCGACCTCGAGCAACTCAGGGTTGGAGCGGAGGAATCGCGTCGCGGCGTCGATGATCACGGTGTTGTCGGTCATGGGCGCATCGTGCGTGCGTCAGGCGACAGGTGCCTGTCGTCAGTCCTCCGTCTTCTCGGAGGGCGACTCGCTTCCGGCGAGGAGCAGGTACAGCTTGCGGCGTGCCTCGTGAAGGATCGTCCTCGCCTCCGCGATATGCGCCGCATCACCGGTGCGGCTCACCTGCCAGACGGCTGCGAGCAGTTGAAAGGCCTGGTCGCGGAGATCGCGATGGTCGCCGCCGACCGAGCCGGCCGCCTCAGCCCACGGTGCGGGACCGGCGGCGAGCTTGGCCGCCTCCTCGCGCCCGGTGTCGGTCAGCTCGAAAACCCGGCGACCGCCGTCCGCCTCGACCGCGTGAACCAGCCCCTCGTCCTCGAGTTGCTGAAGGGTCGGGTACACCGACCCGGGGCTCGCCCGCCAGGCTCCGTTGCTGCGGCGCTCGAGTTCCTGGATGATCTGGTAGCCGTGCGATGGCTTCTCGGCAAGGAGCACCAGAATCGCCGCACGGACGTCGCCCCGGGCAGCGCGCCTGCCGGGGCCGAACGGCGGACCGAAGGACGGCCCGAACCCCCCTGGACCGCCGAAGCCGGCGGCAAAGTCCGGGGCGTCAAACGGCGGCCATCCGCGCCGATGTCGACCGCGCGCGCCATGCTCGATATGCTCGCGGACGTGGTGGTGGAAGCGGGCGGCCGCGTCGTGGCGCGATGCCGCCCACTCGCCGTGCCGGGTGTGATCGGAATGGTGTCTCGTCATGTCGATTCGCTCCATAGCGGTTGATACGATGTACCAACGATATATCGAGACCAGTCGCTTGTCAAGTCGGGCTAGGCACTCGCCGTCCAGTTGAGTTGCATCTGCGCGAGCATCTGCGCGGCGACGAGAGGTGCCGCTGATGAGCTCGATGTCGAGCTCGTGGTTGCGCGCGAACCCACCGCCCGACCAGTTGGCGCTTCCAAAGAGCACCGACGTCGCGTCCGCCACGATCGCCTTGGCATGGAGCAACTCGCCCCGGCTCCGATACCAGCGAACCTGGATGCGGTCCGCGAGCAGCGCCGCATAGGAGGGATCGCTCGACGGTTGCGAAGGGTCGAGCAGCACGCGAACGGCCACGCCTCGAAGCGCCGCGGCCTCGAGTGCGTGGACGACGCCGGTGTCAGTGAGAACGAACAGCTCGAGGTCGAGCGTGTGCTGCGCCGCGTCGATCAGCCCGAGGGCGAGTGGGCGGATCTCCGTCCCGGGGAGCGTCGCGGCGACGTCGATCGCCGGATCGCTGATGCGGTCGGGCACCGACCGTGGCTCGGCCGCACGTGACCAGGTCTCGTTCGAAGACGCGGTCGAGATTGCCGACCACCGGACCGCGAACCTCGGCGTCGTAGTCGTGGTTCGCCGGCGACTTGACGCCCCAGTTGATGCCACCAACGACCGCAACCTGGGCATCGACCACGAGGAGCTTGACGTGGTCGATCATCAGCTTGCGCACCGGGTAGTCGACAACGTCGACGCCTGCGGTCCGGAGCAGGGCCGCCGTGGCGACGCTGGCGAGCTCTGAAGGGTCGTCGATGACCGTCACGGCGACACCTCGGTCGCGGGCGGCGATCAAGGCGGTGGCGAGGCCCGGCTGACCGAACTCGTAGATCTCAACGTGGATGCTCAGGCGTGCGGCGTCGATGAGCGATCGCAGTCGCGCAAATGTTGCGTGCCCGCTCCGCAGCAGGGTCACCTGGTCTGGTCCGACCACGACCATGGGCGCCGGCCCCAGCAGCGGTGCCGCCGCGGGCGGGTGCACGGCCGATGCCTGGACCTGGGCACATCCGACCACCACCGCGGCGGCGGCCAATGCCGCGACACCGCAACGCCACAGCGAGCCGAGCGACATATGCAGGCGGTACATTTCGCGGACACACTACCACAGACCATGCGTAGGCTCTGCGGCCGCAGGGCGCGGCTCCGACAGGGAACCGATCGCGCCGATGCACCTATACTCGGCCAGATGCGTTGTCAAGGAGGCGTTGTTGCGTGAAGACCGCCCTCGCCGTGGCCCAGGTCGTGATCGGCGTCCTCGCGGTCCTTGGCATCCTCCTGCAGACCCCGAAGTCAACCGGCCTCGGCGGAACGATCGGTGGTGGAGGAGACTCGGGCGGCGGGTACCGGCGCCGGCGGGGCCTGGAGGCCAGCCTGCTGCGGTTCTCGGCAGCGATGATCGCGCTGTTCGTCGTCGTCTCGA
The DNA here is from genome assembly GCA_963708605.1 of Candidatus Dormiibacterota bacterium. GTDB lineage: Bacteria > Chloroflexota > Dormibacteria > Aeolococcales > Aeolococcaceae > Palsa-851. The sequence continues at coordinate 1,772 of CAVPTG010000006.1, read as the reverse complement.
TCCTCGCCACCTACGTCACCAAGTAGGCTGGCTCCCCCGGCACCGGCCGGTTGAGGTCCTCGCCGGGACGGCACTCGTCCTGGTCGCGGCGGGGGCGCTCGGGTTTGCGCTCTCGGTGCATTTCGGGCTTGATCGGCGGACCGCAGTTCACCGAGGGGCTGGTCGTCGCTCGAGCGGCCGATGTCGCTGAACCCGCTGATTGACGCCTCCGACCCGGCCGTTGTGGACGTCGGCCATCTGCTCTACCGTTCGTTGCTGAAGCTCGACGGCACCGGATACCCGACCGACGACCTCGCCGCGTCCTGGTCGGTCAGCGGCAGCGGCCTCGTGTACAGGGTTGCGCTGCGTCCCAACCTCGAGTGGTCCGACGGCAGGCCGATCACGCCGAATGATGTCGTGGCCAGCGACCGGTTTGCGCTCTCACCGCAGGCGAGTGACGCCAACCTCGCGACTGCCCTGCGAGGCGTCAAGGTGACCGCCGCACAATCCACGATCGCGTTCACGCTGACGGCGGCGCGCGCATCGTTTGCGGCGACCCTGACCCAGCTGCCGATTCTTCCGCTTGGCGAGATGAACGCGCCGGCGCTGTTCACCGCGGCTGCGCACCCGACGGTTCCGCTGCCGACCTCCGGCCCGTACGACGTGCAGTCAGCCGGACCCCTGGCGGTCGTGCTCCAGGCCAATCCGCATGCCGCAGTCCACCCGGCCATCAAAACCTACGGGCTCCGTCTCTTCGTCAAGTTTGCCGATGCGGCCTATGCCTTCTCGCGGGGCAGCATCGGCGCGCTCCTGGCGACGACACCTGACGAGCTGTCGACCCTCACGCGCGTGAAGGGCGCGCAGGCGGAGACGATGACCACCCCCGAGTTCGTCGATCTCATGTTCAACGAGCGGCTGCCGCCGCTTGCGAGCTCAGTCGTCCGCCATGCCATCGCCATCGCAATCGATCGACCCACCCTCGTAGCCGGGGCTCTCAACAGCCGGGGTGGCGTGGCCCAGACCGGCCCGTTCTCAGCTGGGATTCCCTGGGTTGGCCCGCCGGCCAGCGATGCGATCTCGCCCTCGGCGGCGGCATCGTTGCTCGCAGACCAACGGCTGGGTTCGCCGGCGCCTACGGCGTCCGTCAGAGCGGCGCGGCGCAACTCTCGTTCACGCTGGCCGTGCCCGGACATCAGCCCGCTCCCGCTGGTGGCGCACGAGGTCGCCGTGCAACTCGCAGGGATCGGTGTGCACATCGCCGTCAGTCAGGTGCCACCACAAACGTTCCTCACCGGCACGCTGGAGAGCGGCCACTTCCAGCTCGCCATCGACGTGTGGAACCCGGTGCCCGACCCGGACGTCAGCGCCTTCTGGCGGTCGAATGCGGTCCCGCCTCATGGGTACAACATGTCGGGCGGCGCGCCCGATGCGTTCCTGGATGCCGCCCTCGACATGCTCGCGGAGTCCCCGCCCGCGCCACCAGGATCGAGGCTGCCGGCCAGGTCGCTGCGCTGGTCGCCAACGATGCCCCCGCGGTCTTCCTCTACACGCCGCGGGTGTCCCTCGTGTTCAGGGCGCCCACGCCGGTCGCTCCGATGCCTTCGATCGGACCTGAGTCCGCCCGGTACGACGACATCGCCGCCTGGCAGCCGCCGTAGGGCGTTCGGTGGGCAGGGCGCGCGGCCGCTGATACCATCTCCGGGCATCTCGCCGAGGTGGTGGAACTGGTAGACACGCAGCGTTCAGGGCGCTGTGCTCGTAAGGGCGTAAGGGTTCGATTCCCTTCCTCGGCA
>CAVPTG010000005.1:0-4514 GCA_963708605.1 Candidatus Dormiibacterota bacterium | reverse complement strand
GACGAGCGCCGGTCTCGCGGAGGGCTCCGGTTGTCGAGCGACCTGCCGTCATCAGTGGCATCGCCCACCCCTGGCATCCACCTGTGAAGCATCGTCTGCGACTGAGGCCGTTCGGCGCGGGATGAACCCGCTTCAGGTTCGCGCAACTCCTCGGTCATAGCGGATTGGCGAGTGATCGACCGTGGCTTCGACCGCCTCAATGCCGCCTACGGATATGAGGCGGTGCGGCGAACGTCACATTCGAGCGGTGACGGATGCCTCGGGCGAGGTCGAGTGACCGTTTGACGCATGGCACCATCAGATGTCATGATATGGTGGGCCGAACAGCCGCTCTCCACAAGATAGTGGGTCTGGTCGACCTCCCGCCTGGGGACCCCAGGCCCACTGGGATGTGGTTGCTCGCCTCCGCGGACGGGTCCGCAGGATCGATCGCCAATCACTTCGGCAGCGGAGGTGATCTTGGCTCGGTCCATTGGCAAACCGCATCTGATCTCGAGTACATCGAAGCGGCACGTCCCTGGTCCCGATACACCAGGAGTAGCCCTCGCCACAGCGATCCCCGACCCGCGGATGAAGGCGGATTGGGACTGCATCGTCCTCCCGTCCGGAGTGAAGGACCAACTCGCGCGCCAGGCTGCGATGTCGTTCGTGCTCAGGCAGAAGGTCAAGCACTCGGCGTTGCCACTGCACGGCGTGATCGGCCTTTTCGGTCCTCCGGGCACCGGCAAGACCACGCTGGCGCGGGGGCTCGGGGATGCGGTCTCACGAGTAGTGCGAGGCTTGGGGGACTTTCTGCTCGTTGAGGTCGATGCGCACGGGCTGACGGGAGCGATGCTCGGACGCTCCCAGAAATCCGTGGATGCCTTATTCCGTGATCAGGTGCCCCAGTGGGGAGCGGAGGGCCCCGTCGTCCTGGTGCTGGATGAGGTCGAGACGCTCGCCGCCGACCGCTCCAAGCTCAGCCTTGAGGCGAATCCGTTCGATGTGCACCGGGCATCCGACGCCGTGCTGGTGGGTTTGGACTACCTCGGTCGGAATCATCCTGAGGTCATGGTCGTTGTGACGAGCAACTTTGCCGACGCCGTGGATCCGGCATTAATTTCACGAGTGGACGTGTCGTACCTGATGCCGCTTCCCGACAAGGCCGCCGTCGACGCGATCTTGCGCGACACGCTCACCGCGCTGGCGCACGCGTTTCCTGGAGCCGAGAGGGTCGCGACCGCGACTCGGTTCGCCGAGGCGGTCGATGCAGCCCTCGGACTCGACGGTCGCCAGATTCGCAAGGCTGTCGCCGCCGCATGCAGCGTTCGGAGCAGCGGCGACCTGGATCCGGGCAAGTTGACCGTGGAAGACCTCCTTCTCGGGATCGCGGAGGCGAAGTCATGACAGCGGTCGCGCGCCGCGTGCGCAGCGTCCCCGTGCGCCTGGCGTCGGAGACTTGGGTGGCGATCTGCGACATGGTCGCCGCCGTCGGCACGCCGGCGAGATCGGAGCTCGATGCCATCGCGAACGTCGCGGCGATGCTCATCAGCGAGCAGTACACGGCCGCCGCTCCGATCATCATCTCTGGAGCAGGGCCTCAGATTCGCGTGTACACCCTGCACGGCAACGACGCGATCGATGCCGATGACGACGGCCCCCCGGTGTACAGCACGCTGGAGGGCGACGGCTGGTCGATGTCGCTCCCCGCGCGCCAGCCGGATGTCAACGTCGCTCGAAGCCTGATCCAGATCGGAGGTCGAGTTCGCAGTGCGCGACCTCGACGAGGTCGACGAGACTGAACCAAGCGTTGCGTCAAAGCACGGGGTCGCATCGATCGACCTCGAGGAGCTCTCCCGGCTATGAGCACCGCTGTTCGCGTCAATACTTCCGTCTACGCCGTGACCCACATCGTGGGAAACATCGGTCTCGGGCTCAAGCGCCTCGTTGCCGGCTGTGGCCTCGACACGACCGCGATCACCAGTTCGTGGACCACCACTGAGACCGCCGTGGCGACCTGGCTGCGCAGCGGTCACCTCAGGGTCGTGACCCTGGAGGTGTGGGATCCGGCGACGCCGAGCGCTCCACCGGTGGGACGCTTCGACTTCGATATCGAGTACGACTACTACGGTGATGGCGATGGTGAGCTCTGGATGGATACGGCGTATGTCAACAGCGTCATCCGGAAGAGCGGATCGGTGCCGGCCCAGTGCAGCTACCGAGTGGTGTGCTCCGTCGCGCCAGGTTCGCCTGACGTACCGGGTTGGGGCGACACCACGCTGAGATCGACAGCTGGCATGCGTCGGCATTCCACAGGGGCGACCATGGGTGGCGGTTCACTCGGTGTGGGGCTTGCGTACTGGAAGGCGGCATCGTGATGGATGTCGCGGAGGCTTTCCGGAAGTTCAAGTCGAGGCTGGAGATCTCGGACCGAGAGGAGGCCGATGCAATCCGTCGGCGCGAGGTGATCTGCAACGAGCTCAAGGGTGCGCTCGAGGTTGATCGCGACTTTCTCACCGGCTCGTACAAGCGGCACACCAAGACCAAGCCGCTCAAGGATGTCGACATCTTCGTCGTGATGAAAAGCAGCGAGCGACATTACCTACAAGGGAGGTCCGATGAGCTGCTGGCGCTCGTCGGTGGTGTTTTGGAACCCATCTACGGATCGCACCGGTTCAGCCTTGGCCGCCATTCGGTGCGCATCGACGTTGGCCTGAAGGTCGTTGATGACGTGTCCGACGGCGTGATGAGCTTCGATGTCGTACCCGCATTCGATCACGACGGCGGAGGCTATTGCATCCCGTACGCGATCACGGGCGAATGGGTGCGCACCGATCCGAAGGTTCACGAGAAGCTCGCCACGCAGGCCAACGAAGCCTTCGATGGCCGGTGGAAGCCTGTGGTGAAGATGGTGAAGAAATGGAATGACCACAACGGGAGGCCGATCAAGCCGTCGTTCCTGATCGAGGTCATGGCGGTGGCGCTCCTGGACGGCCCGTTTGAGTCGTATCCCTTCGACGTCAGGCAGTTCTTCTCGTCCGCCGCAGAGACGATCGGCGATGCGTGGCCGGATCCGGCGGGTCTCGGACCGCTGGTCAACGAGCGCCTGTTGACGGACTCGGCTTTGCTCACCAATGCGCGCTCTGCGCTGCGCGTCGCGGAGTCCAAGTGCACCGCAGCGATGCGCAACGAAGCCGGTGGCCGAACAGGCGCGGCCCTGGACGCGTGGCAGGAGCTCTTCGGGCCCCTCTTCGTCAAATCGTGAGCGATCCGCTCGTCGCGATGGTGAGCTATCAGTCCGCCGACTCGGCGTCGTCGGTGCGGCTTCGCGACGAGCTGCGCTTGCGCGGTTTCGTCGTTGTACACGACAGGACGTCGTTCCGCGGAGGCGAGCATGTCGCGAACCAGATGGCGGATGGCGTCGAGCGCTGTGACGCGTTCCTGGCGTACGTCACGCCGAGCTACCTGTACGAGACGGCGCCGCCAGGGTCGCCGAGGCCAGCGCTGGACGACGAGTTCATCCCAGTGGCGCGGCGTCGCGAGCGCGAGATCGCGGAGGCGATACGCGTGGGAGCCGATCGAAAGACGGCCGGTCCTGTCGTATACGCGATCATTCGGGATCTGGGAGATCCCCACCGCGACGCGCCGGAGCGCGTCAGGAGGGCGACGGGCGTCGACATCAGCGGTTGGTGGGCGCCCGTCGTCGATCAGTCGGGGGGCGACCTGAGCCGAGGAGATGCCGCCAAGATTGCGAGCGAGATCCTCAGGACGGTGATCGCCCATCGCTCGGTTGATATCAACGACGAGGAGCTGGAGATCTCGTTCGTGACCCGGGGGACGGGGCAACCACCGGCCGCGGTGACGATCGATGCGACCTCTTTGCTGGGCGGCGAGACGCGTCGTGTGGGCCGGTCTGAGGATTGGGAGTCACTGTTGTCCGGGCTGCGCGATGTTGAGGCAACGCTGGCTGCGGCTGGCAGAGTGCGCTCGATTCGCTTGCGAGCCGCCGCGCACCTATCCGCCGGGATTATGTTTGGCAAGGTGTTCCACCAAGCAGCAGGTTGGCGGCTGATCGTCGCTGGGCGGCATGGCGATGTTGACGGCGATGCGGGCGACGGAGACGCATCCGACCTGCGCGCCGCATGGATCCCCGGCACTTCACCATCGGATTGGCTGTCGGTCGAGATCGACCTTCTGGGGCAGCCGGTGTCCGAGATGGCGACGGAGTGGATGCGGAGCACCGCCACTCCGCCGCGTGGTCGTCTCCAGATCAGTCTCGCAGCCGCTGACCACGAACTGGAACCCGACAAGCTGGCAAAGCTGGCGCGTGCCGCTGCGGAAGAGATCAGGCAAAGGGTCGCGGCCGAGCGGCCGAAGAGGATCGCTCTTATGTGCGCCAGCCCGATCGAGTTCGCGGTGCTTGTAGGCCATCGCCTGACCGCGATGTGGTGCGCTGTAGACCTTCTTGAGCGCGGGGAGCAGGGGTACGAGACGGTGCTCACCATCCCACCCGACCAGTGAGGTTGGTGATGCAG
>CAVPTG010000004.1:0-370901 GCA_963708605.1 Candidatus Dormiibacterota bacterium | reverse complement strand
GCGACGCGTTGACGCTGATGTGCACGGTGCTGTCTCGTCGCCAGGTGGCCAGGCGCGGATCGTCGTATGCGTAGACCGCTTCGGCGAGGATCTGCGGCGGCTCCAGGTCGAGGCGCTCTTCCTCCTCAGTGCCGGGGGTTGACGTTCCGCCTGCGGCGGTGCGTCCGGCCTCGACCTTCCCGCGCACGACGATCACCGCGTCCGGCCGTAGCACCGACACGCATTCCTCGAACACGCGGGCAAACACCACGACCTCGACGCTGCCCGTGAGGTCCTCGATCTGCAGTGCGGCCATCCGCTGCCCGGTCGTGCTCCGGCGCGGCACGAACGTGCGCATGTCACGGATCGCGCCACCCACCTGGACGATGAGCCCGTCGAGATGCGCGCCCAGCTCATTGATGGTCGTGTCCACGCGCTGCTGCAGCTCGCCCGCAATCCGCCGCAGCGGGTGATCGCTCAGATACATGCCGAGAAACTCGCGCTCCCAGCTCAACCGCTCGTCGGCCGCGATGGCGAACGGACCGCTGACGTCGCGGCCTTCGAGGTCGTCCGCAGCCTGCGACACCGGCTCGATCAACACCACGGTGTCGCCGAACAGGGAGGTCTGACCCGACTCACGCTCGCGGCGGATCGACGCCGCGCGATCGATGACCCGGTCGAGCACTGCCAGCATCGCACCGCGTTCGCCGAGTGAGTCGCACGCACCGCTCCGGATCAGCGCCTCGACGACACGACGGTTGAGGTCGCGGCTCGCCACGCGCAGGCACAGATCGAAGAGCGATACGAATGGCCCTGCTGCGTCGCGCTCGGCAACGATCTCCGCAGCGACGCGCTCACCAACGTTCTTGATGTGCCGCAGCCCGTAGAGAATCTCGCCCTGTGCCTCATCGCCGAGGCTGAAGGCCGATGAGCTGCGGTTGACATCCGGGGGCCGGACCACGAGCCCGCGCGCATGCGCATCGAGAATCGATTGCTTGAGCCTGTCAAAGTTGTCCGCGCGGCTGTTGAGCAGCGCGGTCATGTACTCGCGCGGGTAGTTCGCCTTGAGGTATGCGGTCTGGTAGGCGATGAGCCCGTAGGCCATCGAATGCGCCCCGTTGAATCCGTACCCGGCGAACTTGGCGATGAGCTCGAAGAGCTCGAGCGCGGTTTCAGCCGCGACGCCTCGTGCGGCAGCACCGCTCAGGAACTGCTCGCGCTGCTTGGCCATCTTGACCTTGTCCTTCTTGCCCATCGCGGCGCGCAGAACATCGGCTTCGCCGAGCGTGAAGCCGGCGACGGCTGACGCGATCTTCATGACCTGATCCTGGTAGAGGATCGCTCCGTATGTCTCCTTGAGAATCGGTTCGAGCTCCGGGAGCATGTAGGTCACCGGTTCCTCGCCGCGCTTGCGTCGCATCCACGTTCCGGTGGCGCCGCCCTCGATTGGACCCGGACGGTTGAGCGCCACCGCAACGCCCATGTCCTCGAGGCACTTCGGTTGCATGTCCATGAGGATTCGCTTGGCGAACGTCGCTTCGAGCTGGAAGATGCCATGCGTATCGGCCTTGCCGAGGAGCTCGTAGGTCTTGGCGTCGTCGAGTGGAATCTCGTCGATGTCGAGATCCACGCCACGGTACGTCCGAACCATCTGGGCGGCGTCGTCGATGACCGTCAGGTTGGACAACCCGAGCAGATCGATCTTCAGCAGTCCGATCTGCGACACGCCGTTCATGTCGTACTGCGTCACCGCCGTACCGTCGCCCGCGGTCGAGCGCTGCAACGGCACGATGTTGGCGAGCGGCTCCGAGCCGATGACGACGGCTGCTGCGTGTGTCGACGCGTTGCGGCAGATCCCCTCCAGCCGCTTCGCGTTGTCGATGATGTGCTTTGCCCACCCCTCGTGGTCGTAGAGATCCTTCAGCTCGCGGCTCTCCTCGAGCGCTTGCCTGAGCGTTATGTTCACCACCTGCGGGACAAGCTTCGCGAGCCGGTCGACATCCGGGAGGGGGACGTTGAGCACACGTCCAACGTCGCGGATCGCTGCTCGGGCGGCCATGGTTCCGAACGTGATGATCTGCGCGACACGGTCGCGTCCGTACTTCTCCTGTACGTAGGTCAGGACGCGGTCGCGCCCACGGTCGTCGAAATCGATGTCGATATCGGGCATCTGCACCCGCTCGCGGTTGAGGAAGCGCTCGAAGATGAGCCCGTATCGGAGCGGCTCGATATCGGTGATGCGGAGCACGTAGCTCACCACCGAACCGGCTGCGCTGCCGCGTCCCGGGCCGACGCGGACCCCGTCGCACCGCGCCGCCCTGATCAGATCCCAGACGATCAGGAAGTACGCGGAGAATCCCGTCTCCCGGATGACGTCGAGCTCCATGTCCAGGCGTTGGCGGACCTCGTCGTTCACCGCATCCGCGTATCGCTCGCGCACCCCCGCCTCGCACAGCTCGTGAAGATACGTATCGGCATCGAGCCCCTCGGGAATCGGCGAGTACGTCGGCAGGAGGTTCTGCCCCAACGGGATCTCGACGTGGCATCGATTGGCGATCGCCATCGTGTTGGCGACGGCCTCCCCGTAGGCCGCGAACCGCTCGCGCATCTGCTGCGTGCTCGCGAGGTAATACGCGGGGCCCGAGAAGCGGAACCGCTTCTCCTCCTCGCGACGCGCACCGGTCTGCAGGCAGAGCAGGATGTCGTGCGCCTCGGCGTCCTCGGGCTTGATGTAATGCGAGTCGTTGGTGGCGACGAGCGGCAGGCCGGTACGACGGGCGATCTCGACCAGGCCGGCGCGCACGGTGTCCTCCTCAGGGATGCCGTGGTCCTGGAGCTCGAGGAAGTAGTTGTCGGCCCCAAAGATCTCCGCGTGGTCGCGAGCCACCGTCTCGGCGGCGGCCATGTCACCACGAAGGATCGCCTGGGGAAGCTCACCGCCGAGACACGCGGAGAGGCAGATCAGACCCTCGGCGTGCTCCGCGAGCAGCTCACGATCGATGCGCGGCTTGTAGTAGTAGCCCTCGAGATGCGCGGTGCTGACCAGCTTGATGAGGTTGCGATAGCCGGCATCGTTGCGCGCGAGCAGGATGAGGTGGTTGGGGTCGCGATCGGTCCGGCCCTCACGATCGTGGCGCGAGCGCGGTGCCATGTACATCTCGCAGCCGAGCACCGGGTTGATCTTTGCCGCGCGCGCGGCGGCGTAGAAATCGATCGCTCCGTAGAGCACACCGTGGTCGGTGATGGCGATCGCCGTCTGGCCCATCGCCTTGGCGCTGTCGATGAGCTCCTTGACGCGCGACGCACCGTCGAGCAGCGAGAACTCGCTGTGCGTGTGCAGGTGAGCAAAGCCTCCGGACTCGATCCCGTCACCGGTCACGGATGGCTCCTCCACACTGCCTCCTGGGTGGTCACGATGACAACGAACAGACGTACGCTACCACTCCGCGGGGACCCGCCGCCGCGGGTAGTGAGGGTACCCCTCAGCGGGTGCCGGAGAGCTCCTGCGCCTCGTTCCCGGCGGGCGCTGCGACCCGCGTGAGCCTGACGACGCTCTCGACGTGATAGGTCTGCGGAAACATGTCGACGATGTCGAGCGAGTCCACGCGATACGGGCCTGACGCGACCAGCGTGTGCAGGTCACGGGCAAGCGTCGCCGGATCGCATGACACGTAGACAACGCGCTCGGGGCCCGCGAGCGCGAGCCAGCCGGTGACGCGGCCCGAGCAGCCTGCTCGTGGCGGATCGAGGATCACCACATCGGCCATCTCCGCGGCGCCGACACGCGGGAGCGCGTCCTCGACCGGCGACAGCACGAAGTGCATGCGATCGGCGACGTCGTTGACGCGCGCGTTGAGCACGCCGAGCTGCGCGGCGCCGCGGTTGCTCTCGATGCACACCACCTCGCGCGCGTCGATGGCGAGATAGCTGGCCAGCACGCCGATCCCCGCATAGGCATCCACCACGCGCAGGCCCGCATGACCGCCGAGCGCGTCGATGACGCACTGGTAGAGCACATCCATCTGCGCCCAGTTCACCTGGATGAACGCGTCCGGCGTTACCCGAAAGGTCATCCCCCGCCAGCGCAGTGTCGTCGACGTGGTGCTGACGCGTCCGCCGTCGGGAAGATCGAGACCGCCATCGAGCGAGCCGTTTGCCAACCCTTTGGCCGGCTTCGCGTGGATGAGCAGCTCCTGTCCCTCTTCACCGACGGTCAGATGGAGCGTGCCGAGTGCGTTGGTGGCGCTGGAATCGAGGAGCTTGCGCAGCGCGGGCAGTGCGGTGGTGATGCGCGGATGATGGATGAGGCAGTCGTCGACGGCGATCGGCCGCCAGCTGCGCGCTCGGTTGAACCCCAGGGCCGGCGGCGTGGAATCGGTGCCGGCGATGACGTGGAACTCACCGCGAATGCGATACCGCCAGGGGTCGCCGACGGCATACAGGCGCGGCGCGGGATGCTCGATGTGCTGGCGGTGCAGGGCATCGAGCACGATGTCGCGCTTCAGCTCGACCTGGTGCGAGTACGCGACGTGCTGCAGCTGGCAGCCGCCGCACTTCGGCACGTACGGACATGGTGGCGTGACCCGGTGCGGCGACGCATCGAGGACGCGCACGACCTCCGCGAACGACGTCGATCCCTTCCTGTAGCGGACCGAGATCTCGACATCCTCGCCCGGGATGCCACCCTCGACGAGCATCGTCGCACCCTGGTCGTCATGGGCCAGGCACAGTCCACCATGGACCATGCGTCCAAGGCGCACCGGGGCTACTGCTCCGAGAGCCGATCGCGAAGCAGCCGGTTCACCAGCGGCATGTCGGCCTTGCCCCCGGTCGCGTCCTTGACCGCGCGCATCAGCTGCCCGAGCGCCTGCTGCTTGCCGGCGCGGAAGTCCGCCGCCGCGGCGGGGTTGGCCGCGATGGCGGCGTCGACGAGCGCGCTCAGCTCGGTGGTGTCGCTCACCTGCGCCAGACCGCGATCCCGCACCAGCGCCTCGGGGTCGCCGCCGGCGACGTACAGCTCGGCGAGCAGCACCTTGGCGGTCGGCCCGTTGATGGTGCCGGCATCGACGAGGCGGAGCAGGCCGGCGAGCCCGTCCACACCGAGCCCGCTGTGCCGCAGTGGCATCCGGTGCTCATTGGCGAGCGCGGCCACGTCGCCGCTCTGCCAGTTGGCGGCAAGTTTGGCCGGAACGCCCGCGGCGACCAGCGCCTCGTAGGTATCCGCCTCGTCGCGCGTGTCGGTGAGCACCGCGGCGTCATACGCGGTCAGCCCGTACTGCTGCTGGAACCGATGCGCCCTGGCCTCGGGGAGCTCGGGGAGCGTCGCGCGCACCCGCTCGACGAACGCCGTGTCGAGCCGCAGCGGCGGCAGATCGGGCTCCGGGAAGTAGCGGTAGTCGTGCGCCTGCTCCTTGCTGCGCTGCGAGATCGTGCGCCCCTGCGCCTCGACCCAGCCGCGCGTCTCCTGCACGAGCGTTCCACCCGCATCGAGCACGCCGGTCTGGCGCTCGATCTCGGACTCGAGCGCGCGTTGCACGGCGCGGAAGGAGTTCATGTTCTTGACCTCGACCTTCACGCCGAGCTCGTGCTGACCTCGCGGCCGGAGCGAGACGTTGGCGTCGCAGCGGAACGATCCCTTCTCGAGGTTGCCGTCGTTCACCCCGATGTAGGTGAGGATCTGGCGCAGGCGCACGAGGTACTCGCGCGCCGCCTCGGGCGCGCGCAGGTCCGGCTCTCCGACGATCTCCATGAGCGGGACGCCGCAGCGATTGAGATCGATCAGCGACGAGGTCGCGCTCTGCAGCACGTCGCCGGCGTGGTGCATCGTGCCCGTGTCCTCCTCGAGGTGGACTCGGGTGATGCCACATCGAACCGCCTCACCGCCGACGGGAAACTCGAGAAACCCGTTGACTGACAGGGGCAGGTCGTACTGCGAGATCTGATAGCCCTTGGGCAGGTCCGGATAGAAGTAGTTCTTCCTGTCGAACTTGGTGAACGGCGGGATGTCGCAGTGCAGTGCCAGCGCGGTGCGCACCGTGAAGTCCACGGCCTGCTGGTTGATCGTCGGCAGGACACCGGGAAGTCCGAGGCACACCGGGCAGGTATTCGCGTTGGGAGCAGCGCTGGTGTAGTCGGCCGGGCACGGGCAGAACATCTTGCTGCGCGTCAACAGCTGCGCGTGCACCTCGAGGCCGATCACCACCTCGTACCGATCCGCCGCCACGGGGACCGTGGCTGTCTCGGTCACGCGGCGCTCGCGTATGGCGACAGCTGCGCGTGGAAGCCGGTCGCCTGCTCGTATGCGTGCGCCACCCGCAGCACGCGCGCATCCTCGAACCGCGGAGCAATCACCTGCAGCCCGACCGGAAGCCCGTCGACAAACCCGCACGGCACCGAGATACCCGGAATGCCCGCCAGGTTTGCCGGCAGCGTGACCACGTCGCACATGTACATGGACAGCGGATCGTCGCGCGATCCCATCGGGAAGGCCACGCTCGGCGAGGTCGGGCAGACGATCGCGTCCACCTCCGTGAACACCGCGTCGAATTCCTGGCTCACGAGCGTGCGGACCTTCTGCGCCTGGCGATAGTACGCGTCGTAATAGCCGCTCGAGAGCGCGTACGTGCCCAGCATCACGCGACGCTTGACCTCGTTGCCGAAGCCCTCGCCGCGCGTCTGCAGATACATCTCGGTGAGTGACGGCCGCTCGACGCGCCTTCCGAAGCGCACACCGTCGTAGCGCGCGAGGTTGGACGAGCACTCCGCGGGCGCGATGATGTAGTACACGCTGAGCGCGACGTCGGTGCTGGGCAGCGATACCTCCTGCAGCGTTGCTCCCTGCGCCTCGAGGACACGAAAAGCCGCCTGCACCGCATCGCGGACGCCGGGCTCAGTGCCCTCGCCGAGATATTCGCGCGGGATGCCGAGACGCATTCCCGCAACCCCGGCATGCAGGGATGCGAGCGGATCCTCGACCGCGCGGGGATCCGAGGTGCTGTCTCGGGGATCGTGGCCGGCGATCGCCGCGTAGACCAGCGCGCAGTCCTCGACGGTTCGCGTGAACGGGCCGATCTGGTCGAGCGACGATGCGAACGCGATGAGTCCATATCGGGAAACGCGTCCATAGGTCGGCTTGAACCCGACCACCCCGGTCAGCGCGGCGGGCTGACGGATCGAGCCGCCCGTATCGGTGCCGAGCGAGTACGGCACCGATCCTGCGGCCACGGTCACAGCACTTCCTCCGCTGCTCCCGCCCGGCACTCGCTCGATGTCCCAGGGGTTGCCGACTGGTCCGTACGCGGAGTTCTCGGTCGATGACCCCATTGCAAACTCGTCGCAGTTGGTCTTGCCGACGCACACCGCGCCGGCGTCGAACAACCGCTGCACGGCGGTGCCGGTGTACGGGGGTTTGAACCCGCCCAGGATCTTCGAGCCCGCGGTGGTGTCGATACCGTCGACGCAGAGCACGTCCTTGAGCGCCATCGGGATGCCGCACAGTGGTGATGCGGTGTCGGGATGCTCCTCGAGCATCTGCGCGGCCGCATCGGCCTGCGTGGCGCCAAGCTCGCGCGTGACCGTGAGGTACGCGTTCAGGTCCTTCTCGGTCCGATCGACGTGCGCCAGGGCTGCGTCGAGGAGCGCTCGTGGCGTCGTGCTGCCGTCGCGAAGCGCCGCCGCGAGCTCGGTGATGGTGCTAGGCGTCAAGTTCCGTGCCCTGGATCGCCCCAACCACGAAGTAGCTGCCGTCGGTCGCGGGAGCGTTGCGCAGCGCTGCTGCAGCGCCGATCGGCTCCTCGGGGACGTCGGCGCGCATGACGTTGACGAGGTCGCCGACCTGCGCCGTCTCGGCCAGCGCCGACGTATCGACCTGCTGCAACCGTGCGATGTGGTCGAGGATCGCCTCCAGCTCACCGAGCAGGCGATCCTTCTCCGCGTCGCTCAGGCCGAGACGGGCGAGGGTTGCGACGTGGTCGACCTCAGCACGGGAAAGTGTCATGGAGCGGCTATTATCCCGGCCGCTCAACTTATTCGAGCGGGAGCCAGGTGAGCACCGTCTGCTCGGTCGGCGCAAATCCCGCTGAGATGTAGGCGCCGAGCGCGGCCTGATTGTCCCCTCGAGTCCAGACGCATGCGAAGGTCACGTTGCGGCTGCGGATCAGCTGCATCGCCTCGGCCATGAGGTTTCGGGCCACGCCCTGGCCGCGCTCGCCGGGCCGCACGTACAGCTCCGCGATCTCCGCCTCGAGACCGGTTCCCGGGTCGAAGAGCACGACCCAGCAGAGCCCGATCGCCTCCCCGCTCGAACCACGAGCAACCAGGATGTGGTTCTCGCCGGCGAATCGAGGGGCCGTCGTGAGGCGCGCGCTCAGCTGCTCCGGGCTCTCCTCGGGATGGTCGTAGTGCCGCTGCTCCGCGAGGGCGAGGTCGACGAGCATGGCTCGAACCTGGGAATCCTGGTGATCCTCGAGGGTTTCGATGCGGACGTCATCGAGATCGGCCATGGCCAGCCATTGTGGCGGCTCAGGGCGCGACGGCCCCGCTCCCGGTGGTGACCCCGGTGATCCCTCCGGCGCTGCCCGAGCTCCCGGACCCGCCGCCGATGGACCCCGGGCTCACGCCCGAGCAGACCATGTCCGGCTGAGCCGCCGCCGTCTGCACCCGCTGTGCGGGCTTGGCCGCCGGGTTGACGGGCGGGCAGGGCGGGATGCTCACCGGCGACGGCTCCGGGATCACCACGGCCAGCCCAGCGCTCCCTCCGCGCTGCGTCCAGTTCGAGCCGTCCCACGTCCAGGTCTGGTTGTAGAGGCCGGCCTGGCGGGAGGAGGTGCCGGCGCCACCGAAGACCACCACCTGACCGGTCGCCGCGTCATAGACGGCGCCCGCTGCGCTCACGATCGGAGGGGTGGTTCCCGGGTGGGCGCGTGTCCAGACGCCGGTCCAGATCCAGGTCTGCCCGTTGCCCGACAGCGCCACATCACTGTGGGTTGCGGGGTCACCGACGAACGCTGCGCCCGGCATGGCGGGGCCGCCTGTGTAGGTGATCACGTGCCGCCAGGTGGTGCCCGTCCAGACGGCCTCGCTACCGGTGCTGGTCGCCGATGGCTGCAACGTGTTGGGTGCACCCAGGCACGTCGTGCACGGGGACGGTGCCGGCACCGGTTGCGCGAGGTTGCCGCCGCTGAACGTCGCCAGCTTGCCGCTGACGGCATCGTTCACGATCGATGAGCTGAACAGCTCGAATGACTGGGTGTTGACGTCGGACGCCATCGTCTTCCACTGGTGCCCGTTCCACGTCCAGGCGGCGATGGGGGCGAACGGCCATGGGCACGCGGCGTGCACCGGGTGGCTCGCGGGATTCTGCACCGGGCAGGCGATCGCCGCCTGCGGTGCGCCCAGCGCGGGCACCGCGAACGGGCCGCGCGGGAGAAGGACGACGCGCCCTGACACCGGATCGGTCGCCAGCGCACCGTTTCCGAACGCGATCGAGGGCGTCGTCGCCGAGGCCTTCGACCAATCGCTGCCGTTCCACAACCACGTGGCCGGACCCTGCGATACGACCGTGGCGCAGCTCGGCGACGTCCCCACTGCGCCGCCGGCTTTCGCCGCGGGGCTCGGCAGCGGCGCGTCGGCGGGGATCGCGCCCGCCGGTGGGACCAGCGTGGTGGTCGAACCCGCCGAACCGGAGGACGAGGTTCCCGACCCCGCCGAACACGCGATCGGGCTGCCGATCGCGGACTGCGGATCTCCGACCAGGAGCACATCGTGGCTCATCGGGTCATAGGTCATCTGGGCACCGCTCAGCTGCGGGGGTGAGGTCCGTGGATGCGCCTGGCTCCATCCTGATCCGTCCCAGATCCAGGTGTCATGGAGCGTGCTGAACCGGCTCTGACCGCCAAAAAGCACCACCGAACCGTTGGCCGGGTCATAGGCCATGGCGGCCTCGGTACGGGCCGGCGGCTGTCCGCCGGAAGGAGCAGAGCCGGCGCCCTGGACCGCTCGGATCCCGAAGAAGGCGCCCAACCCCGCTCCGACGACTGCGACCGACACGACTCCCACGAGCGGCCGCGACCAGCGCGAGCGATCGACTGCGGTACTCATGGCACTGAGACGCGGGGCGAGCCTCGCGGGTTCCCGAGGCGCGCTCCGTAGACTTGATCCTCACAGTGACCGAGATC
Source organism: Candidatus Dormiibacterota bacterium (assembly GCA_963708605.1). Classification (GTDB taxonomy): domain Bacteria; phylum Chloroflexota; class Dormibacteria; order Aeolococcales; family Aeolococcaceae; genus Palsa-851. The sequence continues at coordinate 360,747 of CAVPTG010000004.1, read as the reverse complement.
AGCGCGCAGCCCAAGAACCCGGATCGCCTCGAGCTCGAGCAGCTCACGGCGCTGCAACCCGGGCTGGCGCGACTGATGCCCGAGATCGGCGCGCGATTCTGGAAGGCGTTCTACGCGGCGCAGGCGGCCAACTGGCCCCTGGCGAGCTGGCAACTCCGCGAGATGCGCAAGCTCCTTCGCCTCTGCGAGGTGACCCGGCCGAAGTACACCGCCGATATCGAGGAGTGGATCCTCGACGATCTCGACCCGTTGATGACGGCGCTCGATGCCCACGACCTCGCGGCGTTCGAGCGGGTGTATCACGAGGCGGTCGACGCCGCGAACGACCTGCATCGCCGCTGGCAGAAAGAGTGGATCGTCTGGAAGCTCCCGGACACTCCGCCGCCCGATCTGGATCTCACACCCCGAGGCTAACCGCTACGTCGGATCGTGATCGCATGATGGCGTCGCTGATCGAGCACGGTATTCGGTCGCCGGCGGTGCTCCATGCCATGGCGGACGTCCCTCGGGAGGAGTTCGTGCTCGAGAGTGACCGCGGGCACGCGTACGCTGATCGAGCGCTGCCGATCGACGCTCCGGGGCAGACGATCAGCCAGCCGCTGATGGTCGCGGTCGTGGTCGAGGCCCTCGAGCTGCACGACGGTGACCGGGCGCTCGACGTGGGAACCGGCTCCGGCTACCAGGCGGCGGTGATGGCCGCATGCGGAGCGCACGTCGTCAGCATCGAGCGGGTTGGATCGCTCGCCCAGTCGGCCTCGGAGCGTCTGCGGCGGCTCGCCTACGACGTCGAGGTCTTCGAGGGCGACGGCACCCTCGGCGTTCCCGAGCGAGCGCCCTTCGATGCGATCGCGGTCGGAGCGGCCGCGCCACGGCTGCCGGTGGCGCTCGCCCGCCAGCTGGTCGAGGGGGGCAGGCTCGTGGTGCCGATCACCGACAATCCCGGTGGCGAGGAGCTCACCCGCCTGCGTCTGATCGACGGCCGCTGGCAGACCGAGTCACTCGGTCCGTGCCGTTTCGTGCCGTTGATCGGGGCCGACGGCTACGAGGTCGCCGATTCGGGCTGACCGTCGGGCACGCCCGCCGGCACCCGGAACATCCTGATCCTCGACGAGCCGCCCGATCGCTCCACCGCGCTCGCGGCGGCCGCGCCAAAGGCCGGCACGAGCACCATCTCGACCTCCTGGTTTCCCGGCGGGCGGTCCAGCTCGGGTCGGGACAGCGTGACCGCGTACTGATCGATCCCATCGGGCCGATTCGGGTACCGGGACCGGGTCACGCTCACCCGGAGCCCGAGCTCGGGCAGGTCGAGCTGGTGCCGGCCGGCCTCGCGCATCCCGTCGGGATGGAGGAAGTCCTCGTCGGCCCGGCGGCGCAGGTCCTGGAGCCGCTCATCGATCGGCCGAGGATCGTCCATCGCCTACGTTTAGCATGTTGGCCGCGCGCGGTATTCGATAGGAGCGCTCGTGTGACGCTCAATCAAGCATCGTGTCAACAGTCCCGGAGGACAAGAAAATGGCAAAAACCGTCGGCATCGACCTCGGCACCACCAACAGCGTGGTCGCAGTGATGGAGGGCGGGGAGCCCACCGTCATCGCCAACGCCGAGGGAGGCCGCACCACTCCGTCGGTCGTCGCGTTCACGCGCACCGGCGAGCGCCTGGTAGGGCAGCTGGCCCGCCGCCAGGCGGCAGTCAACCCCGAAAACACCGTCTATTCCATCAAACGCTTCATGGGCCGCCTGCTGAGCGAGGTCAGCAACGAGGCCAAGCAGGTCCCCTACAAGGTGGTGGCCGGCAAGGACGGCCGCGCCGAGGTGGAGATCAACGCCGAGCACTTCACGCCGGAGCAGATCTCCGCGATGATCCTGCAGAAGCTCAAGACGGATGCCGAGGCATACCTCGGTGAGAAGGTCACCGACGCGGTGATCACCGTCCCCGCGTACTTCAATGACGCCCAGAGGCAGGCCACCAAGAATGCCGGTCAGATCGCGGGCCTCAATGTCGTGCGCATCATCAACGAGCCCACCGCGGCCGCGCTCGCCTATGGGCTCGACAAGAAAGAGAACGAGAAGATCCTGGTCTTCGACCTTGGCGGCGGAACCTTCGACGTCTCGATCCTCGAGGTCGGGGAAGGCGTCTTCGAGGTGAAGGCGACCAACGGTGACACCCACCTCGGCGGTGACGACTACGACCGCCGGATCGTCGACTGGCTGGCCGACGAGTTCAAGAGGGACCAGGGTATCGACCTGCGCGGCGACCGCCAGGCGCTGCAACGCCTCACCGAGGCCGCCGAGAAGGCGAAGATCGAGCTCTCGCAGCGCCAGGAGACCGAGGTGAACCTGCCCTTCATCACCGCGGATGCCTCCGGGCCGAAGCACCTCGCGATCACGCTGACGCGCAGCAAGTTCGAGCAGCTCACCGAGGATCTCACGGCGCGCTGCCGCGGTCCGTTCGAGGCAGCCCTCAGGGATGCTGGACTGACTGCCAAGGAGCTCGATGAGGTCATCCTCGTCGGCGGCTCGACGCGCATGCCGGTGATCCAGGAGCTGGTCAAGAGCTTCACCGGAAAGGACCCGCATCGCGGCGTCAATCCGGATGAGGTCGTCGCCATCGGCGCGGCCATCCAGGCCGGCGTGCTCAAGGGCGAGGTCAAGGACGTGCTCCTCCTCGACGTGACCCCGCTGTCGCTCGGGATCATGACCGAGGGCGAGGTGAACACCAAGCTGATCGAGCGCAACACCACCATCCCCACCGCGAAGACGCAGGTGTTCTCGACAGCGTCCGACAGCCAGCCGTCCGTCGAGATCGTGGTGCTCCAGGGCGAGCGCCCGATGGCGCGGGACAACCGCATCCTCGGGACGTTCTCACTCGACGGCATCCCACCCGCACCGCGGGGCATGCCGCAGATCGAGGTCGGCTTCGACATCGATGCCAACGGCATCCTCAACGTCAGTGCCAAGGACCGCGGGACCGGCAAGGAGAACAAGGTCACCATCACCGGTTCGACAACGCTCCAGAAGGACGAGGTCGAGCGCATGGTGAAGGAGGCCGAGGTCCACGCCGATGAGGACCGCAAGCGGGCGGAGTCGGTGGAGACGCGCAACCGCGCCGACGCGCTTGCATACCAGGCCGAAAAGGCACTCGCGGATGCGGGCGACAAGGTGCCGGCCGAGCTGCGCACCGACATCGAGGCCAAGGTCAAGGCAGTTCGTGACGCAATTGCCAGTAACGATTCGGACGCGATGAAGCGCGCGCACGACGACCTGGCCGCGTCGATCCAGAAGATCGGCGAGGCCGTGTACGCCCAGACCCAGCAGGCGCAGCCCGGAGCGGGTGAACCGCACGCGGGCAACGGCGACGGCGGCGCTCCCCACAGCGGCGAGGGTGCCGGTGAGGGCGCAGGCGCAGGAGCAGGCGGAGACGACGTCGTCGACGCGGAATTCAAAGAGGTCTGACCTCCCGAATCCCAGACTCCAAGGCGGGGTGCGAAAGCGCCCCGCCCTTTTCGTCAACGCCTCGGTATCGTGTCCCGAGCCGAGGCTGATGTCGGCGGTAAGGGCATTGCGCCGGGAGGCAGTCCGGCCACGGTGCTGATCTGCTGCTGTCCACCGCCTCCGTCGCGCCCCTTGGGGACCCCGCGATGGAACGCCGCACGCAGGAGGATCGGCACCGCCGCCGACAGGACCCCGGTGAAGAAGGTGAGCCCGTTGGGCAGGTGGTTGTAATCCGAAAGGCCGAGATAGCAGAAGAGCGCCGTCAAGAAGGCCGCGATAATGATCACCGCCATCCCCAGGACGAGGACGACCTCCTGGTTGCGCTCGTGCAGCAGGGGGTGATCCGGCCGGCGCTGCTTGAGCATCCGGTAGATGTTCAGACCGGCCCATGAGTTGAGCATCAGCCCGCTCACGAAGGCGAGGATCGAGATCGTGATCCGGAACTCGGTCAGGTTCTTGACGATGAAGACCGCGATGTTGACCACGATCAGCGCCGCCGGGGTGAGCGCGCCGATGAGGGGGATCATCCAGCGCTTCAGAAATGCGCCCACGCCGGTCCGCTCCGGCTCGGCCGCGACGATTCTCGAAGGCCTTCGGCGGCGAAAGGGCATGGCGTAAGCGTACGGTTCCGAGCGCGTCGCGGAACGCCCGATTTCCCGGGAAGCCGAGATCGTTCGTCACTGCCCCGTTTCCGGACTGCGAGCGGTCACCCATTCGGCGCCCCCTCCACGCCAATAGGCTCGATCCATGCGCGCGCGTCGACCGGCCCGCGGCCTCTTCGTCCGCAGGTTTGGGCTGCGAACCAGCCTTGCCGGTCGCCTGCTGGCCGGCGGGATCGTCTTCACCGCGCTGGTGATCGCGGGCGTCAGCGGCTTCCTGCTGGTGAGCCGCTCGCAGCAGACCAACGCCGGTGCCCTGTCCAACGCGGACAACCGGGCCGGGGTCGCCGGTGAGCTCATCTCGCGCGTGATTCAGCCGCAGGCCCAGTACGCGGCATCCGCGGTCGCGTCGCTCTCCTCGCTCCAGATGGCGCTGAGTGGGAGCAACCCCGCAGCGCTGGTCGCAGCGGAATTCACAGGCAAGCGCATCGTCAACCTGCCGGGGCTCGGGGTAGTCGTGCTGAACGGGGCCGGCACCGTGTTGTACACGAGTGAGTGCGACAGCCTCGGCTCGGACGGGGCCCTGGTCCATCCGGCGACCACCGCGTGCGAACAGGGTGCGATCCCCCACGTCACCGCCGCACTGGCATCGGTTCGCGACGCGCTGAAGGTCGAGACCACCGTCGCGTGCCAGCAATCCAACGCCACGATCGCGGCGAGCCCGGCGCTGCGTGCGGAATGCCCCTCTGGGGTCGAGGGCGTCGAGCTGCTCGCCGGCGGCCTGCCCGCGCTCGACGTTGCCGTCCCCGTCTTCAACGCGCAGGGAGGGACCAACGCTCCCCTCGGCGTGGTCGTGTACAGCGCACAGCTGCAGACGCAGTTCGCCCGGTATGGTCCGGTCATCGGCTACACACCGGTATTCCTCAGTGCCGGTCCGGACGCAAGCCTGGTCCGGTTCACCGGCGCGGCCGAGATCCCGAAACCGTCTGCGGAACCGTCAGCCATCGCGCAGCAGGTGACGCATCCCTCGTCCGGTGCGGTGGCCGCCCACGCCATCTACACCGTCGGCGGCGTCGGCGCCGTGGCCGGGAGCTTCGTCCCGCTCGAGGCACCCGGTGGAACCGCGGTTGCGGGCTATCTCGGTGTCGAGGTGCCGCTGTCGATCTTCGCCGCCGGGACCGCACAGGATGAAGGGACGATCGCGCAAATCGCTTTCACCGCCCTCGTTGTGGTGTGCCTGCTCGTGCTCCTCTTCGTCGACAGGTTCGTGCGCCGCCCGGTGTCGCGTCTGGAGCGGGGTGTGGAACGGATCGCCGCAGGCGACTACACCTCGGACATCCGGGTCACCTCACGCGACGAGCTCGGACGGCTCGCCGCCGGCGTCAACCGCATGCGCGAGCAGATCGCGGGGTACATCGAGCACATCGACGGATCCGTCGTGCGGCTCCAGGAGGTTTCCAGAGCGTTGACGACGACCACCGGCGGCATCGAACAGCTTCAGGATGCCGTGCTCGGCGCCGCCGACGCGATCGCCGGTGGGTCCGCGAGCGCGACCGTCTACACGCGACGGGGCTCTGAGTTTCTCCGGCTGCGCAGCCGCGGTCCGGAGATGCCCGACATGACGGACACGATGCCGGTCGACGAATTGACCGCCGGACACGCGGTCCGCCTCGACTGGAGCGGCCGGGCCGGGATCGCAGTTCCCATGCTTTTCCAGGAGGCGCTCACGGGGGTCCTGGTGGTGGGATCCGCGGAACCGGTCGCGGATGGTGACGAACGAGCGCTCGTCACCCTCGCCAACAACGCCGCGGTCGCGGTGGAGAACACACGTACCCTCGAGCAGGAGCGTGAGGCGGTGCGCAGGCTGAAGGAGTTGAACCAGCTGAAGAGCGACTTCCTCGACACCGCGCAGCACGAGCTGCGCACGCCGGTGCTCGCCATCCAGGGACAGATCGAGCTGCTCAACGTCGCGTGGGACAAATGGGATGACGCCACCAAGCTCGAGATCGTGCGCGATATCGATATCTCGGTCAAGCTGCTCGGCGAGACCGTCGAGAACGTCGTCGACTTCGCATTGGTGAACACCGACACGATCGACGTGCGCATCTCGTCCGTGGACGTTGCGTCGGCGATCAGTGACGCGTCGAACGACGTGCGGCGCCACTTCAAGGATGGCCTGCCCGTCAAGCTCACCGTCGATGTCCGTGGCGCACCCGCAGTCAGTGCCGACCCGTTCCGCCTGCGTCAGGTGCTGCGCGCCCTGATCGACAACGCCGTGAAGTTCACGCCGAAGGGAGGCCATGTCAGCGTGACCGCCGGGCCCGTCAAGGGCGCGGGCCTGTGCCGGATCGAGGTGGTGGATGACGGCATCGGCATCAGCGCCGAGGCCATCCCCCGCCTGTTCGACCGCTTCTACCAGGAGGACAACAGCCGCACGCGCCGGCACGGCGGGATGGGCATGGGACTCTCGCTCGTGCGCCGCCTCTGCGACGCCCACGGCGCAAAGGTCAGCGCGCACAGCGACGAGCGGAGCGGCAGCAAGTTCACGATCATGTGGCCGATGGCCGGCGTGGCGGCGGAGCCCACTCCCGCTGCGCTGTTCTTCGAACCGGTGCCGGCGACCACCACCTAACGCGACACCAACGCCGGCGGCAGAACGCTGCCGGGCGAGTCTTATCGCGCTGGCGCGACCGCGAACGTGGGACCCTGGTTCGCCACCGGCAACCCGTCCTCGAAGACCACGGTGTTGGTCCTCACCGACGTGATGCGCGGACCGGGGAGGACGATGCCCGCGACATTCAATGGATCCGTCGCCGACACACGCACGACTTCCGCAGAGCGCTCGCGACGGCGCACGCTGCGCAATTGATCAACGGCTTCGGGAAGTGCGAACTGCTCGCCGGCGAATCCCGTGACGAAGCGGCCGCCCCGTGCGGTGCCCCGCGCTTCCATGCGACGCAGCGCCCACACCACGTCGCGCCACGGCAGTGCGATCGTCTCGCGGGCGACAACGTCGCGAAAGACCACTCCCCACCGCACCAGCAATTGCTCGGCGATCGCCTCGGCGAGCGCATCGTGTTCGGCCGCCGCTGCCACGCGAGGTACGAGCGACCAGCGGCCTTCGCCGGACGAGTAGCCGCTGACGCCGTGGCGGAGTCCGCGGTGATGGGGTCGCGAGCGCCCGAGTTCGCGGCTGACCAGCAGCCGGCGCACGGCACTGAAACCGTCCGCGGTGAGCAGGCCCCGGGCCACACCATCCCAGAGTGCGTTCTCGACCTCACTCGGGAGCCGGCGAGCAAGCGTGACGATGTCCCCGGTGAAGAGCGCGCCGTGCTCACGCAGAGCCTCGAGCACATCGAGCGTCGCCCCCGACACCGGCTCGATCGGTTGCGCATCGCCGCGCACCGATTGCAGGAGCCAGGGCAGGTCGGAGCGCATGACCAGCGTCACCGGGGTGGCTCGCGACGCCGACGAGCTGCTCCGCGACGGCGCGGCGACGGCAGAGTTGTCGCGAACCTTCAGGCGCGCCCACGCGACCTCTCCGGACATGCACAGCTCGTCGAGCCAGGCACTGCGATAGCCGGACACGCGGCTCGGCAGCACCGTCTCCTCCCAGACGCCGGCGGGAATCTCGAAGCCCTGGAGCTGCGCGATCGTCGCCGCAACGCCGGCGCGCCCTTCCCGCTGCGTGCCGGGGGCAACCCGTTGCCAGCGAAGCAGGAATCGCACGAAATCCTGCGCGGTGACGGGCTCGATCTCCTGCCGCAAACGCTGCTGCGTATACCCGTGGATCCGGGCGAGGAGCCGTCGCGCGCACCACTGTTCCTCGCTGATCCCCGGGTCGAAATGGCCGCGAATCGCGAACCCGTCGCCCTCGATGGCGGCAAGCGCGATGGCGACCTCCGATCGACGCAGCCCGGTGCGATCGGACAGCGCATCGGCCGTCATCGGACCGCTTACCTCGAGGTGTCCACGCAGGATCGATGCGGCGAGCGCGTCGCCATCCGGAGATGGGGCCACACGTCCGGGCGGGAATTCCGCCGCACGCGGCGTCAACGTGGCTCCCGGCCACAGTGACTCGACGCCGACGGCGCGCTCCATCGCGCACCAGAAGACGTCACCGTCCTTGGTGACGGACAGCGCCCGGCCTCGCTCGACGAGCTCATCGAACCACGCGGTCCATTCCGGCACCGCCCGGGTCACGACCAGCGAGACCAGCAGGTCGTGCAGCTCGTCGTGATCGCGAAGATCGGGCGTCGCCTCGGCGCGCACACGCGCGATCGCATCAGGGTCGAGCGCGGCCAGATCGCGCGCCTCCACCGGAAGGCCACGCCGCAAGGTGATCGCGCGACTCCGCCGTTCCTCGAGCGGCGCGTCGTCGAGGAACGTGTACGGCCTGCCGTTGACGATCTCGTGCGCGAGTGGCGACGGCTCGACGGTGTCGCGGAAGCTGATCTCCACTTCCTTCCGCTCGATGCGCAGCACCAGCTCACGCAGCGAGTCGACATCCATGACCTCGTGCAGGCAGTCGTACATCGTCTGGTTGACGAGAGGATGATCGGGTGCCTGAACAGGTCCGGTCGGGTTCTCGTTCTGGCACGCGACCAGCTGCGGAAAGATCGCGCCCATGATGTCGTCGGACTCGAGTCGCTGGATCGGCGCCGGGTTCTTGCGTCCGCCCTTGAAGCGCAGCACCGTGAGCGAACGGTTGAGATTCCAGCGCCAGCGCACCGCCCACATCGGCGCGAAGATCGCTGCCTTGCGGAGCGTCTCCTCCACCGTGTCCGAGGAGAGGAACCTCGGAATGTCCTCGAGCGGAAAGCTGTGCTGCGGGCCAAGCGAGAGCAGCACGCAGTCATCGCTTGCCGCAGCCTGGAGCTCGAAGTCGAAGGTCGCGCAGAAGCGCTTGCGTAAAGCCAGTCCGAGCGCGCGGTTCACCCGTCCTCCGAAGGGCGCGTGCACCACCAACTGCATACCGCCGCTGTCATCGAAGAAACGCTCCAGCACGATGTGCTCAAGGGTTGGCACCACGCCCAATGCGGTGCGACCAGCGGCCAGGTAGCGCACCACCATGGACGCGACGTCGTTGTCGACGCCGGCTCGCTGCTCGACCCAGGTGATCGCCTCGTCGGCGCCGCCCTCGGCAAGCAGCGCATCCACCCCGCTGCGGAGATCCGACACCTCGCGGGACAGTTCCTCGGTGCGCGCCGGTGCCTCACCGAGCCAGAAGGGAACCGACGGTGGTGCCCCGTGAGCATCCACAACGCGTACGGTGCCGGCGACGACACGACGGATCTTCCAGGACGTGCTGCCGAGCAGGAAGATGTCACCCGCCGAGGACTCGATCGCCCAGTCCTCGTTCACGGTGCCGATGAAGGTGTCGTCGGGTTCCGCGAGCACCCGGTAGTCGCCGGTCTCGGGGATGGCGCCGCCGGAGGTGAGCGCGGCCAGCCGCGCACCGCGTCGCGCCCGCACCTCGCCGTTGATCTGATCGCGGTGCAGGTATGCGGCCACCCGTCCCCGTCCGGTCGAAATCCCGTCCGAGACCAGTTCGACGACTCGGTCGAAGTCGTAACGCGTCAGCTCCGCAAACGGCGCAGCCTTTCGCATCAGCTCGAACAGGTCGTCCTCGCGCCAGCTGTCCGCCGCGCATTCGGCGACGATCTGCTGCGCGAGGATGTCGAGAGGCAGATGCGGCGGATGCACCGCGTCGAGGGCGCCGCTCCGCACCCCGGCGAGCAGGGCGGTGCACTCGACCAGCTCGTCTCTGGTCATCGGATAGAGACGCCCCTTCGGTGTGCCACCGCGGCTGTGCCCCGAACGGCCGACGCGTTGCAGGAAGGTCGCGATGCTGCGCGGCGAGGCGATCTGACACACCATCTCGATCGGCCCGATATCGATGCCCAGCTCGAGCGATGCGGTTGCGACCAGCGCACGCAACTCTCCAGCACGGAGTTGCGACTCGACTCGCTGACGACGATCCCTGGACAGGCTCCCGTGGTGGGCCGCCACCAGGTCGTCGCCGAGCCGTTCGGCAAGCAGATGCGCAACGCGTTCAGCCATGCGCCGCGTGTTGACGAAGACGAGCGTGGTCTTGTGGGCGCGAACGTGCGCCGCGATGGCGTCGAGCACCTCGCCGAGCTGCTCGCGCGATGCGACCGCCTCCAGCTCACCGGAGGGCAATTCGATGGCGACATCGAGCGCGCGCCGGTGGCCGACATCCACGACCGCGCAGCGAGGACTGCCGTCCGGATCGCTGCGCGACGGACCTGCCCCGACCAGCAATCGCGCGACCGTTTCGATGGGTCGTTGCGTCGCCGATAGACCGATGCGCACCGGCCGCGTGACGCACAGCCGCTCGAGCCGTTCGAGGGTCACCGCGAGGTGCGATCCACGCTTGTCGCGGGCGACCGCGTGGATCTCGTCGACGATGATGGTCGTGACGGTGGTGAGCGCCGCCCGGCTCCGCTGCGCGGTCACCAGCAGGTAGAGGGACTCGGGCGTCGTGACCAGGAAGTTCGGCGGCCGCTTGATCATTGCCGCGCGCATCGACTGCGTCGTGTCCCCGGTGCGCACCTCGGCGCGGAGCGCGGGCAGGTTCATCCCCATTTCCGTCGCGACCTCGGCGATCTCGCGAAGCGGGGTCTCCAGGTTCTGCTGCACGTCGACCGCGAGCGCCTTCAGCGGCGACACGTAGACGACCTGTGTTGCGCCCTCGACCACCTCGCCGCGGTCGGCAGCCCGGTACAGGGCATCGATGCAGACGAGGAACCCCGCAAGCGTCTTGCCCGACCCGGTCGGCGCGGCGATCAAGGTGTTGCTGCCCGACGCGATCAGCGGCCAGCCCTCATCCTGGGCAGGGGTCGGGCCCTCCGGAAACCGGCGCTCGAACCAGGCCCGCACCGCCGGGTGGAACGCACTCATGTCGCTCATCTGGGACCGGTCATTCTATCATCCCCGAAGGAACAGATGTTCGGTCAGGGCGCGCCCGGTAAGGGCATCCGATGATCGGCTCGTTGTCGGAAAGCGGTCGTGCGGCGATTGTGCCCGCGCAGACTGGGACGATGAGATCTGCGTCGGTGCTCGTGGCGGTGGTCGCCACCGCGGCGGTTGCCGGCATCGCCATCTCTTCGACCCAGCGGCCGCCGGGCCCCGCCCCGCGGCCGGCGATCACCCCCTCAGCCGCACCCACTCCGATCCCGCGGGGTCCCATCTCGGGCATCGGCTTCAGCGTGGTCGACGATCCGGCAGCGTCCCAGGTGATCCTCTTCGGCGGCGTCGACAACTACGCCAACACCTGGATATGGACGGGGAGCCAATGGGTGCTGGCTGCCCCCGCGACGAGCCCTCCCGGCCGCGTCGACGCCGCCGGCGCCTTCGACCCGCGGACGAAGCAGGTGCTGCTCTTCGGCGGACGCCACGCACCCGTGACCGGCGGGCGCTTGCTCAACGACACATGGGCGTGGAACGGCACGACGTGGCGCGAGCTTGCCGCCGGAGCAGCCGGCCCTCCACCGGGCGAAGGGGCCTCGATGGCGTGGGATGAGGCGCTCGACGAGATGGTCCTGATCACCTCGGCCGGCAACGCGCGGGGAGGCGACCAGACATGGGTCTGGAGCGGCGCGCGTTGGGTGCTGAAGGTGCACGGCGGGGTCGCCCCCAGCGCGTTCGCCCTTCCGATGGCATTCGACCCGATCACCCGCTCGCTCATCGCCGAGGGATGTTGCTACCAGCCTCAGTCGCAACTCGGCGCGCTGGACACGACCTGGCGGTGGGACGGTCAGCGCTGGGATCAGCTCGCCGGCACCGCCCTACCGCTTCCCGGTTCGTCACTCGCGCTCGACCCCGACACCCAGCGGCTCGCGCTCTGCAACTGCGGCCCGATGCTCTCGCTGCCGGCGCTGGCGTCGTGGACAGGACGGGCGTGGAAGCTGCTGCAGGTCGCGCGCCTCCCGATCGAGCCGGTCGCCGAGATCACCGACCTGACCGGCGGGCGGCTCCTGATCTTCGGGTCGGCGGCACCGAGCAATCCCTACGCAGCGCAGCCAGTGCACGTGTGGGCACTGCGTGGGTCGGCGTGGCAGGAGCTCGATGCTGCCGCCGTCAGCGGTGTGTGACGGCTGGGTGATCGGCCTGCTTCGCGATGTCCGATCGAACGACTTTGCCGTGACAGAGCATCAACCGCCCAGGGGTGCCGCAGGACCCGGACTATCGTGCTCGGCATGGCTCCACATTCGGGCGGCGCCGCAGCACCCCGTCTGACGGTGATTCCGGGCGCCTCGGAAACCGGTGACACCGCGGCCGCCCGAAGCGCCAACTTCTCCCCTGCGAATCAGCGACGCCTCCAGCGCCTCAGCGTCGAGCTGGATGTCATGGAGATGGTGCCGTTCTCCGACCCCGATGCAGCCTACGCGCCGGCGGCCGGGCTGGAGCGACGGGCGCGCGACCTCGGTGACGAGATCAGCGAGAAGCGCGCCCAGCTGATCCAGGCCGACGTGCTCTGCCGCAAGGGGAAGCACACCGCAAGCGGTCAGGTGATCCGGGAGATCAACGAGTGGGCAACCGAGCAGGGGCACCGCCACCTCATGGCGCGGAGCCATCGCCTCCTGTCCGTGTTCTTCGACTTCATCGGCGACGTGCCAAGTGCCTGGGAACATGCCGTGCCGGCAGTCGATCTGCTCGACGACACCATGCCCGAGCGCATGCGGGCCGACCACATCTTCGGCCTCGGTCAGGTGCTGGTTCGCACCGGGGCGTGGGACGCAGCCCGCGAACGCTATCGTGCCGCCCTCGAGCTGGCCGACGGCCTTGACGACGTTCCGCTCCGAGTCAAGATCCTCAACAACCTCGCATGGCTCGAGGACGACGCCGGCGACACCCATCAGTCGATGGAGATCGCCAAGCGGATGCAGGCCTTCGCGGAACGCCACAACGTCGCGCTCGACGCCGCGTGCCTCGACACCATCGCCAACGCGCAGCTGAAGCTCGGCAACTTTGTGGAAGCGGAGACGACACTTCGTCCGATCCTGGACGCCGACGATCTCTACACGCGCCCGATCGAGGGCCTCGGCGAAGCGCTCAACACCGCCGCGAGTGCGCAACGACTCCAGGGACACATGGAGGATGCGGTCGCGACCCTCGACCAGTGCATCGACCTGTGCGCGCGACGCGGGATGGCGGCCATCCGCGTCGAGGCGCTCGAGGAGCGCGCCCGTCTCTACGCCGACCAGGGACTGTTCGAGCGCGCGTACCAGCAGTACATCGAGTTTCACGCCGAGGACGCAGCGCTGCGCGCCGCGCAGCGCGAGGCGAACGCTCGCACCCTCCAGGCGGTCTTCGAGACCACCGAGGCTCGTCGCGAAGGCGAGCGGTTTCGTCAGCTGTCACTGCGCGATGCGCTCACCGGACTGCGTAACCGCCGTCACGTGGACGCCGAGCTGCCCGTCCTGCTTGCACGCTCGCGAGAGGACGGATCCCCGCTCTCCATCGGACTGGTGGATCTCGACAAGTTCAAGACGGTCAACGACCGGTACTCGCACGCCGTCGGCGACAGGGTGCTGGTGCGCGTTTCGGGAATTCTCGCCGCCGCAACGGCCGAATCCGGTTGGGCCGCGCGCATGGGCGGCGAGGAGTTCCTGCTCGTCTTCCCGGCCCTGACCATCGATGAGGCGCTGCGACGCTGCGAGGATGTGCGCCGCGCAATCGAGTCGGTCCGGTGGGACGGCGTGATGAGCGGCGAGACGGTCACCGCCAGCATCGGTTTCACGATGCTCCAGAGCGGACGCACCAGCCAGGCCGCACTGCTCGGCCAGGCAGATCGCAACCTCTACGCCGCCAAGGACCGGGGGAGGAATCGAGTAGTCTCAGACCACGCTTGACCGCGGATCTGCATGACCACGCTTCTCCTCGTGCACGCGCATCCCGACGATGAATGCATCGCGACGGGCGGGGTCATGCTGCGCGCGCATCATGACGGCATACGCGTCGTGCTCATCACTGCCACGCGCGGCGAGGAGGGCGACATTCACAACATGGATGCCGAGGTGGTGCGCCCGCGCCTCGGCGAGGTGCGGACCGAGGAACTGATGCGCTCGTGCGCGATCCTGGGCGTGGACCGGCAGGAGTTCCTCGGCTACCGCGATTCGGGCATGGCGGGCGCCCCGAGCAACAACGATTCCCGGGCGTTTCACGCAGCGCCGTTGGACGAGACAGCACAGCGCGTGGCGACCGTCGTGCGCGAGGAGCGCCCCGACGTGCTCGTGACCTACACCTCCGACGGCACGTACTGGCATCCCGATCACCTGAAGGCACACAGGACCACGCTGGCTGCGCTCGATCTGCTGCGCGATGAGGGCTGGGCGCCGGCGAAGTTCTACATGCACGCGGTGCCGCGAAGCGCCGTCGAAGCCATCGAGCGCCGGGCGCGGGACGCCGGCGTCGAGCTTCCGGTCGAGGTCGGACAGATCGTCGGGATCCCCGACGACGAGATCACAACCGAGGTGGACGTGTCACCGTTTCTCGAAAGGAAGCGCGCGGCGTTTCACGCCCACCTCAGCCAGTACGAGCCCGACAGCCCCTTCTCGACCATCGCCGCGCAGATCTTCGAAGCGACGCTGGGGACCGAGCGATTCGTCCTCGCGCGCGGTGCCCTGGGCGAGCCGCGACCGGAGCGCAGCCTGTTCGCGGGGCTCGCCGGGCTGTAGGCGCCGGTCAGCGCGTCAGGGTCACCTTGGTCAATCCGGTGGGAGCGTCGGGATCGAGGTGTCGCGCCAGAGCTGCCGACAACGCGATCTGCTGACCGCGGACGGCGGCCACGACCGGCTGCAGCGCCTCGGGAACCGCGCTCGGCAGTGGAAGGTCGGATCCCGGTTCGGCGCTGATCGTGCTCACGGTCGCGCCACGATCGCGCAGTTCGGCACAGAGCTCGCCGACGTCGGCCGCAGCGGGACCCGGAGCCGAGAACGCAAGCACCGGGACATCCGGTGTGACGGCGGCAATCGGGCCGTGGCGCAGGTCGGCAGCCGAGAACGCTTCGGCGAAGATCGCCGACGTTTCGCGAATCTTCAGAGCCGTCTCGGCCGCCGCTGCCAGCAGCGGGCCGCGCGCGACGGTGAGCACCCGGTCGGCACCATCGAGCCGGCGCGCGACCACGTCGGCGCGGTGGCGGTCATCGAGCACCTGCCTGACGTGCTCCGGCAGTGCCGTGAGGTCGTGGTCGTTCCAGGGCAACCGCCCCATCGCCCCGGCGACCAGAGCCAGCGCGACGAGCGTTGCCGTGAAGGTCTTGGTGGCGGGGATGGCAATCTCGCCTCCTGCTGAGAGGTCGATGACCACGTCGGCCGCGTCGCTGAGCGGGCTCTCTGCTGCATTGACGATCGCGACCGTGCGAGCCCCGGTGGAGCGCATGCGCTCCAAAACGCTCACGACCTCCGGCGTCCGGCCCGACTGGCTGATGCCCACCGCCAGATAGCCCCGGTGATCGGCGGGGATATCGTAGAGCGTGTGCAGGCTCGGCGACGCGAGAGCGACCGGCCGCCCGCTGGCCATCTCGAAGAGATAGCGCCCGTACAGCGCGGCTGTGTCCGATGATCCGCGCGCCAGCAGGACGGTGCCGCACAGGTGTTCCGGCAGGAGTGCTGCGATCGACGCCGTGATGGCGGCGCGCCGTCGGATCAGGCGCTCGAGCACGGCAGGCTGTTCGGCCATCTCGGCGGCCATGTTCCCGCCGTTCATGCGACCGCCCCGACCGATCCCCTGTCGAGCCACGCGCGGAGCCGCGTCTCGGCGATGCTGCTCGCTCCCGCCATCGAGAGCCCGGCGAGTGCCGCGCCGACCACGGGCCGGGTGGTGCACAGGCTGGTTTCGGCTTTGGGCGCCTCCGCGCGGATGCTCGAAGCGATGTCGTCGAGCAGGATGGATCTGCTCGACGCGAGCACGGAGCCGCCGAGCGCGATCTGCACCGGGGAATCCTCCATCCCGAGTTGGTGCAGCGCGGCGATTGCCAGCCGGGTGACCTCCGAGCCCTGGCGGCGCATGACCGCGAGCGCCGGGGGGTCGCCGGCCTCGGCCGCACTCACAACCAGCGGTGGCAGCTCGACGACACGGGCGGCGTCAAGTGCGCCCTGATGGATCGCGACCGCAACCTCGAGCGCGGTCGAGAACCCGAAGTACGCGGCGACCATGCGGGCAAGCACCGTCGCCGGGCCTCGTCCATCCTCGCTGCGCACCCCGGCCCCGAGCGCCGCCATGCCGATGTCGGGCCCGCCGCCCCAGTCACCGGTGATCTCGCCGAGGGCCGGGAACCAGGCCCGACGCCCCGACGGCGCCGCCCCGACGCAGTTGACGCCGGCTCCGACCGTCACCGCGACGCCGTGCCCGGTTCCGGTGGCAGCCCACAGCACCGCAAACACGTCGTTGGCAACGTGGTTCTGCATCGCCCACCCCTGCGCGGCCACGGCGTCGGCGAGTGCAACCTCCTCGGAGGGGAGGTCGGCACCCGCCATGAACACCGCCGCGACAGCAGCCCTGCTGCCGCCTCTCGGCCCGAGCCCGGCGGCGAGCCACGTGCGATCAACCAGGTCATCAACGACCTGGATGGCAGGCCCGAGGCCGAGTTGGTGTGGCGAAGATCCGCCGCCTCGAACCGATGACAGCACCGTTCCGTCGGTGCCGAGAAGCAGGACATCGGTCTTGGAGTTCCCCCCATCGACGGCAACGATCAATTCGCCGGCGGTCATGCGAACGCCGGCAGGAACTTGCGGTTGGCGGCGAGGAGGTCGTGCAGCAGCTGCTCGGCAAGGGCGCTCTGTCCGATCAGCGGGTGCGTCAGGAGTGCCCGAAATGCCACCTCGCGATCACCGCTCACCGCCGCCTCCGCCGTCAGCGACTCGTAAGCGGCGGTGTGCGCGATCAGGCCCGCCTGGTGCGGGGGGAGCGGCGGGACGGGAAGCGGCTCCCCACCGCCGGCACGCACGCGCGCGGGTACCTCGACGACCGTATCCGCAGGAAGCTCCGGGATGGCCCCGTTGTTGCGGACATCAACGACCTGAACATCGGTGCTGTCGCCGAAGAGACCGCAGAGCAGGTTGATGGCGGCCTCGCTGTAGTAGGCGCCGCCGCGCTGCATGAGCAGGTCCGGCTTGTCGTGCAGCTGCGGGTCACGGTAGAGCTTCAGCAGCTCTCGTTCGACGTCCATGACCTCCTCGGCGCGGCTGCGCAACTCCAGCAGCTCCTGGACGACAAGGTCGTGCTGGTAGTAGTAGCGCAGGTAGTACGAGGGAACGGCGCCGAGGTTGTCGATGACCCGGCGCGGTAGCTCAACATGCGCTGCAATCTCATCCCCGTGATGACGCAGCAGCGCGGGCAACATCTCCTCGCCGTCAACGCACACCGAGCGGATCCAGGTGAGGTGATTGAGCCCGGCATGGCCGAGTTGCACGGACTTCTGGAGTCACGTGCAGCCATTCGGCGAAGAGTCGCTGGAAGCCGATCGCGACATTGCACAGCCCGACCGCTCGATGACCGTGGTCGAGCAGTGCGCGCGTGACGATGCCGACCGGGTTGGTGAAGTCGACGATCCACGCGTCGGGGGCACCGATCTGTCGAACGCGATCGGCGATGTCGAGCACGACCGGCACCGTGCGCAGGGCCTTCGCGAATCCCCCGGCCCCGGTCGTCTCCTGACCGACGCAGCCGCAACGAAGCGGAATGGTCTCATCGGTGAGCCGTGCGGCCTGGCCGCCGACCCGGATCTGCAGGAGCACCGCTGACGCGCCGTCGACCGCCGCGTCGAGGTCGCTCGTCAGGGTGAGCGTGCCGTTGAACCCATGGGCGCGGGCGATGCGTTGCGCGGCGCCACCGACCACCTGGAGGCGCTCCGAGTCGGCGTCCTGGAGCACCAGCTCCTCCACACCGAGACGCTCGCCCACCCTGCCGAATCCGTCGACCAGCTCGGGGCTGTAGGTGCTGCCCCCGCCGATGACCGCTACCTTCATGCGGTCGCGGTAGCGATAGCGGTAGCGGTCTTGCCGGGGGGAGCGTCCTCGCTGCGGCGCTGTTCGCGGGCTTTCATGAGATCGATCGCGGTGCGGGCGATCGGCGTGTCGGATCCGAAGATGCGGTCGAAGGCGAGCCGGAGACCGGTGGTGCTGCAGCCTGCGATCACCGCGTCGACGCCGAGCGTCGACACCTCGAGCCGCGGCGTGAAGGGCGAGATCGCGGCGAGTGCATCCCCGATCGGTCGGAGCAGCAGGTCACCGCCACCGGTGCCGATGCCACCCCCGAGCACGACCAGCTCCGGGTCGAGGACCGCAGCCACCGCAGCAATCGCGTGCGCGAGGCGGCGTGCCTCGATACGCACCACGCGATCGGCATTGGGATCGCCGTGACGCGCCGCGTCGAAGATCTCCGCGACCGACGTTGCAGAGGCCATCCCGTTCTCGCGCGCCAGGGTCACGATCGCCGCGGACCCGACCAGGCTCTCGTACGCGCCCGTCCCCCAGGTGGCTCGATCCCCTGCGCCGACCTCGGCATCCAGGTCCAGGCGGAGAAAGGCGATCTCGCCCGCCAGCCCCGCGGCGCCGCGACGCAGCGCGCCGTCGACGAACACGCCGGTGGCAACTCCGGTACCCACCGAGAGGAGGACAAAGTCCTCGCTCTCCTGAGCGACGCCCTGCACGTGTTCGCCGACCGCCGCCATGTTGACGTCGTTCTCGAAGACGACCGGCGCCACCAGCGCTTCGCGGATGGCCGGGATCACCTTGGGGCTCTCCCATCCGGCAAGTTGCGGTGCGAGCGACAGGTGATCCGCCCCCGGGCGGAGAACGCCGGGTGTCCCGACCACCACCTGGTTGATGTCCTCGAGCGAGATTCCCGCCTCTGCGGTGAGCTTCTCCGCCGCCCGGCGGAGCTGCGAGATGACCGCTTTGGCGGTGGTGCGCGGCGTCCGCGCCGCACAGCGCCCGACGACCGCGCCGGTGAGATCGACCAGCGCTGCGCGCACCCATTCGCGACCGACATCGAGGCTGAGCACCCACCCGGCGCGGGGGTTGACGTCGTAGAGCTGTGCGCTTGGACCCGGGAGGCCGCTCGTCCGCCCGACCCGCCGGAGCAGTCCGAGCTCGACGAGCTGGCCGAGGACCTCGGAGACCGTCGGCTTGGAGAGCCCTGTGCTCCGGACCACGTGGGGCGCGGCCACAGGTCCACCCGTGTGCACCAGCTCGAAGGTGGTGCGCAGGTTGATGGCGCGAAGCAGGCTGGGCGTCGCAGCTTCCGGTGCCGGCATCGAGTATGTCTCCCGACGAACGTTAGTAAGGTTGGTTATCTGCAGCATCGTGCCCGATGGCAGTCAACGAACGCTCGGGTCGTTGTCGACCTGCCACGCAAATGCCATCGGTGTCGCCGCCGTCAGGTCCAGCGCGGGCTCATCGGTTGACCACGACTGCACGTTGTCCTGGAACACCGCTTTCGAGCTGTTGAACCGGGCGAACGGATCCACTCCGTTGGCCGGGCAGGTGCGCATGCCGGCAACCACACCGGTCGCCGCGAAGGAGTTCGGCCCCTCCACGGCAGCCCCGGAGAGGACCGGAGGCGCACCGTCGAGCGAGCCGGCGAGGTTGGCGACCTGGTGCTGCATGCAGTCCGGGAACGTGGTTCCGTCGCCGACGATCAGGGAGGTCCCCCAGGCGTTGGCGCCGAGGATGTTCGCGAGCCACCGCGAGTTGTAGGCGGCGAAGGCACTCGTGCCGGTGACCTGGTCGTATTCAGCCGCCATCACCACGAGGCCGGCACCGTGCGTGGTGGTGTCGAACGTGTTCCAGGGGAACCCGAAGCCGAACGGGTCCGCTCCGCTCTGGGCGACCGCCCGGTCGAGTTGCTTCCGAAGGTCGCCGAGCAGCTGCGCCCTGGTCACCTCGACGCCTGGATCACCGTCACGTCGCAGCGCCCCGTAAAGCTCGAAGTGCGCGAGACCGCTCACGTCGTAGAGGTTGAGCGAGTTGGCCGCGTCGTACGGACCGGTGATGTAGGCATGCGCCCAGTGCGCAGCCTGCCGCAGGTAGTACATCGGGTCGGGGTTGGGGATCCCGGCCGGGACCGGACGTGCCGCCACAGCGTCGTAAAGTTCCGTCGCGCCCCATTCGAGGTCGTCGCGCCACTCCCGCTCCGGGTAGAACCCGAACGGCAGCGCGGTCTGGAGCCGTCCTGGGTGGACATCGGCGAGGCTGAAGACGTCCTCCGCGTCCTTGAGACACGTGGCCGCCTGCACAGGCTCGGTCACACGATCGAGCTGATAGCAGAGTGCGAAGTCCGCGGCGAGACGCCCGGCCAGGTTGGGGCTGATGAGCGACCCCGGCGGCGCGGCACGGAAGACGGGACGGTTTCGGATGTAGCGGTCGGTTGGATCGGTTCCACCGTACGCGTCGTCCACCTGGGGAAGCCGCCAGATGTCGTGGTCACTGACGGTGTGGCCGTTGCCGGCGCCGATGCCGACCTGGAGGTACAGCGTCTTGGTGCTGTCGTTCCACATGTGCTCGAGCCAGTCAAGTCCGAATGCCGCCTCGGCGCTGTAGTTGGCGGTCGCCGACCCAGGCCCGAGCTGATTCGGGAAGTCGCGGATGTCGGTCTCCATCATGCCGACGACATAGCTGATGGTCTCGGTGAACTTCAGGTAATCGCCGGCGTCCCACCATCCGCCGGACGCGTCGATGCTCACGCCGAGCGAAGTGAGGTCACGCTTGAAGTTGCCGTTGCCGGTGACGTCGGGGATGAGGTAGGTCATCGCGTTCTCGTCGTTGAGGTGCCCGGGTGCCGTTCGCAGCGCGGACGGGATGAAGTTGGGGCCGTCACGCTCGTTCTCGTAGAAGGACAGGGAGTTGGCCATCGCCTGTGCGTACAGCCGCGCTGCCGTGTCGACGCGGAAGACCGGCGAGCGCACCTGCATGGTGCCGTCGCTCACGACGATGTGGAACGAGCCCTCGCGATGGAGACCGTCGAAGTCGAGCGCATAGACGTGGGCATAGGCGGTGCTCCACGATCCGTGATCGGCGCCGACCGCCGACGAGTAGGCGGCGTCACCGCGCGCGTCCACGACGCGGAACACGGCCCCAGGGTGCGCGGTCGAGGTCATCAGATACGCGCGCTTGGTTGGCATCGTGGCGTAGCCGACCTGGTCCACGCGAACCTGGGCACGGGTCGCCGGCGCGGCATCGACGGCGGTGATCGGGATCAGCGCCGGTGCCGTCGCCAGCACCGCCGCCGCGGCCAGCAGACCGCGGCGCACGCCGAGCCCACCGGCCCGTCGGCCCGTCGTCAGATTCATGGTTAGGGATTCTTCCTATCAGTCGGCCCGATGTCAAGCGGCGTCGGCGGCCGATCCCACGGTATGGCAGGCGGGGCATCTGCATCTCGCTATACGTGGGACTGTTGACCACCGAGCCGATGTTAAGGTAGCTTTCCTATAAATTACCGGCCGCGGATCACTTCTCACCCCCCACCCGACGGTGACAGCGAGACTTTCGGAGGAACCCGGATGGTATCGACGTGGCGACCGACCACACGACGCGTCAGCACCATGACCGCGGTGGTCGTGGCGGGCGTTCTGGCCGCGGCGTGCGGCTCTACGACCACCGGTAACACCGGGACGACGGGGAACACCGGCAAGGTGGGAGGCAAGCTCCTCATCGACAACGAGAGCGGCAGCACCTGGACCTGTCAGTTCAATCCGTTCAACCCGTCGGTGAACATCACGTCCATCGGCTTCGTGTACGAGCCCCTCGAGTTCGTGAACATCCTGCAGACCAACTCTGACGGCACCCCGAAGGTCACGCCCTGGCTCGCCACCGGGTTCACCTGGAACAGCGGCTTCACGCAGCTGACGCTCACCATTCGGAGCGGCGTGGCCTGGAGTGATGGCACACCGTTCACCCCGAACGATGTTCTTTATACCTTCAACGCGTTGAAGGCCGACCCGGCACTCGACCTCAATGCCCTCTGGTCTGTGGACAGCGGACCTCTCACGAACGTTGCGCTCCAGGGCACCAACCAGGTTGTCTTCACGTTCAACGCGGCCGCGCAGTCGTACTTCTATTACGTCGCCGATCAGACGCCGATCATCCCCCAGCACATCTGGAGCACGCAGAACCAGGCCAAGCTCGACGGCTACGCGGACACGACTCCCGTGGGCACCGGGCCCTACCTGATGTCGAGCTGCTCTCAGGACAACATCAAGTACCTGCGCAACACCCACTACTGGCAGAGCAAGCCCGGGCATCCGGTTCCACAGGTTGCCGAGGTCGACTACCCGGCGTTCCTGAGCAACACGTCAGCCAACCTCTACCTCGCGCAGGGGTCGGCTCAGTGGGGTGCGCAGTACATCCCCAACATCCAGTCGTACTACATCAACAAGAGCCCGTCGACGCGGCACTACTGGTTCCCACCGACGCTCAACGTGTCGCTGTTCCCGAATCTCAACAATAAGTTGCTCGGCAACCTGGCGGTCCGCCAGGCGATCTCGATGGCGATCGATCGCGCCCAAGTGTCGCAGCGCGGCGAGAGTGGCTACGAGCCGCCGGCGAATCAGACCGGCATCGTCCTGCCGACGTACCAGGCGTGGTACCAGAAGTCGATCGACACCACGACCTTCAGCCCGTCGAAGGCCGGGCAGACCCTGCAGGCCGCCGGGTTCACCAAGGGATCGAACGGGATCTACCAGAATGCGCAGGGTCAGCAACTTTCGTTCACCATCAAGACGATCAGTGGCTACACGGACTGGGACGCGTCACTGCAGGTCATCACCCAGGAACTGAAGGCGGTCGGAATCCAGGTGACCGTTCAGGACGAGGACAGCACCCCGTACACCAACGACACCCAGAACGGGACCTTCCAACTCGCCTACGGGGAGATGCCGGTGGCCGGCCCGGGGCCCTACTACGAGCTTCGCCCCCTTCTCTTCAGCGGCAGCATCGGCTCGACCAACTACGAGCAGTACAAGTCGAGCTCCACCGACGCACTGTTCAACGAGTACTCAGGTGCCACGCCGGCGCGGCAACTTCAGATCATCCATGACATCTCCACCGTCATGGTCCAGGACCTCCCGGTGATCCCGGTTGTCGAGGGCGTCGACTGGTATCAGTACGACACCACCGCGTTCGGTGGATGGCCGACACCGTCCAACCCGTATGCGCAGCCTCCGGTGTGGGCGACGCCAGACGACGGAATGGTCCTCACCCGTCTCTATCCGGTGAGCTAGGCGTAAACCGTATGCGCTGGGACAGGGCGCGGCCGGCGCGGCAGTGAGATACGTCACTCGTCGCGTCGGTCTGTTCGCCGTCACGCTCTGGGCGGCGCTGACCGTCAACTTCATCATCCCGCGCGTGATCCCAGGCAACGAAGCCCAGGCAGTCCTCGCGACATTCCGCAATGTCAATCCGGCAGCGCTGCACGCACTCGAGATCGAGTTCGGTGTGAACGTCCACCAGAACATTGTCATCACCTATCTCCAATACATCGCCAACTGCTTCACCGGCCAGTTCGGCCTCACCGCGCAGCGGGTTCCCGTGGTGACCGAGATCGCCGGCAAGCTGCCCTGGACCCTCGCGCTCGTCGGGGTCACGACCATCATCGCGTTCGCGATCGGCACGCTGGTCGGCGTGCTCAGCGCCTGGCGGCGCGGTGGCAAGCTCGACGGCATCCTGCCGCCGATGCTCTTCATCGTCGCGACATTCCCGGTTTTCTTCGTCGGCCTCCTCCTCCTCTACGTCTTCGCGGTCACGCTGAACTGGCTGCCACTCAGCTCCAACTACAGCATCGGCGCGGCGCCGTCGCTGTCGCCCTCGTTCCTCGGGGACGTTCTGGTCCATGCCCTACTGCCGGGGTTGAGCCTGGTTGTGGTGACCGCGGGCCTCTGGATCTATTCGATGCGCAACAACATGATCACGACCCTCGCCGAGGATTTCGTGAAGATGGGCCGGGCCAAAGGGCTCTCGAGCACGCGGATCATGTTCGACTACGCGGCGCGCAACGCGATCCTTCCCAACCTGACCGGATTCGCGATGCAGCTCGGCTACGTGCTCGGCGGATCCATCCTCGTCGAGTACACGTTCTCGTACCCGGGGCTCGGATATCTGTTCTACACGAGTACCACGGATCACGATCTGCCCCTCATGCAAGCGCTGTTCCTCGTCTACACGCTTGCCGTCCTCGTCTGTGTGCTGGTCGCGGATTTCGCCACTGCCGGGCTGGACCCGCGCACACGTGATGCCTGAGGAGTCTGGAGCGTGAGCATTGCTGCGATCACGACCGAGGTTGGACCCGCGGGTCCTCTTGCCGCAGCGCAGGACCAGGGCGTTTTCGGGCGCTTCACGCGGGCGATACTGCGCAATCGCAAGGCGACCGCCGGGACGGTGATCCTGCTGCTCGTGACGCTCGTCGCCATCTTCCCCGGGGTGATCGCGCACGACGATCCCCAGGCTGCCATCTACGACCAGAGCGCTGGTCCGTCCTGGCAGCATCTCCTGGGTACCACGCAGCTGGGACAGGACGTCTTCTCCCAGCTCATCTGGGGTACCCGGCTCACGCTCATCGTCACCGTCGTGGTGAGCGCCATCGCAACCCTCATCTCGATGACCATCGGTGTGACGGCCGCCTACGTCGGCGGCCTCACCGACCGGGCGCTGTCTCTGGTCACGGACATCTTCCTGATCATCCCGACGCTGCCGCTGCTCATCGTGCTCGCCTCGTACCTGCCCCCCGGCTCGATCACGATGATCGTCGTCCTAACACTCACCAGCTGGGCGTTCCAGGCACGGCAACTGCGGTCGCAAGGCCTGTCGCTCCGCGCACGCGATTTCCTGGCGGCAGCACGGGTTCGAGGTGAGCGAACGTCGTACATCATCTTTGTCGAGATCATCCCGACGATGACCTCGCTGATCGTTGCCTCATTTCTCGGGCTGTCGGTGTTCGTCGTCGGATTCGCAGCCGGGTTGCAGTTCCTCGGGTTGGGCAACAGCACCGAGCTGACCTGGGGCACGATGCTCTATTACGCCCAGCAGGGCGGTGCGCTGGAAGCCGGCAATGCCTGGTGGGCTCTGGCGCCGGGTGCGGCGGTCGCCTTCATGGGCGCCGGCTTCGCGCTCGTCAACTACGCCTTCGATGAGATCGGCAATCCCGCGCTCAGGCCGGTGAGAAAGCGACGTGCAAGAACCACTGCTTGAGGTCGAGAACCTGTCCGTCTCCTACCTGACCGACGCGGGGGACATCAGGGCGGTGGTGCAGGTCGACCTCAGCGTGCGCGCGGGCGAGTTCCTCGGGATCGTCGGTGAGTCCGGCTGCGGCAAGTCGACGCTGCTCTTCGCCGTCGCGCAGCTGCTGTCGCCGCCGGCAGAGATCACGTCGGGCCGGGTCGTGTTCCGCGGCCAGGACCTGGTGCGGCTCTCCGGTGACGAACTCCGTCACGTTCGCTGGCGCGACTACTCGGTGGTGCTGCAGAGCGCCATGAATGCGCTCAATCCGATGAAGAGCATCGGTGCGCAGTTCAAGGACACGATGCGTGCCCACGAGCGGATCTCCGCGGATGGCATTCGGAAGCGTTCGGAGGAGGTGCTCCGTCTCGTCGGTATCGACGCAGCCCATCTCGAGAGCTATCCGCATCAGTTGAGTGGCGGGATGCGACAGCGCGCCATGATCGCCATGGCGCTGCTCTTCACGCCGCAGCTGGTGATCATGGACGAGCCCACCTCTGCGCTCGACGTGGTGGCCCAACGATCGTTGATGACACAGATCAAGGAGCTCCAGCAGCAGCTCGGATTCGCAGTCATGTTCGTCACGCACGACATGTCGGTCATCGCCCATTACTCCGACCGGGTGATGGTCATGTATGCGGGACAGGTGGCCGAGATCGGCGAGACCGGCTCCATCTTTGAGCGGCCGCTGCACCCGTACAGCCAGGGTCTCCTCGACGCCTTTCCCTCGGTTCGCGGACCGCGCCGCGCGCTGACCGGCATCCCCGGGAGCCCGCCGGACCTCGGCCGGCCGCCCGTCGGGTGCCGGTTTCACCCCCGCTGCAAGGACGTGATGCCACAGTGCACCGCGACCGAGCCCGAGCTGTACACGGTCGATGACACGCAGGTGCGCTGCCTGCTGTATGCGCAAAGCGCAGAGGCGGCGGCCGCGCGATGAGCCAGGCAGCCGCCGCCGCTGCCGAGGACGGGGTATTGCTCCGGACGTCCGGTATCACGCGGCACTTCCGCCTGGGAGGGTTGCTCTCACGCCGGATGCTGCATGCCGTCGACGACCTCGACATGGTCATCCGCGAGCGTGAGATCGTGGCCCTGGTCGGGGAGAGCGGCAGCGGCAAGACGACGGTGGCGCGCCTCCTGGCGATGATCTACCCGCCGAACTCGCGGCGACATCCTCTACCGAGGCCGGTCGGTGCACAGGCTGCGCTCGCGAAGGGACGTGCTGTGGTACCGCGGCGAGGTGCCGATGGTCTTCCAGGATCCCTACAGCGCGATGAACCCGGTGTTCCGCGTCTCACACGGCGTGATGCGCAACCTGAAGCTGCATCGCCCGGATCTTGACGGCGTGAAGCGCCGTGAGGAGGCGGAGCGAGTTTTCGACATCGTGGGCCTCAACCCCGCCGGCGACATGCTGCGGAAGTTTCCGTATGAGATGAGTGGCGGACAGCGTCAGCGCGTCGGATTCGCTCAGGCGCTCGCGGTGCGGCCCAAGCTGATCCTTGCGGACGAGCCGGTGTCGATGCTCGACGTGTCGATCCGCGCGGGGATCCTCAATATGATGGCGAGCCTCCGTGCCGACGAAGGGGCGTCCATCCTCTACATCACGCACGACATTGCGAGCGCGCGCTACGTCGCCGATCGGATCATCGTCATGTATGCGGGGCATGCGGTTGAGCAGGGGCCGACCGAGGTCGTGCTCTCGCGACCCAAACACCCCTACACGCAGCTTCTGCTCTCCGCGGTGCCCGACCCTCGTGAAAAGGCTGTTTCCGTCTCGGCGGACAGCGGTGAGCCACCACGCGTCATCGATCCCGGCGAAGGATGCCGCTTCCGGCAGCGCTGCCCGTACGCGATCGACACGTGCGCCGAGGTCACGCCCCTGCTCCGACCGATGGGCCCGGCACATGACGCCGCATGTCATGTTGCGGTGGCCGATCGGGTTGATTCGGCGGTGATGCCGGCTCACCTTGCGTCTGAGGACTCGCCGCGCGCCGTGTTGCCTTCCGGCCAGTGATTTCCTGCCGGCGGCTCGGGAGCAACTAGCTTCTCAGCTGAGCTACTCGACTCCGATTTAGGCTGCGCGGTCCTCGACGATTGCCTGTACGCGCTCTCTGATCCACTCGCTGGGGTCGGGATGACCGGCCTCACGCCATTCGACGAGGAGGCGGGTGGGCGGCAACCCTGACGGCGCCGCGCCGTAGTGGCGGCTGACGAGCTCGACGTTCTCCTCGGAAGACGCAACGGCGAACCAGGCGCGCATCACCGGAGCGGCCATGGTCTCGGGCGACTGGACGATGTTCATGCACAAGATCCTCGGCGATGGGGACAGCCACCAGAAGCCGCCTAGGGGATTCGGCACAGCGTCGTGATCCTGTCGTGACCGGGTGTTGGTCTCAGGGCGACAGATCCCGCTCGAGACACCGCTGCTGGCAGGGCGCCCATCGCGCTGCCCGGGCGATGGAGCCCCGGCCATGTCGCGCGCGTTCCCGGCGCCCCGATGTCCTGGCATAGGCCGGTTCACGTGGGATCCATTGGCACCTGATGGCACCTGCGTCCCCCCCGTCATGTAGCTCGCAGGGCCCCCGCCCACCACTGAGGCCCGGCGCATGATGCAAGGCGTGGGTGGTTCGCGACGTCCGTGGATCTGGGTGCTACTGGCAGTCATGGTGGCGCTACCAATCGTCGTGTATGGCCTACAGGCTGGTCTGGGCAGCAGGCCGACCCCTCCCGTTGATACGAGGCCGCCGAAGCCGCTGCCGACTCAACTCGTTTACGGCTATCCGGCTCCGATGACGTACTGGCAGGCCTGCTACTTCGAAGCGAGTGTCTGCAACCCAAACGATCCTGCACTCCCCGACCCTCAGACGCAACTCCCCGCTGCCTTGTTGCGTCCCCTCCGGCTACCAGTGCTCCACGCGAACACCAGTTGCCCGACGGCAGCGGCAGTCGAAGTCACCACCAGCGCCTTTGGCGGCTCGGCGATCGGCTCCGGACCGGTCCGCCTTTTGAGCGCCGCGGTCGTGCCGATTGCTCGAGATCCATCGTTGGTGGAGTGGTACAGCCCGGATGCGCCAACAATCTGGTTCAGCGAGCCGTCCTACGACGGGCCCTGGATCGTGCGCGGACACCAGCTGGATGGGGTCAGTCCGGTGATATTCGGTAATCCGCCCGCGCTCACCGCCTCCCTGGTTGTGCCGCCGATAGCGACCATCAACACCACGGGCGGATACCGCTCGGTGCCGACTTCCTTCTTCGTGCAGCAGCCAGGTTGTTATGCGTTGCAGGTTGACGGCCTCAACTTCTCGTACGACATCGTCTTCCAAACAGTGGTTGCCTCGGCAACACAACCACCTTCGTGTTCGGCAGGTCAATTGCAGCTCAGTGGCACCTTCAACGATTGCGCAGTCAACGCGCCCAAACTCACGCAGTATTGCAGCGTGTCAGGGAGCACACTGAACGATGTCCTCACGCTGCGAGGCACAACCCACGAGTACTTGCTCTACCTGTCCATCGATGGCGCCTACCGAGGCCGCGGTGACTATTACCTGGCACCGTGGAGCAGCGGCCTTGGCGTACACGACGGAAAGGCAAAAGTCGCTGTCCGTGAGTATCAGACGGGGGCGTTCTGGCAATCGGTAAGCGGCACGTTGCACGTGTCAGGAACCGATGGGCGATCCGGGGACGTGGCTGTAAATCTCACATTCATCGGTGGCGAACCCACGCCCCCGGTCACAGCCCTGGGGATTCTCGGGCAGTGGGCGTGCCCATAGATCGCGCGGCGGGCCGTGGAGTTGAAACGCCCGCTCGTGCCGGGATCGTGACCAGAAGCGCTGCTGTCCTGCCTGGACATTTCGCGTGCCGCTCACGGCTCCGGTTCGGATGTGTTCGCAGTGGTGGAGGCGCCGGGGATCGAACCCGGGTCCGAAGCCGCGTTCCATGCGACATCTACGAGTGTAGTCCCGGTTTTTATCTCACCGTCGCCGCGCCCTGGGACCAGGCTCGGCTACGGCCAGCCTCGGTGAATGTCCCGCCCGGCGCCGAGGCGCCACCGGGCGGCGAGACTGCTTGCATTAACGTCGGGTCCGTCCCCCACAGCCGAGGAGACGGTCGACGTCAGGCCGAAGCCTGAGCTTTTTTCGTCTCTGCTACTTACGCAGCGAGGGCGAGGGGTGCGTTATTCGCACGTATATTTTTCCCGGTTTTACGAGCCCGGGGCTCGACTCGCATTCGCACGACCCACGACCCCGTCGAAACCAGTACGCCCCCATGGGAACGCAGCTGTCCGAGATCAGCGTGCCCTACGATCATACCGCGTCGATGTTCGCGCTACACCGGGCCACGCGAAGGGGTGGGGGGTCAATTTGAAATGGACCGACGCTTTGGCGCCGAACTTCCGAGCGCACCGCCTCCGAGAATCGCCAAGAGCAGCGCGACGCTGACGGCTGGCTGTGTTCCTAGAACCGAGAACTCATAGAGCGCTGTGATGGTCGCCGCCGCGAGAAGCAAGGCTATGCCGAGTGGGCGCTGCCACCGTCTCATCGGCCAAGCCTACCCCTCAGCAGGAAGAACCTGGGGCTGACCCACTACCCCCGGGGCAGAACTCGCCAGGCGGGCGCGTGTCCTACGCGGTGACGCTTTGGCTTCCATGGGCCACGACGGAATCCTCAAGCGATGCCGCACATTGGATGGGTGGCGATGCCACATTGGATGGCTGGCGATGCCACACATCGGCCGCCGTCAATCGAGGGACTGTTCTCCGGGCGGCAACGTTTTCCCTTCCTCGCAGCGCTCGCCTACCCCGCAGCCGCGTCGCTGGGGGCGCAAGTCCAGGAGCGATGGCCGCGGGCGGGCGGGATCGCCAGCAGACGTCCCTCCTCGCCCTGGGCCAGTTGCCAGCCGCCCTCATGGACCATCCAGTGGTGGCGGTAGCAGAGCAGGCTCGAACTATGGTTGCGACGTTAGTAGCGCCCTACCATAAGGAGCCGAACATGAAGCCACAGAAGGGAAACACCGAGGTGAACACCGTCACTTACACACGCCTCTCGATCGAGGGTGAGAACTCCGAGATCCAGCTGCGCGACTGCCGGAAGCTCGCGGCCGAGCGTGGGTGGACGATCGCCGAGGAGTTCTGCGACAACGGGATCAGCGCGTACAAGCGGAGGGCCCGCCGTCCAGCGTATGAGGCCATGCTGGCCGCCGTCCGCGCCGGACGGGTCCGCCGGGTGATCGTCTAAAACCTGGACCGTCTGACCCGCCAGCCGCGCGAACTTGAAGGCCGGTGGTTATCTGGTACCGCAGTCATTCGCCGACGCCATCGCCGTGTCCCAGAGCTTCAACGGGGCCATGCGCTCCGTGGCGAAGATCCTGGAGACGCCCGGGGACGCCGGACGTCGCCCCATCCCACGACCGATGCGAGTTCGGTTGCGCCGCCACGATTGTTGGTGAGAACGTCACCGTGTCCACGTCCCCGAGCCCCACATTCGCCTCCGTGACGCTGCATGGCTACCCCTGGGTCGCGAACGCCACGCTGTACCCACTCGTTGGTGCAGGACACCGGGGTCCACGCCGATGCCGCAGGGTGTGAGCAAGTTCGAGCCCGGAGTGGTCGCCAATCGACCCGGCCGCGTGGGCGGCATTGATCTGGTCGGATTCCTGGCCGATGTTCGGCGAACTCAAGCTCGCGCTGGGCCAGGAGCCCGCATGGGCCACCGGAACGGGCAGCGGTCAACCGCAGAGCGCATTCACGGCCACGGCCGCCGTCACCACCGCGAGCCCGACCGCAATCACTTGGGTTGAGCTGGTCGCGCTGTACTCCTTGCTCAACGAGATGTACCGCCGCAACGCGACCTGGATGTTCAACACCGCGACGTTCAAGCTGTTGAACGACCTGGAGGACAGTGCCGGCAAGCCCCTGTTCAAGCCGGCCTTCGGCCCCATGCAAATACTCGGACGGCCGGTGGTCGTCAACGATCAGGCGCCAGCGCCGACCGCGCTGAACAAGTCCATCGTGGTCGCGGACTTCAGCCGGTACTACGTCATCCGGACGGTGGGGTCATCAGCATCCCACTGGTTGAGCGGTACGCAGACGCGCTCATGGGCGCGCTGATCGTCGCTGAATTCGCTGACGGAGCAATCCTCGATGCGAAAGCTGGCGTCACCCTCGCGATGCACGCATAGCCGACGTTTCCATGGGAACGGGTGTAACCACTGATCCACCCGTTCCCACCACCACTCTGGAGACGAAGTGACCCGACGTGAAGCAGGTTCCAAGGGTGGATCGCGCCGGACGGAGGCGCAGCAGGCCGCCAGGATCGCGAACGCCGTCAAGGCACGAGCCGCGCAGGCGGCCCAACGGCAAGCAGGGATCGTCCACAGCCGCAGATACCTCGCCACGCCGGAAGGGCACGCCCAGCGCGTAGCCCAACTCGCTGAGGCACGCGAGAAGTCCACGCTGACCGCGCTCCAAGTCAGCCGCGTGATGCAGGCTCAGGCCGACGCTGAGGCGTTCATCCTCGACAACAACCTGCTGGCCCGTTCGGGACAACGCGGGCACGTGGTGGGCTCCGCGTCAAGCTAAGTCCTCGCTGGCCACCTAGCCACCGAGATTGGCCGCGCGTTACATGCCCATAAGCAAAACAGGCGGGACCGACGAACCGTTTAGCGACGTAGTAACCTTGCGACTGTTTTCAGATTGAGGGGATAGGGCATGAGGTTTCCACTAGCAATCGGTATCGCCGCATCGGTGGCCATGAGCGTCATTACCGGCACCCACCCCGCTATCGCCGCAACGACATCGTCGGCCAACTGGACGCAAGAGGGCTTCAATGGCCAACACACAGCGAACAATCCGGCCGAGACCATCCTGACCAGGGCCAACGTTAGTCACCTGGTCAGCGTGTTCAGCACTCGCGTCAATCCGAATACTGATGCAATCTCGGGGGTCAACCCGGACCCGATTGTGGCCGGTGGCGTCGTCTACCTCTCAAACTCCGGTGACGGGTACGTTGTAGCGGTCAACGCTACAACCGGCGCCGTCAAGTGGCGGGTCCAGCCTCACTGCTATGGGGTGACGACGGCCCCGGCATTCGCAGGCGGCCAAATCTGGATCGGGCAGGACGATCCGGGTATCGCCGCAATCAGCACAGGTGGCGTCCAGATCTCGTGCCTCCCGTTGTTCGACGCAGTCGGCTACGGCTTGGCGCCGCCCTCGGCAGGAAACGGCACGGTCTACGCGGAGGCTGATGATGGAGGTGTCGGCGCTGTGGATGCCACCACCGGGGCGCTTCGCTGGACGAACTGGCTCGTGGGAGATGGCACTACGCCAACCCTCAGCGCGGACGAGCGAGCGGTCTTCGTCGGCGGATATGACAATACCCAGACCGTCCTCTTCAAGTTGAACGCCGCCACGGGGGCGGTTCTCTGGTCTCGCGGCCTCGGTGCGTGCGGGGAGTCGACCATAGTCTCGGGCTCGATGGTTTTCCTGAACAGTTGCAATACTCTCTACGCACTTTCGGCGGCAACGGGCAGCACCGTTTGGCAGGTAAGTGGAGCGTCCGCTGCGGCGGTTGCGGGAGGTCTTGTATTCACTGGTGCAGCCGCGTTCAACGCCACCACTGGAAGTCTGGTCTGGAGCAACCCGACTTACTCAGGAGGTTCGACTGCGGTGGCGAATGGTGTCATCTACGAAGACGCGTCGAGCCACATCTTCATGCTCAACAGCAGCACCGGTGCTTTGCTCGGGACCATCTCGCTGCCGCCGTCTTCCAACGCTGGGTTTGATGGTGCCGTGATCCCAGTGGACGGACGCGTATACGTGTGTAGCGTCGGGAGCACCGGCGTCGTCTCGCTCCATGCTTATGAGCCAGCAGGCTGAAAGAGGAAGAGGGGTACATGAATCGCTTCGCCGTCGTCGCCATCTCGCTGGCAGTGGCGTTCGCCACCGCTACCTTCGCTAGCTCGAATGGCGGCTCAACCGCCCAGAGGACAGCCGTCACAGTCAGCGCCGACGTCCCCAGAGACCCGGGGATTAGCGCTCCCTTTCTGCTCGGTGGCAGCATTGGCACGCCGAGCGAAGGGGGAAACTGCGCCTTCACTTCCGGAGTGTGGACGTGCTGGGTGCTCCTAGAGCTGACGGAAACCAACACGGGCACCGGAGCATGGGTCGCGTCCTGGCCGACGTGGTGCGGGTCGGCGTGCAAAACCACGTTGACTCCGTCGCATGGCGTTGTCACCTCCAACGGTGAGTGGGTGAAGATCGAGACCACCATAGGCGGCTGCGCAAACTACAACCTGAGGTTCACGACCGCGACTGGGATCCTGCGTATCCCGGTTACTTGTGGCTGAAGCGGACTGACCACACACCCCACTGGCCCCACGAAGCCGGTGGGGTGTCTCTTTGTTCCGAGGGAGGCGTAACGAATCCGTTGGGGCGCTCCCTTGGAGAAGAGCGCATAGTCGATAGGCTGCGACCTGGACTTATCCAAAGTGAGCCTCCTCGCATCAAAGGAGGCACACCGTGTTCGGAAGCAAACTCCTCACGACCCCGCTAAGGAAAGCAACCAAAGTTGTCGTTTACACGGCAATTCCGATAGCCGGACCGCTAAAGGCCGCGAGTATGGGCACCCGTAATGGCCGGTTGTCGGCCAAGGAAGCGAAGAAGCAGACCGCGCTGCTTGAAGAGATCGCACGCCAGGGGCGACGCTAAAGCTTCCCGCTGACAGGTCCCTTCCTGAACGCACCCCATCGGTCTCAGAAGCCGGTGGGGTGTCTTGCGGGTCGGGGTTACCGGCGCGGTTTCAGCGTATTCTCAATCGCTTTCTGGATCTCCTCGGGGGTCGGCTTAGGACCATGGAGCCGCCTAAACGTAAGCGCCATCATGTCCGTCATGTCGATCCCGAGAAACACGGTGGTCATCGTCGTGGTGCCTTGCGGTTCCCAACGCTCACGAAACACCTTGGACTGAGCACCCTCCTTCTCTACGGACATGGAGCTAACCTCGCACCAAGGACTGACTGTCCCACCCGGGTCTGCAGCCGCAGCCCTTCGGTTGACAGCGGCGAGGAGCCCGAGATGGTCCTCCCATCGCGACGGGCGGACCCGCAACTGCTCGGCTAGCAATTCGTGATCCTCGTGGCTGATGTGGTATGCGCCACTCCCAGTCGGGAACACCTCTCGATCCATCACCTCATGAAAGACGAGCCTGAACTCCGGCTGCAGCTCGAACCTGGGGTTGATGTTGGCGATCTGGACGTAAATGCGCCTCCCCCCGGCTCGAACACGCCTCCGGCCAGCACTAGCGGCTCCCGGCTCACCCGTGATCCGCGAAGATCGCTATTCAGTCGCTCACGTATCAGTTCGAGCGTCTGGTTGATGGTGCGCACCTCGCCGCGGACGATTTCGCGAATCCACGTGAGCATCGGGGTGCCATCTGGCATCTCCGCCAGCCCTGTGAACCCGAGGAGCATTCGCGGGCCGGTATCATGTGGCGGGAAGCGGAGGTGCATCTGCTTCGGCGTATCGTCGTTGACCAGCAAACCACCCCGTTTGACCCTGTTGTCAGCGGACTGCCAGACACCCTCCGGGCGAATGAACGTATTGATGAGGGTCACTTTTCGATACCGCCGCTTGCCTTCCCCTTCGAGCCGCCAAGGGGACGAGCCCCAGGAACGAGCGTACGCTTCCGTGTAGGGCTCGCTCGAAACCCTGGCTGGGCTTCTATCAAGTGAAAGGACGACTAGCTTACCACTAGGCTGGCATTCAGCCAGCGCAACACGAACAGGCGTGCCGTACAATTCGAGGCGGCCAACCTGGCATCCAGCCAGGAGCAGTGCCCCGGCAGCCAGTCGGGGGCGAGGTCAGGGGATCGCGAAGCCTATGAGGACTGCCGAAACCCGGCAGACGGGTTTCGCGCTCCCGGCACCTTTCGGGGCCAAGGTACGGTTTTCACCCCTTTCGGTGCGACGGTTCCGCCGATCACGCGCCGAATGCCAACGCAAGATCCGACGCTGCCTTGATGTCGCCCATAAGGGTGATTTTTCGAGATGGCCCATTTTCCGTGACCTACGTCGGTATTGACTTTTTGAGCGGATGAGGTTGGCCATCCAACTGCGTCTAGCAAACCATCGGGCAGGCCGCCTTATCACTCCGGAAGTCCAGCAGGCCGGGATTATCTAGAGAGCCGCCAGTCGATCTCGCGCTCGGCCACAACTTGCTTACGACCCACCCTCCGGGGTCAGACAGCCGGCTATCTACAAGACGGCCGAAAGACGGCGGGTCCACAATTGACAATCACTTGGATCACGGACAGGTCCATAGCGCCGTAAGGACCAGTGGGCTCCCCGTGGTGGGCCGGCTCGTTTCGACCAGAAGTGCCCTCGCGCTACCTGACTTACCGCCGTTCGAGAAGGTAACGGTGGCCGTCCCTTGAGGGCCCCACTGGGGAGTGTCTCCGTAATTGGTAGCGGCAAAGTCCAGTTGTGGATGGATACCGTTCGTATTTGAGCCCGCCGGGACCGTTGCCGATGTGGTGCCAGTCAGTCCCTGGTCAACGATCGCGGTCACCCGGTACGGATGGCCGCTTAGTGTCCCGTTCACGTCGATCTCGTTCGCGACACCGAAAGCCGGGGCGGCGGCTTCGCATGTCACAACGCGAGACTGGAGAGTGCCTGACATCGGGCCAGAAACCTGAACTTGCGCTGTCCCCGCAGGCAGCTCGATAAGCTGCGATGACGTCGGTGTGTTCAGCGGCGCGGCGGAATCGGTCGAAGGAGAAGACGTTGGTGATTGAGCGATGTGACCACTTCCGCATGCCGTAAGGAATACGAGAGCGAGTGTTGCGACGATCCCAAGTCTTTCGGGATGAATCATGAATCCGACCTCCGGTTCCCCCGCTCATATCGTGCGCAGCTGGTACTTATGGAACGTGCGAACTGGCCATCCGGATACAGGCGTTGAGTGACCCCGGGTTCGGGCTTCGTGAATCCGAGTAGGCCGGGGATTCACAGTCGTCTCTGCACCGAAGCTGACGCGGCTTGGGGGAGCTAAGGCTCATCTCACCGCGTCTGACTGGGGGTTGTATTAGCGATGTATGAGGTTGGCCATCCAGGTGCGTCGTGCGAACAGTCGGGCGCAGCAGCGAGCAGAAGGCGCGGGCAGCTTCAAGTTTTGTCCCTGGCGGGCCGGTCATCAAGAGATTGTGGTTGCCGCTCCGGTGACCGTCGGGGCTGGATCCGTGAAGTCCACGATCGTGAAGCCCGGGAAGCCGGAATTCTCGATAGGGCCACTAGTCCGATCTCGCGGAGCAATGCATCCGGTGGTCGATGACCAAGGTCAACCCTTCGTTCGGTTTGTGAGTGGGCCTACCCTCGGCGTCGGCGGGCTCGTAGAACATGGCTTCGCCGCATTGCTCGCAAATGTACGGGCAAAGGGGCCTCCCCTCGTCATCGACTCGCATCCAGTCCTAGCGGGGTGGTTCTGGAATGTATCCGGGCACGAGACTGAACGTTTCGCCACCGTCGAAGCTGATCCACTTTCCATCCGGGGTCACCATCGCTGCTGAACTCTGCGACGCCGCAGTCATGGGATCAGCTTAGCCCGCTGCACCAAGGGCGACCTTAGCGATAGCGAGTCACCGCGATTGAGGCCTCGGGCGGAGAAGCCGCGCTGAACTCCAGCAGGCCGGGATTCAGGGTCGTCGCAAGGCGCGAGCGCTAGGAGTCCGTCGCCCAACCGAAGCAGATCCCACTCGGCGGGCTCCGGAGGGGATGTCCTAACGATTGACGAGGTTCGCCACCTCGGTCTCGCCGCCGTGGCCCCATTGCACGACGTGGTGGGCGTTGGTGAAGGCCACGGTGCGGTCGCAGCCGGGCCACTCGCAGCGCCCCGGCGCGCACCCGCAGGGCCGCCCGTGCCGCCGGACCGGGCAGGCGCAGCGCACGGCCCACTTCGAGCACCGCGGAGCTGGGGCCGAGCAGGATGCGACGGACCCGGGCATCACATGCGAGGCGCTGCACGGTGGCGGCGGGGACCGCCCCGGCGAACTCGAGCTCGCCACCGGGAGCGCCCTCCAAGCCCATCACCGTCTCCACCGAGGCGGTGAGCTGGAGGTGGGTGCGGCCTCCACCGGTGCCGGGATCGCCCCGGTCGAGCGCGTGGCCGGCGATCTCCACCAGGGCGTCAGCGAGACGCCGCGCCCGGGGGCGGTGGTCGCCGGCGCCGGTGGGTTTCGCCAGGGGGAGGACGGCGGTCTGGAGGATGGCCGCGGCGATGGGATCGAAGTAGCCACGCAGGGCCAGGAAACCACCCTCACAGGGAATGAACTCGCAGCGGTTGCGCTCGGCGGCGCTCACCGCCTCGCGCGAGGACTGCGGCGGCGTCGTGGGCGTGGCGAGCCTGGGTGCAGTCGTCGATGAAGCGGCCCACCGAGTGCTCCCGGGCGAGCTCCAGGAGGGTGCGCTCATCGAAGGGAAGCGGCGCCACGGGTGCGACAGGGTCTGACGGCAGGATCCGTGGTGGCAGAGCGCAAACGCAGTTACGTCGCGGATCGCAAGAAAAAGCCAGTCGGCGTTAGGCTTGGACGCGTGGATACCGTCGTGGCGTCCCAACACGCCCAGGAATCGACAGAACGCGCAACTTCACAGACACCGAGATGACCACAGAACAAGCCGTCGTCGCACCCCCCGCCACCTATCGCAGGCTGCTGCGCCTGACCGGGTTCCGGCAGCTGCTCATCAGCTCGCTGCTCACCCGGACGGCGTCACAGATGTGGACCGTGGGTCTCGTTCTCTTTGCGCTGCAGCGGTATCACTCGGCGAGCGTTGCAGGCTTGAGCCTCTTCCTTCTGATCTTTCCGGGACTGCTGCTGAGCCCGATCGCAGGCGCGCTGCTCGATCGTCACGGTCGCAAGCGGCTGATGACGCTGGACTTCATCGTAGCGGCGGTCTGCCTGATTGCCATCGTGACCCTGGCAGCAGCCGACCTTCTGCCGGTGTGGGCCCTGTACCTCGTCCTCGTCGCCGGCTCGCTCACGAGCACGTTGAGCATCGCAGGCGCCCGCTCGTTCTTCCCCCTCATCGTGCCGCGCGACCTCTGGGACCGGGGCAATGCCGCGGACAGCGTGTGCTTCGGCGTCGCCAACATCACCGGCCCCGCCCTCGCCGGCGTGCTCATCGCGCTGCTCGGCAGCGAGGCAGCGCTGGCCGGGGCGGCTGTCGGATACGTGGTCGGCGCCATCGTGCTCCAGGGAGTCGACGAGCCCGCCCATTCCGCGGACGTCTCGGGCAGGATCCTCGTCGAAGCCGTGCGAGGGCTCGTGTATGTCGTGACCAACCGCACACTCCGATGGATCGCGATGGGGTTCTCCACGCTCAACATCGGCTGGGGCATCGTGATGGTCGCGCTGCCCGTCGTCGTCTTCCATCTCCACGGCAACGCCGCCGTGGTCGGCTCGATACTCGCACTCGGGGGAGCAGCCGGGGTACCGGCGGCGCTGATCGCGGGCAGGATCCGAACCGAAGGACGCGAGCGTGAGTTGATCTCCGGCTTCGGCGCGATCATGGGTATAGCGGTCCTCGCGCTTCTGGTCCCGTCGCTGGCAGTCATCGCCATCGGCATCGCGATCGCCGGCGGCGCGGACGCGGCGTCCAGCGTCAGCGCCTTCTCGCTGCGGCAGCGCCGCACCGCGCGCGCGTGGTTCGGTCGCGCCTTCGCGGTGTCGATGGCGCTGAACTTCTCGGGCGTGCCCATCGGCTCGGCGCTTGCGGGCCCGGTCCTCGGGGTATCCGCCACCTTCGCGATCCTGGTCGCCGCCGGGCTCACCCTGGCCGGGAGCGCGCTCATCCAGCTCAAGATCCCCACCACCGCCCCATCGATGTGACGCGCTGGGAGGCCGAGCCTCAGCAGAGAGCGAGCGCCGTTGCTAGGCTGAGCGGGTGCTCAAGGTGATGGCCGGACCGGTGACCCGCTAGTTGCCCCATTTCGACGCACCATCCGGGGCTGACCCGGCTGTCGGCACGAAGCTGAAGCGCGTGATCGTCCTCGGGACGGCCTCCAGCCGCGACGAGCGCGAGCAGCGAGACATCGAGCTCGACGAGCTCGAGGAACTGGCTCGGACTCTCGGCACCGAGGTGCTCGAGCGGAGCCTGATCTCGCTCCGCGAGCCCCATCCCGCAACCTTCTTCCGCTCCGGCGTGGTCGCTGCTTTCGCGTCTCATCTCGCCGAGCTCGGGAGCCCCGCCGTGCTCTGCAACGATCAGCTGACGCCCCGCCAGCAGCGGAACCTCCAGGAGGAGTGGGGGGTCCCGGTGCTCGACCGCACCGAGGTCATCCTCGCCATCTTCGCGCGCCGCGCGATCACCGCCGAGGGCCGGGTGCAGGTCGAGATGGCGCAGCTGGAGCACCTGCTTCCCCGCCTTGCCGGCGGCTGGTCCCATCTCGAGCGCCAGCGCGGCGGCGTGGGGCTGCGAGGCGGCCCTGGTGAGAAGCAGATCGAGGTGGACCGACGCCTCATTCGCCAGCAGCTCAAGCGCCTGCGCGAACGCCTCGTGGTGATCGAACGGCAGCGCCGGACGCGGCGGACTGCGCGGACCAACGTCCCGCTGGCATCGTGCGCGCTGGTCGGCTACACGAACGCGGGCAAGTCCACGCTCCTCAACGTCCTCACCCACAGCCAGGTCCTCGCCGACGACCTGCTCTTCGCAACACTCGACCCCACCTCACGCCGGCTGGAGCTGCCGTCCGGCAAGCTGGTCATCCTCACCGACACGGTGGGCTTCATCCAGAAGCTGCCCACGGAGCTCGTGGAAGCCTTCGCCGCGACCCTCGAGGAGGTCCGGCAGGCGCACATGCTCTGCCTCGTGGTCGACGCCTCGCACCCCGACGCGGAGCAGCAGCTGCTGACCGTGCTCGAGACCCTGCGGTCCATGGAGTGCGATCAGCCGATGATCCTCGCGCTGAGCAAGGTCGATCGCCTGACCGCGTCGGAGGTTCGGACGGCCCGGCTGCGCCTCGGGGATGTCGCCGGCGTGTCAGCGCTCGCAGTGAGCGCGACCCGCGGCACCGGCTTGCGTGAGCTGCGCCAGCGCATCGACGCCCTCGCCGCCCAGGTCGTCCCCGATATCAAGGCCAACCGTCCGAGCGCTGCGTCCCAGCCCGCACCACCGCCAACCGAGTTTCGCACCGCGACCGGCTGACCGGCCTCGCCGCTCAGCGCTTGATCGCGCGCTCCATGTCCCGCTCGGCATCGCGCTTGGCAACGTCCTGGCGCTTGTCCCAGAGCTTCTTGCCCCGCGCCAGGCCGATCTCCACCTTGACCCGGTTGCGCACCAGGTACAGCTTCAGCGGGATGATCGTGAGCCCCTGGGTGCGCACGCGACCGTCGAGATACTCGATCTCGCGCTTGTGCAGCAGCAGCCGCCGGCGTCGCTCCGGCTCGGGATTGTTCCGGTTGCCGTGCTGGTACGAGGCGATGTTCACCTGCATGAGCCATGCCTGCCCGTTCTCCACGCGCACGTAGCCCTCGCGCAGCTGGATGCGACCCGTTCGGAGTGACTTCACCTCGGTACCGGTCAGCTCGATGCCGGCCTCGAGCGTCTCGACGATGCTGTACTCGTAGCGCGCCCGGCGGTTGACCGCGAGCGTGTTGTCGCCCGGCTTTCGCGTGGGTGGCATCAGTGACTCGCCGCGCCGGAGTGCCGCCCGCGCAGGAAGGCCGCCGGGGTCATGGCCCGCTTGCCTGGAGGCGTGATCAGGTCCACGCGGTACCCGCCATCCCGGGTCGCGACCACCACCGACTCGCCCTCGTGCCGAGCGATCACTCCAACGGCCGCGGCCGGACCGATGTCCGCGACGCCCCCCGCATGGATCTGGACCGAGACTCCACCGATGGACGCGAGCACGCCGGGCCACGGTTGCAGGGCCCTCACCATGCGATCGACCTCGACCGCGGAGCGCTCGGCCCAGTCCACCACACCGTCCGAGCGCGTGAGCCGCGGCGCATACGTCACCCCTTCCTCGGGCTGCGGCGTCGCGACCGCCGTCCCACGCTCGATCGCGGCCAGCACCGAGACCAGCTCCAGGGCGCCCAGGTCCGCGAGCGTCGTGGTGAGTGTTGGGGTTGTGGCAGCGCCGTCGATCGGGACGCGCACCATCGAATAGACCGGCCCGGTGTCGAGACCTGCCTCCATACGCATGATCGAGACACCCGTCTCCGAGTTCCCCGCAAGGATGGCGTGCGCGATCGGTGATGCGCCTCGCCAGCGCGGGAGCAGCGAGGCGTGCACGTTCACCGCACCATGCGGCGGCGGGTCGATCAGCGAAGGCGGGAGGATCTGGCCGTACGCCGCGACGACCACACAGTCCGGTGAGCGCGCGAGCAGGTCTGCAACCACCGCGGGCGCACCGATCCGGGGTGGGGTCAGGACCTCGAGGCCCAGCTCACGTGCCGCATCCGCCACGGGTCGCGGCGCCGGACGCCCTCGGCTCCCGGGACGATCCGCGCGCGTGACCACCGCCGCGACGTCGTGATCGGCCGCACAGGCCCTGAGCGACGGCACCGCAAAGATGGCGGTGCCACAGAAGACGAGCCTCACACAGCGCTGACGACGCCGGGCTCCTCAGCCTCCTCTGCCGGTTCGACCTCGCGCAGGGTCCCCTCGTTCACCCGGCTTGTGAAGAGGATGCCGTCCAGATGATCCAGCTCGTGCTGCACGGCCCGGGCCAGGAGGCCATCGCCCTTGACGCGAACCTCCTTGCCATGACGGTTGAGGCCCTTGGCGACAACTCGCATGCGACGGGTGACCTCGCCGACCCATCCCGGCACCGACAGGCAGCCCTCGAACCCGGTCTGGTCGCCATCGGTGCGGACCATCTCCGGGTTGGCAAGCTGATAGATCTGGTTGTCGACCCGGAGCACGATGACACGCAGCGACACCCCGACCTGCGGAGCGGCGAGACCGACACCGTTGGCCTCGAACATCGTCTCGACCATGTCGTCCATCAGACGCCGTATCTCATCGTCAACCCGCGGAACGCGGATTGCCTTGGTGGTGAGCACGTCGTTGTGGTCCGAGACCAGGACGATGGGAAGAACTGCCACGCTGATGTCTCCGTTCACGCCCCGGGGTCGACGTCGATGCTCCAGCCCCGAGCCCTGGGAAGGTGAGGAAATGCCCTCTCGATATCTGTGCCCCGCACCGTGATCTGCCAGCGGTATTCGCCGCGGAGGCGATGAAGGAACGCCGGTGTCGGACCAAGGACATCGAGCCCGGCACCAATTCCGAGTGTATCAGACACTCGCCGGGCCTCCCGGCGAACCTCGAGCTCGGCCTCGTGGTCGTCCCTGTGCGCGAAGGTGCAGACGCACAGCCGCGCATACGGTGGGAATCGCAGGGCCTTGCGCACGCGGATCTCGTCGCGCGCAAAGCCGAGATAGTCATGCGTGGTCGCATGCCGGACCGCATAGTGGCCCGGGCTGTAGGTCTGGAGCACCACGCGCGCCGGCTCGTCGCCGCGTCCCGCGCGCCCCGCGACCTGGGTGAGCAGCGAGAAGGTCAGCTCGCCGCTTCGATAGTCGGGGAAGTGCAATGACGTGTCGGCGTTGACGATGCCGACCAGGCGAACATTGCCGA
This sequence comes from Candidatus Dormiibacterota bacterium, assembly GCA_963708605.1. Classification (GTDB taxonomy): domain Bacteria; phylum Chloroflexota; class Dormibacteria; order Aeolococcales; family Aeolococcaceae; genus Palsa-851. The sequence continues at coordinate 317,799 of CAVPTG010000004.1, read as the reverse complement.
GGTCCCAGCCCTTCGCAACCATCTGTGTCCCGATGAGGCAATCGGCCTCGTGGCGGCGGAACCGGTCGTAGATGTCGAAGTACGCGTCGCGCGATCGCGTCGTGTCCCGATCCATGCGGATCAGGCGCAGCGCCGGGAAGCGCTCACGCACCTCACGCTCGAGGCGCTCCGTGCCCATGCCGAGCGCCCGGATGGTGCGTGATCCGCAGGCGGGACATACCGCCGGCAGCGGGATCGACAGCCCGCAGTAATGGCAGTCGCAGCTCGCGCGGTCCACGTGGTGCACCAGCGAGACGCTGCAGTTGCGACAGGTGAGCGCCTCGCCGCACGTCCTGCACAGCACGACCGTCGACGTGCCGCGACGGTTGAGGAACAGGATCGACTGGCCGCCGTCCGCATGACATTCCTGCAGGGCGCGATCGAGCGTCAGCGACAGCGCGTTGGTGTTGCCCGCCTTCAGCTCATCGCGCAGGTCCACAACCTCGATCGGTGGCAAGGGACGGCCGCTCACACGCTCGGGGAGCGTGACCAGCTCGAGATCACCGGTGTGGGCGCGGAAGAAGCTCTCGACGCGCGGTGTCGCGCTCCCCATGACCACCGGTGCGTTGCACAGCGCCCCGAGCATCAGCGCGACGTCGACCGCGTGATAGCGGGGAACGCGATCCTGCTTGTAGGCGGGGGCATCCTCCTCGTCGACGACGATGATCCCGAGGTCGACGACCGGCGCGAAGACGGCACTTCGTGAGCCGATGACCACCGAGTGCTCGCCATTGCGGATGCGCCGCCATTCGGCGGCGCGCTCCGCATCGGTGAGCGCCGAGTGGACCACCGCGATCTGCCCCGGAAACCGCACCGCGAACCGGCGAATCATCTGCGGGGTCAGGGCGATCTCGGGCACCAGCACGATGGCACCGCGGCCCGCGGCGAGGGCCGCGTCGATGCCGGCGAGATAGACCTCGGTCTTGCCGCTGCCGGTCACGCCGTGCAGCAGGACCCGCCGGTGGGTTCGGGTCGCGATCGCTTCCAGCAGCGGGATGGCGGCGGCGCGTTGCGCCTCATTGAGCGTTGGGGGTGCTTCCGCAGGCCCGGCGACATCGGCCTCCGCGACCGCGCGCGAGACCGAACGCGGTCCGGAGCGGCGGGACGGGCGGGTGCGAACCCCCTTCGGCAGCATCGCTCGCAGCACCTCACCGAGCGGCGCGCAGTATCGATCTGCGATCTGGCGCGCCAGCGCGATGTGATGATCGAGGATCAGCCGCGGCTCGTCGATCACGCCGTCGATGGCACGAACTTCCGCGAATTCCGTCTCGTCGGATCGCTCCACGACATACCCGAGAATCGTTCGCTTCCCGAATGGGATCTCGACGCGCACGCCGGGGAGGACGAGCTCCGCAAGCTCGTCGGGAATGGAATACGTGTAGGCGTCGCGAGGCAGCTGCGAGCGCGTTTCCGGGACGACCGATGCGAACGTCATCGCACCCTGCTCGCGATGATGCGCACGATCGCATCGGCAACATCGCTCTTGGGCGCGCGCGCGATGGTCTCCGTGGTGCCGTCGCGGTCGATGACGGTGACCTCGTTGTCGTCGGCGCCCATGCCGATGCCTTCCTTGGAGACGTCGTTGACGACGATGAGGTCGAGGTCTTTGGCGGCGAGCTTTGCGCGCGCGTTGTCGATCACGTGCTCCGTCTCGGCGGCGAAGCCCACCACGAAGACGTTCTTCACCGCATCGTCATCGCGCAGGGCGCCAAGGATGTCGACCGTCTGGACCAGCTCGATCGTGAGCGTGTCCGACCCCTTCTTCAGCTTGTTGTCCGCAACTGCGCGCGGACGCCAGTCCGCGACCGCCGCGGCCATGATGAGGACGCCGGCGTCCCCGAGAGCGGAGCGCACGGCGGCATGCATGTCGGCAGCGGTTTCCACCTCAATGATGTCGAGCCCCGGATGCGCGGCCGGTGCCGGGGCCGCGGTCACCAGCGTGACCGTCGCTCCGCGACGGAGGGCGGCGATGGCGAGCGCGTTGCCCATCTTCCCGCTCGATCGATTGCCGATGAACCGCACCGGGTCGATCGGCTCCCGGGTGCCACCCGCGGTGACCACGAAGCGCATGCCGTTGATGGTGGGGTCAGGCCCCGCCGACAAGGAGCTCCCTCACCGCGGATACGATCGCGTCGGGCTCAGCCATGCGGCCTGTGCTCTCGTGACCACTCGCCAGCCGTCCGTAGACCGGGCCGATGATCCGCCCACCGCGCGCGACCAGCGTCGCCACGTTCCCCTGGGTCGCCGGGTGCTCCCACATGGCGGATTCCATGGCCGGAGCCACGAACAGCGGCGCGCGGCATGCCAGTGCGGTCGCGGTCACCGGGTCGCCGGCCAGGCCGAGTGCGAGACGCGCGATGAGATCCGCCGAAGCGGCCACGACCACCTGCACCTCGCACCAGGACGCCAGATCGAGGTGGGACATGCCGTGGCCGGCCTCGGCTGGCTCGTCGTCCCACATGCTGGAGGCGACGCGATGCCCGCTCAGCGCGCGGAGCAGGGTCGGCGTGACGAAATGCGTCGCCGCCTCGGTCATCGCCACCTTTACGTCGGCGCCGTCCCGGCGAAGGTCGGTAACCACCTGGCAGGCTTTGAACGCCGCCACGCTGCCGCCGACGCCCACCAGGATGCGACGGCCTTCGAGCGGAAGCGTCACGCCTCGCCTCCCCGGCTCGCGCGGGCGGCCTGGATGATCGCCTCGATCTCCTGTGCTGCGTGCCGCGCGTCGTCGTTCACCACCTGATGATCGTACGTGTCCTTGAGCGCCAGCTCGGCGACCGCGCGTTCGCGGCGCGCGCGCAGGCTCACCTCGTCCTCGGTACCCCGCTCGATGAGCCGCTCCTCGAGCGCTTCGAGGCTGGGGGGAAGCAAGAAGATGTAGATCCCCTCGCCGCCGATGCGGGCGCGCACCTTCTCGGCGCCCTGGACGTCGATCTTGATGACCGTGTCCTTCCCCGAGGCGATCGACCTGTTCACGGTCTCGAACGTCCGGCCCTTGAGCTCGCCATACACGGTCGACCACTCGAAGAACTCCCCGCGATCGATCATCGCCCGGAACTCCGGCTCATCGATGAAGTAATACGAGACCCCCTCGATCTCGCCCGGACGCGGTGGGCGGGTCGTGTACGAGACGCAGTAGTCGAGCAGCGGGTCGATGTCGAACAGCTCGCGCAGCACGGTGTCCTTGCCGACGCCGCTCGGCCCGGTCAGCACGATCAGCCTCCCGTGCGTGGTCACGGGAGCAGCGGTCGGAGCCTGTCGGTCGCGGCGATCAGCTCCTCGGGGACAGGCGACTCGTAGGACCGCTCCCTCCCGTCGCCCGGGTGGCGCAGACGGAGCCGCATCGCGTGCAGGGCGGGGCGCCGAAGATCGGGGTCGGGGCGTCCATACACGCCGTCGCCGACGATCGGATGACCGATCGACGCGAGGTGGACACGTATCTGGTGGGTCCGTCCCGTCCGCAGCGAGACCTCGAGAACGGACGCGCCGCTGAGGCGCTCAACGACACGAAAGTCGGTGATCGCCTCACGGCCTCCCTCGACGATCGCCATGCGCCTGCGGTCGCGCGGATGGCGCGCGATCGGCGCATCGACGGTCCCGGTGTCCTCGCGAAAGCCACCGTGCACGAGCGCCCAGTAGGTCCGCCCGAGCGAGCGATCGCTGAGCTGTTTGGCCAGGCTGCGATGCGCGGCCTCGGTCTTGGCCACCACCAGGAGCCCGCTGGTGTCGCGGTCGAGGCGGTGCACGATGCCCGCCCGCTCACTTCCCCCGAGGAGCGACCAGGTCGTGCCTCGATCCTTGAGCGCATCGGCGAGGGTTCCGCTCGGATGCCCGGGCGCCGGGTGCACGACCATGCCCGGTGGCTTGTCGACGATCGCCAGCCAGTCGTCCTCATCGACGATGCAGAGCGGCGTCGCCGCTTGCGCCCCGCCGCCGGCCGGCGCCGCCGGGGTGGGGCTCGGCGCTGCCGGCGCGACCACGACGTCGGCGGTGTCGCGAACCCGCTGCCCGGGCCGTCCCGGGCGCCCGTCGACGGTCACCAGGCCGGCGTCGATGAGGGTCCGCGCCGCGTGCCGCGTGATGTGCCGCGAGTCTGCGAGCCACATGTCGAGACGAGGCGACGCGATCGCCGCGGCGCCCGCGCTCACGACGGCGCCGATGACGCCGACGAGGTCGGCGCGTGCGACGAGGGGACGAAGCTGAGCACCAGCAGCAGGATGATCGCGACGACGATGCAGCTGTCCGCGACGTTGAAGACCGGCCAGAAGTGAAAGTCGATGAAATCCACCACCGAGCCCTGGACCAGGCGGTCGACGCCGTTGGACAGGGCGCCGCCCAGAATCATGCCGATCAACACCTGCCGGTACCACGTGGTCCCGTATCGATACCCGGAGAGCACGATGTACAGGCTCACGATCAGCGCCACGGCGAGGTAGAGCCAATGCAGCTGCGGCAGCACGCTGAAGGCGGCGCCGCGGTTCTCGACGTGGTCGATGGAGACGAACGAGCCCGTCCATATCTGCTGTCCCACGGAGAGATGCGAGGCGACCAGCCACTTGGTGACGTGGTCGACCAGCGCAACCACCGCGGCGGTACCGAGCATCACGGCGTAGATCCGTCGCCGCGAAGCGCGCAGGCGGGCCGCTACCGCTGTACTCCCAGCCAGCACAGAGCACCTCCCAGCTCGCCTTGCCACTCCGCGAGTGCCTGGTCGCGCCGATCTTCGATCGCGACCGCGAGAGTCTCCGCCTGCAGCCATTCGCGGTGCGCGTCGACCGCGCGCCGCACATCGCCATCGGCATCCACGAGGATCGTGATGCGATCCTCCACGCGGAGTCCCGCCTGCTTGCGCAGCTCGTTCACCTTGCGGCTGACCTCGCGCGCGAGCCACTCGAGGCGGAGCTCGTCGGTGATCGTGGTGTCGAAGACCACCGACGCATGTTCACCGGCCGGGTCGACATAGCGCACACCCTTGACGTTGAGCTCCTCCATGAAGATCGCCTCGAGCTCGGGGGCGAGCGGATCGCTCGCAATGGTCGCGCTCGCGAGCGGCTGACGGACCCGCACGCCGGCGACGGTGCGCGCGGCGAGCCCATCCTCCACCAGCCTGCGCAGGCGACTCATCTCCACCAGCACGTCGGGATCACGCCACGCACCGACCACCTTCGGGTAGTCGGTGAGGTGGACCGAGTTCGGGAACGCCCGCTGCCGCGGGCGGATCGCCGTTGAACCCGGTCAGGTTGCGGTACATGCGCTCGGCCATGAATGGCATGAACGGCGCGATCAGGCCCGCAAGCGTCAGGAGTACCGTCTGCAGGGTGGCGAACGCCGCCTGCGCATCATCGCTGGTGCCGGCGCTCTTCCAGAAGCGGCGGCGCGAGCGCCGCACGTACCACTTCGAGAGATCCTCAACGAATCCCTCGACGGCATGGACGGCGTCCGAGGCGTCGTACCGCTCCATCGCCTCGCGCACCGCCACGACGGTCTCGTCGAGCCGGGAGAGAGCCCAGCGATCGAGCACCGGCCGCTCGAGCACGGCCGGAGCGGCTGACGCGGGATCGTATCCCTCGGTGAGCGCGTAGGTCACGAAGAACGAGTAGACGTTCCAGAGCGTCAGCATGAACAGGCGCACGACGTCCTGGAACGACGTGGGGCTGACACGCAGCTCGGCGTTCTCGACTCCCTGTGCGTAGAAGTACCAGCGCGCCGCGTCGGCGCCGAACTGGTCGAAGATCGTGCTCGGCTCGATGGTGTTGCGCCGCGACTTCGACATCTTCTTGCCCTGCTTGTCCTGCAGGGTGCCCACGACGACGCAGTTCCGGTACGCCGGCAGATCGAAGAGCAGCGTCGACTCGGCGAGCAGCGAGAAGAACCAGCCGCGCGTCTGATCGACCCCCTCGCAGATGAAGTCGGCGGGGTGCGTGTGCTCGAACAGCTCCTTGTTCTCGAAGGGATAGTGCTTCTGCGCGTAGGGCATCGCGCCGGAGTCGTACCAGGCGTCGATGACGTCGGGGACGCGCCGCATGACGCCGGCGCACGCCTTGCAGGGCACCGTGACCTCGTCGATGAACGGACGGTGCAGGTCGTCGTCCACCGTCAGGCCGACATCGGCGGCACTTCCGGCGCAGAACTTCTCGTCACATGCATCGCAGACCCAGATCGGCAGTGGCGTCCCCCAGTAGCGGCTGCGCGACAGGTTCCAGTCGATGAGGCTCTCGAGCCAGTTGCCCATCCGCCCGTCGCGGATGTGCGCAGGTTGCCAGCGAACGCTTCGGTTGTGCGCGAGCAGACGGCCTTTCACCGCGGTGGTCCGGATGAACCAGGACGTGACCGCGTAGTACAGCAGCGGCGTCTCGCACCGCCAGCAGAACGGATAGGTGTGCAGGATGGTCTCGGCGCGATAGAGGCTCCCCTGCTCGCGCAGGTCCTCGATGATCTTCGGATCGGCGTCCTTGACGAACATGCCGCGGTATCGCGTCTGTTCGTCGAGGAAACGGCCGTCGAGCCCGACGACGTGGCGGATCGCGACCCCCATGCGCTGGCACAGCTCGAGGTCGGCGACACCGTACGCCGCAGCGGTGTGGACGATGCCGGTGCCCTCGTCCATGTTCACCAGCTCGGGGGCGTCGAGCACCACGAACGCGAGGCCCTCGGGAAGCATGTCGGTGAAGAGCGGCTCGTAGGTCAGGTCGACGAGATCAGATCCATCCATCTCCTCGACGATCTCGTAGTCGCCGTCAAGGATGGAAAGGCGCTCTCGGGCGAGGATGTACGACTCGTCGCCCTGCGCAACCCGGACGTATGGCTTGCGCGAGTGCACTGCCAGCGCCACGTTGCCGGGCAGCGTCCACGGCGTGGTCGTCCAGGCGAGGAAGAACGTCTTCCCGTCGGAGTTGTTGAGCCGGAACTTGACGTAGATGGATGGATCCGGCGTGTCCTCGCGATATCCCTGGCTCAGCTCGTGCGACGACAGGGTTGTCTGGCATCGAGGGCAGTACGGAGTGACCTTGTACCCCTGGTAGAGCATGTCGTCGTCCCAGAGCTCCTTCAGGCTCCACCACACCGACTCCATGTAGGTGCCGTCATAGGTTCGATATGGGTGGTCGAAGTCGAGCCAGAAACCGAGACGCTCGCTCATCTCCCGCCACTGGTCGATGTACTCGTTCACCGATGCCCGGCAGCGCGCGTTGAACTCCGCGATGCCGAACTCCTCGATCTGCTTCTTGCCGCTGATTTTCAGCGCACGCTCGACCTCGAGCTCGACGGGGAGTCCGTGAGTGTCCCAACCAGCCTTTCGAGCAACCGAGAAGCCGGTCATCTGCTTGTAGCGTGCGAAGACGTCCTTGTAGGAGCGCGCGAGCACGTGGTGCAGACCGGGGAGGCCGTTGGCGGTGGGTGGCCCCTCGTAAAAGACGTAGGGGGGCGCGTTGCGACGCATCTCGAGGCTGCGTTCGAAGACATGGGTGCGCTGCCAGAGCTGGAGAATCTCGAGCTCCGCCTCGGGGAAACCCGCGCGCGCGCTGACGGCCGAATACCTGGGCATCGCTTCAAGGATACCGGCAGATCGTTCGCTCCCGAACTGCCGGGAGCCGCTATTCCGTGCGTTCGCCGAAAATCGCCCGGCCGATGCGCACCATGGTGGCGCCCTCCTCGATGGCGACTTCGAAATCGTTGCTCATCCCCATGCTCAACTCCGGAAGCGCCCACCCGGTCACGTGCTCCATATGATCACGAACATGCCGGAGGCGGGTGAAGGTCGCCCGCGCGTCCTCGGGATCCTGCGAGAAGGGTGCAATCGTCATGAGTCCCATCACGTGAATGGACGGGACATTGACGAGTTCCTGGACGAGCGCCTCGACGTCGGACTCCGCGACGCCGGAACGCGCCGGCAGGCCGGTCAGCTCGACTTCGACGAGCACGCCGATCGGATCACGTCCCGCGGGCCGATGTGCCGAGAGCGCACTGGCAATGCGCTTGCTGTCGACCGAGTGGACGAAATCGAAGAGCGCCGCCGCGCGTCCCGCTTTGTTGGTCTGGAGGTGGCCGATCAGATGCCAGCGCGCGGCGTTGCGCACCTCAGGGTATTTCTCTGCGGCCTCCTGGATGCGGTTCTCGCCGACATCCTCGGCCCCGGCGGCGATCGCCTCGTCGACGCGAGCGGCGGCCACGCCCTTGGTCACGGCAATCAGGCGCACCTCTTCCGGATCCCGCTCGGCGCGCCGAACGGCTGCGTCGATCCGAGCGCGGATCGCTCCCAGCCGGTCCGCGACCGGCACCTCCTCCACGATCGGCATCCTACTTGCCGAGATCGAGTGGCAACTCGCGGCCTTCCGGGGCGCGCCGCTTCCGCGGGCGGCGGGCGGTATCGGGCCGGGTGCCCGGAGGATGTGCCAGAACATCCTCGATGGTTGCGCGCATCTCCTGGGCGTCCTTGAACGATCGATAGACCGAAGCAAATCGAATGTACGCGATCTCGTCGATGTCGCGGAGCCGCGCCATCACCATGGCGCCGACCTCACGGCTCGGGATCTCGGAGATGTTCTGACTGCGGAGGGCGTTCTCGATCTCCGCAACCATCATCTCCAGGTTCGCGGGAGCGAGGCGCGTCTTCTTGGACGCCATCACCAGGCCAGACAGCAGCTTGGGGCGGCTGAATTCCTCGCGCCGTCCGTCCTTCTTGAGGACGTAGAGCGGTGGCACCTCGACGCGCTCGTAGGTGGTGAAACGCTTGCTGCAGCCGAGGCATTCTCGACGGCGGCGAATCGCCTCACCGGTCTCGGAATCGCGCGAGTTCGACGACTTTGATGTCCGTCTCGCCGCAGAACGGGCACTTCACCTGCTGCCCCCTGGTGGCTTGGGATGCAGCTCCGGCCGGCGCGATCGCGGCCGGAGCTCCACCGGACCCAAACCTACCGACGGTCCCTCAGAAACGCCGGGATGTCCAGGTCGTCGACGCTGTACGGGCCGCTGGGCTTCCCCCCGACGTTGAACGCCGGCTGCCGCTGGTCGGAGACCATCGGCCGGGCTGACGGCTCGTAGCTGAGCGTGCCGATGACATCGATCTGACCGGTGAACCCGGTGGCGATGACGGTGATCTTCACCTCGCCCTTCATGTGCTCGTCAATGACCGTCCCGAAGATGATCTGCGCATCGGCATCGGCCGACTCGCTGACCAGCTGCGCGGCCTCGTTCACCTCGTAGAGGGTGAGGTCCGGGCCGCCGGTGACGTTGAGAAGGATCCCCTTGGCTCCGGCGATCGTGGTCTCGAGCAGCGGGCTGGCGACCGCATCCTTGGCGGCGTCCGCGGCGCGCGTGTCGCCGCTTCCGAAGCCGATGCCCATGAGGGCCTGCCCCTGGCCCTGCATGATCGTCTTGACGTCCGCGAAGTCGAGGTTGATCAGCCCCGGAAAGACGATCAGGTCGCTGATGCCCTGCACGCCCTGGCGCAGCACGTCGTCGGCAACCTTGAATGCGTCGCCGATCGGCGTCTTCTTGTCGACCACCTGCATGAGCCGCTCGTTCGGGATGGTGATCAGCGTGTCGACCCTGCCCTGGAGGTTCGCTATTCCCTCCTCGGCCGACTTCTGGCGGCGCAGACCCTCAAAGCGGAACGGCTTGGTGACCACACCGATCGTCAGCGCACCCGACTCACGCGCGATCTCCGCGATGATCGGTGCAGCGCCGGTGCCCGTCCCGCCGCCCATCCCCGCCGTGATGAACACCATGTCGCTGTCGGCGAGGGCCTTGGTCAACTCGTCACGGGACTCCTCGGCCGCGTCCTGACCCTTCTGCGGATCACCACCCGCGCCCAGTCCGCGCGTCAGCTTGCCGCCGATGCGGATCTTGAGATGCGCGGACGATGAGCTGAGCGCCTGGTGGTCGGTGTTGATGGCGATGAACTCAACGCCTTTGAGGTTGCTCCGGATCATGCGGTTCACGGCATTGCTGCCGCCGCCGCCGACCCCCACGACGCGGATGCGGGCGTTGCCGTCAAGTGTCCGGTCGAGGTCTGCCATGCCTTTCTCCTCGCGTTGGGTTGTCATTTCTCGGTTTGGGGGCGAGTGGGGCGACGACCGCCGTCGTGCCAGTGCGTCTCCCGGCTGGTCGAGTCCATGGGTGCGCAGATGATCAAAAGAGGTCACGAAACCACCTCGAGAGTTTGATCCCGGCGGCGGGGCCGTCCGAGCTCTTTCCGTTGGAGCGGGACGGCTTGCGGCCGAGGTTGCTCCGGGCTCCCCAGCGCAGCAGCCCGACCACCGTGGCGTGGCTCGGGCCGCGGATCTCGTCGTTCATGCCGTGCAATCCCTGCGGTGCAGCGACCCGCGCGGGAAGGTTGGTCTGCTGCTGCACCACCTCGGCAAATCCGCGAAGCAGCGCGCCGCCACCGGTGATCACGATGCCACCCGGGAACATCCCGAGCGGGCCGGCGCGCTCGACCTCCGCGGCGATCAACGAAGCCATCTCCCGAGCGCGCGGACCGATGATCTCGGCGAGATAGCGTTGTGGCACACCGACCGGCTCGTCATAGCCCATCGGCGTCAGGGTCACCTCCGCGTCGGCGGGGAGCGTCAACTGGAGGCAGTGACCGAAGTTTCGCTTGACGGTTTCAGCGGTCTCGAGGTCGCAGCGCAGCCCGACCGCGAGGTCCGCGGTCACGTGATTGCCACCGACCGGGATGACGCTCGTGTGCACGATGCTGCCGCGCGCAAACACCGCGATATCGCTGGTCCCACCGCCGACATCGACGACCACGACGCCGCGCTCGATCTCGTCCTCGGTGACCACCGCTTCAGCGGACGCGAGCACCTGCAGCACCATGTCGTCGACGCTGAGCCCGGCCTTGTGCACCACCTTGACGACGTTCTGGATCGCGGTGTTGGCGCCGGTGATGATGTGCGCATCGACCTCGAGTTCGATTGCCCGCCATGCCGATGGCGTCACGCACGCCCTCCTGCCCGTCGATCGTGAACTGCTGGGGCAGGACGTGCACGATGCGCCGCTCGGACGGCACGCTCACCGCGCGCGCCGCGTCGATGGCCCGGTGCACGTCCTGGTCGCGGACCTCGCGATGACCGGCTTCCACGGCGACGACGCCCCGGCTGTTCTGGGAGGTGATGTGACCCCCCGCGATCCCAACCACGGCGGAGTCGATGGGAACGCCCGACATCTGCTCGGCCATGTCCACGGCCTCGGCGACGGCCTCCGCGGCCCGGTCGATCTCGACGACCGCTCCTTTGCGCACCCCCCGCGACGCGACCATGCCGACGCCCAAGACTTCGGAGACCGGTGCTCTCAAGATCTGCGACAGCGCAGCAGACTTTGGTCGTTCCGAGATCGAGTGCGAAGACGCGGCGAGGACGAGTTACTGTCTAGGTCTCCGAGTGTAGCCGTCGCGGGTGCGCCGTTCAAGGGTTTTCAGGCGCAAAACCGCAAGATGCTGGGTTCGCCGGCCCAGTATGCCACAACATGTTGGTTGTCATTGAGAGGTCTGGCGCCCTTTCGGAGGCAGTTGCGGCTCCAATCCCGGACGGCGGGATCACGCGTCTCCACCAATTCCTGAAGACACGGACAGGGCCTCGCCACTGCACCTTCTGGACGAGGCCCTGTGCGCCGCGGTCTGCATGGACCGCCGAAGCTGCGCAACCGTAACACCGCTTGTCGATCGCGTCTACGCAATCCTCAAAATCGACGTGCTCACCAGGCCACCTGGTGCCGCCGACGGCTCACGCCTCGAGGACGATCTTGCCTCGCAGGTCGCCATCGACCATCTCGGCGAACGCGATCGCCGCGTCGTGGAGCGGGTGCGTCGAGCCGATGAGCGGCCGCAGCGCCCCCGTCGCCGTGAGATCCACGAGCCGGCGCAACTCCCCTCGCGTTCCCATGGTGGTACCGGCAACGGTGACGCTGCGGAAGAAGATCCGGTTGAGCTGCGCCGGGGGATTCGGGTCCACCGGTCGCGCCCGGGACGACCACGACACCGCCCGGTCGCACCGACCGGAGGCTCAGGTCCCAGGTCGGCTCGCCGACGGTGTCGATCACGGCGTCCACGCCCAGGCCGCCAGTCGCGCCGATGACCGCGCGCGTGGTGTCGCGCTCGACCGGGAAGGCGGCTTCGGCGCCGAGGTCGACTGCGAACGCGCGCTTCGCCTCGTCGCGCGAGGTCGCATACACGGTGAGGCCGGCGAGGCGGCCGAGCAGGATGCACGCCGTCGCCACACCCCCCGTCGCACCCTGCACGAGGACGTTCATCCCGGGCCGGAGCCCGGCCCGGATGAAGAGGGCGCGATATGCGGTCAGGTAGGCGGTGGGCAGGCATGCAGCGTCGGCGAAGGCCACCTGGGCCGGCAGCGGCACGAGGTTCGCGGCCGGGATCTCGACGTACTCGGCGAGCGCCCCGGCGAGCGGCGCCTCGCTGAGCATGCGGAAGTACCGGCATCCGAGTGGCTCGTCGGTGAGGCAGGCCGGACAGCGGCCGCACGTGATGATCGGATAGACGACGACCCGGGCGCCCACCGGCGGAGCACCGGGGGGTGGCTCGCCTCCGTAGGAGTTGACCTCGCCGGCGGCGTCGCAGCCGAGGATCTGCGGCGGGGTCACGGGTGCCGACGACACCCCGCGCAGCGTCCAGATGTCGTGGTGGTTGAGCGACGCGGCGCGCATCCTGACGCGCGCCCAGCCGGGCTGCGGGTCGGGTGCCGGCAGGTCGCCGACCGTCAGGTTGGCGAGTGGGTCGTCGCCGCCAACCGCCGACGCATACGCCGCGAGCATTTCTCGGACCGTAGCATGGTGCTCACCATGCGCCTCGACACCGTCCTGGAAGGACGCCGCGAACCCATCTTCTCGTTCGAGTTCTCCCCGCCGAAGACCGACGAGGGGGTGCGTCAGCTCTTCGACACGATCTCGCATCTGCGCGAGCTCGAGCCGACCTTCGTGTCGGTGACCTACGGTGCCGGAGGGTCCGTGCGCGCGCGCACGGTCGAGCTGGTCGCCCGGATCCGGCGCGAGCTCGATATCGAGCCGGTCGCCCACCTGACCTGCATCGACGCGACCGTCGACGATCTGCACGAGATCCTGGAGGGCCTCCGTGGGGCAGGGATCGACAACGTGCTCGCGCTGCGCGGTGATCCGCCCGACGGCAGCGGGCCGTTCGTGCCAACCCCGGGCGGGCTCGCCCACGGCAGCGAGCTGATGGAGTTGATCATCGACCGGTACGACTTCTGCGTCGGTGGCGCCTGCTACCCGGAAAAGCATCCCGAGTCGCTGGACGCCGACGAGGATGTCCGTTTCGCCAAGCGCAAGGAGGACGCCGGCGCCAGCTACCTGATCACGAACCTCTTCTTCGACTATCGCATGTACTTCGACTTCGTCACGCGGGCACGCGCCGCCGGCGTGGGGGTGCCGATCATCCCGGGCATCATGCCGGTCACCAACGTCGGGCAGATCCGCCGGTTCACGTCCAAGATCGGCGCGACGATCCCCGATGCGCTCCTCGATGCCCTCCGCTCACGCGAGGATGACCCCGAGGCGGTGCTCCAGCTGGGGGTGGCGTGGTCCACGCTCCAGTGCGCCGAGCTGCTCGCCGGGGGCGCGCCCGGCGTGCACTTCTACACGATGAACCGCTCACCGGCGACCCGAGCGATCCTCTCCGCGCTGCGCGCTGCGCGGCCCTGGGACCGCGCCCGCTAGGAGTGCCGCTCGGTCAGGGGGACGCGGTCGGCGTGGATGCGGGAGCGGTGTTGAGAACGATGCCCGAGGTCGGGCTGGCGCTGGTCGCCGGCGTGGGCGTCGGCGTCGGACGGGGGGTCGGCGCCGCCGTGGGTGGAGGGACCGAGGACGCCGCCTGCGGCGGCTGGACGGCCGGGGCGGTGGGCAGGAGTGCCGCGCTCACCTCCGCGGGGAGCCCGGGATGCCCGCCGCTCACCGGGAACGGCGCGGCCTCGAGATCGACGTAGCCGAAGGCCGGTTTCGCGAAGTTGAGCCGCCCCTTGAGGGCGGCGAGGGTCTCGATCTGTGCCGGGAGCGCAGCGATCGCATCCTGGGTGTCGAGGTGACCGAGAACGGCGCGCCAGCCGGTGGTCGTCCAGAGGCTGACCACATCGTCCGCGCCCCACAGGTAGGCGGCGACCGAGCACCCGAACACGGCGTGGAATCGCTGCGCGATCGAGCTGAGCAGCTGGACCAGCACCGGGTTGATGCCCTGGGGCGATCCGGCGCGATCGTCGATCAGTACCGGGATACCGCTCCGCGCAGCGGGCGTCGCGTCGACCCCGGGCAGGGTCGCCCCGTCCGAGGCGACGAGCGTGTCGGTGCCGTCGCGACGGATCCGGAGCATCGGCGCCCGTTCCACCACCGAGATCTCCACCGTCGCCGGCAGCTCGGTGGTCACCACCGCGCTCGCCACCCAGGGGAGCGCCTGCACCCGGCCCTGGATCGCCGCGCCGTTGATGGTCCAGATGCTCTGTTCGGGCACCTCCGCCGCGGCGACGACGGCGCCGGTGGTGAGCAGGTGAGTGCCCACGACGGTCACCTTGTGCACCTGGAACCCCGGAAGCGTCAGCGCCACCACGAGGAGGCCAACCTGCAGGGTGAGCGCGGCGGCCGCGATGGCGCGCCGCCTCCAGGACGTGTGCCGCCTGGCTGCGGGCGGTGGCGGCGGGGTCCCGTGCCTCCCATGGCGGCGCTTGCGAGGCGACGAGGTGAGCTTCGCCCCCGGGCTGAGGACCAGACGGCGAACCGATCGCGACGAATCGGCGATGAGGGCCGCCTGGGCGCGCACGAGGGCAACGTGGCGCGCGCGCTCGTCAAGCAGCTCGGTGCTCACGGGACGTGCTCGGTGCGGTGAAGACGTTGCATATGACGCAGGCTGAGACGTGTGGTGAGACGTGGCGGCCGCACGGGGCCGCGCCGATTATCTCCCAGGGGACGCCGGCGTGACCGCTCTAGGTGCGAGCGGCGTGCGCGACCGGGAGATACGTATCCGGGAGGTCGTTGGCGAACAGCACCACGTCGCCGGGACGCGACAGGGCCTGCAGGAGCCGCGTCGCGTCATCGAGCGTCTCGACGACGTGGATGCGGTCATCGCTCATGCCGCCACCGCGGAGCCCGGCACACAATGCCGTGCTCGTCTTCGCCGACATCACGATCACGTGGTCGCACACGATCGCGGCGTGGGCACCGTAACGACGGTTCTCCTCATCCTCGACGCTGCCGAGCTCGACGAGCCCCGGCGTGATCAGGAACTTGCGGGTTCCGGGCATCGCGGCGAGCACCTCGAGGCCGTTGTGCACGCCGACCGGGTTGGCGTTGTATGAGTCGTCGATCACCGTCAGCGGCCCGGCACTCTCCATCAGCTGCAGGCGATGCTCGACCTGCTCCAGCCCCGCCGCCGTCGTGATCGCATCGTCGACGGAGTAGCCAAGGGTGTGCACCGCCGCGAGTGCCGCGGTGACGTTGGCCACCTGGTGGCGCCCGAGCAATGGGACGGACACCTGCCGGTCGAGGCCCAGCACATCCCAGCGCCAGCGAAAGGTCGAACCGTGGGCGTCGACGCGGATGGACGATGCGATGACCTCGGCGTCGACGGTTTCTCCGTCCTCGGCCAGCGCGTAGCGGATCAGGTGCCGGTGCTCGTTGCGCGCCTGCCGCGCCAGGGCTGCGCCGGACTCGTCGCCTGTGTAGAGGATGAGCGTGCCGTCGGCGGGCAGCGCGCCTGCGACCTCGTATAGCGCGCCGGCGATGCGGTCGATGGTGCCGAAACGCTCCATGTGCTGGGGGCCGATCGCGGTGATGATCGCCACCTTCGGATGCACGAGGTCGCTGATCGCCGCGATCTCCCCGGGCGCGTATGCATCCATCTCGACGATGAAGACGCGGTGCTCGGGAGCCAAGTCCTCGTTGATCACGCGGGTCACGCCCATCAGGGTGTTGAAGCTCTTCCGGGTCGGCAGCGTGTTGACGTGCGGCTCGAGCAGCTGGGCGAGGATGTGCTTGGTGCTGGTCTTGCCGAAGCTGCCCACCACCGCCACCACCAGCGGATCGACCATCGCGATGCGCGCAGCGGCGAGCGCGAGATAGTGATGCCGGATCCGCAACTCCGCAGGCTTGGTGACGACATTGGCAGCAACCAGGAGGATCTCGCTCAGGCTGGTGACCAGGCCCGCGGCGATGAGCACGAGGATTGTCGACACGACCGGGTGCAGGGTGACGATGCCGAGCGCCAGCCCTGCGGCCAGCACCACCGCGAGGAAGCCACCCGCGATGAGCAGCCTGCGCATCCTCGCGGTCATCACCAGCGGGCGCTTCGGTGATGTCCAGCGCCACGTGAACTGCGCCGCGGCCGCCGACACCAGCCACGCGATGGCGATGCCGATCGGGCGCGCCGCGGGGAGCACCGCGGCGACGCTGAGCGCCACCGCTCCCAGCAGCAGGCCGAGCCACACCGCGCGATGGGCGAGCCACTCGCGAGTCAGCCCCCAGCGGAGGAAGCGGACCGACTCGTACTCCTCGATCTGGAACATCCGCGCGGCGACCAGCACGATCCGGAAGACGAGGATCACCCAGACCACGGCCGCGAGCGCGACCAGCGGACCGACGAGCGGGCTCATGCCGAGACCTCGCCCGGCTCGTCGCGGAGAAACACCTCGACGATCCTGCAGAAACGCGCTGGTTGCTCGAGATAGGCGTAATGGCCGGCGCTCTCGAAGACGACCAGCCCCGCGTCCGGGATCAGTTGCTCCATCAGCCGCCCGTCGTCGAGGGGCGTCTCGGTGTCATGTTCCCCCCAGATGAGCAGCACCGGCAGGCGCAGATGCGGCAGCAGGCTTCGAAGATCCTCGTTGACCAACCGGACCAGCGTGCCGCGCATGACTCCGGACACCGCACGGTAGTCGGCGGACCCGCGCTGATCGGCCCGCCGGGCGGCCGCCCGCCGCAGTGCCGGCGGCACAGCCCCCGACCGCTCAACCGCTCGAAGCAGCTTGTACGAGCGGACCCGCGCGGCGCTGCGCCACGTCTGCCGCTGGCGGATTCCGGCGCTGCCCACGAGCACCATCCGGCTGATGCGTCCTGGATTGGTTGCGGCCATGACGATGCCGACGCGTCCGCCGTTGGAGTGCCCGATGAGGTCAACGGTGGAGATCCCGAGCCGGTCGAGCAGTGCGATGCACCAGGCCGCGTAGTCGTGCACCGACCACGCCGAGCCCGGCTCCGGTGTGGCGCCGAAACCGGGCAGGTCGGGAACGATCAGACGCCGTCCCGCCTGCAGGGCGTCGAGGATCGGCGCGAACAGCTCGGACGAGACTCCCCAGCCGTGCAGGAGCAGCAGAGGGCGGCCGCTGCCACGGTCCTCCAGTGCAGCGCGGGGAACCTCTCCCGTTGCTCCGACCACGGTCGTGCCGCCTTTCTCGCCGTTCAGCCCGGCCGTCCCGTGAGCAGCCACGTGTCGATCGACGACGTGGTTGCCTGCTGCTCGCGGTGCCGGGCAAGCCCCATATCGATGAGTCGCGTGAGCAGGGCGTCAAAGTGCATGCCGGATGCTTCCCAGAGGTAGAACGACAGCGACCCGGGCAACGTGTTCAGCTCGTTGACGACGAACGACTCGCTGTCGGGCGCAACCAGGAAGTCGACCCGGGCCACACCGGCGGCACCGATGGCGCGAAAGGACGTCAACGCCGCCTCCTGGATGCGCTTCGTCAGCGCGTCCGAGATGGGTGCCGGGATGATTCGCTGCGAGCTCTTCATCCCGGCCGCGGGAGCTTTGGCGCCCCCCTTTCCCTTGCCACCACTGAGATATTTGTCCGCATAGCTGAGCGTGCCGGTGCTCACCGGCTGCTCGCACACCGATGCCCGCACGTCATCTCCCCATCCGAGCACCGAGCAGTTGATCTCGATGCCGCCGTCCTGGGCGGCCTCGGCGAGGATCGACGTGTCGTAGCCGAACGCGACGTCGAGGCCGGCCCTCAAGGTCTCCTCGCTGTCGACTCGCGCCACCCCGATGCTCGACCCGAGCCGGCGTGGCTTGACGTACATCGGGAAACCCGGCCGGCGCGCGAGGTCCGCGCACACCGCATCCGGCTCGAGCTGCCACCGAGCGCGCGACACCATCACGTCGTCGAGCACGGGAAGCCCCGCCCCGCGCAGGGTCGTGCGAGAGAGCCGCTTGTCCATGCTCACAGCGGCGGACGCGACGTCGCATCCGCAGTACGGCAGCCCTGCCAGCTCGAAGAGTCCCTGGAGCGTTCCGTCCTCCCCGTTGGACCCGTGCACGAGAGGCATCGCGACGTCGAATCGATCCGCCGCGCGCGCCGATCCGCCGAGCAGCCCGCGACGCCCGTCGACCTCGATGAGCTCGCCGCGGCTGCCAGGGTCGGGGCGCATGGTGACCCGCGTGGACGCGGCGATCAGTCGATCGATGTCCCTGTAGCGGTCGAGTTGGAGGAGCTGGCCGCCTGTGTACCAGGCGCCGGACTTGGCGATGTACACCGGCACCGGGACGAAACGATCCGCGGGCAGCGCGGCCATCGCCTGCTGCGCGGTGATCACCGACACCTCGTGCTCGACCGATCGGCTGCCGAAGAAGACCCCGACCCGCAGCGCATCAGTCATACCGTTCACCGGATGCATCGACGCCGAGCACGATGATCTCCCGCTCCAGCTCGACGCCGA
The DNA here is from genome assembly GCA_963708605.1 of Candidatus Dormiibacterota bacterium. Classification (GTDB taxonomy): domain Bacteria; phylum Chloroflexota; class Dormibacteria; order Aeolococcales; family Aeolococcaceae; genus Palsa-851. The sequence continues at coordinate 299,097 of CAVPTG010000004.1, read as the reverse complement.
ACCGCTCCTTCACGCTGTCGTGGGCGACGCGCACCAAGGTCAGCACGTCCGCCGCGGTCGCGTGATCGACGTTGACGATGAAGTTCGCGTGCTTGGGCGAGATCTGCGCGCCACCGGAGCGCCGTCCCTTCAACCCGGCCGCCTCGATCAGGCGCCCGGCCTTGTCATCCGGCGGATTCTTGAAGACACTGCCGAGGCTGCGTATCCCATACGGTTGCGACGCCTTGCGTTCCGCCTGAATCGCGTCGGTGCGCTCGCGAACCCGCCCCGGGTCGTCGGCATGAACGCGCAGCCGTGCGCTGACGACCACGCTGCCGCGCAGGTCCTCCTTGAAACGGGAGCGCCGGTAGCCGAAATCGCACTCGGCGGCGGTGAGCGTCACCGGCGCTCCACGCGGGTCGAGCGACGTGCAGTCGACAAGGACCTCGGCCATGTCGGTCCCGAATGCTCCCGCATTGCCGTACACGCTCGCGCCCAGTGTCCCCGGAACACCGATGCCGAACTCAACTCCCGCGAGGCCGCGCGACGCGCAGTCCAGCGCCACACGCGGCATCATGCAGCCCGCACCGAGCTCGACGGTCTGCTCGTCGACCACGCGAAGGCGGCGATCGTTGTGGCGAATCACCAGCCCGCCGATCCCCTCGTCGCTGATCAGCGTGTTGCTGCCGGCTCCGAGCATGGTCACCGGCACACCCGAGTCGTCGCAGCGCCGCAGCAGCTCGGCGAGCACGCCGGTCTCTCGCGTGGTGATGAACCATCGCGCCGGGCCACCGACTCCGAACTGGCTGTGACGGGCAAGCGGCTCGTCCATGAGCACCCCGGGAAACGTGTCCAGCCAGTCACCGGCGGGCACCCTGCGCCTCCAGGGCATCGCGCAGGCGCGGCGACAGTCTGTCGAATCCACCGAGGGAGAGCACCAGAAGGACATCGCCCGGCCTGGCGATTCGCGTCACCAGCTCGATCGCCTCATCGCTCGACGCCACCACGTGCACGGACTTGGCTCCGGCGCGGTCGGCGACATCCCGGCTGGAGACGGTCTTGGGCATCCCGCGCTCGCGCGCCTCCTCGATCGGGCCGATGATCACCACATCTGCGCCGGTAAAGCTCCGACGGTAGTCCTCGAGCAGCCGGCTCACGCGAGAGTAGGTGTGCGGCGTGTGAATCGCGATCAGGCGGCGTCCCCCATAGCGCTGGCGCGCGGCGTCGATCGCGGCGCCGACCTCGGTGGGATGGTGCGCGTAGTCATCGACGACGGCGACCCCGCCAAACTCGCCGAGGATCTGGAAACGACGCGCCGGTCCGAGGAAATCCGCGCATGCCGCTACCGAGACCGCCGGGTCGACGCCCGCCGCAGAGGCGAGGATGAGCGCCGCGCAGGCGTTCTGCGCGTTGTGGAGCCCGGGAAACGTGAGCACCACATCGAGCGGGCCCTCACCCCGCCGCTCCACCTGGAACCGCTGCATGCCCTCCTGCTCGTGCGCGCCACGGATCCACCAGTCGCTCCCCGACTTCGTGCCATAGGTGACGACAACACTCGTGGCTGCGTCGCGCAGCGCCAGGCACTCGGGGTCGTCGGCGCAGAGGGCGAGAACGCCGTCGGCCGGCATGGTCGCAGCCAGCTCGACGAACGGCTCGCGATACGCCTCGAGGCTCGAATAGACGTCTGGGTGATCGAGCTCGAGGCGGGTGACGCACGCCGCGTGCGGTCGAGTGTGGAGAAACTTGGGGCGCGCGTCCCACGGCGCCGAGGTGTATTCGTCGCCCTCGAAGACGAACGGCCCGGTGCCCAGCCTCGAGGTCCCGCCGAGGTCCAGCGACGTGGAGCCGAGGCGGAACCCGGGGTCCATACCGGCGCGCTCGAGGATGTGAACCAGGAGCGCCGAGGTCGTGGTCTTGCCGTGGGTGCCGCACACCGTGAGGCGCAGACGGTCACCTGCGAGCGAGACGTAGAACTCGATCTCGCTGACGCATGGGATGCCGCGCCGGCGCACGGCCTCGAGCTCCAGGTTGGCGGGGCGCGTCTGGTTGCCGACCACCACGAGATCGGGCACCCCCCAGCGGTCGAGGTTGGCAGGGTCGCTGTTGTTCTCCCACTCGATGCCCGCCGCTGTCACCGCCTCGCTCATCGGTGGATAGGCGTGATCGTCAGACCCGGTGACCCGGTCCCCGCGCTCGAGCGCGAGGTGTGCCGCCCCGAATGTCGCATAGCCGCAGATGCCGAGCACGTGCACATGCATGGTCATGCAGCTTTGCTCCGGGGCGGCCCCGCTGCCTCGACGATGAGACGGACCACCGCATCGGTGGCATCGGGGAGGCCGAGCGCCGCGCTCGCGGCCGACATGGCCTGCCAGCGAGCGGGGTCGGCGACCAGTGCCGAGATCTCCCTGCCGATGCGCTCCGGGGTGCAGTCGGCATCGTCGATGAGCCGCGCCGCCCCGGCCGCGGCATAGGGCGCGGCGTTGTGACGCTGATGGCCGCCGGCGTGCGGATACGGGACGACGATCATGGGACGGCCGAGCGCCGAGCACTCGGCGAGCGATGATCCGCCCGCCCGCATCACGACGAGGTCGCTCTGACCGATCCGCATCGCCATGTCGTCGAAGAAGGCTGAGACCGTATATCGCGACGCAAGGGGCGGCGGCAGCGCCGCCGCGGTGCGTTCGACCGCCTCGTAGTCCAGCAGGCCGGACTGGTGAACGATGCGCAGCTCGGGATCCTTGCTGAGCAGCTCGACCATGCAACCGGCGATGGCCCGATTCAGCCGCCTCGCTCCCTGGGATCCGCCGGTGACCAGGACGGAGCGGAGACGGTCGCCTGCCGGACGGCTGGTCACGGCACGGATCTCGGCACGGATGGGGTTGCCGGTGTGCACCACCCGGGCGTGGGGAAGATGCCTCGCGGTCTCGGCAAACGACGCGGCGACGATCCGCGCCCGGCGAGCGAGCATCCGGGTGGCCCGCCCCGGGACGGCGTTCTGCTCGAGCAGCACCACCGGGATGCGCTGTGCGAGGGCCGCGACCACGACCGGGACCGAGACGTAGCCGCCGGCACCCACCACGACGTCCGGCCGCATCCTCCGAAGCAGACCCCGGGCGGCGATGGTCGCCCGGGTCACCTGGGTCGTGGCGCGCGCGACACCCCCGGCGCTGCCGATGTCGACGCCGCTGATGTCGAGTGTCTCGAGGTGGATCCCAGCCGCCTCCACGAGCCGCTCGGCGACGCCGTCCCGGCGGCCGACGACGACCACCTCGTCGTCAGGTCGATCGCTTCGAAGCGCGAGCGCGACCGCCAGTGCCGGCGTCAAGTGACCCCCAGTTCCCCCCCCAGCGATCAACGTGCGCACGATTCGTCGTCCCTTGCCGTCGACCCTGGGCGGAGATGTTGAGCAGGATGCCCATGCCCACGAGGGTGGTCGCCAGCGAGGTCCCACCGTAGCTGATGAAGGGCAGCGGGATGCCCGTGGTGGGGATGACCCCGGTCACCGCCATCACGTTGATGAACGCCTGCATGCAGATCCACGAGGTGATGCCTCCCGCGAGCAGGGCGCCGAATCGGTCGGGCGCCCGAAGCGACGCGCGCACGCCGCGCCACGCCAGGAAGAGGAACGCCCCGAGCACCGCGACAGTTCCGATCAGGCCCATCTCCTCACCGATGATCGCGAAGATGAAGTCGGTATGCGCCTCGGGCAGCCATTCGTACTTCTGCACCGAGTTGCCGAGGCCGACGCCGAAGATGCCACCGGAGCCGAACGCGTAGAGGGCCTGGCAGTTCTGGAATCCGGAGCCGAGCGCGGCGGCGCATGGGTTGAGGAAGTGGGCGAGGCGGTCGGCGCGGTACGCGACCAGGCCGACCAACGCCACACCGGAGGCTCCGAAGCCGACGATGATCAGCAGCAGGTGGCGCTTCCGCGCCCCGGCCAGGGCGAGCAGGATCAGCGCCGTGGCGGCGATGACGATCGAACTGCCGAAGTCGCGCTCCATGAGCACCAGGCCGAGGAGCGCCCCCAGCACGATGATGTAGTCGCGAACGCCGCGAAGCGTACGGACCGTCCCTTCGCGATCGGTCAGCCAGCGCGAGAAGAACACGATCGCCACGCCGACCGCGATCGCCGACGGCTGCACCGAGAGCGGACCCACCTGGAACCAGCGTTGCGCCCCGAAGTGCCGCGATCCGACGTGGGGGATCAGCACCACCACGAGCAGCACGAGCATCACGAACATCGCGGGCCGGGCCAGCCTGGAGAGGTTGTGGTAATCGAATCGAGCGGCGATCACGAGACCGGCGCCCCCCAGGACCGCGCCGATCAGCTGGTGGGCGAAGAAGTAGTTGGGGTCGTTGTACCAGAGGAAGCCGAGCGCCTCGGAGGCGCTGTAAACCATCACCAGGCCGAAGCCGACCAGGCCGACGACGATGATCATCAGCCAGCCGTCGACCCCTGCAGCCGCGGCCGCGCGATCCGCTGACGCGAAGGCACCGGCCACGCGAGCGCCGCCACGCCAGCGCCACTTCCCGGCGAGGCCTTCGGTGAGCTTGCCCGCGCGAGCAGCCATCAGCCCTTTCCCGCCGAGCGTACCGCGAGGTGATGGACGGCCTCGCCGAAGGCGCGGCCGCGGTCCTCGAAATCGCTGAACTGGTCGAAGCTCTTGTACCCGGGGGCGAGCAGGACGACGTCGCCTGGCCGGGCGAGTTCCGCAGCGGCGCCCACCGCGTCGTCGAGCGACGTGACCACCGTGCGAGTGGCAAAGCCGCGGCGGGCGAGCGCGTCGTCGAGCTCCCCCGCGCTGGCTCCGTTGAGGACGGCATGGCGCGCCCGGGCCGTCACCTCGTCGGCGAGCGCCTCGATGGAGGTGCCCGCGCCCTTGCCGCCACCGATCCACACGATCGTCCGGTCCGGGAAGGCGCGCAACGCAGCGATGGCCGACTCGACGTTGGTCGCCTTGCTGTCATTCACCCAGAGCACGCCGTCGCGGTCGCGCACCGTCTCGAGACGGTGCGGCACCGCGTGGAAGTCGCGCACGGCGCCGGCGATCGGGGATGGGGCGACCCCGGCCGCGCGGGCGACGGCGACGGCCGCGAGCACGTTCTGCAGGTTGTGCACCCCGAAGAGCGGGATGTCACGCACCGGCAGCACCGCGGTCACCGTGCCGGCGTCGACGCTGACCACCTGATCGCCGGAGAGCGTGGCGCCGTCGGCGATGCCCGGGTTCAGACCGAAGTAGCGCACCCGCGACGTGGCCACCGACGCCATCTCGCGCGTGACCGGGTCATCGGAGCCGAGCACGGCGTCGTCAAGCGCGAACCGCACCAGGCGTCGTTTGGTCTCGGTGTACGTCGCGAAGTCGCCGTGGCGATCGAGATGATCCGGGGTGACGTTGAGGACGCATGCGATGGCGCAGCGCGGCTCGCGCACCGACTCGATCTGGAACGACGACAGCTCGAGCACGACCCAATCGGTATCGCTCACCAGGTCGAGGCGGTCGAGCATGGTGACCCCGATGTTCCCGCCGAGATGCACCCGCTCCCCGGCTCGTTCGAGGATCGCGGCGACGAGCGCGGTCGTGGTGGTCTTCCCGTTCGTCCCGGTGATCCCGCAGATGCGAGCCCGGCACCGCTCGAAGACCAGATCCATCTCGCTTCGCACCGGCACCCCATGGTCACGCGCGATCTGCAGCTCGGGCGCGTTCCACGGCACTCCAGGGCTCGGGCAGACCATGAGCGCGTCCGCTGCCACGTCGTCGGGATAGCCACCGAGACGCACCTCGATGGTCTCCGGCAGGAGCGCAGTCCGCTCGCGGATCGCCAGTGTGTCCGAGCGATCGACGAGCACGACTCGATGACCCTCTCGGGCGAGCGTCCGCGCGCAGGCGAGGCCGCTGCGCCCGGCGCCGATCACCACCACCGCCCTGTCGTTCACGAGACCGGGCCGGCAACGTGGGCGAAGAGCACGGTGATCGCGGTGCCGGCCGCGGCTGCGGCCGCGAACGCCGCGACGAGCCGGCGCTCGCGGAGCCCGAGCTCCTCGAAGTGATGGTGGATCGGGCTCGCGCGCAGCACGCGAGTGCCGAACCTGCGGATCGCGGTGACGTTGACCACCACGCTGGCCGCCTCGACCACGAATACGATGCCGAGGACCGGCAGCAGCCAGATGAGGTGCAACTCGGCGGTGAGGGCGACGATGACGCAGCCGAGCGCCAGCGAGCCGGCGTCGCCCATGAAGACGCGCGCCGGGAACCAGTTGAAGATCAGGAAGGCCGCGAGGGCACCTGCGAGCGCCGCGGCGATGACCGCGACCGACAGGTCGCCGCGCGTCACCCCGATGATGGCGAGGCCGATGAGCACGAGCGACGTGCACGACGCTGCGAGCCCGTCGACGCCATCGGTCAGGTTGACCGCGTTGCTGGTGGCGACGACCGCAATGGCCGCGACGACCGCAAGACCCCAGCCGAGGTTGGGCGCGCCGAGCCCGGGAAAGAACTGGTTCGTGAACCCGGCGATGGTCAGCCCGACCCCGACGAGCACACCGGCGATGCCCTGGAGCCCGAGCTTCTGATAGACGGAGAGCCCGAGCCTGGAGGCGTCATTGATGTTGACGATGTCGTCGAGACCACCGGCGATCGCACCGGCGAGCAAGGCGAAGATCACGACGAATCCCTGGCGCGAGCGATCGACCGCGAGCCAGGCGATGAGGACCACCAGGCAGAACAGCACGCCCCCGAGCGTCGGGGTGCCCTCCTTGGCGCGATGGCTCGCCGGGCTGTACGAGGCGACATGCTGGCGTGCGCCGAATCGCACCAGGAGGCCGATGAACACCGGGTAGAGCACAACGCCGGCGACGAACGCGAGCACCCCCACGATGATGGTCTCCTTCACGGCTCGATCCGCCAGTCGTCGATCATCATCTCGGCCATCTGCTTCCAGATCGGCGCGGCGAGGATCGAGCCGAAACGGTTGCCCGCGCTCACCTGCGGGTTGTTGAGGATCACCATCATCGTGAACCGCGGGTTGGTGGCGGGCATGAACCCGACGAATGACGCGACCACGTTGGGGCCGTAGCCGCCACCGTTGGGGAGCGCCACCTGCGCGGTTCCGGTCTTGCCGGCGATCTCCATGCTGTAGCCGGGGATCTTGGCCCGCTTTCCCTCGGAGCCCGGATCGTTCACCACACCCACCATCATGTGCGCGAGGGTATTCGCAGCGGTGGTCGAGATGACGCGCCGCGTCACCGGGACGAACGGCGTGGTGGTGCCGGTGTTGGGGTTGATGATCGCGTTGACGACATGCGGCTGCACCCAGATGCCGCCGTTGGCGACCGCGTTCACCGCGGCGAGCATCTCCACCGGCGTGGTCACGAGGCCCTGCCCGAAGGTGGCTTCCGCGTACCTGAGGGGGTTCCACGACGCTTGCGGGAGCAGCGGGACGTTGGCCTCCCACGCCAGGTCGATACCGGTCGGTGCGCCGATCCCGAAGGCGAGCAGGTTGTTGTAGTAAGCGTTCTCGCCCTCCATCTTCATGGCGTCGATGGCGCCGTTGTTGAGCGAGTCGTCGAGCACCCATTGCATGGTGACGTTGCCGTGGGAACGCCGGTCCCAGTCGTGGATGAGAAACCCGTCGATGCGCTGCTGCTTCTCATCGATGACCGTCGCCGGCGTGAAGGCGTTGTGGTTGAGGCCGCCGGCAAAGGTGATCACCTTCATGACCGATCCTGGTTCGTAGGGCTGCGTCACCGCGAGGTCCCGGAAGCCGGCGTAGGGCGCCGTTGCGTAGCTGTTGGCGTTGTACGACGGGTACTGCGCCCAGGCGTCGATCGCGCCCGTCTTGGTGTCCATGATCATCAGCGTCCCCGACGACGACTTCGAGCTGTTCACGCCGTTGGCGAGTGCCAGCTCCGCCCAGTACTGGATCTGCGAGTCGAGGCCCAGCTCCAGGTTATCGCCATTTTCGGCAGCAACCTTCTGCTGCTGGCCGAGGACGATGGCGTTGCCGTTGACATCGGTCAACGTCGACTCGCGGCCGTTGATCCCTGCAAGGATCGAGTTGTAGTAGCCCTCGAGACCGTACTGACCGGCGCCGCTCCCGTTGACGAATCCGAGGAGGTTCGCCGCGAAGGAGAGGCCGGGCACCGGTGAGGGCTCGTAGATGGTCTCCTCGGAGGGTACGGTGCCGATGCCGCTGAGCCGGAGCGCCTGGAGCTTGTCGTTCACGTCCTGCGAGACGCCCTTGGCGAGGTAATCGAACTGATTCGGCTGGTTGAGCGCGCGGAGTACCTGAGCCGAGCTGATCTGCAGGATGGGCGCCAGCATGCCCGCGACCTGGCTCCGGTCGGCCGCTGCCACCAGGGCCGGATCGACGAACACGTCGAACACCTGGACGTTGCTCACCAGGACGCGTCCGTTCCGATCGAGGATCACACCCCGGGTGGCGTGCAGTGTGACCGACGAGGTGTGCGATTCGGCGGCGGCTGCGGCGAGCGATTTGCCCTGGATGATCTGGATCTGCACGAGCCGGCCGAAGACGGCGGTGCTCATCGCCAGGAATGCGAGCACGAGCCAGAGTCCCCGCCGGCGCAGATCCGGTGCGTCGGCGATGGCACGCGCGTGCGCTGAGCGCGCCGACTCCGGTGAGCGGCGGCGCGGGTTCATCGACCCGTGCCGCTCCCGGCGAAGGCGCCGTCGAGCGCTCCGACCAGCTGCTGCAACGCGCTCCTGGTGACGCTCCCGGTGAGCTGCTCCGGGGGTGACGTGATCACGCCGTGCGGCGCAGCCACGACCTGCGCCCATCTCGTCGCGGGGCGCATCCCCATGTGCTGCGCGGCGGCGATGATCCGCTCAGACGCCTCGAGTTCGCGAAAGCTCAGCGTTGAGCTGCGAGTCCTGTGCGACGAGCTGCTGTTGCTGCGCGGCGAGACGCGTCGCCTGGTACGTGTCTGTGGTGACGTGCGCGGTCTGGTTGACGTATGCGATACCGATGCCCGCGGCGACCGCGATCACCGGCAGCAGCGGCAGCGGTGTCCGGGGTCCGCCGCGGCGGATGCGCAGACGCCGAACCAGTGGTTCGAATGGGACGTCGTCGACGCTGCCTGCCGTCGGTGTCGACCCGCGGTCGACGCCAGGTGCGAAACGCAGATGAAGCAATGCCCTGGTCTCCAGTGGTGAAGCGTTGAGAGGGACGATGGAGGGGCACCGACGGTGCCGGGCCGGCGAAGCGTGAGTGATGGCGGGGGGAGCCGCGCGATGCGCGGCGCCCCCCTGGGTCGCGAAAGAAGGGGTTGCGAGTTCGGCCGCCCGTCACCCCTCGGTGGCGAGCTTCTCCGCAACCCGCAGCCGCGCCGAGCGAGATCTCGGATTCGTGGCCAGCTCGGCCGAGTCCGGCCGGATCACCTTGCGGGTGAGGAGAAAGAGTGTGGCCCGGTGGACGCAGGTGCAGTGGGGCTGTTGGGGCGGACAGACACAATTCTGAGCTGCGACGTGGAGTGCGTTCTTGACAAGGGTGTCCTCGAGAGAGTGAAAGGAGATGACCCCAAGACGCCCACCGGGCCGGAGGATGCTGATTGCTGCCTGCAGACCTCGTTCGAGGCTTTCCAGCTCGTGATTCACCGCGATGCGAAGCGCCTGGAAGGTGCGTGTCGCCGGGTGGATCCGCTTTGGCCAGAACCGCCGGGGCACCACCTGCTCCACGAGCTCTCGAAGCTGCGTGGTGGTGGTGATCGGCGCCCGCTCTCGTGCTCTGACGATCCGGCTCGCGATCGACCGCGCGAAGCGCTCGTCGCCGTAGTCACGGATCAACGACGTCAGCTCGTCCGCTGTCAGCGAATCGACGAGATGCGCGGCGGTCGTTCCCGTTGTCGGGTCCATGCGCATGTCGAGCGGTCCGTCGAAGCGGAAGCTGAAGCCGCGTGCCGGGTCGTCCAGCTGGACCGATGAGATGCCGAGGTCGAAGACGACGACGTCCGCCGCGGTCACGCCGGCGGCGTGAACGATGGCCTCGAGGTCGGCGAAGTCACCCTGGGCTATCTTCACCGCGCTGTCTGCGCCGAATCGGATGCGACCCGCGTCGACAGCGCTTTGATCGCGATCGATCGCGATCACCCGGCCGCCCGGGGAGACGCGCTCGAGGAGCGCGGCCGTGACCCCGCCGGCGCCGAATGTGGCGTCGACGGCGATCTGCCCGGGCCGGGGCTGCAGGCTCTCTATGAGGGGTGTGAGAAGGACCGGCCGGTGGCCCGCGCCGTCAGGCGACGGGGCGCCGGGCGTGGCACCGTCGAGGGTCCCCATGCCGGCCACGAACGACAGGGGGATGGTCATTGATCGAGGCGGATCCGTCCGGGGCGCTCACGCCGGGGACGGGGAAGCGGACGTGCCGCGCTGGTGGACCAGGTCCCAGACCTGGGTGAACTCGGCGGGGCTGAGCTCCGCCTGGTCGGACTGCCAGAGCTCGTCGGCGACGATCTCGACACCGGTGCCGATGCCGATGAAGACGACCTGGTCGACGATCTGGGCGAACGTGCGCTGCTGCGCCGACAGCAGGAGCCGTCCCTGAGCGTCGACTTCGAACAGCGAGCTGTTCCCGGTGAGCAGGCGCATGAAGCGCCGCTCCTGGGCCGGCGTTTCGGCTGTACGCAGGAAGAGGTCTCGCTTCGCCGCCCATTCTTCCGGGGGCCAGATCATCAGGCGGGTCTCGGGGCCGGGGGCGACGACGCTGCCCTCGGGCAGGAAGCGGCGGAGCTGAGCCGGGATCGCCACGCGACCCTTCTCGTCGATATGGTGGCGGTACGTTCCGAAGAACGTCACCGGAGCACGCATCTCGACCCGGACCTGCTCGAGCCTCTCCGTCGTCACGTCGGTATCCCCACTACTCACCACTTTTCTCCACCGGCGCGCCGAACCCTAACACCTGTGTGGTGAGGCGTCAACGCAAACAAATGTACGCTTCACCTGTGCGCTGGAAGGGCGTCAGGCGTCGAAGCGGGGAGTTTCGAGCAGAAGCGTGGAGAGATCGGCGCCGCCGCTGACCTGCGCAGGGTCGGCGCCGCGCCGGAACAGGACTGCCCCACCCGTCCCCCACAGGTGCATCGAGGCGCCGTCGACCTCCAGCCAGCTCTGCTCGCGGAGCGCGACGACGGTCACGGCGTTCTCCTCCAGGAACTCCATGAGCCGCTCTTCGCGGGTCTCGCCGATGCGCGCCTCCGGTGGCGGCGGATCGATGTAGTGCGGGTTGACCTGGAACGGCACCAGGTTGAACGCAGCGAAGCTGGGTGGTTGCACGATCGGCATGTCGTTGGTGGTCCGGATCGTCGGGCAGGCGACGTTCGCCCCGGCGCTGGCCCCGAAGTACGGCACGCCGAGGTCGATCGCAGATCGCACCGCATCGATCAATGAGAGGCGGTGGAGCGCGCTCACCAGGCGGAAGCTGTTGCCCCCGGTGACAAAGATGGCCTCGGCTTCGCCGATCGCGGCCCGCGGATCGCCCGCCGTGTGCACACCGGTGATCTCGACGCCGTGGGGCGCAAGCCACTCCTGGAATCGGAGGGTGGCGCGGTCGTGATCCGCCTGGGCGTACGGGATCATCACCGCGCGACGGGCACCGCGAAGATGCTCGATCACCGCCGTCCGGGCGGACGTGGCATCACCACCGGCGTGCAGGAACAAACGTCGACTTATCAGTGGCGCGATCTCCTCGCTTCGAATCTCGATCGTCAGCAGCCCCAGAGGATAGACTCGACGGGCAAGCCGGCCAGACGGTCGCGGACATACGCGTCCGAGGAAAGTCCGGGCTCCGCAGAGCAGGGCGCTGGGTAACGCCCAGTCGGGGTGACCCGAAGGAGAGTGCCACAGAAATAACACAGCCCCGGACCCGTCCGGGGCAACGGTGAAATGGTGGGGTAAGAGCCCACCGGCGGCCGGGTGACCGGCCGGCCAGGTAAACCCCGCCCGGAGCAAGGCCAAACAGAGGCCGAGCGCCTCGGCGCTCAGGAGCTGCTCGCTCCCCGTGTCTCAGGTGGGCCGCTCGAGGCGCCGGGTAACCGGCGTCCCAGATGGATGACCGTCCCTTGTCTGCCGTGCGGGCAAGGACAGAACCCGGCTTATCGGCCGGCTTGCACTCCCTTCACGATCGCGCGGTGCCTCCACCCGCGGCGCCCGCCAGGATGCGCTGCGTCTCCTCCACCGCCAGGCTGTCGACGCGTTCGTTCCCGGGATTGCCGCTGTGGCCACGCACGTGCTCGAATCGCACGCGCGTGTCGATGAGCGGATCGATGGTGGGAAACAGGTCGAGATTCTTCCTGCGTTTCCACGACCCGGTGAGCCAGTTGATGACTCCCAGGCTGTCGGTGCGCACCACGATCCGCCACGCGGGGTCGTCGCCGATGCGCGCGCGAATGCGCCGAAGCGCTTCGCGCACCGCCTTCAACTCCTCGCGATTGTTGGTTGTCTGACGCTCACCGCCGGCAGCCTCGTCAACGCTGCCGTCCGGCCATTCGATCCTGTACGCCCACGCGCCGGCACCGGGGTTTCCCGAGCAGGCGCCGTCGGTGTACGCGACCACCGTGGACGTCATGGTGCAAGGATCCGATCGCAGTTCGCACATTGGGTGAGGCCTGTTCCGGTGCGCACCGCGCGACGTTCCTCGTTGGAGACGGGCATGTGGCACCCGGCGCAGAATTCGCCCGCCAGGCCGGTCACCGCGGGACGGCGATGCGCGGCGATGCGCGCGTACAGCGAGAGATCGCCCGGGTCGGTGTCGGTCCGCACCGCATCGCGTTCCGCGTTGAGGACGTCGCGCTCCGCTGTCAGGGTTACGAGGCGCGCGCGCATCGGCTCGAGCGAGCCGGCGCGCTGCGATTCACGTGCTGCCACAAGGGCAGAAGCGCCTTGCAGGCTCGACTGCGACTGATCCACCTGCTCCATGCGCTCGAGTGCGTCGTCCTCCGCGGTGGAGAGCTTGGCGCGCATCACCTCGAGCTCGCGCTGCATCTCGATGAGCTCGGCGGGGTTGCGTACCGTGCCTCCGTAGAGACGCCGGTCGAGCTCGCGAATGCGACTTTGCAGCGACGCCGCCTCGAGCTCCGCTACACGCGCGGTCGTGCCGAGGGAACGATGCTCCTCCTGTGCCGCGGCTTCAGCCTTGCGCAGACGCTCGAGCTCGGGATCGCCCCGGAGTGAAGCCTCGACGGTGGTGATCTCCGAGGTGACCGCCGCGATGCGGTCGTCGAGCTGCTGAAGGCTGAGCAGCGCGGACGCCCGGCTCACGCTGCGGCCTCATGGGACACACGTGCCAGAAGCTCCAGTGAGCGCCGGGCGCCCCCGCTGTCGATCGACGCGGCAGCCACCGCGACACCGTCGAGCAACGTGGTGACGTGGTCGGCAGCGACCAGCACCGCAGCGGCGTTGAGCAGGACGACATCGCGCCGCGGTCCGTGCTCGCCGCCGAGAACAGATCGGATGGTTGCGGCGTTGGTAGCCGCATCGCCGCCGCGAACCGCATCGAGCGGCGCGGGCTCGAGGCCGACGTCGCGCGGGTCGATGACGAAATCGCGGACGCCCTCGACGGTGACCTCGTAACAGCGCGCGGGTCCGGCGACGCCGAGCTCGTCGACGCCGTCCGGCCCGGTGAAGACGAGGGCGTGGACGTGTCCGAGTCGATGCAGCACCTCTGCCATCATGGGTGTGAGCCTCGCATTCGAAACCCCCAGCAACTGATGACGGACGCGAGCCGGGTTTGCCAGCGGACCGAGCACGTTGAACACGGTTCGAATGCCGAGCTCGCTGCGGACCGCGGCGACGTGACGCAGCGCGGGATGAAATGCTGGCGCGAGGAGGAAGCCGACGCCCGCCTCCTCCACGCAGCGCCGAACGCCATCTGCGGGCAGGGAGATCACGACCCCGAGCGCCTCCAACACGTCGGCGCTGCCGCACCGCGACGACGCCGCGCGGTTGCCGTGCTTCGCGACCGGGCATCCGGCGCCGGCGGCCACCAGCGCGGCGGCGGTCGAGATGTTGAACGTTCCAGCGCCGTCGCCTCCGGTGCCACAGGTGTCGACAGCGTCGACCGGAAGGGTCACCGGCGTGGCGTGCGCCCGCATCGATTCCACCATCCCGGTGAGCTCATCAGCCGACTCGCCCTTGGTGCGCAGCGCGGCGACCAGCGCACCCACGAGGACCGGCGACGCCTCCCCCTGCATCATCGTGTCCATCACCGCGCGCGCCGTCGGGACATCGAGAGAGCGGTCCGACACCACCGTCTCGAGTGCCTGCCGCAGCACCTCCGCACCCATGGCGGGCGACGGTAGCACCGAGCGTGAGCAGCGCGGTCCATATACTCGGAGGCGTGACCGCGCGCACCCTGGCCCCGTTCGACCCCGAGGTCATCCGCCCCTGGCAGCTTGGCGACGGAACGCGGGGAGCGCTCCTCATCCACGGCTTCGCCGGCACGCCGCCCGAGCTGCGCCGCCTTGGCGAGGTCCTGGCGCGCACCGGCTTTCGCTGCTCCGCGCCGATGCTTCCCGGCCATGGCACCACACCCCAGGAGCTGGAGCGGACCAGGTGGCAGGACTGGGCGGCCTGCGTTGCGGAAGCCTTCGATGAGCTGGCCTCGCAGTGCGATGACGTCGTGGTTGCCGGTCAATCGATGGGTGGCACGCTCGCGCTGCACCTCGCGGCGACTGACCTGCGCGTCCGCGCGGTTGCGACGCTTGCCGCGCCGATCTGGCTGAGCGGGCCGCTGCCACCGTTGCTGCCGCTGCTCAAGCATGTGGTGCGCTGGCATCGCGCCGGCGACGACGTCGACCTGTGGAATCCCGAGGCCGTCGATGAGCTGCACAGCTACGGCATCCGTCCAACCCGAAGCATCGATGAGCTTCGCCGCGTCTGCGCTGTGGTGCGAAATGAGCTGGCCGAGGTCCGCGCCCCGGTGCTGGTTGTACACGGCGAGCGCGATCGATCCATCGACCCCCGCTGTGCTCGCGAAATTGCACGACGTCTCGTCGGCAGCGAGGCGGTGCAGTTGGAGATGCTGCCACGCAGCGGCCATGCGATTTCCGTCGACGTCGATCGTGACCGCGTCAGCCATGACATCGTTCAGTGGTTCGAGCAGTTCGTCCCGGCGACGCGGGCGACCGCCGCCGCGGGGCGATGACTTAGCCGGAGTTGCGCGTGGAGTTCAGCAGCCGCGCAGCGATTTCAGGGTCGAGGACGGGATTCGCCGGGGGGCCCGCATCGAGGTCGCGATGACGTTTCGAGGTGTGGCGTTGCGCCACCTGCGTGCTTTCGCGCGCGGTATCACGAATCACGTCACCGCACCCGGCACAGCGAAGCACCGCGGCCGACATTCCCTTGCCGGCGTACTCTCGATGCGAGAAGCGCAGGTCGCCGCCGCACTTCGCGCAACGCCGGCGGGGCTTGCTCTCGCGGGGGACGTCGACGCTCATCGATTCAAGCCTACGGCCTGGACAGCACGATGAGCTTCGCCGCCCACGCACCGGACACGAACACGGACATCGTCGATCGGCTGCGGCGGGCGGTCCGCGATCCTGCGGGCGTACCGCCGGCACCGGACGGCCTGCGACCCGCATCGGTGCTGCTGCTCTGCGACCCTGCGGCACCGGGCGTCCCGCTGCTCTTCGTGCTCCGCTCGGAGGAGCTTCGCCAACACCCGGGCCAGATCGCGTTTCCCGGCGGCGGGGCCGAGACAGATGACGCCGACGTGGTGGCAACGGCACTCCGCGAAGCGGGCGAGGAGTTGGGGATCGGGGCGGACAGCGTCGAGGTTCTCGGCGTGTTGACGCCCTTCTCGACGGTGGTCTCGGCACGGTGGCTGACGCCGGTCGTCGGTCTGCAGCGCGGACCCATCAACTTCAGGTCCGATGATTTCGAGATCGCCGAGTGGTTTCATGTCGACGTCGCCGATCTCATGGTGGCGCCGCATGCGGTTCGCGAGATGGAGCGCAACGGCCTGCGTGGTCAGGTTCACTACTACGAGGTGTCCGGGCGCACCATCTGGGGAGTCACCGGGGCGATCGTGCACGAGCTGCTCGGCCGCCTCGGCCGGACCGACTGACCTCAGGCGGACGCGCCGGCGATCTTCTGATCCTGAGCGAGCGCGACCGCCGCGGCGAATGCCGGATCCACCTTAGCTGCGGAGTTGACCACCAGCACGACCGCGATCACATCGCCGTCCTGAAACGCCACGCCCACCTGGCTGTATCCGGTCAGCGTCTTGCCGACGAACTCATCCGCCTGGCAGCCCAGGTGGCCCAGCGACGTTACGCTCGTGACTGACACGAACTGCTTCTTCGCAGCGTCGCGCAGCTGCGGATAATCCGCGCTCGCGATGAGCGCCGACGGATCCAGGACGACGTCGTCCTCGATCCGATACGTGTTGCCGGTATTGGCAAATCCGCGCTGGTCGCTGTTCGGCGTGTTGTTCATCTCGCCATCGGTGATCTGATGCAGGACCGGGCCACCAGGCGGGATCCCACCGATCGTGAGTGCCAGTTGCGTGACCGGCGACGTTGACGCGCTCAGCTGCGGATTCGCGCACGCGGCCGCGGAAGCGGAGGGCGACGCCGGTCCCGACGTGGGATCGGCTGACGATGCCGCGATATTCGCAGGATCGCCGCAGCCGGCAGTCGCAACCGCGACGACGGCGCAGGCACCGGCCACCAGTGTTGTACGCATAACGAAGCTCATTCTCGACACCCCTCCCAGTCACCGTAGCACAGGGTTCCCCGCTCAGCGGTATCGCGGATGCACCACAAAGGGGTTCGCGCGCATCTCCTCGTCCACAGTGGTGCGCTGCCCGTGGCCGGGGTAGACGACCGTATCGGGAGGCAGCGTATAGATGCGATTCTCGATCGAAAACATGAGCGCGGGCCAGGATCCGCCGGGAAGGTCGCAGCGACCGACACCCCGATGGAACAGCGTGTCACCGGAGAGCAGGTCGGTGCCGATCCTGAAGCACACCGAGCCGCGGGTGTGCCCCGGGGTGTGCACGACTTCGATGTCGAGGCCCTGCCAGCGGAGCACCTCGTGGTCGCCGAGGTCCTGTTCGCATACCACATCGGGCAGGTCGTCCGGAACACCTGGAAGGTACCGGACCGCCTCGAGCTGTTCACGATCATCGGGATGGATCGCGGCCTCACAACCGAAAGCGGCCTTCACCGCCGGGACGCCGCTGACGTGGTCGGGATGGCCATGGGTGAGCAGAATGCGATCGCAGCGCAGTCCGCGCTTCTCCAGCACGTCGAGTGTCTGCGGATACTGCAACCCGGGGTCGACGACCAGCGCGTCGGACGTGTCGCGCCGTCGCAGCACATAGCAGTTCTGATCAAACGTCGGGTCGACGACGATGGCCAGCTCGACGAGGTCGCGCAGGGTATCGGTCACGACCGACAGGTTAGGCGGGGTTGGCGTTGATCGGGCCCAGGACGTCAGAGGCCGTGATCGGCAGCACGAATCCCGCACCGTGGCGCTCACGCCGGCGTGGCGCGTCCGACTCGACCAGTGCGCGGTCGAGAACCTCGCCCACGTTGTCCACCGGGACGACCTCGATGGCGTCGAGGATTTCCTTTTCGATCTCGTACAGGTCACGCATGTTTTTCGCCGGCAGGATGAAGGTCTTCAAGCCCGAACGGTGCGCTGCGAGCAGCTTGTCCTTCACGCCACCGATGGGAAGTACCTTGCCCCGCAGGGTCACCTCACCGGTCATCGCGAGATCGCGGCGCACGCGCCGTCCTGACGCCACCGACACCATCGCAGTGGCCATGGTCACGCCCGCGGAGGGTCCGTCCTTGGGGATGGCGCCTGCCGGCACGTGCACGTGGATCGCATGACGTATCGAAGAAGTCCCGGGGCGCACCGTACTCGACTGCGTGGACCTTCGCCCACGACAGTGCTGCACGGGCCGATTCCTCCATCACGCTGCCGAGCTGACCGGTCAGCACGAGCTCGGGCTTTGTCTCGATGGCGAGCGCCTCGACGGTCACGATGTCGCCGCCCACCTCACTGACCACCACGCCTGTCACCGCACCGATCTCGTCCTGCTCGTGCGCTTCGCCATAGTCGTGCCGTCGCGGACCGAGCAGATCCGAGAGGTCCTCCGGCGTGATGACCACGGGAGGCGTCTCCCCAGCCGCGAGCTTCCGCGGCACCTTGCGCGCGACCTCGGCGATGGTGCGATCGAGCTGGCGGACGCCGGCTTCGCGTGTGTAGCCGTGCAGCATCGCGACGATGGTCTCGCGCGGAATCTGCAGCTCACCCGCGTCGAGCGAATGTTGATCGAGCTGGCGCGGCACCAGATGCCGCTCTGCGATCTGCACCTTCTCCTGCTCGGTGTACCCGGTGATGCGGATGATCTCCATGCGATCGCGAAGTGGCGGACTGATCGTGTCGACAATGTTCGCCGTGGTGATGAACAGCACCTGCGAAAGGTCATACGGAACCTCGAGGTAGTGGTCACTGAATTCCCAGTTCTGCTCAGGATCCAGCACCTCGAGCAATGCCGCCGACGGATCACCGCGGAAATCAGCACCGACCTTGTCGATCTCGTCGAGCATGATCACGGCATTCCGCGTCCCCGCCGTCCGCATCGACTGGATGATCCGTCCGGGCAACGCACCGATATACGTCCGGCGATGACCACGGATCTCGGCCTCATCGCGGATGCCGCCGAGGCTCATCCGCACGAACTTGCGGTCGAGGGCTCTGGCGATTGAGCGGCCGAGCGATGTCTTGCCGACGCCTGGTGGGCCGACAAAGCACAGGATCGGGGTCTGCAGCGTTCTGCGCTTCGGACTAGCGGTCGCGTGTGCGGCGGGTCCTGTCGGCACGGGGTCCCCTCGCCGCTCAGCTGCCCGGTCTGACTCCTCGTCGTCTTGCGTTCTGGGACCGTCTTGCGCGGCGCCGGTCAGCAGGTCGGCGCCGCCCCCCGTGCCGCCACCCGCCTCCTGGGTGGTCGTTCCATTCGCTGTCGCGGCGCCATCTACCTGGCTGGCCGTTTCGGGGGCCGCGTCAGCTTCGTTCTTGGTCGCCTGCGCCACTGCCGATTCGGCCTCTGCTGTCGCCTTCACACGGATCCGGTCCCGGACCGCCAGCCATTCGAGGACGCGGTCCTTCACCTTTGTGAGGCCGTAGTGGTCTTCGTCGAGGATGGCGGCGGCGCGTTCGATGTCGAGGGTTTCGGCGGGTGGGTCAATCCATGGGAGGTCGAGGAGCCAGTCGACCCAGGTCCTGACCATGCCCATCTCCGGGGAGGCGCTGGGGATCTGCTCGAGGCGATGGACTTCCTTCAGGACCCTTTGCTTGACGTTGTCGGGCATGCCCGCCTTCTCGACGCGGGCGCTCAGGTCTTCGTCGTCTTCGCCGGCGTCATCGAGCTCGGAGAGTTCCTTGCGGATGGCGCGGAGCTGCTCGCGGAGGATGTGCTCGCGCTGTGAATTGTTGATGGTCTTCTGGACGTCTTCGTGGATCTTGCTGCGCAGCTGGGCGACCTCGACTTCGCGGGCGAGCAGTGGGACGAGCTTGCGAAGGCGGACCAGCGTGTCGGTCTCCTGGAGGAGGGCGACGCGATCGTCGAATCCGAAGTCCGGACAGGTGCTCGCGATGTCAGCGATGAGCTCCGGCTGCGACGCGCGTGCCATCGCCACCGCAGTGTCGGCGCCGACCTGGGCGCCGGCGTTGACGTACTCGGCGAACAGGGTTCGGACCGATCCGAACAACGCGTCCACCTCGGTGCCCTCGACCGGTTCGGGTGGGAGCGGCGTGACGGTGGCGATCCACGCGTCTCCGGAGGCGTCGAAGGCCTCGATGCGGACGCGCTCCTTGCCTTCCACGAGCGCATGCGCGCCGCTGCCCGGAAGCCGGCGGAACGCGCCGACGTGGGCGATGACCGCGATGGCATGCACGTCGTCGATCGAGGCTTCGTCACGCTCGGCGTCGCGCTGGATGGCGAGGACCACCCGCCCGTCGCCGTTGACTGCAGCCTCCAGGGCCGCGACCGAGCGCGGCCGGCCGGCCGCCAGAGGCGCCAGCTGCGATGGGAACACGACGTTGTCCCGAAGCGGCACCGCCGGGAGGGTCAGGGTGGCGGAGCCGGACGAGACCGGATCGGGCTCGGCGGGAGCCGAGAGCTCGGCATCGGGCATCCCATGAGAATAGACGAGGCCTTCCGGGGTCAAACGTCGATTGCGACGCTCGTCTCCCAGTCGCGCCGCCAGACGGCCGCGTAGTAGGCGGCGGCCCCGGCGTGGTCGATCCGCAGGCCGGCCTCCCAGTTCCCGCCGAGGCCGGCGGCGCTCCAGTTCGCCGAGGAGACCAGCACCGCGCCGTCGGCCACCACCCCCTTCGCATGCCCTGAGGTCGAGCGTGCCGGATCCATGCGGCGAACCTGGAACGGCAGCGCGGCGAGCTGGTCCACGTCCTTCGAGTCTGGAATCGCGCCAAGCAGGAGCCCGCAGGCAACCCTCCTCGAGGACGCCGCGGCCATCAGATCGAGCACCTCTCGAACCGGCAGCGCTCGGGCATGCGCGTAGGGGACGGTGACCAGCACCCTTCGACGGGCGGCGGAGACCAGATCCCCCAGCGTCTCCCCGACCGCCGCGCCGCCGATGACCAGGGCCAGCCGGCCCGATCGCGCACAGAGGCGCTTCGGAGCAACCTGAGGCATTGGAATGCCGACGGCGGGCACTGTGACGCCGGGCGCAACCGCCCAACCGGCCGGCGGCGCTGTCGCCGAAGTCCAGTGGGATTCGAACGCCTCGCCCGCGAATCGATGCAGCCGGCGGGTCCCAGCCGCGGTGACCCACCACTCGCGTGTCCCGGCCAGCGGCGGCCCGGCAGGAGGCAGGCGCAGATGAGGATTCCTGGGCGCGTCACGCCACAGGAGGTTTCCGCTGCCGACCGCGACGGTCCCGTCGACGACGAGCAACTTGCCGTGGGCGGCGTCGGCTCCCGCGCCTGCGACCCGACACTCGGCACCGGCATCGATCAGCGCGCGTGCCGTCGCCGCGTTCCCGTCGGAGACGTGTGCGTCGAGCACCAGGCGCACACGCAGGCCGCGTTCCGCGGCGCGGACCAGGGCCCATCGATACGACGGTCCGACCTCGTAGACCGCGGCGTCAATGCTGCGGCGCGCCCTCCGGAGCAGTCGCATCAGCACAGTCCCGGCGGAATCGGGGCCGAGCGCGCAGGTCAACGCGCTCATGGCGTCGCGAACGCGCTGGCGTGATCCCACGGCACCCGTTCACGCTAGACCTCGGCGCACGCCCACCCGACGCACGATCGAGCCTTCGTCCGCGGTGCCACGCGACGACGTCACGCCTTAGCGGGGCCGACCCTCGCGGCGAGCCGCTGCAACTCCGCATGATGCTGCTTGACGTGGGTGATCACCTCGTCGAGCACGGTGTCCTGCGCCTGAAGGTGCGCCTGCAACTGCAGGCATTCGCTGAGGATTGCCTCTGCGTCCTTGTAGGTCTGCTCGGAGCGCTTGTCGGACGCCTTGCCCTGGATGTTCTGCCCGACGATGATGATCGGCAGCAGGACCAACTGGATGAACGTCTGGGCGACCCACGCAACGATGACGATCGCCTGGCCACTCTGGATCGCCGACGGCAGCGAGATGAGTGCGATGAGCGTGAAGAGATAGGCGCACCACATCGTTCCGACGACTGCGGTGATGATCAGCGCGACCTTACCGTTGATTCCGACGCTTTCGTCCTTAACCTTGACCGGCTTCTCGTTCCTGCGCTGTGCGATGCGCGGATGCTCAACGCGGTGGAACAGCTCCTCGACCTTGGGGACCGATACGGGTGCCGGGCTCGGTGCCGGTGGGACGGGCTGGTCGGTCATGTCAGATCTCCTCGCGTGGGTGCTGGAGGTGGGCGCCCAACTGCGCGGTATCGTGAACGATGGGAAACGAATTGCGGGAGTTGAGCGTGCCGCCTGGTCAGGTTCGGTGGCGCAGCATCGCCGGTGGACGCGAACGACGAAGGCTCCAGGCGGGCTGACGCTCGACGAACTCGTACATCGCGGCAGGGCGTCCCGGCCCTCCTTTGGCGAGCGTGCCGGTGGCCCGCACCAGGCCTGACTGCTCGAGCTCGCGACGGAAATTCGACGGCTCGTAGGTGACGCCGCTGATCGCCTCGAACACCCGCCTCGCCTGCGGCATGGTGAATCGTTCCGGGAGCAGACCGACCGCGATATTCGACCACCAGAGCTTGCCGCGGAGGCGCTCGACGGCATCGACGACGATCCGGGCGTGATCGAAGCCGAGAGGCGGGAGCGCGTCGACCGGTTCCCAGCGCGCGCTGAACTCGTCTGCCCGGAGCACCGCGGCGTCGATGAGGGCGAGGTAGGCGACCGTGGGAATCCATCCGCGCGGGTCGCGCTCCGGGTCCCCATAGGTCTCGAGCTGCTCGAGGTAGACAGCGCCCACACCCGTCTTCTCGGTGAGCTTGCGCTGGGCGGTCTCCTCGGGCCGCTCGCTCGGGCTCATGAACCCGCCGGGGAGCACCCACGTCCCCGCAAAGGGCGCCTCCGCCCGTTGCACGAGCAGCACGTGCAACCGCCCGGACAGGGGCGCGAGCACCACGGGTACGGCATAGATCCCCGCCGGGGCCGGAAACCCCGACGAGTTGACCGCGGTCATGCCGGCGGCGCTGCCGGCTTCTGCACCTCGTGGCATCGCGATTGATTGTGGCGACGCGCTAGGCTGCACGTCGATGGAGAGCGGGAATATCACGACTGCGGATGGCTTCCGCAGCGCCTACGCCGAGATCTTCTCGGATGTCGGCACGCTCGCGGAAGGGCTCGACGACGAGCGCGCGCTGCTCCCGACCGGCTGTCCGGGCTGGACCGTGCGCGATCATGTGGCTCACATCACCGACCTGGAGAGCATCCTCATCGGGCGACCGCGGGTCGAGCACGCCCCGCCGGAAGGGCTGCCCTACATCCGCAACCAGCCCGGCTCCTTCATGGAGATCGGCGTCGACGCCCGGCGCGATGTGCCGTTGCGCGACCTCCTCGCCGAGTACCGCGCGGTGACCGCGGAGCGGCTGATCCGCCTCGCCGCGCTGACCGATTCGCAGCTCGACGAGATGGGCCGTGGCTTCTTCGGCGAGTCGAAGGTCCGCTCACTGCTCGCCATCCGAGTGTTCGATCTCTGGGCCCACGAACAGGACATCCGTCGCGCGCTCGGCGAGCCCGGCGGGTTCGAGAGCGTCGCGGCGGCGCACAGCCGCGAGCGGATGTTGATGGGCGCGGCTTACGAGCTCCAGGAGCGCATGACGCCCTCGGCAGGGACGGTCATCGTGTTCGATGTCACCGGTCCAGGAGGAGCGGTCCGGGCGATCACGTTCGACGGTGAACGCGGGCGGTCGGGGGCCACGATTCCCGACTCACGGGCGGCGACACTCCGGCTCGACCTGCCCACGCTGACGGTTCTCTCCTGTGGCCGAGCCGACGACCCCGGCGCTCGCGCTCGCGTTGTCGTCGAAGGTGACCAGAACCTGGCGCGGCTGGTGCTCGAGGACCTGGCGGTCACCCCGTGAAGGGCGCAATGCTTGCGGCCGGGATCGCGGCGGCGCTGACGCTGGCCGGGTGCGGGCTGCAGCAGGACCTGGGCTCCGTGCCGATCACGGGCAACGGTCCGGTGGGCCCGGCGACCCCGATCACGGCCCCCACGCTGACGGGCTCCCAGTTCTCGTGGTCGTCGACTCATGGGCACGTCGTCGTGCTCGACTTCTGGGGTTCGTGGTGCGGCCCGTGCAACAAGGAGCAGCCCGACCTCAACAAGCTGGCGGCGCAGTGGATGCCGAAAGGCGTGATCTTCCTCGGCGTCGACGAGCAGGACCCCGTCGCCAACGGCGCCGCCTACGAACGCACGTACAAGGTGCCGTATGCCAGCGTGAATGATGCCAACGAGCTGATCACCTCCGAGTACAACGTGATCGATCCACCGACGTTGATCGTCATCAATGCCAAGGGCCGGATCGTCGATCGCTTCCTCGGCACCCTGGCCGGCATCAGCGCCGATCTCTCGAAGCTCACCTGATGTCGCAGATCACCGTCTATGGCGCTCCGTGGTGCCCGGACTGCAAGCGCGCGAAGCGATTCCTCGCGGAGCAGCGCGTGCCCTACGACTGGGTCGACATCGACCAGGACGCGGTCGCGCTCAAGCACGTCGAGGAGCTGCAGCAGGGCGGCCGCACGATTCCGACCGTCGTCTTCGACGGTTCCGAGGTGCTCATCGATCCCACCAACGAGGTGCTGGCGCGCAAGCTCGGGCTCACCCTCGAGGCGAAGCGGAGCTGCTACGACCTCGCGATCATCGGCGGCGGCCCGGCCGGGCTCGCCGCCGCGATCTATGCGGCCCGAGAAGGCATTGACGCCGTGGTGATCGAACGCAGCGGGCTCGGCGGCCAGGCCGGCGTCACCGAGCGCATCGACAACTATCCCGGCTTCCCCGAAGGCGTTGGCGGTGCGGACCTCGCCGAGCGATTCATCGCACAGGCGCGTCGTTACGAGGTCGAATTGCTCAGCGCCGTGAGCGTCGATCAGGTCACCGCCGAGGGTGCTGAGGCCGGCG
This sequence comes from Candidatus Dormiibacterota bacterium, assembly GCA_963708605.1. Classification (GTDB taxonomy): domain Bacteria; phylum Chloroflexota; class Dormibacteria; order Aeolococcales; family Aeolococcaceae; genus Palsa-851. The sequence goes on along the minus strand of CAVPTG010000004.1, from coordinate 274,524 downwards.
ACATCTGCCTGCGACTGGCCGGCGGGCAGGAGATCGAGAGCCATGCGGTGCTGATCGCGACCGGGTCGTCGTACCGGCGTCTCGGCGTCCCGGGTGAGGAGGACCTGATCGGCGCCGGTGTGCATTTCTGCGCCACCTGCGACGGCCCCTTCTACCGCGGCGCCGAGGAGCTTCTGGTCATCGGTGGCGGAAACTCGGCGCTCGAGGAGAATTCTCTTCCTCCTCAAATTCGCCGAGCGAGTCCGCATCGTCCAGCGGGAGCCCGAGCTCACCGCGTCGCGCCTCCTCCAGGACAAGATCAACAACGACCCGCGCTTTGTGGTGCATCGGAATACCGAGGTCACCGAGCTCGCCGGCAAGGGACATCTGGAGTCGGTACGCATTCGAGACCGTGCCACCGGTGAGGAACAGGTGATCACGCCGCGCGCGGCGTTCGTGTTCATCGGGCTCGACCCCAACACCGCATTCCTCCGCGGCAGCGTCGACCTCGATGGGCGCGGATTCGTCGACGACAAAGGCGGTTTCACCACCTCGATGCCCGGGGTGTTCGCTGCCGGCGACGTGCGCCGCGGCTCCACGAAGCAGCTCGGATCTGCGGTCGGCGACGGCATCGCCGCGCTGATGGCGATCCGGGAGTACCTACAGGACCACCACGAGGTCGCCAGACACTGCGTGGACTGAGACCGGCGTCTCGGATGGCATCGTGCTATAGTGCGGAACGCAATATGGAAATCCGCACGCAGCCGAAGGACATGGTCGCCCTCACCACGCTCGGCCTGCTCAGCGAGCAGCCGTGCCATCCGTATGAGCTCCAGCAACTCCTGAAGGAACGCCACAAGGCCTACGCCGTCGGCAAGACGCGCAGCCTCTACCGGGCAATCGAGGAGCTCGAGGCGGCCGGGTACATCGAGCCGCTCGAGACGAGCCGTGAGGGCAGGAGGCCGGAGCGAACGGTCTACCGGATCACCCCGGAAGGGAGCGAGGAACTCGAGAATTGGCTTGCCGATCTGCTCTCCACGCCCATCGACGAGACGCCGGTCTTCCGGGTCGCCGTGGGACTGCTCGGCTACATAACGCAGGAGCGGGCCGAGACCGCGCTCGCTAGCCGCGTCGTCTCGCTTCGGGCACGGGTCTCCGCTCTCGGCGCAACCCTCAGCATGGCCCAGGACGATCTCGGTCTCCCCAGGCTCGTCCTGCTCGAGCTGGAACATGCGATGGCGCTGGCCACGGCGGAGGTCGACTGGATCCGTGGAATCCTCGCCGACATGCAGCGGGGTGTTCTGGTGTGGAACGAAGAGCTGATCAGAGCGCATTTCGCGGCCATGCACGCCGCCGACGCCGAACGTCGCAACCGCCACCGGGACAACCACCTCGCGACGTTGCTCCATCGCGAGCGAGGGCCCGCATCGACCACCAGGGAGGAGGCACCGTGATCGAGACACACAATCTTCGAAAGACGTTCAAGTCACGACGGGGGCCCGTCGAAGCCGTCGCCGGGGTCGATCTCGACGTCAAGAAGGGCGAGATCTTCGGCTTCCTCGGGCCCAACGGTGCGGGCAAGACGACGACGCTCCGGATGCTTTCGACGCTCCTGCCACCGACCAGCGGCGAGGCAACCGTCGCGGGGTTCGACCTCCGGCGCGATCCCGCCAGGGTGCGCTATGTCATCGGCTATGTCAGCCAGGAAGGAAGCAGCGCTCCCGAGATCCCCGGCCGCACCGAGCTGATCATCCAGGGACGTCTCTACGGCATGAGCAAGCAGCGTGCGGTTGCGCGCGCGGCCGAGCTCATCGAGTCGCTCGAGCTCGAAGACTGCGCGGACCGGCCGGTCAAGACCTACTCCGGGGGGCAGAAGCGCCGTCTCGACATCGGCGTCGGGCTCATGCACCTGCCCCAGCTGCTCTTCCTCGACGAGCCCACCACCGGCCTCGATCCCCAGAGCAGGGCGCGGATGTGGGATGAGGTGCGCAGGCTGCGCGACACCGGCACGACGGTGTTCCTCACGACGCACTACCTCGAGGAGGCGGATGCGCTGTCCGACCGCATCGCGATCATCGACCACGGCAAGATCGTCGCGCTGGGCACACCCGATGACCTGAAGCGTCAGGTCGCCGGCGACGTCATCGTCGTGGGTACGGAGCACGCAAGCGACAGGGTGCTCGAGCTCCTGAGCGGTCAGCCGTTCGTTCGCGAGGCGACCACCGCCGACAGCCTCGTGCGTCTCTACGTCGACCGCGGCGAGACCGCGATGCCTCAGATCATTCGCGTGCTCGACTCCGCGGGCATCCCGCTCGCATCACTGTCACTGAACCGCCCGAGCCTCGACGACGTGTTCCTGCGTCAGACCGGGCGCTCGCTCCGTGAAGCCGCGTAGGAGGGATCGACATGAAGCTGCTCAAAGACACCTGGCTGATGTTCCACCGATATCTGCTCGTCTTCCTTCGCAATCCGGCGTGGGTGGCCATCGGCGTCATCCAGCCGCTCCTCTACCTCGTGCTCTTCGCGCCCCTGCTGAAATCGCTCGTCCAGGTACCGGGGTTCCCCGCCGGCGGCGCATATAACGTATTCGTGCCGGGACTGCTCATCCAGCTCGGCTTGTTCGGCGCGAGCGGCGTGGGATTCGGCCTCATCGCCGAGCTTCGCGCCGGCGTCATCGAGCGCTTCCGCGTGACCCCGGTCAGCAGGTTTGCGTTGCTGCTCGGCCGCGCGCTCCGCGACATCCTGACGCTCGTGGTGCAGTCGCTCATCCTCCTGCTCCTCGCCATTCCCTTCGGTTTGCAGCCGACGGTTGTCGGCGTCATCGTCATGCTCGGACTGGTGGCGCTGATCGGCCTCGGCATGTCGTCGCTTGCCTATGCCGCAGCGCTCGCGTTGAAGAGCGAGGACTCCTACGCGCCGCTCATCTTCACGCTCTCGCTGCCCCTGCTCCTCCTCAGCGGCGTACTTCTGCCGCTCGACCTGGCGCCGGGATGGCTGCAGGACATCGCCAAGGCGAATCCGCTCTCCTACGCGGTGAACGCGGCACGCGATCTCTTCAACGGGAAGGGCTTCGACCAGGCCGTGCTCGAGGGGCTCGTGATCATGGCCGCGCTGGCCGTGGTCGGCGTGCTGATCGGTGCACGCCGGTTCACCCGGGCGATCGCGTAGGCCGGAACGCCGGGGTCAGCCCGCGAGGGCGGGGGCGTCCTCGAAGCAGGAGCGGACCACCGCCCCAAGTCCCGGCAGGCTGAAGGGCTTGGTGATCAGATGGTTCGCGCCGGCAAGGCGCGCACGTTCCACGTCCTTGTCGGCGGACAGCGAGGTGAACACCAGCACAGGCATCGATTGCGTCGCAGGCTGCGAGCGGATATACCGGCACACCTCGATCCCGTCGACGCCCGGCATCATCACGTCGAGGATGGCGAGGTCGAACTGCTCGTTGTCGAGCATCGTGATCGCCTCGCTGCCGTCGGAGGCCTCGCTGACCTCGAATCCTTCCATGCTGAGATACAGCCCGACGACGTGCAGCAGGCGCGGTTCGTCGTCAGCGAGAAGGATGCGCTGCTGGGTCAACGGTTGCGGCCTCCCGGGCGCGTGGACAGGTGCGTCATCGCAGTATCGAGCGCCGAATCGATTCGATCTCGCTGACCATCGTTCCGTCACCGGGTGGAGACATCAGGCACCGAACCCGGCTTCCGGCGCGGCGGTGCTGGATGATGTGGCGATGGCGGCCGCCCCTGACCACGGTGCGCAACGAGGCCTGGACGGTCGTGTCTGACCCAGAGGCGCCGCGCCGGAGCCGGATGCTGACCGAGCCCCGACGGCCCGCGCGCATCCGGGCGCTCCACTCCGCTCCGTGGCTCGCCGTGGCGACCGTCTGCGTGGGAGCGTTCATGGGCCAGCTCGACGCGAGCATCGTCGCCACCGCGCTTCCATACATCCGCACCAACCTACACGCATCCATCGCAAGTGTCGAATGGGTCGTGCTCATCTACGTGCTCGTCCTGGCGGGCACGGTCGCGGCGGTGGGCAGGATCGCCGATCGCGTGGGCAGGAAGCTCCTCTACACGTACGGCTTCGGAATCTTCGTGGCGGGCTCGGCGGCATGTGCGCTGGCGCCCTCCCTCGGGCTCCTGGTCGCGGGACGGCTCGTGCAGGCGGTCGGCGCGGTGATGCTCCAGGCGAACTCATACGCGCTCATCCGCGACCTCCTGCCACCTGGTCGGCTGGGTACCGGCCTTGGGGTGCAGGGCGCAGCGCAGGCGGTCGGACTCTGCGTCGGGCCGGTCGCCGGTGGCGCGCTCACGGCGCTCGGCGGCTGGCGCCTCATCTTTCTGGTCAACATCCCGCTCGGAGTGATCGGGCTCGTGCTCGGCTGGCTCTTCCTGCCGCGGAGCACCCATCACGACCCGATGAGCCGGATCGACCCCTACGGGACCCTGTTGCTCGCCGCGATCCCCGCGTGCGTGCTCGCGGCGCTGTCGTTCGCCGCGCAACCCGGGAGGCCGCCGTGGACCGAGCCCGCCCTGGCCGTGCTCGCCGGAGTCCTGCTCGTCGGAGCGGTGATGCGGCAGCAGCGAGCACCGGGATCGGTCGTGGATGCCGCACTGGTCCGGGTGCTCGCGTTCGATGCCGGCATCGTCGCGGCGATGCTGTCGTACGTCGTCCTCTTCGGCTGCCTGGTCTCCGTCCCGTTCCACCTCGAGAGAACGCTCCACGTCGGGCCGCTCGCGGTCGGGTTCGAGCTCAGCGCGCTGCCGATCGCACTGGCGGTGTTCGCGCCGCTCGGTGGCGCGATCCGTGACCGCGTTGGGCCTCGTCTGCCGACCGGTCTCGGCATGGTCGTCACCGCCGCGGGCATGGCGCTCCTCGCCGCCTCCGCCACCCGCACCCACCTGACGGTGGGTGCGCTGGCCGTCATCGGAGCGGGTTTGGGGCTGTTCGTGGCCGCGAACAACGCCGCGGCCATGTTTGCGGCACCCAGGGAGCGCGCGGGGTCCGCCGGAGGCCTGCTGAACATGGCGCGCGGGCTTGGCATGGCACTCGGCGTTGCAGTGCCATCGCTGGTCTTCGCGTCCGGTCGAGGGATCACCTCTGTGGCACTGTTGCTCCTGGTGGTCGCGCTCCTGACCGGAGCCATCAGCGTGAGCTGGTCGGGTTCGCCGAGCCGCGCGCAACCACTTTAGTGCCGCTTTGCAGTCCCACTCGTCGGCGATGTCCAGATGGCCGCCCGTGTCCAACGTGACGATGATATTGCCAATAGTGTCAGCAACCACGTCCCGGTCGAGGCCATCGCCTAGACGCGGGGCAGTGCCGCCACAGCGGCGGCCTGGAGTTCGGCGTTCGTGACGACGAAGTCGGAGCCGATATCGAGGATCGCCTGATCCGGCGTCTGGACCCAGATGTCACCGCCCTTGATGAAGGCAGCGACACCCACGTTGGGCACACTCACGGCAGTTGTTCCCCGGTTGCTCTGCAGGTAAGCGCTGGCCGTGGAACCGAAACCGGCGAGGGTCGCGGCGTTGTACACGCTGACGGTGACGACGTGATAGTTGCCTGGCGTCGCCTGACCGAATACGCAGACCTCGTACGCGTTGAGCGGTGCCAGCGGACCCGGCAGCGTCTCGCCGAAGGCTTGATCCACCTGCACCTGCGTCAACGGGCAGGTGGGCTGCGCCACGGCATGCGCCGTGGAGTTGCGCTCGGTGACGGCGAGATGCTTGGTGCTGCGGTGCTCCCGCCTGGCGGCGGGGGGGTGGTGCTCGGGGTGCCGCCGCAGCCTGCCAGGAGAACCGTGGTGAGCACGGCCAAGCCGGCCGCCCGGCGGCCGACTCTCCACCCTGGTGGCGCGCATCCTCCCAACCTCCCAAGGGTCTGCTTTCCCGGGGGCATGCTGACACGCCCGCCAGGGCTCGCACAACCGCTGACCTTGCTGGCTCACTATCTTCGGCCGCTCAAGGTGGTCGGAAACCAATGGATCGGACGGGCGTCGTCGTGACGCGCCCGCCCGGTGCTTTCGAGGAGCACCAGGTGCGCGAGGGTCTCGCCCACCGCCGCCCGGCGCATGAAGCCGACGATCTGCGACCAATCCCGCGACCAGCGAAGCCGCAGCGTGGTCTCCCAGCAGGTGAGGCCGGGGGCGCTGGTGATCAGCGAATGGGTCTCGTCGAGCCGCCGCGCGTGGTGGTCGAGGAGCTCGTCGACGCGCGCATCGAGCCCGCGGAACCGCCATTCGTGCGCCGGCAGCACCTCGTCGACATCCAGATCACGAACCCCGCGCAGCGCGTCGAGGAAGTCGGCCAGCGGGTTGTCCGGCTGCTGTGCATGGAGCGCGACGCTCGGGCTGATCCGTGGGAGGACGTGGTCGCCGCTGAACAGCACGCGGCCGCGGCGGTCGAGGAAGCAGACGTGGCCGGGCGAGTGGCCCGGGGTGTGCAGCGTGACGAGGTCCCAGCCCGGCAGCGGCACCGGCGCGCGATCCTCGAGCAGGACATCGGGCTCGGCGGCAGCGACGAACTCGCGAATGCCCATGGACGCCCCGGTGAGCTCGGCCCGGGTCTCATCGGGCACGCCGGCATCGACGAGCAGCGCATCCATGCTCGCGAGCAGGCGCTCCAGGCCGCGGCCGTACCGCGCGGGCAGCAGCGCGGCGTCCGCTGGATGGAGAGCGACCCACGCGCCTGACGCCTCGCGCAGCCGGCCGGCGAGCCCGTAGTGATCGGGGTGGATGTGGGTGATGAGGATGGCCCGCACGTCCGACGGGACATACCCGGCGACCGCGATGCCGCTGACGAGCGCCGTCCAGGCCTCATCCGTGCTCCAGCCGGTGTCGATCACCGCAATGCCGGTCTCCAGTTCGAGCAGGTAGACGAGCACGTAGCGCAGCGGATTGTTCGGCAGCGGCACGGGGATCGACCACAGCCCGGGACGGACGCGTTCCGTCTCGGGCAATCCAACCGAATCCCAGGAGCGTCGTTGCGCGGTACCGGTGACCTCGATCCCGCCCACGCGCCGGCCTCAGCGGCCGGCGTTGACTGGGTTGGCCGCGAGATGATCGAGGAAAAGATCCTCGACGTCACTCCAATGCTCGTCGGGGATCCAGTGCGATCCCGCCTCGAGCTCGAGCAGCTGGTAATCACCGGTGCAGTGCGCGGCCGACAGATCGGTTGCCTCACGTGTGAAGACCGGGTCCTGGTCGCCCCAGACATGCAGCACGGGGACGCTCACGGGAGCGGAATGGCCGCGCTCGGTGCCCAGGGCCCGATACCAGTTCAGAGCGCCGGTGGGACCGACGGCACGCAATGCGGTGATGTCGCGATGCGCGTGGGCGGGGCTGAGACCGGTCGCGGTCAGGAGGGACTCGGCAACGACCCCGCCCGCAGCCTCGATCAGCGATTCCGGGATGATCGGCAGCCGGAGCACGGGTATGTATGCCATGCGCAGACGCTGCTGCGTGCCGTGGAGCGCCTGTCGCAGCGCTCCCGCGTGCGGGGTCGAGACCGCGGTGAGCGATGCCACCGCCTCCGGACGGTCGCCGGCGAGCGCCCACGCTACCACGCCACCCCAGTCGTGGCCTGCCAGGTGGAAGCGATCGCTCCCCAGGGCGGCCGCGATGGCGAGGACGTCCGCGCACAGCTCGCTGACCCTGTACGCCGCAACGCCGTCGGGACGGGCGCCTGCGGAGTATCCGCGCTGGCTGGGGGCCACCGCTCGGTACCCGGCTCGAGCCAGGCCGTCGAGTGCGTTGTGCCAGCAGGTACCGGTCTGCGGGAATCCGTGGAGCAGCAGGACGAGTTCGCCGTCCGCCGGTCCACTGGTGAGCGCGTCGAAACGCATGCCCCGTGCCGCAATGGTCGTGCCCTTGACCGCCACGGCACAGGAGCGTAGCAGGGAGCCGGAGGCGCGCAGTCCGCTCGTCGAGCTGCTTGATGCACCATGCGGCCATGTCCGAAGCGCTTTTCACGCCCAACCGGCGCGGCTACGTCCCGAGCGAGCACGCGCGCGGGCCGTGGGATCGCAGCGCGATGCACGGCGGGCCGCCGGCCGCCCTCATGGGAGGCGTGATGGAGGCGCTCCCGACCGAGGCGCCGATGGCCATCGTTCGAACCACCGTCGAGATCTTCCGGCCGGTTCCGTTGCGTCCCGTGGAGGTTGCGGCTCGCATCGAGCGCGAGGGGCGGCGTGTGCAGATGCTCAGCGCAACGCTCACCGACGGCAACACCGAGCTCTGCCGTGCGACGGCATGGCGCATGCGCATCGCCGACCTGGATCTCGGCGAACGGCCGCCACTCGAGGTGCCATTCGCCGGGCCGGCCGACTCCGTCGCGCATACGCCCGACAGCGAGGACCCGGCCTTTCACCGCACCGGCGTCGAGATGCGCTACGCACATGGCTCGTTCGCGGAGCTGGGACCGGCGACAGTCTGGATGCGGCTGACCGGCCCGGTCGTCGCCGGTCAGGCGACGACGCCCTTGCAGCGAGCGCTCGCCGCGGCCGATTTTGGGAATGGCGTCTCGGCGGCACTGCCGTGGGGTGAATTCCTGTTCATCAACACCGACCTCACCGTGTACCTGCATCGCCAGCCCGAGGGTGAGTGGATCTGCCTCGACGCCGGCACCGACGTGGACCGGCGCGGTGTCGGCGTCGCTCACAGCCGCCTGTACGACGAGCGCGGACCGATCGGCCATTCTTTGCAGGGCCTGTTCATCGATCGCCACCGGGTGACACCGCCGAACGTCTGAGGCTGCGCCCTCAGGGGCCGATGAGGCTTTCCACCCGTGGGTCGTCGCGAATCGGCTCGATGTCCGCATCTTCGAGCGCGAAAGCGCGAAGTTCGGGACGAGCGCGCAGCGCGGTGCTGAGCAGCGGCAAGGCTCTGTCGGCATCGCCGTTGCGCGCGTAGAAACAGGCGAAGTTGTAGTCGGCAATGGGCTGGTTGTCGGGGAACAACTCAGAGTTCGATCGCGTAACTCCACCTCGCGGCCTCCTCCGCCGCGACGGGATCGGCGTGTGCGACTGCCCAGTACGAGAGGTGCTGGGCCACATGAGCATGGCCGTTGCCCGGAACAACGCGCCACACGGGCCCACCATTGTCAGGGCGTTCGCGCAACAGATCCGCGTCGGAGCACGCAATGACCGCGTCGATGAGCACCGTGTAGCTCTCGACGGCGGTCGTGCGTACGGTGGCGGCGCTGTCGTCGCGATGCTCTTCGTAGATCTCGGCATTTCGCGCGTCGAGGTCGGTGTCATTGGCCGGCCCCTCGAAAGCGGTCCCCTGCTGCGCAGCAACGAGCGCGCGCACGGCATGTTGACGCCAGGCGTTGAGATGCGCGATGTTGTCTTTTGCGGTCCATTGCCCATATTCGGCGGCCGGCGGGTCGTCCACCAGAGCGAGGAGCAGAGCCTCCCGCTCGCGCGCGGCAACGAGCGACCGCACGAGCCGGTCCTTGAGGGAATCGTCAGTCACGCCGGCAGCATAGCTGCGGGCACCGGCGTGACGATCCAAGGTTCGGCCATCTCCACAAACCGGCAGAGCGCGTTGACGAGCCGCATCTGCTCCGGCGAGTGGCAGCGTGCGCGGAGTAGTTCGGGCGAGCAGACCAGGATCGAAAGTCCGCGCGCCCGGGACACGGCCACGTTGAGGCGGTTGAGGCTGAAGAGGAATTCGAGGTTGCGGGGCAGGTCTTCGACGCTGGACGTGGCCATGGAGAAGATGCTCACCGCGGCCTCCTGTCCCTGAAAGCGATCGACGGTGCCAACCCGCGCGCCGACCGGCAACGCCTCGACGAGACACGCGACCTGCGCGTTGTACGGTGCGACAACAACGATGTCTTCGAACGTCATCCGGCGCTCGTGGCCGGTGGCGTCCCGCCACGTTGCGATGGTCAGCTGGTCACTGATCTCGCGCACGCGCGCGGCCTCGGCATCAGAGCGGACCCGGTCGCCCTCATGCTCGACAAACGACGCCCGCAGCCCGGTGACCGCGACACCATCGAGGACCACCGCCTGACGCGAACACTGCGCTTCCGATCCGAGCCGCCCCTCGTAGAACGAACGCGACACGAAACCGGTCACGGCCGGGTGCATGCGCCAGGTGAGGTCGAGCAGCACGCCGCGGTCAGGAGGAATGGTCACATTGCCGCCGAGCAGGTGCTCGAGCGCCGAAACGCCGACGCCGGGCGGATGGCTCCCCTGCAGCGGCTGCGCAAGTTGTCGCGGGTCGCCGACCAGGACGAGGTTGCGAGCCGCCCGCGACACCGCAAGCGCGTCGGCCAGTGACATCTGTCCGGCCTCGTCGACGATCAGCGTGTCGAAGGATCCCTGGAGCTCGCGGCGAGCGAACAGCCACGAGGTCCCGCCGACCACGTCGACGGCTTCGTCAGCGAGCGCAGCCTCGACAGCGTCATTGCTCCGAGCAATCTGGATCGATGCGGTGCCGATGCCGTCCCCTTTGCGGTGCTGGATGCGGACCTGCATGCCCAAAGACGGCGCGAGCTCCTCGATCTTGTCCAGGAGCGTGCGAATCGCATTGTGAGTGACCGCTGTCACGCCGATCGGGCCTCGCCGGTGCTTGATGAGCGCGAGTGCGGCAAGCGCAGCCATGTGCGTCTTGCCGGCGCCAGGCGGGCCCTGCACCGGCAGGCACCCGCGATCCAAGCCAAGGATCAGACGGATCGCCGCCTCCGACGCAGTTTCACCGAGCCCGCGAAACTCGAGGTCGGCGCCATCGTGCAGACGCGGCGGCAGGCGCATCAGCAGGTCGCGCCCGGCGCGATTTGCGCCCGTGGCATCCGGGCCATTGGCCGCGACCCATCGCCCGAGGTCGAGCAACGCCTCCTCCTGCGCGTCCGTCGGTAGCGGCGTGGACGGGATCAGGAAACGCACCGCGCCGCGATCCGCCTGACCAGGCGTGCGCGACAGCGTGATCTCCCCGCGCGCGGCATCGAGCTCCAGGACCTCGCCGGCAACCGGTGCCCAGCGCACGTCCGCCTCCGGGTCGAGCGGTTTGTCGCCGATGCCGATCCGGTGCTCCTGCGGCTCGAAGCGGTATCGCTCGATGATCCGGCGGCCATCCTCGCGGGAGCCGATCATCTCGAGCGGTCCGAGCGCATACGTGTCGCGCTCGAGCTCCTCCGGACTCATTGCGATCTGGTCGAAATGACGCCACCAATTCACCTTGTTCTCGCGCCGGTGGTACGAGAGAAGTGGCGCAAGCAACGATCGCGCTCGTTCGGCACCGGTACGCATTTCGGGATCCGCCGGCAGGTCGGTGACGAGCGCGACCGCGACCTCCTGGGTCGTGACGATCTTCGCCTGCAACGCGTCACTCACCGCGCGTTCGATGATCGGTGGACGCTCGATGGGAGCGCCCCGGAGCGCCTCCTCCTCGACGCGGCGCGCCTCGAGCCAGTCGCGCAATTGCGCGGTGGAGATGCAGTCGCGCTGGTTGTACATCTCGATCTCGTCGAGCAGCGTCGCGTTGCCCGTGCTCCCATCTTCGCGACTGATCAACCAGCGCTCGTACATGACCATGCTCCCCGCGGCGTCGGCGATCGACTCCTCGCGTGCGGGCATGTACAAGCGCTCGACCTTCTTGAGCGAGTACGAGTCCGTTGACAGCCGGATTCCCTGCCGGACGACACGGTAGAGATCGACGAGCACCTCGTTGCGAAGCAGGCGATCGACCTCCTCCTCGCGGGTGCCGTGCCGGCTCATCAGCCTGCGCAGCGCGGTCTTCTCGTACGCCGCGTAGTGGTAGACGTGCATGTCGGGGAAGCGCTCGAGCTGTGCGATCGCGAAGTCGACGAACCCCTCAAACGCGAGGCGCTCCCCCGCCTCGTCGTGGCCCCACCAGGCGCGGTACTCGCCGCGCGTGTCGACCACGCCGAAGAGATATTCGAGCGGCACATCGCGAGCGAGGCCGTCGCCCTCCATGTCGAAGAAGAGGTCGCCCGGAGATGGGGCCGGCAGTGCGCAGAGACCGTGCCCGACCTCCCATGCATCGAGCAACTCGTGTCGCGGGACACCGCCGGCATGCGGCCCGCGGTGCTGCAGTGCCGCCTGCGCGTGGAGCTCGCGGAAGCTCGTGATGCTCATGCGTGCGGGTGGATCGGCGTCCCGGGACAACTCCGCGAGTGCCGTCATGGTGCTGATTCCGGTCGACGTCAACGCGACCACCTGACCGGAGCGCATGCGGGCTACCTGCGAAAGGTGATCGTCGCGCTTTCGCTCCGCGGCGCAGCGCGGCGCGAAACCGCACGTGTTGCAGTGCGCGACGGGATCGGGGTAGGTGGCGGTCTCCTCGACGAGCATGGCCAACTCGAAATCACGCTTCACGTTCGCGTGGTATGCGGAGAACTCGTCAAGGCGATACGCATGCTCGCTGCCGTCGCCGAGGACCACGTGCATATGCGGAGGCGCAGTTCCCTGGAGCCGCTCGAGGTGCGCCGAGTACTCGCAGAGCTGGAGGATGGCCTCGGAACGGACGCGCCGCGCAAGCTTCGCGTCTGCCGCCTCGTAGCTCCAGCCCCACCGGGCGCTGGGCATGTCCACCCGAAGCAGAAAATCGGCGCGGCCCATCCAGCGTCCGTCGAAGAACGTGGGCTGATAGATGACGTCGTACCCCTCACCCATCGCCGCGACCGTCTCCGCCTCGAGGGCGCCCAGCTCGGCGGCGGTGCTCGCGTATCGGTCGCGCTCGTCCTCGAAGGCCTTGACGCGCTGGCCGCGAGCCCGGAGCCTCTCGAGGTGTCGCTGCTCGTGCCCGGCGCCGAGGTTCGCGAGCACCTCGCTGAGCGCCGAACGGTCGCTCGGGATCGACTCGCCGGCCGCGACCCGTCGCTTGAGCGCGACGAGGTGCCCGCAGGCCAGGTAGTCGCAGAGATCCGTGGCGGTGAACACCGGACGGCCGTCATGGAGGAAACGCATCAGCGCACCATCCTTGCTCGCCGGCGCCTTTGTTCGCGCGGCAGCGGCAGGGTCAGCTGCCGCCCCCGGCGCATGATCGCGGCAGCCTCCTCCTGCGGCGAGCCGGCCAAGCCGGCGAGCCGCATCGAACGCGCCGTCCCGGCGACGAAGAGCTCGGCCCGAGCGGCAAGCAGCGCTTGCGCGCGCCGGAGGTAGGGCCCATCACCTGTGATCCCGAGGTCGCCGGCGCCGGAAGTCTGTGTGTCCATGCGACGACGATGCGCCGGGGCGGCGACAGGTGGCTGTCGCGTACGGTTTTGGATGTGTCCGATGAGATCGAGATCCGCCCGCTCCTGGCGTCCGAGCACACGGCGGTCGGGGCGGCCACCGCGAGCGCGTTCCGCGAGTACTGGACGCCCGACAAGCCCGGCTGGGAGCCGTACCTGGCGCGGATCGCCGACGTCGGGAGCCGCGCCGAGCGGTCGATGGTTCTTGTGGCCGTCGACCGGGGCGTCATCGCCGGCTCGGTCACCCTCGAGCTCGATTCGCGGATCGGTCCCGCCCCGAGCGATCCTCTGGCTGCCGGCGAAGCGCATATCCGCATGCTCGGCGTCAGCCCCGAGCACCGCGGCCGGGGCATCGCCCGCCACCTGATGCTCGCCTGCATCGACATGGCTCGCCGCCGTGGCAAGCGCGTGATGACGCTGGACACCGAAGCGAACATGGTCGGCGCGCAGCAGCTCTACATGGAGCTTGGCTTCGAGCCGACCGGGACGCAGCAGCGAGAAGGTGGGCCGCTGCTCCTCGGTTATGCGCTTGCCCTCGACTCGGAAGCCCGGACGACCCGCTAGGCTCCTTGCGTGCCAGGCGTTTACGAGAAGGGAGAGAAGGAGCTTCGGGTCATCAAGCTGTTCGCGCGCCTCTGCGAGACCGAGGTGGGCCTGACCACGCGGCAGCTTGCCGAGGAGCTCGAGGTCAACACGCGCACGGTCCAGCGATACGTGGCGACGCTGCGCGACAACGCCGGTATCGACGTCGAGGAATCCGGTGGTCGCTGGCGCATCGGCAAGGGCAGCCTGCTCCCGCCCCTGCAGCTCGACCATTACCAGGCGACGCTGCTCCTGGTGGCGGTGCAACTCCTGCAGCAGGTGCGCCCCGAACAGGACCCGGCACTGGTCGGTGCCCTCGCCCACCTGTCCCGGGCGCTGAGTGTGCCGGTGGTGAGCGAGTACCTGCGCCGGACGTTGGCGGCAGCGGAACGCCGGCCCGCCGACGCCGAGCGCCTGAAGATCGAGCGCACCGTCATCGACGGGTTCGTGACCCATCGCGAGATCGAGGTGCGATATGTCGACGCCAAGGGCAACGAGACCCGCCGCGATCTCCGCCCCTACTTCATCCAGCCGACAGCCGAGGGGCGGCACATCTATGTCTTCGCCCTCGATTCGGTGTCGCACGAGGTGCGGTCGTTGCGGCTCGATCGGATCCGGGCGGCGCGGCTGCTCCCATCGAGCTTCGCGGTGCCCGACGACTTCGACATCGACACCGTGCTCGGAGCCTCATGGGCGATCTGGCAGGGAGCCGGCGGGGATCGAGTGGTGCTGCGGTTCAGCCCCGAGGCACGCCAATGGGTCGACGAGAGCCCTTGGCCGGCGCACGCCAGGCGAACCGATCTTCCCGGGGGCGGCATCGAGGTTCGCCTCGACGTGGCCGGCGAGGTCGAGATGCGCCCATGGCTGATGCGATGGGGTCCGAACGTCGAGGTGCTCGAACCCGAGTCGCTGCGCCGCCACATCGCGGAGAGCCACGCGGCGGCCGCGGCACTGTATGCGTCGAGTCCTGCCAAACGGGGTAAAAAGTGAAGACCATGGACGAGAAAGTCACCCTGACCGACGACGAGTGGCGTCAGCGTCTGACGCCCGAGCAGTACAACGTGCTTCGCAAGTCGAGCACCGAACGCCCCTTCACCGGGCAGTACGTCCACGTGAACGACAAGGGCGTCTACACGTGCGCCGGCTGCGGCGCCGAGCTGTTCAGCTCCGACACCAAGTTCGAACTCCGGCACCGGCTGGCCGAGCTTTTATGAGCCGCTTCGCAACGGGGTCGTCGAGGAGCATCGGGACTGGAGCATGCTCATCCCGCGCACCGAGATCCGGTGCGCCAAGTGCGGCGGGCACCTCGGCCACGTCTTCCCGGACGGACCCGAGCCGACCGGCCAGCGCTTCTGCATGAACTCCTGCGCGCTCAAGCTGGAAAAGTCAGCGAGCTGATGCCGCTCGAGCCCTCGCCTCGGGCTCGTGCGGTCCTCGAGCAGACCTTCGGATTTGCGGACTTCCGGCCGGGACAGGCCGACGTCGTCGCTGCAGCCGAGGCGCGCGCGGACGTGCTCTTCGTGGCCCCGACTGGCTCCGGGAAGAGCATCGCGTACTGGGTCCCCGGGATCGCCGGCGGGGGTTTGACCATCGTCGTGTCTCCGTTGATCGCGCTCATGGTCGACCAGGTCGCTCGAACTCATCGCCCTCGGGGTTCCCGCCGCGTGCCTGCACAGCCAGGTGCCGGCCTCAACCCGCAGCGAGTCGCTGCGAGCGGCCGGCGCCGGCGAGCTCCGTTTTCTCTACCTCGCTCCCGAACGGCTCGGCGCCTCCGGCTTCCTTGACAGCCTGAGCAGGCTGAGCGTGGATCGATTCATCGTCGACGAGGCGCACTGCATCTCCAGCTGGGGCCATGACTTTCGCCCCGACTACCGGCGTCTCGGCGATGCCATCGCCGCTTGCGGCAGGCCGCCGGTCGGCGCCTTCACCGCGACGGCGACACCGCGCGTTCGCGCCGACATCGCATCGAGCCTCGGGCTCAGCGCCCCGGTCGAGCGGGTCACCGGATTCGTGCGCGAGAACCTCACGATGTCGGTCATCCGCTGCCGCGGCGCGGCCGACAAGCGCGACGCGCTGTTGCGCCTCGTGCGTCCGGACGCGGGCCGAGCGCTCGTGTACTGCGGGAGCAGACGGACGACGGACGAGGTCACCGAGCTGATCGCCGGCGCCGGCATCGCCGTCGCCGCCTATCACGGTGCCGTGGACGGAGACGCGCGGCAGGATGTGCACGAGCGGTTCGCCGCGGGCCGTCTGCAGGCAATCGTCGCCACGTCGGCATTCGGCATGGGCGTGGACTTCCCGGACATCCGCCGGGTGATCCACCACGATTTTCCGAGCAGCCTCGAGGAGTACTACCAGCAGGCAGGGCGCGCCGGACGCGATGGAGAGCCTTCGGAGTGCATCCTCCTCTACAGCCCGGCCGACCGCCAGCTGCAGGAGTTCTTCATCGAGCAGGCGTATCCCGAGCGCGACGTCGTCCGCTCTGTCTATCGCGAGTTGCTTCGCGAAGGCAGCGACGCCATCGATGACTGGCAGGCTCGGGGCGTCGCGGTCAACGCCGCGCGCGCCGCGCTCGACCTGCTCCGCAGAGCCGAGGTCATCCAGGCCGACGGCAGCATCCGGCGACTCACCGGGGCGCCGGTTGATTTCGACGAGCAGACGGTGTTGAAGGCCAACGCGTACGCGCGCGTCAATCAGGTCATGGAATATGCGGGCACGCGAGGCTGCCGGCACGCCCGCATCGCCGATTACTTCGGCGAGCACGGCGTGGCTCGCACTTGCATGGCGTGCGACAACTGCCTCGACAGCAACCGCACCGCGTACGCGCCCGTGGACACCGCACAGGTGAATGCGGCGCTCGCCTGCGTGGCGCGGTTCGACGGCCATCTCGGTGGCGTCCGGATCGCCTCGATCCTTCGCGGTGGTACCGATGCGTGGACGTCGTCGCGGTCCTGGGTCACGGAGCTGCAGTGGTTCGGCGCGCTCCGCGGCTGGGACCTGGAACGGATTCGCGAGCTGCTGGAACGCCTGGTGGAGCTCGGATGCATCAGTCGTGGCCACGGTGAGAAGCCAACCCTCGGGATCACGCCACGGGGCAGCGCGGTGCTGCGCGGCGAGGAGGCGATCGACGTCGACGTCCGTGCGACGTCACAGGTGCGTGTGAGCGGGGGCCGCAAACCGGCCGGCGGATCGACGACCGCACTCGAGATGACACCTGAAGTGGCGGCGCGCTTCGAGGCACTGCGGAGCTGGCGGCTGGGCGTCGCACGCAGCACAGAGGTGCCGCCGTACGTCGTCTTCCACGACCGTACGCTGGCCGAGATCGCGCACCGGCGACCCGCGAGCGCCGGAGCGCTCGCGAACATCCCGGGCGTCGGCCCCGCCAAACTCGAGCGCTACGGCGACGGCGTGCTCGCCGTTCTCCGCGCCGGAGTCGACCTGTAGGCGGAATTGAGCACATCGCGGGCCGAGCAACCCCGCTCGCACGTTCGGAGCGGGTCACGACCCCCGAGCAGAAGGTTGGCCGGCGCGATCTACCATGCGGAACATGCGTGAGGACGAACAGGACCAGAAGCGGTTCACCGCGCAGGGCCAGGCCGACGAGTGGGACGCACGGTACAGCGAGCCAAACGGCGCGTTGTGGAGCGGCCGCCCCAACGGCCGGCTCGTCGCCGAGGTCGCGGGCCTCACGCCGGGGCGGGCGCTCGACGTCGGCTGCGGTGAGGGGGCCGACGCGATCTGGCTTGCGCGCAACGGCTGGACGGTTGCTGCGATCGACATCTCCGCGGTCGCTGTGAGCCGGGCGCGAGCGGCGGCAGAGCTGGCCGGCGTCGCGGTCGAGTGGATCTGCGCCGATGCTTTACGGACGGCCTTCCCGGCCGGTTCGTTCGAGCTGGTGTCGCTGCAGTATCCGGCGCTGCCCAAGGCGGCCGGGGAGCCCGCCGTGCGGGAACTCCTGAACGCAGTGCGCCCCGGGGGGTTGCTGCTCGCCGTGTACCACGACCTTGACGCCGAGCACCGCGAGCACATGAAGTCGCGAGGCGTTGACCCCGCGGACTACGTCGACGCCGACGACCTCGGCCGGCTGCTCGACAACGACTTCACGGTCGAGCGTCTGTTGGAGCCGCGTATCGATCCGCCGGCGGGCAATCCGCACATCGCCGACATCATCCTGCGTGCCCGCCGCCGCTGACCACGTGGCGCAACGCCCTTGCAGGGCGGCAAACGACGACCTTACGCGGGAATGTTGCAGGTCGCAGCGATTCCCCGCCGCGAGAAGTACTTCTGGTGGTACTCCTCGGCGTCCCAGAACGTCGCGGCTGGAACGATCTCAGTGACGATCGGGCGCCTGTAGCGACCCGACTCCTCGACGCGCTTCTTCGACGCGGTCGCGGCAGCCTCCTGCTCCGGGGAGTGATAGAAGATGACCGATCGGTAGTTGTCGCCGACGTCCGGGCCCTGGCGGTTCAGCTGCGTCGGATCGTGGTTCATCCAGAAGATGTCGAGCAACGTGTCATAGCTCACGCGCGCCGGGTCGAACGTGACCTCGACCGCCTCGGCGTGTCCGGTGCGATGCGAGCAAACCTCCTCGTATGAGGGGGCCTGAGTGAAGCCGCCGGTGTAGCCGACCTTGGTCGCAAGGACCCCGTCGACCTGTTCGAATACCGATTCCACGCCCCAGAAGCACCCTGCGCCGAATGTCGCTGTTTCCATGGTGGGAGTATGCCTCGATGAGCCCTCAGCCAATCACGAGGCGGCGGCGAGCTTGACCTGCCCGGTCGCGTAGACGGGCGGCCACACGACCACGCTGTGCCGGGGCGATTGCCACTGCCACACCACCGCGGCTGCCCGGGTGTTCTGTCCAAGCTGACCGCGTGCGGACGAGAACAGCACGCCACCACCGTTCGGGAGGCTGCCGGTCGGGAGATCGAGAGATCGTGCGGCTGCGGCAATGCTCTGCGCGCTGTCATCCCCGGCGCGATCGAGGACGTCCGCAAAGAGCGCCCAGGCAGCGGTGAAACCGGCAATCCCCTCCTCGTCCGGCGCGGCCTCGCCCGTGCGCTGCTTCCAGAGAGCGGCGAAACGGTCATACAGCGACCGAGCCTGGGGATCGAGCGCACCCGGGTTGAAGTCGCCCTGGGGGCGATCCGAGGCGAAGACACCAACCGCGGCGGCGCCGAGAACGTTGCCGAAGTCCTGGTCGCACTGCGCCATGGTGGTGCCCATGAACACCTTGACCCCAAGCCCCGCCGCGAGAAACGCGCGCCGGAATGCGATGCCGTCCTGGATGTGCGACGAGAGCACCAGGATGTCAGGCTTCTCCGCGGCGAGAGCTCGCATCACCGGCGCCCAGTCGGGTGTGTACGGGTTGTAGACGGACTCGCCGCTGATATGCACACCCCCCGCCTCGAGCGCGATGCGGGTCGCGTCGGCGACGCTGTGACCGTAGTCGTCGTTTGCGGTGACGAAGGACACACGGATCCCGCCGACCGGAATCGCCATGCGCGGCACCAGTTGCTCGAGCATGAACTTCCCGGCGTTGGCACCCAGCTCGGCGCCGTTGACGCCGACGCGGAACACCAGCGGCGAACCCTGCCCGGTCACGCGATCCGCGACCGCGCCGGTCTCCCAGTACACCATGCCGGCGGCCGACACCGCCGCCGCGGCAGGGATCGACAGCTGCGACGAGTATGCGCCAATCACGACAGGAACTCCGTCAGCCTGGAGGCGCGACACGGCTGCGGGGATCTGAGCCTGATCCTCGACGTCACGCACATCGAGCGTGATCCGATGGCCGGCGATGCCCCCGTCGGCGTTCGCCAGCTGCGCAGCCAGCGTCGCACCGAGATACTCATCGGTCGAGTCCGGCGCCGTGGTGCCCGACAAGGGGAAGATCGCCCCGATGCGGATGGGCACCGGGCCGGCCGCCGCGACGCTCGCGCAGGCCGCCCCCAGCACAGCGAGGACGAGCGCACCGGCCAGTCCGAAGGGACGGGAACGTTCGGCTCGTGGCGACATCGGGCGATCTTACCGGCGTGACGCGCCACAGGGGTGCAGTGGCGGAGTGAGCGGAGGGGACCCCGGCGCACGCTGGATGGTCCGGTCGGAAGCGCCGGCGGAGGGCGGAGGGGACCCCGGCGGAGGCTGAATAGTCCGGTTTTGAAGCCGGAGCCGGGGTCCCCTCCGCCCGTCTAGGAGGGCTGCGCCCGTGCGGGCCGCGGTCGCGCGGCGCCCACGCGAGGTGCGGCAGCGCGATTGCGTTTCCACGCGGCCCATCCCCTGCCGGCGGCGTACGTCCCGGCGCCGATTGACCCGACGAAGAAGCCGATCGGCAGATTGGACAGATACGCCAGGGCGATCGCCGCCCACACGGTGCCGAGCGCGATCAGCACCGACAGGCCCATCGCGGTGAACGGCCGATCAGTGAAGGACCGCGCGGCAGCCGCGGGGCTGATCAGCAGGCTGAAGATGAGCAGAGCGCCGACCACCGGCACCGCCATGGTCGTGGTGAGCGCGACGACGAGCAGGAAGACGACTTCCATGCGACCGCTGCCCACGCCGCGCGCCTCGGCGACGTCGGGCATCACCGACGAGAACATGAGCGGCCGATAGACGAGAAAGACCGCAGCGATGCAGATGACGCCGATCACCGCGATGGGAACAAGTTCACTGCTGCTCACCCCGAGCACCTCACCGAAGAGCAGCGAGTAGATCTCCGGCGCGTACTCGGTGGTCATCGACAGGAACAGCGATCCCAGGCCGAGCATCACCACGATCACGAGCGCGGTGGCGACGTCGTGGCGAGCCCGCCGCCCGAGACCGGCGATGGTCAGCGCCCCGAGCACCGAGAACACCGCGAGCCCGACGATCGCGTCGACGCCGATGAGGCTCGCCCCGGCCGCGCCGGCAAACGCCCCGTTGGGCAGGGCGTGCGCCGCGAACGCCGACCCGCGCAGGACGATGAAGAATCCGACCACGCCCGCGACGACGGCGACGATCGATGCCGACCCCCAGGCGTTGAGCATCAGGTCGGAGAACATCAGCGTGCCTGTGCGGTGGCCGACCGGCGCACCGCCACCGAGCGTCCGCGAAACCGAAGCTGCGAAAGGAGATACCCGAGGAAGATCAGGGTGACGACGAAGAAGCTCACCGGCCACCCGCCACCGCTTGGAAACCAGTAGTAGCTGTCGTACGCGAGCAGCACGCCAAGCCAGGTGGCGATGACCCCGATGCCGGCCGCGATCGCCGCGGCGCGACCCGTCCGGTTGGTGATGTGCAGTGCCGTCGCCGCGGGTCCGATCAGCAGCGCCGTCGAGAGGATCGCCCCGATGGTCACCGCGGAAAGCGACACGGCGAGGGCGAGCGCCACCAGGTAGCCGATGCCGACCCGGCGAATGCGGATGCCCCGTGCGATCGCCAGATCAGTGCTGATCGACGTGAGGATCAGGGGCCGGTACATCAGCAGCACGATGCCGACGGCGATGACGCTGAAGATCGCGATCACCGGGACCATCGATGGGGACAGCGTGAAGATCGACCCGAAAAGAACGTTGACGGTCGCCCCGGTGGTGCTCGACCCGGTGGTGTCCAGGTAAAGGAACAGCGCAGCGAGCCCGAGCGCGGCACCCAGTACGATTCCGGTCGCGAGGTCGCGCCCTCGGGGGCGCCGGATGCCGATCCACTCCATCACACCCGCAGCCATCAGGTTCATCGCGACGTACCCGAACAGTGGGCTGATCCCGAGCAGGAACGCCGCCGATCCACCCGCGGTGCCGATATCGGCCAGCGAGTGACCGGCGAACGACTGGCCGCGCATCACCGTGAACACGCCGACGATGCCTGACACCACCGCGACCACCCCGCCCACCACCAGCGCGGTCTGCACCGGGAGGTTGGAGAAGAAGCCCGGCTCGATGAGCGGTGAGAGGAATCCGGCCACGGCTACACCAGCTCGACGATGGACTCGGTGTCGCCGTGCTGGAGCGCCTCCTCGCGGCGTCCCGCCACCACGAGAATCCGGTCATGGACGTGGATCACGTCAACGTGCACTCCGTAGAGCTTGGTGAGCGACTCGCTCGAGACCACCTCAGCGGTCGTCCCGGTCGCAATCCGGCCGTTCGCGATATAGACGATACGGTCCATCACGGGAAGCAGCGGGTTCATGTCGTGCGTCGAGATGAGCACCGCGATCCGCTGCTCCCGCGCGATTCGCGCCAGAAGGTCGACCACCTCCTGCTCGCTGCCGAGGTCGAGGTTCGCGAGCGGCTCATCGAGGAGGAGCAGGCGCGGACGGCTGATCAACGCATGGGCGATGAGGATCCGTTGCTGCTCGCCACCGGACAGGTTGCCGACTCGCGAGTCCGCGAAGCGCGTTGCGTCGACGGCCTCGAGCATCTCGTCGACCTGCTTGCGTCGTGCGGACGACGGCAACGGCAATCCGAAACGCTGACCGTCGATGCCGAGCCCGACCAGATCGCGTGCGCGCAACGGCATGTCCGGGTCGAGCGTGATCCGCTGCGGCACGTATCCGATCAGCGGCTGCCGCCGCACTCCGCGTTCAACGCGCACCGTACCGGCGCTCGGGCTGATGAGCCCGAGGATGACGCGGAGCAACGTTGTCTTGCCGGCACCGTTCGAGCCGATCAGCCCGGTGAACTCACCGGCATTGATGTGGAAGGTGACGTCACGAAGGATCTCGCGCCCGGTCAGGGTGACGCTGATGCCGTCGACGGCGAGGATCTCGTCCGCGCCGGTCGAGGCGCGCCCCTGCACGTTACAGGTGTTGCGTGGAGATACCGTTGGCGACGGCGTTGCGCAACGCAGTGACCTCCGCGAGCATCCACGACTGATAGGTGTAGCCGGGTGTCGGCATCGTCTCGTACACGCCGATGACCGGGATCTTCGCGGACTGGGCGGCGCTGATGAACGTCTGCGTCAGCGCGTCGGTGACCTGCTGGTTGTAAACGAGCACCTTGGCGCGGTGCTGCGTGAACAGACTGGTCTCGAGGGACACGTCCTGGGGTGCGGGATCGACGCCGTTCATGATGTCCGCCTGAAACTTGAAGGGCGTCAGGTTGTCGGCACCGGCGGCCTGGAGCATGTAGTCCGCGACCGGTTCCGTGGTGGCCACCGGCGTCCCGGCGTACTGCGACTTGAAGCTCGCGAGCGCCTGCAGCCAGGGGTTGAGCGACGCGGTGAACCGGGTTGCGTTGGCGGTGAAATACGACGCGTCGCCCGGCTTCAATGCCGCGAGGTCCGCAGCGATCGCGTCGGCCACCTTCGGCATGGTCGCCGGGTCATACCACAGATGCGGGTTGGGCGTGCTGTCCGGAAGCCCGAGGAGATGCTGCACGTTGATGACCTTGCGCGTCTGGCTCGATGAGGCCGAGAGGATCTTGCTCATGTAGTTGTCGTAGCCGACGCCGTTCTGGATGACGAGCTGGGCGGCCGCGACGTCCTGGGCGACACTGGGGCTCACCTCATACGTGTGCGGATCGGTGTTCGGATTGCTTTCAACCGACGTCACGGAGACGTCCTTTCCGCCGATCTGGGCGGCGACGTTGCCGTACTCGTTCTCGGCTGCCACCACCCCGATCGTGCCCGGTGCCGCCTGGCTGGGGGTCGCCCCGCAGGCGGTGACCAGCGCGATCGCGATCAGTCCGAGCCCGAGCACCGCCGTCCGGGCAACGTTCGAACTGCGAACAGCAAATGAAAGTCTCATGAGACGGCAGTCTACATGAAACTCAGTCTCGTCTAGCTGCCTGTCGCATCTCCCATGAGCATCACCAGCTCGTCGTGCAGGAGGCCGTTGGTGGTGATCACGTTCCCCGAATCGATCCGCATCGCGCCGTCGAAATCGCTGAACCGCCCGCCCGCCTCGACGACGATCACCTGGCCCGCAGCCACGTCCCACGGGTTCACCCAGGCCTCGAGGGCCACGTCGATCACCCCTTCGGCGACGAGCATGTGGGACCAGAAATCGCCGAATGCCCTGACCACCCGGGCGCGCTCGAGCAGGGTCCGAAACCCTCGCTCGCCCCGCCGGGTCGCGAAGTCGCGGACATCGGTGCACGACACGTAGGCGTCTTCGAGGGTGGGCGTCCGCGAGACATGGATGCGCCGCCCCGAGTTCGGCGAACGCTCCCTGGCCGGTCGCGGCCCACCACCGGCGGCCGAGCGCGGGTGCTGACACCACACCGCAGACAGCGCGGTCCCCGCGCATGAGAGCGATCAGCGTCGCCCAGACGGGGACACCGTTGGCGTAGTTCACCGTCCCGTCGATGGGGTCGAGGATCCAGCGCCACTCGGCCCGCCCCTCCCCGCCGAACTCCTCCCCGACGATCTCCTGGCCGGGACGCAACCGCTCGAGCGCTTCGCGAAGCGCCAGCTCGGTGGCCCGGTCGGCATCGGTCACGGGCGTGCTGTCCGGCTTCGTGTCGATGCGGAGGTCCGGTGCCTGAAAGCGTGTCGTCGTGATCGCATCGGCAATATCGGCGAGCTCGAGCGCGACTTCGAGATGGGATGACATCAGGGTTCCGTAGTGTCGCGGTCGATGCCGGCCTCCTGCTCGGACGGCACGCCAATACCATGCGGTGATGACCGACGTCGCTCCCATCCCGGCCAGCACGGTTGCCCTGCTCCGCGACGTCCTGGGCGGCGTCGAGGTCTGCATGCTCCGGCGTCCGCTCCGCAGCAGCTTCGCGGCTGATGCCTTCGTGTTTCCGGGCGGCGCCGTCGACGTGGCCGACGGCACGGGTGACGCTGCATATGCCGCCGCGGGGATTCGCGAGGTGCTCGAGGAGGTCGGCATCCTCATCGGCGGCTCTGCGTACGGCAGCGACGGCGGCGACCTCGAGGCGCGTATCGAGGCCGCCCGCTCGGAGCTCCTCGCCGGCGAGGGGATCGCCACAGCGCTCCGGGCGCATGACCTCGTGATGGCACCCGAGCGGCTCGTGTACATCGGCCGCTTCATCACCCCTCCGCGCGAGGGCCGCCGCTACGACACGCGATTCTTTGCAGCGGGGGCATCCGACGACCAGATCGTCAACGTGCATGCCGCGGAGGCGGTCGAAGGTGGCTGGCACCGACCCGAGTCGATGCTCGAACTCGAGATGCCGGCGATCATGCCGCCCACCAGGATGATGTGCCACACCTTCGCCCGGCTCGGATCCGTCGATGCGATCCTGATGACCCTGGGAGCCACCCCGTTGGAGGAGACCGAGATAACACCCGAGATCATTGCCGGCTGGATGTCACTCCAGCGCGATCGGGATCCGTCGTGAGCGCGCCGCCGGCGCGGGTGCTCGCACCCAACCCGTCGGTGTTCACCGGCCGCGGGACCAACACGTACTTGGCGGGCAGCTCGTCGCTGGTGTGCATCGACCCCGGGCCCGATGACGACCGGCACCTCCTCGCGATACTCGACGCCGCCGAAGCACGCGGCGGCCACATCACCACCATCCTCCTCACCCACTCACACCCTGATCACCGTCCGCTCGCTCGGCGACTCGCCGAACAGACGGGTGCGACCGTGCACTGCTTCGACCCCTCCGCCGGCGATGAGCACGCGCAGGCGATGGCCGGCGGGGACGTGATGCGCGTCGACGATGTCGAGTTGGTTGGCGTCCATACGCCGGGGCACACTCGCGACCACCTCTGCTTCTACGATCCAGCGGCGCGGACCCTGTACTCGGGCGATCACATCCTCAACGGCACCACGTCGGTGGTTCACCCGGGTGAGGGCGACATGTCCGACTACATCGAGTTGCTGCGACGCGTCCAGGCGCTGCAACCGCTGACCATCCTGCCCGGGCACGGCGAGCCCGTCGACGACGCCGGCGCGCTCATCGACGAGTACATCGCGCACCGCCTGGAACGCGAAGCCCAGGTGCTTGCCGCTGCGCAGCGCCGCCCCGCATTCACGCCTATGGACCTCGTGCCGGCGCTGTACGCGGGCTACCCAGTCGACGTGTATCCGCTCGCCGCCTGGACGGTGCAGGCGCATCTCGACAAGCTGGTGCGCGACGGCCGCATCGATCCTGTCGACAGCGGGTCGGCATCGGATCCACCGCGATACCGAGCATCCGTCCCGTGAGTGCTCATCGCCGCCGGATCTTTCCCAGCGGTGTCCGGTCCACGCGCTCGACGATGATCAGCTCGCGCGGCAGCTTGTGGCGGGCGATGGTCGTGGCCGCGTGATCGCGCAGCGAATCGAGCGTTGGCGGCGTCGCGCGCCTGCGCGGGACGACGCGGGCGACGACGCGCTGGCCCCACTCACGGTCTGAGCTTCCCGACACGAGCACTGCCGCCACCTCGGGGTGGGTCGAGAGCGCCTCCTCCACCTCCGCCGGCCAGATCTTCTCCCCACCACTCACGATCACGCCGGCGAGCCTGCCCAGGACGTGAACGGTCCCATCCTCATCGACTTCGCCGCCGTCACCGGTGCGCAGCCATCCCCCTGGCTCGAAGACCTCGACCGACGCCGCCGGGTCGAGCCGGTAGCCGCGCATGAGCGTCGGGCCGCGCACCAGCAGCTCGCCCCACCTTGCGGCGCGGACCTCGACGCCGGCCAGCGGACGCCCTGCGTAGACGACACCGCCACAGGTCTCGGTCATCCCGTAGGTCGGCACCATGCGCACGCCGGCCTCGGCCACGCTGTGCGCGAGCTCGGCATCCACGCCCGACCCGCCGACGAGGATCGCTCGGAACCGGCCGAGGTCGGCGCCGGCGCCGAGCAGGCGGGCGAGCTGGGTTGGCACCAGCGACGTGAAGCGAACGTCGCCGAGCCGCGCGACGACCGATCGGGTGACGCGGCGCCGGAACGTGATCGGAGCGCCGAGGAGCAGATGACGCTCGAGCACGAGCAGCCCGCCGATGTGCGCGACCGGCAGGCAGGAGAGCCAGCGGTCCTCGGCGCGCGCGTCGATCGCGTCCGCGGAGGCGAGCACCGCGGCCTCAACCGCGAGGGCGGGCAGCTCGGCGAGGCGGGCGTGCCCGGAGGTCCCCGAGGTTGCGACGACCAGCGCGATCGCGGGGTCGATGGGCATGCCCTCGGCACGACGGACGCCCGCCTCGTCGGCGATCACGCTCGGCTGCGCCGTGGCGATCAGCGCCGCGCGCTCCGTACCGGACAGACGCACGTCGATCGGGAGAATCGCCGCCCCAATCTCGCGAGCATGGCGGAGCACCGGCAGCCATCCGGCCCCCGGCGCGAGCGCGACCGCTGCCAGGTCGCCGGTGCGCAGCGCACGCCGGAGCTGGGACACTCTCATGCCGCGAGCGTAGCGCCGCGGCCTGCCCTGACCCTGTCGGGCTACCATCGAACGCGATCGATTCGAGTTCAACCTGAGGTGCATGCCATCGTGGAATGGGTCGCGGCCGGCGAGTGGGAGGACATTCGCTACGAGACCGCCGGCGGCATCGCCAAGCTCACCATCAACCGGCCGGAGGTGCGCAACGCCTTCCGTCCGACGACGCTGTTCGAGCTGACTCGCGCCTTCGAGATTGCGCGAGACAATCCCGAGATCGGCGTCATCGTGCTGACCGGCGAGGGAACCAAGGCGTTCTGCTCGGGGGGCGACCAGCGAGTGCGCGGTGACGACGGCTACCGCGATGCCGCCGGGATCGGGCGCCTCAACGTGCTCGACCTGCAGGTGCAGATCCGCCGCCTGCCCAAACCGGTGGTCGCCATGGTCGCGGGCTACGCGATCGGCGGCGGACACGTCCTCCACCTGGTCTGCGACCTCACCATCGCGGCCGACAACGCGATCTTCGGCCAGACCGGACCGAAGGTGGGTTCCTTCGACGCAGGCTACGGCTCCGGGCTCCTGGCGAGGACGATCGGCCTCAAGCGTGCCAAGGAGATCTGGTTCCTCTGCGAGCAATACGATGCGGCCACGGCCGAACGCTGGGGCCTGGTGAACCGAGTTCGTCCCGCTCGAGCAGCTCGAGGCTGAGACGGTCAAGGTGTGCAACCGGATGCTGGAGATGAGCCCCCTCGCCCTGCGCCTCCTCAAGGCCGGGTTCAATGCGGATGCCGACGGTCTCGCCGGTATCCAGCAGCTGGCCGGCGATGCCACCCTCCTCTTCTATATGAGCGAGGAAGCGCAGGAAGGTCGCGACGCGTACGTCGAGAAACGCAAACCCGACTTCGCGAAGTTCCCGCACCGGCCGTGATCGCGGAGGCGGCGCCCAGGCCGGGTCCGCTCGCCGTCTGGTGGATCGGTGCCCGGCCGCGGACGCTGGTCGCCGCCGTCGTACCCGTCCTGGTCGGCGCGGCGTGGGCGGGCCGCGATGCGATCTCGATTCCGCGCACCCTGCTCGCGCTTGTCGTCGCCATGGCATTGCAGATCGGCGTGAACTACGCCAACGATTATTTCGACGGCGTCAGGGGGATCGACACGGCGGCGCGCACCGGGCCCAGGCGGATTGTGGCATCCGGGCTCGCGCGGCCTCGCGCGGTGGCGACGGCAGCCATCGTGATGGTGGGCATCGCGGCGGTGGCCGGCTTCGTGCTTGCCCTGCTCACCTCCCCATGGCTGATCGCCGCCGGGGCGGTGGCTGTCGTCGCGCTGGCGCTGTACTCGGGTGGGCCGAAGCCGTATGCGGCGAGCGGGCTTGGCGAGCTCTCGGTGTTCGTCTTCTTCGGGCTCGTCGCCACAGGCGGCACCGCATTCGTCCAGCAGGACCGAGTCGACGCGAGCGTGCTCTGGCTCGCGGTCCCGGTCGGGTTGCTGGCCTGCGCGCTGCTCATGGTGAACAACCTCCGTGACATCCCGACGGACAGCGCGGTCGGCAAGCGAACGTTGGCGGTGCGCATCGGCGCCCAGCGAAGCCGTGTGCTCCTCGTCGCGACCCTGGTGATCGCACTGCTTCTCCCTTCGGTCGGCGCGGTGGTGCGATCCCTTCCCTGGCTCGTCCTGCTCTCGTTGGTCGCGGTTCCACTCGCGATCGGGCCGCTGCGGGTCGTGCGCACCGCCGAGGGAAGGGCGCTTGTTCCCGCACTGATCGGCATCACACGCCTGCAGCTGGCGTTCGGCCTCGTGCTCGCGGGGGCGCTGCTGGCATCGTGAGACGTCTGCCATTCACGATCGCGCTGCGCCACCCGGTGATGGGTGTGACCGTGCGGACCGGTTACCTGCTCGAAGGGCCAGCCGGATGGGGTGAGTGCTCGCCCCTCACAAGCTGGAGCGAGTCTGAGCGCGAAGCGGCGGAGCGGTCGGCGATCGAGGCGGCGACGCTGCCGTTTCCAGCTGCAGTACGTGATCGCGTGGCGGTCAACGCCATGGTGCCGAGGATCGCGCCCGACGTTGCCGCTGCACTCGCGCTCGCCTCGGGTTGCCGGACCATCAAGGTGAAGGTGGGCGACGATCAGTCGATCGACCGCGTTGCCGCCGTGCGGTCGGCGTGCGGTCCCGGAGTCAAGATCCGCCTCGATGCCAACGGCGCCTGGGACGTCGAGACCGCGCTGCGCACCCTGACACAGCTCGCCATCTACGACATCGAACTGGTTGAGGACCCGGTCGCGTCGCTGGAGGAGTTTGCGGCGCTGCGCGGGCGAACCCGCATGCCGGTCGCCGCGGAATCGTGCATCAGGACAACCGCCGACGCGCGGCGTCTTCGCCAGCTCGAGGCTGCAGATGCGATCGTCATCAAGCCGCAGCGCATCGGCGGATTGCGCGAGGCGCTGCGTGCGGCCGAGGAAAGCGGCCTCCCCGCGATCGCATCGAGTGCCCTGGAAACGTCGGTCGGGCTCGCCGTTGTGGTTGCGCTCGCCGCCGCGCTGCCGGACGCGCCCTACGCGCACGGCGCCGGCACAGCCGTGCTGCTTGAATCCGACGTTGTCGCTGATCCAGTCGTTCCCGTTGACGGCTGGCTCACGCCTCGCCGGCCGGCGGTGGACCTGCACCTCGTCTCCGCATGACCGCTCCGAACGAGGGCGACATCGCGCTCGCGTATGCGACCACGCTGCTCCATGAGCTCGTGGACGGAGGCGTGACCCACATGTGCATGACCCCGGGATCACGCTCGACGCCGATCGCGCTCGCCGCCGCTCGTGATCCAAGGATCACGCTGCACGTGCACGTCGACGAGCGCTCATCGGCGTTCTTTGGGCTTGGGATCGCAGCAGCGTCCGGGAAACCGGTCGCGATGTTCTGCACGTCGGGCACCGCGGCGGCGAATCACCTGCCCGCCGTGGTCGAGGCTTCGATGTCACGGGTGCCAGTCATCGTGATGACCGCGGACAGGCCGCCCGAGCTGCATGGAGTCGGTGCCAACCAGACGATCAACCAGCAGAACCTCTTCGGTGGATTTGTCAAATGGTTCCACGACACTGGCGTTCCCGTGTGGGCACCGCACGAGCACATCCGCTGGTTGACCGCAGGGATCGGCGCCATACACCATGCGGTGGGCCTCTCGCCTCCGGGCCCGGTCCATCTGAACCTTCCGTTTCGCGAACCGTTGCTGCCAAGCGGCAACAGCGTCGATGCGTTCGGCGGCGAGCGCACGTCAAAGACGTACACCGACACGCATCGATCGCACGATCAGCTGCCGTCGTTCCTGCGTGAGGTGAGCACCGGCCATCGTGTCGTGGTGGTCGCGGGACGTCTGCGGGTTCCGCCCCAAGGCGTGGTCGAGCTGTGCGCGGCACGAGGGTGGCCTCTGCTCGCGGAACCGCTCTCCGGCCTGCGGGGCGCCACGGACTCATCGGGAGGTGGTGCGCTCTCCGCCGGCGCGCTGCTCGCGGCCAGCGCGGAGTTCCGCGCGCGCCAATGCCCCGATCTCGTCATCCAGGTGGGCGCGGCGCCCACCTCGCGCGGCATCCAGGAACTGATCCGCAGCGCCGACCGGTTGCTCATCATCGACCCCGACCAGCTGGTTGCGGACCCCGACCGCCGTTCGACGCTGACCGTGAACGAAGACCCAACCGAGGTGGCGGCAGCTCTGCAGTCGACGACATTGTCCATGCCCGCAACGAGACCACAGTGGTTCAACGAGTGGCACGAGGCCGACCGCAAGGTGCGCATGGCGGTCGACTCGCTGCTCGAACTCGTGGGACGAGCCGTTCGAAGGCCGCATCGCACGCGACCTTGCCGCGGCCATCCCCGATGGCGGTGTGCTCTTCGCCGGATCGAGCATGCCGGTTCGCGACCTCGACACGTACATGCGCCCGCGCGACGGCGTGCGAGTTCTGGCCAATCGTGGCGCCAGCGGGATCGACGGCCTGGTATCGACGGCGTTCGGCGTCGCCGAGGTGAGCGGCCCGACCTACGCGCTGCTCGGCGACCTCTCGGTGATCCACGACGCTTCGGGACTGCTCTGGGGCGCCCGTCACGGCCACGCCGCCGTGCTCGTGGTCATCGACAATGACGGCGGCGGCATCTTCTCGATGCTTCCACAGGCATCGCTGCCGAAGGACGAGTTCGAGCAGCTCTTCGGAACACCGCATGGGCTCGACCTCGAGGCGATCGCGCGCGCCGCGGGCATCGGTGTCCGCACCGTCGATAGGGCCGGGGTCGTGGTACCGGCGATCCACGAGGCCGAGGCGGCCGGCGGCGTGCAGATGGTCAGGGTTCGCGTCGATCGCCGCCGGGCCGTCGAGCTGCGCGCCGCGGTCTCGCAGGCGGTCACGGACGCCCTCGACGGATAGCCGGCGCTCAGACCTGCGCCGGCTCGACCCCAAGCGCGCGCAGCCCAACACTGAACTTCGCCTCGGTCTCCAGATCCTCCAACGCCGGCTCGGACCCCGCCACGATGCCGGCGCCCGCATGCAGCCGCGCGGTGGACCCGGACACCTCGGCACATCGGAGGGTCAGCGCCCACTCCCCGTCGCCGAGCGTGTCGACCCACCCGACGAGGCCGGCAAAGAAATGGCGGTCGACGGTTTCGAGGCGCGTGATCAGCGCAGCAGCTGCCGCCTGAGGGGTTCCACAGACTGCCGGCGTGGGATGCAGGGCGGCGGCGATGGTCAGCGCGTCGGGTGCATCCGGTTTGAGCGTCCCCTTGATCGCGGTGTGGAGATGCCAGAGCGTCGCCGTCGACGTGAGGCCGGCCTCGCTGTCGACGACGAGGTTCACGCAGAAGGGCGTCATGGCATCGGCGACCGCCTCGGCAACCAGCCGGTGCTCACGCTGTTCCTTCACGGCGTCGAGCAGTCCACGAGCGATCTCGCGGTCGCGCACCCGATCGCGCGACCGGCGGGCGGTCCCAGCCAGCGGGTCGCTGAAAACCTTCCGTCCCCGGCGCCGGACGACGAGCTCCGGCGAGGCGCCGACGAGGGTCGTGGCGCCTCCCGGCAGTGCCACGAGATATGCGAACGACCCGGGCTCACCGGCGTTGAAGCGCCGGGCAAGAAGGCGGGCATCGATCTCACCGTCCGCTTCCACCCGCAGGGTGCGTGCAAGCACGACCTTCTCGACGTCGCCCGCATCGATTGCCGCAAGGGCACGTCCCACTGCGGCCTCGTACTCGATCGGCAGTGGGTCGGGCACGAGACCCTTGACCGTCCAGCCGGGCCGGGGTGCGACGACGCCGTGCGAGGGAATCGCCCGGATCACCTGCTCCGGCAGGCGAAGGGTCGCCTCGGAGCTCCCGTCATACGGAAGCGCTCCCATGACCACGGCGAGACCGGGCGTCTCGTCGAGAGCATCCTGGGCGAGCGAGGCCGCGCGATCGACGTGGTGCGGGCCGGGCGGCACGCGGATCGCCCGCGAATCGCCGGCGGCGGCAAGACCGTAGTCATGGCGCTGCAGGACGACGCCGGTGCCGGGAGTGAACCAATCGAAGAGATCGCCGTCGGTTGCCCCGGCGGGCAGATCGGGCGCCGGCCGAACCGCGCTCACCGTCTGGTCCCGATCAACAGTTGCGCCGCGCCCATCCCGAGCTGTATCCGGCGGCACTCGTTGAACCCTGCGCCCGTCAGCAGCGCCAGGAGCTCGTTCGGGGCGGGCAGATACGCCGTTGACGCAGGCAGGTACCGGTAGGCGGTCCGGTCGGACAGCAACCCGCCGACCATGGGGACGATCCGCCGGAAGTAGAGCGAGTGCGCGAAGCGCACGAGGGGGTTCGGCGGTTCCGACACTTCAAGGAAGACGGCCCGGCCGGCGGGACGGATCACTCGCGCAGCTTCAGCGAAGCACGAGGCGATGTCGACCACGTTGCGCAGGGCGAAGCCGCTGACCGCGCCGTCGACCGATGCGTCGCGCAGCGGCAGCTGCAGGGCGTCGGCACGGACCAGTGGCGCCGCCGTATGGGCCTTGGCGAGCATGCCCGCCGCCATGTCCACCCCCACCGCTCGCAGCCCCGCACGTCCGAGAACCCTGCACAGGTCGCCGGTCCCGCACCCGAGGTCGACCACCCGCGCGCCGGGATCGAGCTGCAGCTCGCGGACCGCTCGACGGCGCCATCCCGCATCGAGCCCGAGTGTCATCACACGGTTGACGAGCTCGTAGCGAGGAGCGATCCGGTCGAACATCTCCTCGACCGCTCGCGCCTTCCGCTCGCCGATCGGAAGTTCGGCCCCGGTCACCAACTCACTCTAGCAAGGGCTCGCCCGCCGGGACGCGGCGGTCCGCCGATGAGCGTCCTCCGCCGGGCGTCCCGGCCCACTACCGGAGGCGGCATCCGCAAGCTGGACTTCACTACCCTGACAGCCAATGGCGGCGATCACGACGGCAGGGGCATCGACGACGGCAACCAACTCGCGACCCATCGCCGCTCGCACCACTGACGCGGTCAAGGAGTACGGCAAGGGCGACGCCATGGTGCGGGCGCTCGACGGCATCACCGTCGGTTTCGGCAAGGGCCGGTTCAGCGCGATCATGGGACCGTCCGGGTCCGGCAAGTCCACGCTCCTGCACTGCCTGGCCGGCCTTGATCGGCTCACGTCCGGCACGATCCACATCGGCGACGTCGAGCTGGGGAGCCTCAACGATCGTCAGCTCACCATGCTGCGCCGGGTTCGGGTCGGGTTCATCTTCCAGTCGTTCAACCTGGTTCCGACCCTCTCAGCCCTCGACAACATCGTGCTGCCACTCACCATCGCCGGCCGCAAGCCCGATGCTGCCGCGCTCGCCGAAATCGTGCGCATCACCGGCCTCGGTGACCGGCTCAAACACCGGCCGAACCAGCTCTCCGGGGGCCAGCAGCAGCGCGTCGCCGCCGCGCGCGCCCTGGCCAGCCAGCCGGAGATCATCTTCGCCGACGAGCCGACCGGCAACCTCAACTCACGCGCAAGCACCGACCTGCTCGACTTTCTTCGACACGCCGTGACCGAGCTGGGCCAGACGATCATCATGGTCACGCACGACCCGCTCGCCGCAGCACACGCCGACCGCGTCGTCTTCCTTGCGGACGGGCGTGTGGTGAGTGAGATGCAGTCGCCCACCGCCGACACCGTGCTGGATGTCATGCGTCATCTCGGTGACTGACGCGTTGCTCCGGCGCTGACCGATGATCGGCATCAGCCTGCGAAGCCTGCTCTCGCACAAGCTGCGGCTCGCGCTCACGACGATTGCCGTCATCCTCGGCGTCTCATTCGTCGCCGGCACGTTCATCCTCACCGACACGATCAACGCGACGTTCACGAACATCTTCGCAACAGCGAATGCCGGCGTCGCGGTCACCGTGCACGGCCGCCCGATCGCGGGACAGAGCGGGGGGATCGGAGGCGGCCAGAACCATCCGGTTCCCACCTCGCTGCTCGCCACCGTTCGCGCCGTTCCCGGTGTGCAGGCCGCGGTGGGCAGTCTCTTTCGGGAGGGCGCGACGCTGATCGGACACAACGGCAAGCCGATCGGCGGCAACGGTCCTCCGACATTCGGCGCCAACTGGATCGCGAACAGTGCGATCTCGCCGTATCGCCTGCGCAGCGGCAGGGCACCGACGCAGCCGGCTGACGTCGTCGTCGATGCGGGCACTGCGGCCAAGAATGGCCTCACGATTGGAGAGTCGCTGCCGATCGTGTTCCTCGGAGGCGTCGAGGAACACTTCACGATCACCGGCCTCGCGGGGTACGGAACGTCCGACAACCTGGCCGGGGCAACCATCGCACTGTTCAGCGAGTTCCACTGCGCAGCGCGTCCTGGAAGGTCAGAACAAGTACGACAGCATCCTGGTCAGCGCGCAGAGCGGCGTGACCGACGTCGTGCTTCGGGAGCGCATTGCCGCGGCCCTGCCCAGCTACGCGGTGGCGGAGACCGGGCAGCAGGCGGCGGCGGCGGCGGAGCAGAGCACCGAGTTCGACCATCAGTACGTTCATCGGCACCCCGCTGCTCGTCTTTGCGTTCATCTCACTCTTCGTCGGCAGCTTTCTGATCATCAACACGTTCAACATCCTCGTGGCGCAGCGGACGCGGGAACTGGCGCTGTTGCGTGCGCTCGGTGCCACGCGGGCGCAGGTGATGACGTCCGTGCTCGTCGAGGCGGCGATGACCGGACTGGTGGCGTCGATTCTCGGCTTCTTCGTGGGAATTCTCATCGCGCGAGCGCTGCTCTCGGTGTTCGGCTCGGCTTCGACCGGGGGCGTGACCCTGCTGCCTCGCACCGTCATCATCGCGGTGCTCGTCGGCACCATCGTCACCGTCATCGCCGCTACGCTCCCGGCGCGACGTGCGACACGCATCGCGCCGGTCGCGGCGCTGGCGGAAGCACTCCCGGAGACCCAGCCGCTGCCGCGACGCCGGATCGCCGTCGGCCTGGTCATCTTCCTGCTCGGGTGCGCGGCGTTGGTGACCGGGCTCTTCACCGCGGCCGGGTCGAAGTTGCAGCTCATCGGCGCCGGCTTCCTGGCCGTGTTCCTCGGTGTCGCGCTGCTCGCGCCCGTGCTGGTGGTACCGGTGGCGACGGTGCTCGGGTGGCCGGTGGCGCGCCTTCGTGGCGCACCCGGGATCCTCGCGGGACAGAATGCGAGGCGCAATCCGCGTCGCACCGCACTCACCGCTGCGGCGCTGATGATCGGGCTTGCGCTGGTGACCTGTGTCGCGGTGATCACCGACTCGGTGCGCGTCTCCACCAACGATGCCATCGAAGGCGCATTCCGTGCCAACTTCATCGTGTTCACCCAGGGGCCGGACTTCAACACGCAGGCCGCCCAGGCGCTGCAGCAGGATCCGAGCCTTCGCGATGTGACCGAGGTCCGCGGCACCTCGGTCATCATCAAGGGCAGCTCGCAGGGCGTCTCAGCCATCGACCCGGCCAACCTCGGCAGCGTGCTGTCGCTGTCCATGGTGTCGGGAACCGCGTCGGCAATCGCCTCCACGAATACGGCCATCGTCGATTCGACCGAGGCGACCGCATCCGGTGTTCATATCGGGCAGCTGGTGACGTTCGACTTCCCACAGGGCGCGAATGTCCCCATCCGGATCGGCGGCATCTATACCGCCAACGCACTGGTGAGCGGCTATGTGGTCTCGCTCGCGACGATCGAGCCGAACGTTCCGACCCAGCGCGACGCGATCGTCCTTGCGAACGCCGCCGGCGGCGTGTCCGTGAGCCAGGCCGAAACGGCACTCCGCAAGGATGTCAAGGCGTTTCCGCTGCTGATGGCTATGAGCCGCTCCGAGTACCGAACCTTCGTCGGCGCCTCGTTGGACGCCTTCCTGAACCTCATCTACACGTTGCTCGCGTTCGCAATCATCATCGCCGTCCTGGGAATCGCCAACACGCTGATCCTCAGTGTGCTCGAGCGCACTCGCGAGATCGGCCTGCTGCGCGCGCTCGGCATGACACGGTCGCAGACGCGGTCGATGGTGCGCTGGGAGTCGGTGATCATCTCGCTCCTCGGCGCCGTGCTGGGGCTGGCGGTCGGGCTCGGCCTCGGCGTCGCCGTGAGCGGGTCGCTTGGTGCTCTTGGCATCACCGAGGTCGCGATTCCCGGTCAGAACCTGATCGTCTACGCGATCATCGCGGGAGTGTTCGGCGTCGTTGCCGCCATCTTCCCGACGATTCGCGCATCACGCGTCGACATCCTGCGCGCGATCACGACCGAGTAGCGCTTCGTCAGCGCGTTCGCTGTCGCGCCGCGGCGCGTTCCCACCGCTGCTCGATGCGCCCGAATCGCCATATGGCGAGGGCCGCGGCCCAGGTGATCACGAACAGGCCGACGATGATGAAACCGGCCTCGTTGATGTTGAAACCGGACATGAAGGCCCAGAAACCACCGGACAGGTTGAGCTGAGCCGCGAGCAGCCCGAAGATCTCGATGGTGCCGATCAGCATCGCCACCGCGACCGAGAGGCCGGTGATGGTGATGTTGTAGTAGACCTTGCGCACCGGCTTGGAGAATGCCCATCCGTAGGCGAAGTTCATGAAGGAGCCGTCGAGCGTGTCGAGGGTGGCCATGCCCGCCGCGAAGAGGATCGGCAGGCTCAGCACCGCGTACCAGGGGAGCCCGGCAGTCGCGGCCCCCGCCGTGGCCGCCAGCAGGGCCACCTCGGTCGCGGTATCGAACCCGAGACCGAACAGCACGCCGACCGGGTACATCTGCCAGGGCTTCCGGATGGAGCGCATCAGCTTGCCGAAGAACCGCGTCATCAACCCACGCGCGTTGAGCTGCTGCTCGAGCTCCTCGTCGTTGTAGCGACCGCGACGCATCTCCAGGAAGACCTTCACGATCCCGACCAGGATCACCAGGTTGAGGATGGCGATCAGGTAGAGGAACGTGCCCGAGACGAGGGTCCCGACAATCCCTCCAAAGGTGGCCACCGTCGAGTTCGAGCTGCTGAGCTGTCCGATGATCGCCCGGGCTGCAAACGTGAGCCCGATCCCGAGCGCGAACACGACCGACGAGTGACCGAGCGAGAACCAGAACCCGACCGACAGCGGCCGCTTGCCCTCGGACATCAACTTGCGCGTCGTGTTGTCGATCGCCGAGATATGGTCGGCGTCGAACGCGTGACGGAGACCGAGCGTGTATGCGGTGACCGCGACGCCGATGCCCAGGAACTTGGAATGCTCCGGAAGGATCGCCAGGATGAAGACACCCCAGCCGACGACGTAGAGGCCGATGATGAAGCCCACCATGCCGCCCACCCGTCTCCACTCCCGGGGGGACAGCGACCCGCGGAGCCGGGCCAGACGGGACGCGGTCGCGGCCATGGGTTCCTCCTTGGGTTCCCTCAACGTCAGGAGCCCACCCAGAGTACCAAAACGCGACCAGCTTGCAACAGCGTCCAGTAGCCAGATGCTTCGTCCGGGCGATGGCGGCCGGCCGCCGCTATTCTTGAGCCATGACCAGTACCGTCGATGAACTCGTCGCCCAGCTGAGAGACGGCGGTTCACGGGTCACGACCGCCCGCCGCCTGGTGCTCACCGCGCTCGTGAAAGGGGCAAACCATCCGACCGCCGAGGAGTTGCTGGTGGCGGTACGGGCCCTGGCGCCGGACGTTCACGCCTCCACCGTCTATCGCAACCTCGAGGAGCTCGAGCGCCTCGGGGTCGTGGTGCACACCCACCTCGGACACGGCGCGGCGACCTACCACCTGGCCACCGAGGCCCACGGCCACCTGGTGTGCGAGATCTGCGGCGCCACCGTCGAGGCACCCGAGGATCTGTTCGAGGCCATGGCTGACGGGGCCAAGCGACGTCTCGGCTTCGAGCTCCGCCCCTATCACTTCGCGGTGCTCGGTGTCTGCGCAGCGTGCGCCACGAGCGCCCAGGTCGACTGAGCCCGGAAGAGGAGGCGACGGCCCTCAGCCGGCGGTCCGCCTGTGATCGGGTACCAGCCGCTCCACCTGCAGAAACTCTGCGGGGGCGTGGTCGACCTGGAGGGTCGTGTGCTCGATGCGGAAGCGCTCCTCGAGGAATCGCTCCAGGTCGAGACGGATCGCATGGCAGTCGTCATTGGGGTGGACGAGCACATGGGCGGAGAGTGACGGGAATCCCGACGTCAGCTCCCAGACATGCAGGTCGTGGACGTTGACGACGTGGGGATGGGCGGCGAGCGCACCACCGATGACCTCGGGATCGAGGTCGGCGGGCGATGCCTCGAGAAGCACGCGACCCGCCTTGCCGAGCAGCCGGACGCCCGCGTAGACCATGAGACCGGCGACGACCACCGATGCGATCGCGTCGGCGCGCTCGAACCCTGTGGTGAGGATGACGATGCCCGCGATCAGTGTCCCTATCAGCGCGTAGAGGTCCGTGAGGATATGCCGGAAGCTCGCCTCGATGTTGAGGCTGCGCCGGCTGGCGTGCGAGAGCTGATAGGTCACGGCCAGGTTGACCCCAATCCCCATCACAGCGATCGCGACGACCGCACCGCCCTGCACGAGCGGCGGTGAGGCGAAGCGCAGGACCGCCTCGAACACCAGCACGGCGGCGAGCACGAGGAGCGTCGCGCCGCTGATCAGCGCCGCAAGCACCTCGGCGCGCTTGAGGCCAAAGGTCAGGCCACCTTGCGGCGGCCGCCGGGCGAGACGCAGGGCGATGAGCGACATCCCGAGAGCCGCGACGTCGGTCAGCATGTGGGCTGCGTCGGAGAGGACGGCGAGCGATCGGGCGAGCACAGCGACCACGACCTCGGCCGCGATGAACAGGGCGATGAGGCACAGCGCCGCAACCAGCCGTCCCTGGTCGTCGGCGCCGATCTCCTGTGATTGACCGCCGGGCCCGTGGTCGTGCATCACCCCACCCTACTCCGCAATTTCAGGCGTTACATCCCACGAGGATGAGCGTGTGTCCCTGGCGCGGGCATGCTGCTAGGGTGCGCTCAGGAGGATCCTCGTGAGCGATATCCCAGAGGCAGTGATCTTCCCGGGCGATGCCGCCCTCACGCATCTGATCGTGGTTGCCGAGCTCGATCGCTCTGTGGCCTTCTATCGAGACGTGCTCGGCGCCGAGCTGGTGCGCGAATACGGGGGCACGAGCGCCGTATTCCGTTGTGCGGGCACGTGGTTGCTGCTCGTCACCGCAGGAGGGCCAACCAGCGACAAGCCGACGGTGAGCTTTGCGCCACCAGACAACCCGGATAGGGTGAGCAGCGAGATGACCTTCCGTGTCCGCGACTGCCGGGGTGTGTATGCCTTGTTGACGGCCCGCGGAGCACGATTTCTCACGCCGCCGGTGGACCACGGGCGCGAGGTGCGTTGCTTCTTCCGCGACCCCGACGGGCACCTCCTGGAGCTGAGCGAGGTCCCTCAGACACCCTGAATCGCCGAAAGGCGCCGCTGGTCTCGTGCCGGAACCGGAGCCGACTGTCGTGCTCGGATCAGAGGGCGTGCACGCCGGCCGCAGTTGCGCACGCCGCGATGACGACGACCAGAAATGGCGCGCGGATCGCGACCAGCATCAGCGCAACGGCAAGCCCCGCCGCTCGCGAAGTCGAGCACAAGGTGACTACCGGTCGCGAAGACCGACACCGCGATCAGCGCGCTGAGCAGAGTGACCGGAAGGGCTTCGAGGATCCGGCGAGCGACCGCGGATTCCAGCAGACGCGCGGGCACCACATACCCCGCGAGCTTCAACGCGGCACAGCCGCCGCACGCGATGAGCACCGCAAGCCAGAGCTTCATCGCAAGAGTGTCATCGCGAGAGTCTCATCGATCGAGCACGAGGAGCATGGCAACTGCCGTCAAGCCACCGATGAGAATCGGCGCACCGACGGGCACGATCGGCACGGTGACCAGCGCGATCGCTCCAGAGCCGAGCGCTGCCAGCCGCATTCGCACAGAGGTGAGGCGGGGAGCGAGCAGCGCGCTGAACGCAGCCGGACCGGCGACGTCGAGGCCGGTTGCCGCGGGGGAGCCGAGTGCGTTCCCGACCAGCGCGCCAATGATCGTCGACGCGTTCCACAGCACGTACACACTCAGTGCGGTCGTCCAGAACGCGCGCGTGGCGTTGCCGGACGGCGCTTCACTGACAGCCATCGCCGTGCTCTCGTCGATGGTCACCTCCGCCATGACCAATCGGCGCCAACCGGAGGGACGCAACAGCGAATTGATGCGCGCCCCGTACAGGCCGTTTCGGACACCGAGGAGCAGCGCGGTCCCCACGGCGGAAAGATACGAACCACCGGCACCGATGATGCTGACCAGCGCGAACTGCGACGCGCCGGAGAACAGCACCAGCGAGAGCAGACAGACCTGCAGCAGGCTGAGATGTGCCTCGACGGAGACAGCTCCGAACGACAGTCCGAACGGCGTGACGCTGAGTCCGATCGCGAGGGCACGGTTGCGGATTCGTCGCTGCGCCGACCAGCGCGATGCATCAGTCATCGGATGTTCATCTCGTCGTGTTTCAGGCATTGACGGCGCAAGCCTAGGGATTGCGCCATCGAGTACGCTACCGCGCCGATCACCGTCGACCTGCACATGGGATGGTATCGGGGTGACGCGGCGCGCAATCACCATCGAGAATGCTCGACGTATCGCGGTGAGCAGTCAGCGTCCGAGTGGTCGACGTCCCGTGGTGCGGGAAGCACTTCATTCGCAACCGCTATGACGGGCTCGACGCCATCTGGGCGTCGCTCGCAGGCGAAGGCGAGATCGTGCCCGTCCACCTCGGCATCCGCGGCGACTGGTACGTGCACGCGAACGACGTCGACCGATAGCAACGCATCGAGGCGGGTGCGTTCGAGCCGCGCACCACGCTGCTTTCGCCATTCGACAATTGAGGCAGTTCGCGATTGACGCCGCCATGGTGATGGATCAGTGCGAGGGCGGTCCGCTCGTCAGGCGTTCGCGGATCTCGCGCATGCGCTCATCGCTGTTGTGGGGCATCGCCCACCGGGTCTCGAGCCACCACGTGGCGCCGGCTGCCGCCCATGGCCGGACCTGCGCAGCAGCGGCGACCGGATCAGCGGAGGGCGTCTCGCCATCG
The DNA here is from genome assembly GCA_963708605.1 of Candidatus Dormiibacterota bacterium. Lineage (GTDB taxonomy): Bacteria > Chloroflexota > Dormibacteria > Aeolococcales > Aeolococcaceae > Palsa-851. The sequence goes on along the minus strand of CAVPTG010000004.1, from coordinate 232,954 downwards.
ATGGCCACGTCGATCACCTCACGACCTCGCTCGGCCAGCCAGGCGCGGATGTCGCGGATGTCGTCGGGGGTCCCTCCCCGTCCCGGGATCTCGATCTGGGGGACGATGCCGTCGCAGCGAAGCACCCGGCGCATCGACTTGGGCCTCGGCCAGACGCCGACGACCCAGATCGGGATCCGTTCCTGCACGGGTTGGACGACCTCGGTCAGGTCGGTACGCTCGCACTCGTAGTGATAGTGGCGGCCGTGATACTTCGTGCCGCCCTCCCACAGCGTCCTGACGAGATCGATGCCCTCGTCGAGGAGCTCGGCGCGCATGCGCAGATCGATGACCTCGCCGGTCAGCGGCAGCTCGGTCGTGATCGCACCGAGCCCGACGGTGAGCACCGCACGGCCTGCCGACAGTTGATCGAGGGTCGCGACCTGGCTGGCCACCTTCCAGGGTCGCCGCCAGGGAAGCGGCGTGAGCATGGTGCCGAGCGTCACCCGTTCAGTCCGGGCAGCCATGGCTGCCAGAAGTGTCCAGGCGTCGACGCCGTAGCCCGATTCCCACACGAAGACCCCGCCCCACCCGGACTGCTCGGCGAGGATCGCCTGCTCGAGCTGCTGCGTCGCCGTTCCGCCCGGGAGCACCACTCCGAACTTCATGCTCTCGCTCCGTGAACTGTTCTCGTCCTCTACGTCGCCCCGGCAGGAGGTTCCGACGCCTTTTTGCGATGCCGTCCGTATAACCCGCATGCGAAGCGTTGCTCCGGGGCTCCTCGCCGTCGCGGCGGTCACCGCGATTCTCGCTTCTTGTGCATTGCCGGGCACCACCGTGACCCCCACCGGGTCTGCATCTCCGACCTCGACGCCCCATGACTCGCCGACACCGACGCTCGCCCCGACACCCACGCCCAACGTCTGCGCCAATCTGAGCGTGCTCGCCACCTGGAGCCTCACCCGGCTCGCGGAGCAGACACTCGTGGTCCCAGTCGCGGAATCGGACGTTGCGGCGGTGACCGCCGAGGTCGCCGCCGGAGCCGGCGGTGTGATCCTCTTCGGCTCCTCCGCGCCGGCGAACCTCGGCTCCAGCCTGCATGCGCTCTCGCTCGCCGCGACCGGCGGCATCACGCCCTTCGTGATGACCGACGAGGAGGGGGGCGTGGTGCAGCGCATGGCGAATCTCGCCGGCTCGCTGCCCTCGGCACGCCAGATGGCGGCGACGATGTCGGCGGCGCAGATCCGCCAGCTCGTGACCGGCGTGGCACTCCGCATGCACGCGGCCGGGATCACCATGGACCTGGCGCCGGTGCTCGACCTCGACAACGGCGTCGGACCCAACAACAACGACCCGGACGGCACCCGATCGTTCAGCCTCAACGCCACGGTGGCCGCCGCCGACGGGGTCGCCTTCCTTCAGGGGCTCGAAGCCGGCGGCGTGATACCGGTCGTCAAGCACTTCCCCGGGCTTGGCCAGGCATCCGCGAATACCGACGTCTCCCCGGCGACGACGCAACCGTGGAGCGTCCTGCAGCATGCGGGCCTCCTGCCGTTCCAGAGCGCAATCGCAGCCGGGGTCCCGGTGGTGATGATCGCCAATGCCAGCGTCCCCGGATTGACGACGCTGCCGGCGAGCATCTCGCCGGCGGTGATGACCACCGTGCTGCGGCGGCAGCTCGGATTCCAGGGTTTGGTGATCACGGACTCGCTCTCCGCCGGGGCGCTCGTGAACATCGGCTACTCCGTACCCAGGGCAGTGGTTGCCTCGATCACCGCCGGCGCCGACATGGTTCTGTACACCGCGGCCGCGGCGCAGGTCGCGTCGCTCACCGCCTCGACCGCGGCGGCACTGGTCGCGGCGGTTGACGCTGGAACACTCCCCCGCGCACGCCTGGTGAGCGCGGTCTCCAACATCCTCACCGCCAAGCACGTGAACCTCTGCGCCGGCTGACGATCTGTCCTCGACTCTGAGCGCGTCGCTCGTTTCGGATATCGCGTCGCCGTTTCGGTCCGCAAGGTCCTGGCGATCCGGTAGGATGTGCGCGCTCCACCGGGCGCGCCGGTGGCATGGAACATTTCGAGGAGGGCGATCGATAACTCACCGCGCAGCACGTCAGGCGAGCCTTGCCCTCGCGATGCTCATTCTCACGGCCGCGACGACCACGCACACCGCTCGCGCTGCAGACGCGATACCCCGCGGCGAAGCGCCGCAGTCAGCGACATCAAGCGGCGCCTGGTGGGGAATCGACACGGTCGACAACGTCCAGACCAGCAAAGACATCGCGCAGACGAGGGCAGATCTCGGCGCGCCGCAGTTCGTCGGGCGATATCTCATCTACAGCAGCGAGCTCTCGAGCTCGGAGGCGCATTACATTCATCAGCAGGGACTCTCGATCCTGCTGATCGATGATCCGAATCGCGCGTTCACGTCGGGATCCACCGACGCACATCAGGCGATCACGCAGGCGAAACTGCTCGGGGTTCCGCACCGAGTCGCGATCTTTCGCGACGTCGAGACGAGCGACCCGGTGACGTCGACGTACATCGCAGCGTATGTCGCGGCGTTTGCCGGCTCCGGGTATGTCGCGGCCTTCTACGAGAATCCGATCAACGGATCGTTTGCGGGAGCGTACTGCTCCTTGGCCACCAGCGACCCGGCGGCGGTCAGAGGTGCGCTCCTCTACTCGAGCGAGCCGGAGCACACCGGGAGTGACCCGCGACGCGCTGCGCGCCCGCGCTTCGGGCCCAACGTGCCGGCTTGCCTGAACCACACGGCCGCGTGGCAGTACCTGGAGCGAGGGCTTTTTCCGGTAGGGACGTGGCCCAACGTGGATGTCGACGAACTGCCGTCCCGCTACTCGCCCGACCTCTGGGCCTGATGCCCTCAGCGGAGCCGGGAGAGCCCATCCGCCCCCGACACGCGGACTAGCAGTCCGCGCAGGGGGTCAGATCCGCCGGGGCATTGTCACCGGCGTGGCGGTACACGAGCACCATGTCGCGGGGCGCCCAGAAGGCCGTCCATGCGCGAGCGGCCCGTCCGGGGCCGAGCCGGCGGCGGCGCTCGCGACGAGCCTCGGCGCGCGCACGAGCCATGATCGCCTCGTGCATGTGCTCCTGTTCGGAGACCTGAGCCATCTCGGTGATCAACGATCCGTACATTGCGATTCCTCCATTTGCGTCACCATCGAAAGTTGTTTACTGGTGATATCGTACCGCATGGTGCATCACTTGTCAAATGCTTATACTGGTGACGATCGACATGAGTGAACACGAACCGCGCAGCCCCGCTCCCGGCTCGCTGGCTCTCGTCCAGCGCTTCATCAACAGCACCGAGATGCCCGATGGCGTGGATGAGCTCCGGACCGGCCCGCTGGCTGCCCGCTGGTTGCGCGAAGCCGTTGGAGCTGATCTCGAGGTGTCGGAGAAGGACCGAGCCCGGCTCATCGCCACCCGCGAGGCGCTGCGCGATCTTGTCGAGGCACACACAGGAGAGAACGTGGATCCGGCCGTGGCTGTGAGATTGGAGAAGCTGCTCGGCACCGCGCCGCTCCGCCCCGTCCTCTCGGCCGCAGGGGCGACCCTCGCGGCCAACTGCGGCGGCGTCGACAACTTCCTCGGGATGATCTCAACGGCGATCGTCGAGGCGACGCTGATGGACACCTGGGGGCGCCTCAAGGTTTGCCGCAGCGACGCATGCCGCTGGGCGTTCTACGACCGGTCCAAGAACGGACGGAGCTGCTGGTGCTCGATGCGGGTGTGCGGCTCTCGCGAGAAGGCGCGGACGTACCGGGCTCGCCAGCGGGCAGCCAGCGGCTAGGCCTCTCGCAGCCTGTGCCCGTCAAACATCAGAGCTGGGCGGCGAAGTCGCCGGCATCAGGCGCCCGACGAGGGATCAGACCTCGCGGCGATGAAGGCTCCAGACGGTGAGCGAGACGATCAAGACCACCCAGCATGCTGCCCAGGCCAGGTATGCAGCCGATGGCGGCGACTGAACGAAAAAGGGATTGCCCGCGCGTTCGGTGGTGGCGCCGAGGACGTCGCGGTACAGGACCGGCTCGAGCTCGTAGACGGATCCGCGCCAGAGCGCGTCGGTGGGCAGCAGGAGCTGGCTGATGGTTCCGGCATTCTTGATCCCGACGCTGCCGAACACCTCTCCGATCGCCCCTGCGATACCGCCGATCCAGGCAAGGAAGAAGAGCACCAGGCTGATAACTCCGGCGGTCATCCCGGACAGTCGCGTGCTGATGAGCAGTGCCAGCGACATGATCACGATGCCCTCGGCGCTCAGGTAGAGCGCGAGGCTCACCGGCCCCGGAGGAACGTATCCCGTCGTCGCATCCACCACGATGAGCTCGAGGGTCGTGGTCGCCGCGACGTAGACGACGATGAGCGCGCCGAGCCCGAGCCACTTCCCGAGCACCACGTGATACCTGCTGACCGGGCGAGCCAGCATCGACAGCGCCACCCCCAACTCGATCTCACTGGAGATTGCCGGTGATGCCACGACCACGGCGCTGAGCGCGAGCACGCCGCTGAACATGAACTCGACGAGCACCAGCACCTGCGACACGGCAAGACGCAGCTCGCTCCCGGGGATCGGGCTGCCGTTAGGATTGGTGATCGTCGACAGGTGCTGAAAGCCCCACCCCGTGAGCCCGATCACGATGAGCGTGAGAATCGCGAGCGCCAGCAACAACTTTCGCCTGGCGGCTTCGCGGATCGTCAACCGCGCGATGGTCAGCGCAGCCATCGCGCCTGCTCGGCCTCGATGAGCGAGAGGAACCGCTCTTCCAGCGTCTGGCGCACCGGCTCGACGGCATAGATCCTGGCGCCGGTGGCCACCACGTCGGCCACGAGATCCGGCACCGCGTCCGCGTCGACGCCGTCGATGACGAACCACCCGTCGTGCTCGGCCATCGGCCCGCGACGGGCGAGCGTCGCGCGCCCGGCATCGCTGAGCCCAGTCATACGCATGCGCACCCCGCCGCTCCCCAGGAGCTCGTCGAGGCGTCCGATCGCCAGGACGTGACCGTCGGCGACCACCGCGGCGCGATCGCAGATCTGCTCGACCTCACCGAGGAGGTGCGAGTTCAGGAAGACTGCGCATCCGCGATCTCGAAGATGCCGGATGATCGTTCGGGTATCGGCACGGCCGACGGGGTCCAGCGCCGACGTTGGCTCATCGAGGATCACCAGCTCCGGGTTCCCGAGCAGCGCGACACCAAGGCCCAGACGCTGCTGCATCCCCTTCGAGAACGTCTCCACCTTGGCATCGGCGTGGCCGGTGAGCCCGACGATGGACAGCGCCCCCGAGATCTGGCCGGGCCATTCCGGGCGCGCGACCCCGGCGAGCCGGCAGTGCAGGCCGAGCACCTCGGCCGCACTCAGCCACCCCTGGTACCGGAAGAGCTCGGGGAGATACCCCACGCGGCTGCGGGTCTGGCGGTCCCCTGCCGGGCGCCCCAGCACCCACGCCTCGCCGCCGGTCGGGCGGCTCAACCCGAGGAGCAGCTTCACCGCGGTGGTCTTGCCGCTGCCGTTCGGCCCGAGGAACCCGAAAACCTCGCCCCGGGGCACCACCATGGTCAGCCCCGACAGGGCGACCGACGCACCGTAGTGCTTGGTGAGCTCGAGGGTTCGTACCGCCGCCGCGTCCGCGGGAGGCGGTGCGGGGGCGACATCAGCCGTCAATGCGTCGAACGGGCGACGCCGAGCACCTCGTTGGCGGTGAGCGTTCCGGCGATCGCGTCCACGATGCCATTGTGTTGCCAGACGACCGCGCTGCCCAGCCCCGTCGAGTCGCCGATGAGCAGTCCGGGGGCTCCATTGATGGTCACCGTAGAGCCGCTCGCCAGGTCGATGGGGATCGGAACGGGGATCGTCACTGAGGGGTTGCCGATGGCGCGGAGCTCCGAGGCGACGGCGGGCGAGATGCCGGGCACCGAGAGCAGGTAGTCCTCGAGCTGGCGTGCGGTCACGCCTGTCGAGGTGACCGTCGGGGTGCGGGTCGAGACCACGATGAACGCGGGCCCGGAGGGCACGGAGCCGCCGCCGCCGTGCAGCAACGTCGCCGGGTCGACGCCGTACGAGACCACGACAGCGGGCTGAATCGAGACCGAGAGCGTGCTGCCCTCGAGGCCTGCCGGCAGTGCGGGGAGGTGACCGCCCGCCCCGGCCGCGGCCGCGCGCGCGAGCGCCGCATCGAACCTGAAGGTCACGACGCCACCGGAGACGACGGCGTAATTCGGCGCCGCCGTGGTCCCGGCCGGGAGCGCGGCCACCGCGGGCACCGCGAGACCGGCAGCGGCCGCGGCCGCGGCGGCATCCGGCTCCGGCTGGAAGTTGATCGAGGATCCGCCGGTGACGGTCCCGTAGCTGGTGAGGCCGGCGAGCGAACGGACGTCCGCGGCGGTCACCGGGACCGCCTTGAGCTGAGACGGCTGGAAGATGCTGAGGAAGTCCTGGGCGGTACCCGTGGCGACGAGGACCACGCTGGCCGCGGCCGCAATGGCGACCCCGGCCATGACGCGGCCGGCTCGACTGTTGCTGGACCAGCGGCCTCGAGCAGGACGCTGGAAGCCCGGCGCGGTGTCGATGCCGGCTTCGGCACGCGCCAGCCGGGCACGTGAAGCGGTCACATCGACGAACGCTTCCGGCGATGCGAGCATGGTCCGCACCGCAGCAGCGTCAGCGCTCATGTGCTGGACCCGCTCGGCGCAGCGAGCGCACGTGGCCACGTGGGCTCGGCTGGCAGCCTCCACAGCCACCGGTTCGTCGAGTGAGCGGCGGAGCGTGCCGTCAGATGGATGCATCGCCAACCTCCTTGCGCAGGCGCGCCTCGGCGCGCCGCAGTCTCGTTCCCACCGCATTCACTCCGATGCCCAGCGCCGACGCCATCTCGGCGTAGCTCAAGCCGCTATAGCGGAGCGCCAGCACGGTGGCCTGACGCTTCGGCATTCGGGCCAGGGCCGCACGGACGGCCCGGCCGGTCTCGGCAGCTTCCACTGCCGCCTCGGGATCGTGTGTCACGCTCGGGTCGGTGGCGTAGCGCTCTTCACGCCCCGCCCGCCGCCGGTTGCTCCGGATCACGTTCAACGCGGTGTGTGCGGCCGCGGTTCGCGCCCAGGCTGGCGCCTTGGCGCCGGGGTTGTCGCCGAACCGCCGATGGAGATCCAGAAAAACCTCCTGGGCGACGTCCTCGGCCGCCGCCGGATCGCCGAGCACGCGCCTCGCGATCGCCGCGACCCTGGCGTACTCCTCCTCGAAGAGCCGATCGAAGCTCGTCGGCCGCACGCCCACCTCGGGGGCCGGACGGGGAATTCCCGTCACGAGGTGACGTCCGGCGGTTTGGAGGGCGGAGGAGTCGACCACATCACATGAAGCACCGCGACCCCCGGATTTGTGACAGGCGGTCGGAGTTCCCCGGTGTCGCAAAAGATCGGGTGCTCACGGGGGATTCCCCCGTGTGTACCCTTCCGCGTGATGTCCGAAGCCCTGCGTGGTCGCCTGCGCCGCGTCACGCCCGGACAGCTGCTCGTGGTCGCCGCGTTCGTGGTGATCCTGTGCGTGCTGGTGCGACGAGGTGGCGATCCGGACGTGTTCTGGCACCTCATCACCGGCCAGTGGATGGTCGATCACCACCAGGTTGTCTCCCACGATCTGTTCACGTTCACGGTCGCCGGCAAGCAATGGATCGACCCGGAGTACACGACCGAGATCATCGCCTACCTCGTCTACAAGGTCGGGGGTCTTGCGCTGGTATCACTCGCCTTCGGCGCGGTCACGTTCGTCGGGTTCCTGCTCATGTGGCGTCGCGTCCAACTCGATGGGAACAACAAGGTGATCGCCGCGATCGCGATCGGCATCGCCGCACTCGGCGGGGTACTGGTCTGGGGACCACGTCCGCAGATGATCACGTTCACGCTCACCTGCCTCGAGCTGCTCTGGCTCGATCGCTATCTCCGCGGCAGGTCGCGCGCCATCTACTGGCTGCCGCTGGTGATGGTCGCCTGGGCCAACCTGCACGGTGGATTCCTCTTCGGCCTCGTCCCGGTGGGTGTTGCGGCATTCGTCGAGGCGGTGCACTGGGCACGGCGCGTCGACGGCGACGTCCACAAACGCCGCACGCGCAACCTCGTGCTGGTGTTCGTCGCCTGCGTCGTGGCGGCGGTCATCAATCCCAACGGCATCCATCTCTACGGCTACGTGATCCAGCCACAGTTCTCCGGCATTCAGCAGAACTTCATCGCCGAATGGCAATCGCCGAACTTCCACGTCCTCTCGGAACGCGGATTCGAGCTGATGCTGCTCCTCCTTCCGGTCGCATTCGTCCTGCGCCGCCCATCCTTGTGGGAGGTGTGCCTGACCGCGGTGGTGACGTACCTGGCGCTCTCCGCGGTACGCCACTCGGCACTGTTCGTGGCAGCGGAAGCGCCATTGCTCATATGGTCCTTCTCGTCCGGGTGGGAGCGTCTCGCGCTGGCTGGCCGCGTCCGCACGTGGATGGTCCCGCGCGCCAAGGACATGCTTGCCGGCGCGGCCGCTGTGCTGATCGTCGCCATCGCCGGTACCGCGTACTTCGTCCACTCGACGCTGTCCAATCAAACGGGCGCCACGGCGGCGAACTTCCCGGTGGGCGCATCGGACTGGCTCGCGGCGCATCCCAACGTGGGAACCCACATGTTCAATCAGTACGGCTGGGGCGGATACATGATCTACCGCTTCTTTCCAGAACGTAATCGGCGTGTCTTCTCGTTCGGCGAGGCGACGTTGCTCGGCAACAGGGTCATGCAGCAGGTGAGTGACGTCGAGACCGGCAACCCCGATTGGCAGCAGATCTTCGCCGAGTGGAACATCGACTACGTCATCGACGTCCCAGGCGCGCCGGCGGTGCTCGCGCTCGAGGTCGACCCGCAGTGGACCAAGGTCTACGACGACGGCCTGGCGGTGATCGTGGTCAAGAACTCTGCGCTGGCGGCCACCACCACCGGATAGCCGGGCTGCAGATCTGCGCGCGGCACGTCTGATCGTCCCGGGGGCCGTGCTCTGGGAAGATGCGCTCCGTGACTGAGTCGCCGCAGCATCCCGCGCTTCGCGATGCAGCGCCGGCCGTCTTCTGGCTCGACGATCCGCAGGCACCGCACCCGGAACCGAGCCTCGAGGGCAACACCCGGTGTGACCTCGCCATCGTCGGTGCCGGTTTCACCGGCCTGTGGTCGGCACTGCTCGCCCGAGAGCGCAACCCCGGCCTCGACGTCGTGGTGCTCGAGGCGCGACGCTCCGCCGGCGCGGCGTCGGGTCGCAATGGCGGCTTCTGCGACGCGAGCCTCACGCACGGTTTTGCGAATGGTGCCAGCAGGTTCGGGGACGAGCTCGACAGCCTCGAGCGGCTCGGTCTCGAGAACCTCGACGCCATCGAGTCGACCATTCGCGACCAGGGGATCGACTGCAACTTCGAGCGCACCGGGATGATCGACGCTGCGACTGCGCCCTGGCAGTACGCCGAGTTGGTCGAGATGGCAGGCGCGATGCGTGCGCACGGCTACCGCGTCGACGTCCTGGACCGCGATCGCATGCGCGCCGAAGTGGTGTCACCCGCTTACGACGGTGGTTTGTGGATCCACGATCGCACCGCCATCGTCAACCCGGCGCGGCTGGCGTGGGGGTTGCGCCGCGCATGTCTTGATGCCGGCGTGCGACTCCACGAGAACAGCGCGGTGGTGGGGCTGCATGCCGAGAAGGAGCGGATCCGGCTGACCACAGCGCAGGGGAGCGTCTCCGCGCGCCGCGTCGCGCTGGCGACCAATGCGGATCGTCCGCTGCTGGCACGCCTTCGTCCATTCATCCTCCCGGTCTACGACTACGTGCTCGTCACCGAACCCCTGTCGGCCGCGCAGCTGGCGGCGATCGGCTGGACGCATCGTCAGGGCATCGGCGACAGCGGCAATCAATTTCACTACTACCGTCTCACCGCCAACTCGCGCATCCTCTGGGGCGGCTACGACGCCATCTACCATTTCGGGAACCGCGTCGACGCCGACCTCGAGCAGCGCGTCGCCACCTTCGACAAGCTTGCACGCCACTTCTTCGCCACGTTCCCGCAGCTGCTCGGCGTGCGGTTCACGCATCGGTGGGGCGGCGCGATCGACACGTGTAGCCGCTTCTGCGCCTTCTGGGGGACCAGCCACGAGGGGCGCGTCGCCTATGCCCTCGGATACACCGGGCTCGGAGTCGGGGCGTCGCGCTTCGGCGCCCAGGTGATGCTCGATCTGCTCGAGGGACGGCGCACCCAGCGCACCGCGTTGCGCATGGTTCGCACACGTCCCCTGCCCTTCCCTCCCGAGCCACTTCGCTACGGTGTGGTCCAGCTGACGCGATGGTCGCTGGACCGGGCCGACCGGAACCGGGGCCGTCGCAATCTCTGGCTCAAGGCGCTCGACACCGCCGGTCTCGGCTTTGACTCGTGATAGTTGGCAAAGAGATTAAGAAATCGCTAAACACTTCATGGCGTGTACTATCCGGGGCATGAAGGAACGCCGTGCACCCATACTCGATCCGATGCCCGAAGGCCCAGTCCGCGACCTCCGGTTGAGCGCATGACCAGCCGCTGGTTCGCGTCCATCGGGAATTTCTCGGTTCGATTTCGCTGGCCGATCGTGATCGGATGGGTCTTGATCACCATCGTCTCGGTCAAGGCTTTCCCCGGCCTCTCCGACGTCGCCAAGGATTCGCAGAGCAGCTTTCTCCCCGCCAGCTCGCCGTCGGTGCAGGCCGAGAACCTCGCGCAGCCGTTCCAGACCTCGAAGCACGGGATCGCAACGCTGGTCGCGGCGCGCGAGACCGGCGTCCTCACCCCGTCGGACCTGCAGGCGATCAGCACACTCGAAGGGCGGATCCGGGGCCTCTCCGGCGTGACCCACGTGCAGGACTTCGGGCTGTCCCCCGACAAGCATGCGGAGCAGGCACAGGTGGTCACCGACCTGCCGCCCTTCAGCGCGGGAGCCGATGCCATCGCCCTGGTCAAAGCCATCCGCGCGACCTTTCCCAGCGACGCGTCAGGTCTCGAGGTGCACCTCACCGGAACGATCCCGGGATTCGTGGATCAGCAGAAGTCAGTCGAAGAGCTCGCAGGGATCGGTGCAGCAATTTTCGCTGCTGTTCATCATCGCCCTGCTGCTGATCGCGTTTCGAGCGTTGCTCGCGCCGCTGATCACCCTTCTGCCCGCGGCGCTGGTGCTTGCCCTGGCCAGCCCGGTCATCGCCGGCGCAACCCACCTTGGGGTGCAGGTGTCCGCGATCACGCAGTTCATCCTCATCGTCCTCGTGCTCGGCGCGGGAACCGACTACGGCCTCTTCCTCGTCTTCCGCGTGCGCGAGGAACTGCGCGGAGGCCTGGAGCCCAAGGACGCCGTACGCCGCGCGGTGGCGACAGTCGGTGAGTCGATCACGTTCAGCGCGCTCATCGTGATGGCCGCGCTGATGTCGCTCATCATCGCGCAGTTCAGCTTCTACCAGGCGCTCGGTCCCGCGCTCGCCATCGGGATCGCATTGATGCTGATAGCGGGCCTAACACTCCTTCCCGCCCTGCTCGCGATATTCGGACGCGCAGTCTTCTGGCCGTCACGTGCCCGGCTCGACGAGAACCCGCGCGCAAACATCTACGGCCGCATCGCCGCGTTCGTGGTTCGCCGTCCGATGCCGGTCGCGGTCGTCGGCGCGATCATCTTTGGAGCAATCGCCTTCGGACAGCTCGGCACCACCACAGCAGGGTTCGCCGACCAGTCGGCTCCGACCGGCACCGACTCGGCTGCGGGTGACACCCTCATCTCGCAGCACTACGGCAGCGCGAACCTGAACGCGACGGAGTTCCTGTACAAATTCAACACCCCGATCTGGTCGCACGCCGACGATCTGCAGACGATCCAGACGGCGCTGCAGTCCGGCGGAGGTTTTGCCACCGTCGAGGGACCGCTCACCTTCTCCGGTCAGGCACTGACGCCCGCGCAGCTGGTTGCGATCCACACTCACGGCAGCGCGCTCGCCGCCGCGGCGCTTGCACGTTTCGTCAGTCCGGACGGTCGCACCGTCCAGTACATCGGTGTCGAACCGGGCGGCGCCGCAGCACCGATCAAGGCAATCCCCGCGCTCCGCACGCTCGCCGACACCAGCGGCGCGGCGGTGCACACCGTGGCGCAGGGCGTGTTCGGCATCCAGCCCTTCGCGTACGACGTCAACCAGCTGTCCTCGTCCGATCTCTGGCACATCATTCCGGTTGTCGCGGTGCTGATCGCCATCCTGCTCGCGATCGTGATGCGCAGCCTGCTCGCGCCGCTGTACCTGGTCACGAGCGTCCTGCTCTCGTATCTCGCGGCGCTCGGACTTCACCGCGTTGATCTTCGTCCACCTCGGCGGTCAGAGCGGTATCAACTTCGTGCTGCCGTTCCTCATGTTCGTGTTCCTCATGGCCTTGGGATCCGACTACAACGTGCTCGTCATGACACGAATACGCGAGGAGTCGCATCACCTTCCGACCGGGGATGCGGTGCGCAAGGCGATCGGCGCCACCGGGACCACGGTCACGACCGCGGGGCTCATCCTCGGCGGCACGTTCGCGGTGCTCGCGTTCGCCGGCGGCGGCGCGTCCGGCGGATCCCAGATTCAGCAGATCGGCTACGGCGTGGCCTTCGGCGTGGTGATGGACACCTTCGTGGTGCGCACCATCCTGGTTCCCGCGATCGTGGTGCTGCTGGGACGGCGCAACTGGTGGCCGTCCGCCCTGTGGCGACAGGGCGAACCGGCGCTCACTCCCGCCGTGACGCCGCCGGCGCCCGAACCGACCCCACCGCTCCAGACGACGTCAGCCCGCTGAGCAATTGAGCCTGCAATTGAGCCTAAAGGATGAAAACCATGAGTGACACGACGGAATTGCAGACTGCAATGCGGTCATCGCACCGCCGCCTCGAGGAGGCGACGCGCACGCTGACGGACACAGAGATCGCGGGGCCGTCGTACTGCACGGACTGGTCGACCGCGCAGGTGCTGTCGCATATCGGCAGCGGCGCGCAGACCTTCGGGCTCCTGCTCGAGGCAGGTCTCGCCGGCTCCGAGCCACCCGGTCGCGAGGAGTTCTCGCGTATCTGGGACAACTGGAATGCGATGAGCCCGACGGACCAGGCGCGCAACAGCCTCATCGCCGACGAGGCGTTCTTGGACCGCGTTGCGGCAATTCCCGCTGATCAACTCGACGCAATGCGGATGAACCTGTTCGGAAGCCCGGCGGATGCAGCCCGTTTGCTGGGGATGCGCTTGTCAGAGCATGCGATCCACACCTGGGACGTCATCGTCATCCGCGACCCGGATGCGGAGGTCGCCGGCGACGCCGTCGCCTGGATGGTCGACTGGCTCGACCCCGCCGCCCGTCGCTCCGGGAAGACACAGGGTGGGCCGCTCGAGGTCGACATCACGACCACCGACCCCGAGCGAGCGTTCCGGCTGTCGGTGTCGGATGCCGTGAGCCTCAGTCCTGCCGGCACCGGCATGGCGCCCGCGACGGCGACGGTGCGGATGCCGGCAGCAGCCCTGGTCCGGCTCGTCTACGGCAGGCTGGACCCCCAGCACACGCCGGCGACCGTGGAGGCCGACGGGGTCGACCTGGAGACGCTGCGGAGCATATTCCCGGGTTTCTGACCGACGGGCTCAGGGCTCATCGTCCGGTGCATCTTGCCGGGTCCTCGCCAGCAACGCGATCGCGATCACGATGAGCAGGGTCATACCCACGCTGACGCTCCCCGAGCCCCAGTTCAGGCCGCCCCGGGCATGGGAGACACCGAGCCAGTCCGCATAGGACGCACCGAGCGGCCGGGTGATGATGTAGGCGAACCAGAACGCGAAGATCGCGTTCAGGCCGAACCAGCGGTGGGCGACGGCGGGAACGGCGATCAGAACCGTGAAGAACACGCCGGAGACGAAGTAGCCGAGGTGGAAGGTGGTCGCCGTCATGTCTCCTGCTGCGGTTCCCAGCGCGAAGGTCGCCAGGACCGTTATCCAGTAGAAGACCTCTCGTCGCAGCGTGTTGATGGTGTGGATCGACAGCGTGTGCTCGGTGGAATACCAGACCGCGAAGACGGTCGCGAGCACCACCGCGAAGAGGATGGTCGACACCAGGTAGGGAATCCCCAGCTGGATGTGGAGCACGTCGGCCGCCATGGTCCCGAAGACCGCCACCATGTCCACCGCGAACCAGTAGATCCATGGGCGATATCGTGGCGCCGCAAATTGCAGCGCGAGCGCGATGACGAGCCCGACGAAGCCGAGCGCCACCGCCACCACCGGCGGCAGCTGATGCACGAGCGTGTCCGACGCCGCCTCGCCCTGGCCCGTGGTCAGCACCTTGGCGATCCAGAACCCGGACGTGACCTCGGGGACCTTGCGTAGCATGGTCCGACCTTCGGCCACACCGAATCGGCGGAGATCCAACACGATGCTGGAGCTTAACCACCTCACCAAGCGATTCGGATCGCTCGAGGCGCTCCACGACCTCAGCTTCGTTGTCAGACCGGGGGAGATCTTCGGGTTCGTTGGCGCAAACGGCGCCGGCAAGACCACCACGATGCGGGTGGTGCTCGGTGTCGTCGAGGCCGATTCCGGGAGCGTGATCTGGGACGGCTCGCCGATCACGTTCACCGCCCGGCGGCGCATCGGTTACATCCCGGAGGATCGCGGGCTGTATCCGAAGATGTCGGTGATCGCGCAACTCGAATACTTCGCGCGTCTGCACGGGCTCAAACGCAAAGCCGCGCGAGAGGCGTCCACCACATTGCTCGAACGGCTCGGCCTCGCCGATCGCGCAAAGAGCCAGCTCCAGAGCCTCAGCCACGGCAACCAGCAACGTGTACAGCTTGCCGCGGCGCTGGTATTCTCGCCAGATCTGCTCGTCCTCGACGAGCCGTTCGCAGGTCTCGACCCGGTGGCCGTCGATTCCATGACCGACATCCTGCGGTCGGAAGCCGATGCGGGAAAACCAGTCGTGCTTTCGAGCCACCAGCTGGACATCGTCGAACGTGTTTGTGACCGCGTGGGGATCATCAACCACGGACAGATGATTGCCATGGGGAGCGTCGAGGAGCTTACCGAGCGCGGACCAGTGCGCTTCTGGGTCGACGCACCCCGCGCCGGTACCGGTTGGTACGGCACCGTCCCCGGGACGACGTTGATCGAGCACGACGGCTCTCGCTGGTTGCTCCAATTCGAGGACGGCGCAGACGACCAGGCAGTGCTTCGCGCCGCGCTCGCCACGGGCCCCGTCCACGAGTTCCGGCGTGATCGGCAAGCGTTGACCCAGTTGTTCCGGGATGTCATGAGTGGGAAGGCGACCAGTGAATAGTCAGACGTTGATCCGCGTGATCGCGGCGCGCGAGTTCATGACCCGCATTCGATCTCGGGTCTTTGCGATCGCGACCGTGCTGACGGTCATCGCGATCGGCGGTTACATCCTGCTGCAGGCATACGTGTTCAACAAAACGACGGCGACGTCACTCGATGTTGGTTTCGTCGGAGCAGCGCAGTCGCTCTCGGCGCCTGTGCGCGCCGAGGCGGCTGCGAGCGGCGAGACCATCACGGTCCACCCCTACACCTCGTTTGCGGCCGGAAAAGCGGATGTCGAGAGTGGCACGCTCAGCGCCCTGGTCAGCGGATCCGGAGCCGGTACGACCGTGACTGTCCAGTCGGCGGTCGATCCGACTCTGCAGACGGCGCTCAACGACCAGGCACGACAGCAGGTGCTGACCGAATATCTGACGCAGCATGGCCTTCCCCCGAGTGACGTCTTGGGCCGGCTGGACTTCTCGGTGCGCGTCAACGAGGCGTCGCTCCTCAATGCAGCGCAGGAGGAGCAGATCGTCATCGGCCTCTTCGTTGCGGGAACGCTGTATATCACCCTGATCATGTACGGTCAGTTCGTCGCGCAAGGAGTGATCGAAGAGAAGTCGAACCGTATCGTCGAGATCCTGCTCGCGACGGTGCGACCATGGCAGCTGATGCTGGGCAAGATCACGGGCATCGGCCTCGTTGCGCTGGTGCAAGTCGTGATCGTCGCCGGTGTCGCCCTGGTGCTCGCAAGTGCCACCAAGCTGGTGTCGATCCCGACACTCGGTATCGACGTGGTGATCAGCGGCGTGGTGTGGTTCGTCCTGGGCTATCTGCTTTACGCGCTGCTGTTCGCAGCCGCCGGCTCGATGGTGTCACGCCAGGAGGACATGACCATCGTCGCGCTGCCGGTGATCTTCGTGCTGGTCGCCGCGTGGATCCTCGCGCTCACCGTCGCCGCGCCTGATCCCGGGAGCACCGGGACCACGGTCCTCTCCTTCATACCCGTATTCTCCCCAGTGATCATGCCGGTGCGTATCGCGGCCGGGGTGGCGCCGTTCTGGCAGGTCGTGATCAGTGTGGTCCTGGTGATCGCGACGATCTCTGGTTTCGCGCTCGCCGCCGGACGCATCTATCGCAACTCGGTGATGCGTATGGGTGGCCGCGTCAAGCTGAGTGACGCCCTCGGACTTGCTCCCTCAGGAAAGCCGGTCGTCTGACGGATCGTCGCCCGACAGTTCGCGCAGCGATATTGGCGCAACGGCAATGCGATCCCGCCCCTCGCGCTTGGCCTGGTACATCGCCAGGTCGGCAGCGGCCACGACGTCGTCGAGCTCATGGCCGTGGTCGGGGAACACGGCAACGCCGATGGACGCCGTGATCCGCTCGATCGCGGAGATCGGCGCCCGAAGCTCGGCCATCGCCGCCTGCAGGGCCTGGGCGACGCGCATGGCGCCTTCGACTGTCGAATTGGTGAGCACCACGAGGAATTCCTCACCGCCATACCGAACCGCGTAGTCGCTGTCCCGGACCACGCGACGCAGCGCCCGCGCAACCGCGCGCAACACCGAGTTGCCGGCGGCGTGACCCGCGCTGTCGTTGACCTGCTTGAAGTGGTCCAGATCCATGAGCAGGATGCCGACGCCCGCCCCGGTGCGCAGGCTCTGGGCCATGACGCGTGGACCCATGTCGCGCCACCACCGGATGTTGAACAGCCCGGTGAGGGCATCGGTGAGCGCGCGCCGCTCCAGCTCGCCATACATCTGCGCATTCCCCCACGCAGCCGCGGTGACGAAGCCGAGGAGGGCACAGCGTTCGAGGTCCTCCTCCGTGAAGGCATCGAGGCCGTCGCGCCAGACGTCGAGGATCCCGATGCGCTGGTCGCCCGCGATCAGCGGAATCGCGAGCAGCGACTCCGGCTCACGCGCCGTTCCCGGGATGGTCGATGCCGCCGGGTGCGAGTTGGTGTCGGCGCAGCGGTATGGCTGGCCACGCCCGAAGGCCCAGCCGGTGATGCCCTCGTTGAGCGACACCTCCATCGCGAGAAAGCCCTCGGTGCCCGGCCCGGCGAGCACGCGCGGCCGGAAGCGATGTCGCTCCCAGTCCGCCTCGAAGATCGCGAGCCGGTCGAAGGGCATCATCTGGCCGATCCGTTCGGCGGCGATCTCGAGGATTCGCTCGGGGTCATGCTCGGCCTGCAGCGTTCGGGCCGCGTCCACGAGGAAGCGGGCGAAGCCGCGGTCGTCCAGCGCGACGGTGCCGGCGACCGGCAGCGGAGTCGATCTCTATCGGCGCGCTCAGGGTGTCGCCGCGCTCGCTCAGGACGCGGACCTCCCGGCGCTGGAACCAGGCCACGGGAACCACCTCGTCCGCGGGCTCGGCCATCCCCGCCTCCACGACCAGGGGATGCGCGAGGTGCGGCCCGACGCCGTACTGGACACCAACGTCCGCCACCGCGGAGGCGATCGCCTTGGTGTCGATGCCGCGAGCGACAATCCGTCCACCGAGGCGGGCAACGTAGACGACTGCAGCCGCGAGATGGGCCTTGGCGACCTCGCTCTCGTCGAGGTGAGCTGCAACGGTCGGATCGAGAAAGACGAAGTCGGGGCGAAGATCCGCGATGAGGCGGCGATCGAGAGAGGGCGAAAGCACCCCGTCGACGGCGAGCAGGAAGCCGAGATCGCGAAGCTCGAGGAGACGCCGGAGCCCGACATCGTCGAGGTCGGCCTCGATCTCGCTCTGGACCATCCACGCGACCTCGCTCGGATTCACCGCATGGCGCCGTGCCTCGGTCGCCACGTCGAAATCGTCTGCGGCGAGCAGGTCGCGGTGCAGGGACACGAGCAGAACGGCCGGGCCGGTGTGCTGAGCGAGCGCCAGCGCTGACGAGATGAGCGTGCGCGGCGCGACATCGGCCGGGCGCGGCAACGCCTCATAGCCCAGATCGACTCGGTCGATGAGGTCGATCACCGGCTGGAGCGCCACCCCCGGCCGTGCCCCCTTCGCGGAACGGCTCTTGGAAACATCGCTCATGACTGCGGATTTCACGCTGTCCCCCACATTGATTCTCTGCTCGGCACCGTTCCCCCGTAGTCCACGTCACACCTTGGCACCGAGCGTCAGACGAATCTGTGTCGCCCGTGCCCCAACTCACATCACGGTTCCCATCCAACGGAGGAGCGGGACGCCGGCACCCAGCGCGCTCGGCGTCCACACCTCGCTCCGACCTACCCGGGGCGCTCGCGGCTCAGCGGCGCACCCCCTCCATTCGAACTCGTCCTAATGGACGTGCAGCTGCGGTGACGGCCCTTCGTTGAACGTCGACGCCGACGCTGCGACGGTCGCGGTCCCCAACGCAAGAACTCGCGACGATGACGACGACCCCCAGCCTGATCCAACGGCTCAGCCTGCCCATGACAATCCTCCTCGGGACGGTGCCCCCTTTGACGATATGGAGATTGTCTTAAGACCACTGCGACGTAGCCCCACCCCAAACGGTGACGGGGTGGTGACGCGGGTCGCGGATATTCCTGGCGGCGGTCGCACATCCCAGATCCCACACCGACGGCACGCCTATTGATGTCGCCCTGCGACATGCTTGTCATCAGGTCCGCTGACGGTGCAGCCGATCCTCGACGGGATGCAGTCCGAGAAGCTTCCGGCCTACTCGTCGCGGCGCGCGGTGCGCACGCTCTCGCAGCTGAGCCGCAGCGTGGCGCGCGCTGAGACGCGAGAGGAGCTGCTCGAGCTCGCTGGCGGGTGCCTTCGCAACCTCGGCTTCAGGAGCTACCTCGCGGAGCTCGAGGGTGACCGCGTCAGGCTCCTCGGGGACAAGGTCGAGACCGAGTTGCTCGCGCGGGTCGAGACCATCCTCGGCCGGGAGCTGACCAGCCTCCATCTCCGCACCAACGCGATCCCGTGCGTCCATGCGGCGGCCACGCGGCGCTCGCCGGCGACCACCCTCGACCTCGCCACGTCACTCATGAGCCTGGTTCCCCACCTCTCCGCCAGCGAGCGCGTCGCACTGCGCGATGAGATCGGCTCAGGTCCGTTCGTCGCCGTCCCGGTGGAGCGCGGCGACGACCTCCTTGCGGTCCTCGTCACCTGGCGTGGCGGCGTCAGCGGGCTCGACACGCTGCCGTTCCTGCAGGTGGTTGCCGCCCAGCTCGGATCCGCCTGGTGGCGCCTCGGCGGCACGAGCGTGCCGCTGCCGTCGCGCGGCGACGAGGATGGATCCACGCCCGAGCTCATCCGCGGGCTCATCGAGTCCGGGGGGATTCGCCCGGCGATGCAGCCGATCGTCCGATTGCTCGATGGCGTCACCCTGGGCTACGAATCGTTGTGCCGCATCAACCCCGGCGCCGGACCGCAGGTGCCCAGCGCACTGTTCGACGCGGCCGGCCAGTCGATGGAGAAGGAGCTCGACGAGGCCTGCATCCGCGCGGGGCTCGCCGGCAGCGCGCACACCCTTCCCGCAACTCTGTTCCTCAACGTGATGCTGCCGACGCTGGCTCAGCCCAACGCAGCACGGCGCCTGGCGGAGTTCGCCGATGACGCCCGGGTACCTCCCGAGCAGGTCGTGCTCGAGATCAGCGAGCGCGTGCCGGTGCCCAACGTCGCACGGCTCCGCCGCGTCGTGGCCGATCTGCGCTCTCGCGGTTTCCGGATCGCGATCGACGATGCCGGTGCGGGACACGCGAGCATGCTCGTGATCGCCGAGGTCCGACCCGACTTCATCAAGATCGACCGCGACCTGATTCGCGGGGTGCACTCGAGTGATTCGCGACGCGCGCTCGTCGTCTCGATGCTCTCGTTCGGCACGCACATCAACGCGCGGATCATCGCCGAGGGCATCGAGACCGAGGCGGACCTGACGAGCCTCATGGACCTGGGCGTGCAATTCGGGCAGGGCAACGTGCTCAGCGAGCCCGTGATCCTCGGCGAACCGTCAGTGCACGGCGCCACCCTCGTCCAGCCGGCGTGGTTCACCACCCGGCGGGTCGAATCCTTCCCCGCGTCGGTCGAGCCGGCCGCTCCCAGCCACGAGCCGCCGCGTCGCAAACCGCATCCTGCGCTTCCGGCTCCGGAGAGCCTGCCGCACGCACTGAGTCGCGCGGCCCTCGCATTGCAGGCGGAGCACGATCCGCAGCGCATCCTCGCCGCCATTGCCGAGCAGTTGCAGCGCGTCGTCCCGGTGGACGACCTCTCGATCTACGAGGCGGATCACAACCACCATCGCTTCGTCGCGGCCTTTGCGACCGGGCGTCAGGCGGCCGAGATCATGGCCGATGTGTTCTCGCTGTCGGTCGGGGTCAACGGGTGGGCGTTCGCCCTCGGGACGCCGCAGAATCTCGGCAATGCGGGTGCGCACCCGGCGGCGGCCGCGGTGCCCAACACGCCGTTCGAGCACGAGTCGCTGCTGCTCATCCCGCTGATGGCCGGCGACCACAAGCTCGGCATGCTCAACTGCAGGCGTATGGGCCTCAACCGGTTCACCGACGAGGACCTGGAGACCGCGACGCTCTTCGGCCACACCGCCGCGATGGCATGGCACAACGCGCAGCTGTACCAGGAGCTCGCCCGTCGCGCCATGACCGACGGCCTCACAGGTCTCTACAACAGCCGCTGGCTGCGCGAGGCGGGCGAGCTCGAGATCGCCGACTGCCGGCGGCGGGGGATGCCACTGAGCGTCGTGCTCGTCGATCTCGACCACTTCAAGTCGATCAACGACAGCGGAGGGCATGCCGCCGGGGATGCGGTGCTGCAGCGCGTCGCTGCCGAGCTGCGGCGCATCACACGCGCCGGCGACGCCGCGGTCCGCCTCGGTGGTGAGGAATTCATCCTGGTGCTCCGCGACGCCGAGTCATCGGGTGCCGCTCGCGTCGCGGCCGACCTCCGCCGTGCGCTCCGCAACGTCCCGATCCCGCCGGCGTGCAGCGGCATCGAGCGCGTGACCGCGTCGATCGGCATCGCCAGCTTCCCCGAGCAGGGAGGGCGTCTCGAGGATCTGATCCGAGCGGCCGACATTGCCATGTACCAGGCCAAGCGCGGCGGTCGCGACCAGGTCAAGCTCTCGCTCGTGAGCATGGTCACCGAGGACGCGATCGCCTGATCGCCGCCGCGCGGCGAACGGTCGGTCGGCCTGGTTACGGTCCCGCTCGCCTTCGTGCTGCTTCCTCATGCTCTATCTGTACGCCACCCATACGGGTTTGCTGTCGGTCACGGCGACTTCTCACGTCCTTCTACCCGGCGTTCAGCGGGTCTGCGATCGCCTCTTCACCCACGAACGCATGACGCCGCTGCAGTTCCTCAGCGCCGGACGTTGCGGTGGTTGCGATCGCCATGATCGCCGTCCCGTGACCCTCAGTCGTTGCTCATGCCGGCGAACGCCCGGCGGATGAACGCGAGCTCCAGAAGGAGGAGATTTTCCGCGACCGCCTCGTCGTTCGCCATGTGTGTCGCGCCGGTGATCGGGAGCACCGCGTGCTCGCGACCGGCAGTGAGCAGCGCGCCGGAGAGCCGCAGCGTGTGCGCGACGACGACGTTGTCGTCGCTCAGCCCGTGGATGAGCATGAGCGGGCGGCTGAGACGTGCAGCGTCGGGGATCAGCGACGTCGTCTCGTAGTTGCCGGGCTCGCGATTGGGGTCGCCGAGGTAGCGCTCCGTGTAGTGGGTGTCGTACAGGCGCATGTCGGTCACCGGTGCGCCCGCGATCGCGACGTGAAAGACGTCGGGGCGCCGCAGGACTGCGAGGGCGGCGAGGAATCCGCCGTACGACCAGCCCCTGATGGCGACTCGCGAAAGATCGAGGTCCGGCCACTCCGACGCGGCGGCCCATAGACCGTCAACCTGATCCTCGAGCGCAGGGCCCGCCAGGTCGCCGCGGATTGACCGCGCCCACTCGGGTCCGCCTCCGGGTGTCCCTCTGCCATCGATGACGAGCACCGCGAACCCCTGGTCCGCGAACCATTGCGACGTGAGGTACATGCTCGCTGACGCAACCGTCTTCTGCATGCCCGGTCCGCCGTACGGGTCGAGCAACACGGGCAGCTTTCCGCTTCCCGGTTCGTGCCCGACCGGCAACACGAGTGCGGTGTGGAGGTTGCGTTTGCCGACTGTCACCAGGCGCACGTTGAGCGTGATCGCCGGGGTCTCAGCGAACGACTCGATGTCTCCTGCGGGCAGGCCGTCGCGGTGGACCGACACACGCACGCCTGGACGTTCGAGGTCGCGGGACGCGATCACCGTCGTGCCGCCTGCTCGACGCGCTCGCCAGACGCCGGGAGCGACGCCCTGCGGTCTCACCTCGACGACGCCATCGGCGCGCGACCAGGTGTACACGCCAACCTCGGTCGGGGTCGGCGAAGCTCGGAACACCACCACGTCGCGATCGACGTCGACGACGTCGTGCACCTCGAGATTCGAGCTGGTCACCATCGTGTCGCCGATCACCAGTCGCTTGGCGCCATCGCGATCAACCGTCCAGACGAGCGACCCGTCGGGGAGCCGCTGCGGCACGCCGGCGACGATATCGACCCAGGAGTCGTCCGTGTCCTCGCGCAACACCGAGGTCTCGCCAGTTGACGGGTCGACCTCGAGGATCCGCATGGTGCGCTGATCGCGGCTCTGCACCACGACCAGCAACCCGTGCTCGGACCAGTCAACCGCGGTCACGTACTCGAAGCCGGCCCGGTCCCACCGCACGTCCACGGTCGCCGAGCCGTCGACATCGACGAGATGGAGCGTGACCTCGGCATTGTCGGTTCCCGCCGCCGGATACGCGACCGAGACCGGAGGCGTTGCGGGATTGGACGGATCCGAGATGTACCAGCGACGGAGGCGGGCAACGTCCACGCGGGCGACGAGCAGATGCAAGCCGTCGGGCGACCACCAGTACCCAGTCTGGCGACCCATCTCCTCGGCGGCCACGAATTCGGCGAGGCCATAGGTGACCTGGTCGTTCTCCGGGCGCAGCAGAGCGCGCGCCAACTCCCCGTCGGTGCGCACCACGTGCAGGGCGCCGCCTTCGACATACGCGACCTGCGTGCCGGTGGGATCGATGCGTGGATCGATTGCCCGGCCCTTCGCTGGAAGTTCCGTCGCTCCACCGGCGACGAGGTCGGCGACGTATACCTTTCCCGCAAGATCGAACGCCGCGCGCGTGACATCGACGTTGGTGGAGAAGCGCACGATGCCGCCGGACGATTCGCGCGCCCGCTCGCGACGCATCCGCTCCTCGGCGGGCACCTCGCCGCCCTCGTCGAGCGTCAGCGTCGCGGGATCCGCCATCATCGTCGATCTCCCGGCATGCACGTCGAACTGCCACAAACAGGTGCGCCGGTCGGTGCCGCTGCGCGTGCGAAGGAACACGACGCGACCGCCGTCCGGGGAGACGACGAAGTCCCGGGGAACTCCGAGGCTGAAACGGCGCGTCCGGGCCTGCTGCCGGGGGAAGCTCGTCTCGCTCACGATCACGGTCACCCCGGAATGGTCGCGCAGCGGAACGCTCTCCCGTTGCCCCCCGCTACGCGTCCTTCACGTGCGTCGAGCCGCGCTCCTCTTCCATTCCGGCGGCTCGGGCTCGATCAGGCGATCGTGAGCACGAGAGCGCCCTGCACCTTCCCCTCGCGGAGCCTGGCCAGCGCCGTGTTCGCATCCGCGAGCGGCAGGGTCTCGACCTCCGCCCGGACGGGGATCCGATGCGCCAGCCCGAGGAACTCGGTGCCGTCCTGACGCGTGAGGTTGGCGACGGAGCGCACGGTGCGCTCGCCCCACAGCAGGTCGTATGAGAACGACGGGATGTCACTCATGTGGATGCCCGCGCAGACGACCGTCCCGCCCTTCGCGACCGCGGCGAGCGCAACCGGCACCAGCGCGCCGACCGGCGCGAAGATGATCGCCGCGTCGAGCTCCTCTGGCAGCGCCTCGTCGGTGCCGCCCGCCCACACCGCACCGACGCGCATGGCGAACTCCTGGCTCGCGATATCGCCGGGCCGTGTCATCGCGTAAACGCGACGTCCCTGGTACCGCGCGACCTGGGCGACGATGTGCGCCGACGCGCCAAAGCCATACAGGCCAAGGCGGACGCCATCCCCGGCCGCATTGAGCGACCGGTATCCGATCAGCCCGGCACAGAGCAGCGGTGCCGCTTCGATGTCGCTATAGGAGCGGTCGATGGGAAAGCAGAATCGTGCGTCGGCCACCGTGTACTCCGCATATCCGCCGTCCATGTCATAGCCGGTGAACCGGGCTCGGTCGCAGAGATTCTCGCGCCCGGTCGTGCAGTAGATGCACGCGCCACACGTCCATCCGAGCCACGGAATGCCGACGCGATCGCCGGCACGGATCGACTCGACCGCGCTTCCGGTCTCGACGACCTCGCCGACGATCTGATGCCCGGGGATCAATGGAAGCTTGGGATGAGTGAGCTCGCCGTCGACGACGTGCAGGTCCGTCCGGCAGAGGGCACAGGCACCGATCTTGACGAGCACCTCGCCCGTGCCCGGCTGTGGCGTGGGAACGGATGCTTCACGCAGGGCGGTTCGGGGCGCGTCGAGAACCATGGCTCGCATGACCATCATGGTAGTTCCGCGTCAACGAGCTCGGTGCGCAATACACGCCTGCACGCATCACGCCTGATAGACACACAGGAGATCGGCGCTCGATACCGATGCGGGCGCCTGGACGATCCGGCCTCCCTCCACAACGAAGAGCAGCCTCGCGCCGGATGGAGGCGTCTCATGCGGACCGATGACCACCACGTCGCCGGGTTTCGCGGTATCGAGCTCCTCGAGCGTTGTGACCACCACGATCCGCGCCCTGCGAACGAACTCGCTCTGCGGGGGCGGCGCCGCGACCGCGTACATGAGCTGGAGTGCCGGCTGGTTGAGCGTCGCGGACAGGAGGAGTTGATGTCCTCCAGGCTGCGCGTCGGAATACGCCATCGCCAGCGCCGCGCCCTCGCCGGTTTCAAAGGCGTTCGCGGCACGGGTCGGGTAGGCGGTGAAGAAGTCGACAAAGTACGGCGTCGCGCTCGCCACGGATAGTGTCACCAGCGCCACCGCAATGAGACGCCGCGTCTGCAGCCACGCCCACACCCACGCGATTCCCTCCACCATCAGCATGAGAAGAAATGGGATGAGCCCCGCGCCACGCAGCGCGTGCGGCGCGACAAGCGTCAGAGCGGCGGGGATCGGGGCGACCACTGCACCGAGCAGGACGAAGCGCGCGTATGGTTCGCGCCATCTCGACAGGAGCCGGATCGCGCCGATGACCATGAATGGAATGCTTGCGTCGAGCAGCACCCCGCCATATCCCGTCGTCTGTCGCAGGTTGCCGTCCCCATGCCCCACCAGGAAGCCAGGACTGAGATAGCTGCCGTAATTGCCCAGGAATCGTGTCGCGGCGGTCAGGAGAGATGGATGGTCGGAGAGCAGGCCAACCGACTGGAACCGGGCCAGGAGCGCGCCGGGATTCTCGAACGACCAGATCGCCAGGACCACGTACGCGACCGCGATCGGAAAGAGCAACCGAAGCATCCTGTCGCGCCCGATCCTCGCGAAGCTCAACACGCTGACACCTGCGACCAGCGCGGCGAGGAGGCGCCCGATGGAGTACGCATACACGCCAAGGGCCAGAGCGACCCCCGCCGCGGTCCACCACCTCGCCGACGCCCCATCGACGTTCGCCTCGGCGATGCACCAGCAGGCGCACATCACGCAGAGCACCATGATGATGTTCCCCTCGAGCATCGTGTGGCTCTGCAGGAAGATCCAGGGCTGGATTGCGGCGAAGGCGATCGATACGAGGGCGACAAATCGGGAACCGGTTCGCACCAAGGCGATCCGTCCCGCAAGGAGGGCGATGGCGATTCCCGCGAGCACGCTCGGCAAGCGCACCACCGCGGCGCCATTCGCAAAGATCCACGTGAGCGGCGCCACGAGATAGGTCGCGACCGGCCCTTTGTAGTCACCAAAATCGACGAAGAACAGGGGAAAGTGATTGCCGTATTGGTCGGTACCGAAATGGGCAATCGTCCAGGCGTTGTATCCGATGCTCGCCTCGTCGGCGTACAGGCCGGGAGGATCCGCCCCGATTCTGTAGAGGTACAGCGCCGCAACGCATATGACCATCGCGACGATCGCAAAGGCGAATCGTTTGCGCCACCAGGGTTGCCTGCTCATCGCAGCGTTGTCCTCAGCCGGGTACTTGGGTGGCGTGCATCTTCACACGGGCCGTCCGTGTGCGCCCCGCAGGCCGGCCTTCATCGTTCAGCAAGGCGGTGCCGGATAAGCTCCCCCCATGGCCCGGCAGTCGCAGTTGGATTCCGCCCGTCTTCGCAGAGACCTCGGTCTGGCTCGTGCCCGCCGTTTCACCATCTACGCGGCAATCGGCGCCACGGGCTTCACCGGGGTGCTGGCCCTGGTGGCGGCCACGAGCTTCCCCGGCCGCACGCCGGCCGCATCGGCGGCGCAGCCAGGGTCGACCGATAACTCCGGCAACGCGCAGCCCGGGCTGATCACGCCCATCCAGCAACCTCAGTACGCATACGGCGGGGCACCAATAGCGATCTCCGGCGGCTCCTGACCGGACGCTGCATTTGCTAGCGGCACTGGCCGGCCCAACACCGATGTGGTACGCGACGCGTGCCAGCGGATACACCGCCCTTGTCCTGCTGAGCGCAAGTGTGGTGCTCGGCGTGCTCACCTCATCACGTGAGGCCCGGCGCGACTGGCCACGGTTCGTCGTCCAGTCGCTGCATCGCAACCTGTCGCTCCTGGTCGGCGTGTTCCTGGTGATTCACATCCTCACCTCCGTGATCGATCCGTTCGCGAAGCTCACGTTCGTCGACGCCTTCGTGCCGTTCATCGCCTCGTACCGTCCTCTGTGGCTCGGGCTCGGAGTCGTCGCCTTCGAGCTGCTGATCGCCATCACCGCGACCAGCCTGATGCGCCACCGGCTCGGGTGGCGGTCCTGGCGTTTCGTTCACCTCTTCGCGTATGCGTGCTGGCCGATCGCCGTCATCCACGGCATCGGCACCGGGACCGACACCAAGCTGTGGTGGGCGCTCGCTCTCGTCGCGGTGTGCGTGGTCGCGGTGATCGCCTCGCTGGTGTGGCGCCTCGCGCATGCCGGGCCACGGTTCCTCCCACTTCGCATCCTGGGGATCGCAGGCTGTTGCGTGGCGACTGCCGTCCTGGTCATCTGGATGGCTGCCGGCCCGCTGGAGCACGGGTGGGCCAAGGCGGCGGGCACGCCGGCGGATCTCCTCGCCGGGAGCGTGGGCGCTCAGGCCGGCACGCCGGCGCCGGTCGCGGCGCTTGCCGCCGGGCTGGACGATCCGCTGGTGGGCAGCCTCGTCCGATCGGCCGCAAACGCCACAGCCACCATGACCGACAGTCGCGACCGAACACTCCAACTGGTGATCGTTGCCAACGCAGACGGGACCGGGACCCTCACCGTGACCCGATCAGGAGGGCGCATCTGCGCGGCGCCGGCGACGATCGGGAACACCGGAGTCACCGGGACGTGCGGCACCGTCCTGGCGACGATCCAGGTCGTCGACCAGGGGAACGGGTCTGTCAGCGGGACGCTGGCCACCCGGAGGGCGGGAGCGTGAGCCGTTCGACACCCGCCGAGAGGACGGCGAGCCGGTTGCTGCCGGCACGTCCGGTGCCGGAGGATCTCGATGCCCATCTCGCCGGATTCGGGCCACGCCCACAGTTGGAACCGGCTGCGATGATCGACGCGCTCGAGCGAAGCGGGCTGCGCGGGCGCGGCGGGGCCGACTTTCCGACCGGCGTGAAGTGGCGGGCGGTCCGCGAGCAGGTCGAGCGGGACGGCGGCACCGTCGTGGTCGCGAACGCGGCCGAATGCGAGCCCGCGAGCTTCAAGGATCGCTTCCTGCTGACCTACCGCCCGCACCTCGTCCTCGACGGCCTGGAGCACGCGGCGGAGGCGGTGGGGGCACGACGCGCGGTCATCTACACGACGCGGTCCCACAGCGACCTCGAGGCAGCCTTGGGCGTGGCGATCAGGGAACGGAGGCGGCGTGACGACAGTGATCGCTTCGTCGAGGTGCTGGTCGGTCCGAACCGGTATGTCGCCGGGGAGGAAACCGCGCTGATCGCCCGTATCTCCGGTCATCTGGCCAAACCCAAGGTGGTCCCGCCACGCCCGTTTCAGAGCGGTGTCGACCGGCTGCCGACGCTGGTTCAGAACGTCGAGACGCTGGCGCATGCCGCGCTCATCGCGCGCTTCGGTGCGCCGTGGTTTCGCTCGGTGGGCACCGAGCGCTCCCCCGGGACGGCACTCCTGACGGTGAGCGGGGCGGTGCGGACGCCCGGAGTTCCTCGAGGCGGCGTGCGACACCACCGTCTCGGCCATCGTCGATCGCGCGGGCGGTGTCGACGAGCCGCCGGCCGCGATCCTCCTCGGTGGGTATTTCGGCCGCTGGGTTGCGGCGGAGCGCATCTGGAACCGGACGATCGACGCCGACTCCCTTCGATCGGCGGGCGTATCGCTCGGGACCGGTGTGCTGGTCGTCGCTCCCGCTACTACCTGCGGGATCACCGAGACCGACCGTGTGCTGACCTTCCTTGCGAGCCAGACCGCGGGCCAGTGCGGCCCGTGTCACGTCGGCTTGCCCGCGATCGCCGAGACGTTCCACAAGGTCGCGACCGGCCGCGCTCGCCCCGCCGCGCTCGAATTGTTGACGCGCTGGTCGAACGACGTGCGCGGTCGCGGTGCATGCCGGCACCCTGACGGCGCGGTGCTCTTTCTCTCCAGCGCCATGGAGGTCTTCGCCGCCGACCTCCGCCACCACCTCAGGCAGGGCGAGTGCCGGTTTTCGGACCGGCCGCCGCTGCTCCTCGTTCCGACGATCGAGGCCGGCTGGTGGTGAGGGTCCGTCTGCGCGTCGACCCCATCAAGTGCAAGGCGCACGGCATGTGTGGCGAGCTGTTTCCCGAGCGAATTCGAATGGATGACTGGGGATACCCGGTCATCGAGTCGCGTGCGCTGTCCGAGGACCTCCTCGAACACGCGCGGCGCGCGGTCGCCGACTGCCCTCGCGCCGCCCTATGGCTCGACCCGATCGACCAGCCGGGTGCGCGAGTGCGGCCAGACGACGCTGACTGAGGTTCCCCCACCAGGGACATCGGCGATCTGCCAGCGGCCCCGGGTCGCTTCGACGATGGCGTTGCCGATCGCAAGTCCGAGGCCCGCGCCGTCGCCCTCGCTGGTACCGCGGCGAAAGCGCTCGAAGATCCGTGCCCGGCGCTCGGGCGGGATGCCCGGACCCGTGTCGCTCACCGTGAGGCGGACGTGGTCGCGCTCGTGCCCGACCGCGATGCGGACGCTGCCGCCGGCGGGCGTGTACCGGCACGCATTGTCGAGGAGCACGCCGATCAGCCGGTCAATCCAGTCCGGGGGTGCGTCGACAAGCGCGAGCGACGCGCCATCACTGCGATGCTCGAGATGCAAGTTCTCGTGTTCCGCGACCGGCACGAAGCGCTGCGCGCCGATCTCGGCGGCGGTGACGATGTCGACGGGTGCGGTGACCGGGTCGGGAGGAAGCGCGTCGAAGCGTGCGAGCCAGAGGAGATCCTCGACGATGCCTCGCATTCTGCGGGTCTCGTTCGCGACCCGACGGAGGGTCGCGTCGTCGGCCCCGGCGGTCTCGAGAGTGGTGAGCGCGAGGGACGTCTCGGCCTCGATCACCGCGAGTGGCGTGCGCAGCTCGTGCGATGCGTCGGCGGTGAACTCGAGCTGTCGACGCCGGGCTCGCTCGATCGGTCCCGCCGTCTGACGTCCCACCACGAAGGCGCCCGCAAACACCAGCACCAGCAGGATCGGGCCAACAATCGCCTCAGTGACGAGCAGCGCCGTGAGCGTCTTCGACTCCGTGCCGAGGCTCACCGCTCCGATGAGCCTGCCGCTCGGAATCCCTGTCCCTGCAACCAGGACGTCGGCGCCCTCGAGGCGCATCTCGACGGGGGTGGTCGCGGTGAGCGCCGACCGTGGGAGCGGGGGTGCCCCGGCCGTTGACCCGATCACCGCGCCGGATGCGTTGGTATCCCACACCAGCACGGGATCATCGACGTCAGGCTCCAGAAGTCTCGGCGC
This sequence comes from Candidatus Dormiibacterota bacterium, assembly GCA_963708605.1. Taxonomy (GTDB): domain Bacteria; phylum Chloroflexota; class Dormibacteria; order Aeolococcales; family Aeolococcaceae; genus Palsa-851. Next base: position 202,484 of record CAVPTG010000004.1, on the reverse strand, counting down.
GCCGGGCTGATGCGCAAGTTGTCTGAGCTCGGAGGTCAGCCGATTCGTGGCTGACGATCGCAGGGTCTGCGCCACGATGACGTCCACCGCGACACAGAGCGCGACAATCAGCCCCGCGACGAGCGCGGTGGTGATTAGGGCGATACGCAGGGCACGGTTGTGGAGCCGTGTGCTCACTGTCCCTGCTCCACGATCCGGTAGCCGACGCGACGCACCGCCTCGAGCCTGATGCCTGCTCCGACGATTTTGGCGCGCAGGCGTGTGACGTGAACGTCGATGCTGTTGGACGCGATCGGATCGAGGGCATCGGTCCACGCATGGTTGGCGATGCTGTCGCGGGTCACCACCGCCGGACTGCGTCGCACCAGCAGTTCGACGATCGCGTACTCGGTGGGCGTGAGCGCCACAGTCGTGCCGTTGACGGCGGCGCTCCGCGTCGCCGGGTCGATGGTGAGCGCGCCGGTGCGAAGCCGCACGCCGAGCGTCGCCGTTGGGCGTCGCATCAGCGCACGCAGGCGGGCCAGCAACTCCTGGAAATCGAACGGTTTCACGAGGTAGTCGTCACAGCCTGCATCGAGGCCCTGAATGCGGTCAGCGGGCGTGTCGCGGGCGGTGAGCATGAGCACGGGGGTGGAGAGATTCCGCGATCGGATGGCCGCGACAACGTCGATGCCATCCATCGCGGGCATGCGCCAGTCGAGCACCGCGGCCGCGTATGTCCTCGTCAGCAGCTGGTCGAGCGCCTCGTCGCCGCGCCGTGCCTCATCGACGGTGTAGCCGGCGGAACGCAGTCCTCGCGCAAGCACATCGCGAAGTTTCGCGTCGTCTTCAGCGACGAGTACAAGCATCACGCACCGTTATACCTTCACCGTTCTGCAAGGGTGCGCACGATAGGCTGCGGGAGTGAGGGTAGAGACGCCGCTGATCGATCGCACGCTGGCCATCGCCCGCGTCGACTGGACGCCGGCACCGCGCCAACCGTCGGTGGTACGGCTGGCGCTTGCGACACTCACGGCCATCATCGGGTCACTGTGCGCCGACGCGCTCATCGTCGCCATCGGCACGCATCTCTTTCCCGGCACGGCAGGGTATGGACACTTCAGGTTCAGCGATTACGCCAAGCTCACCGTCATTGGCGTGGTGGTCGGCGCCGCGGGCTGGCCGGTGCTGACCCGCCTCAGCTCCGCGCCGCGCTGGCTCTACGGGTGGCTCACGGTGCTCATCAGCCTGGCGCTCTTCCTTCCCGACGCGTGGCTGCTGATTCGCGGCCAGCCGCTGAAGGACGTCGCCGTCCTGATGGTCATGCACGTGGGCGTTGCCGCAGTTATCTACTGCAGCATGGTGCTGATCGCCCCGGCTCGCGGGGTCGGCAGCCGGCGCTGACCGGATCAGGGCAATGCCGGCGACGACCTGACGAGGCCGAGTGGTGACGCCGCCCAGTGAGCGGCCTGGGACGCTGTGAGCACGCCGTCACTCACCAGCCGTTGCAGGACATAGGTCATCCGAGCTTTCGAGGCCGCGAGGTGCCGAAGCGGGTCGAGCGCACTGGGCGCCTGAACCACCCCGGCCAGGAGCGCCGCCTGAGGCCAGCTCAGCTGGGCGGGCGCAACCCCGAAGTATCCGCGGCTCGCGGCCTCGATCCCGTAGTACCCGTGGCCGAAGTACACCGCGGAGAGATACATCGAGAGGATCGCCGCCTTCGTGTAGTGCGTATCGAGCTCCAGGGCGAGCGAGACGCGACGGACGCGGCCCCAGAAGCCATCGGTCACCGCCGGATAGAGCACGTGGGCAAGCTGCATCTCGATCGTGCTGCCGCCCAGGTCGTGCCCGGTGATGAATCCCCAGAACGCGCGCACCAGCGCCACATCGTCGACGCCATTGTTCGAAGCGAAGGTCGCGTCCTCGGACGCGACCAGCGAGCGGGCGATCCGATCGGAGAGCGCGATCATGACCGCCGATGCGCCGTGGGAGCGGTCGATGGCCAGAACTTGGGCCGGGGCGCCCGCAATGTTGGGATCGGTGGCGACGTTCGCCGCAAACGCGATCGCGCTGCCGATGAGAAAGGCGAGTACCGCGCGCGCAGCCCAGCGGACGCGTCGATGCCTTTTCGGAACGCGCTCCGGCCCGGCAGAGTCCTCGGTCTCTTGGGACGGGCCGAGGGATGCCTCGGGCGCCGCGACAGGGGGGTCGGGATGAGTGACGACAGACATGCTTGACCGGGGCTCGGCGCAACGGCGCGCGCCATCCTCTCAATGAGAGAACGGAGACCCTTTCGGTCGCGTTTCGGTGGCGGCTACTCCTGCCGCACGCCGCCGGCCTGCCGCAACTCGGCGTAGTGACGCCGCCAGATCAGCTTGTGAATGGGGATCCAGCGCGGGATGTCTCGGAGGCCTGGGATGAACGGCACCAGGAAGAGCAGGGCCGTCAGGAGCAGCATCATCCCGACGACGGCAAGGTCGGTATTGGCCGCGCTGATTCCCAGGAAGCCCGTGTCCGAGTTGAAGGGCGGGATCTGGTACCACATCGTGTAGAGCCAGAGCCACGCCGAACCGGGGTAGCGACCCGTCTCGTTCATCACGCCCCAGTCGCTGCCGATCAGCTTCTGCTGAGTGGCGAGATTGGCGATGTAGCCGCCGTCATCGAGAAAGAGGAGCGCTCGGGTGAAATCAGTCTGGTAGAAGTGATCGCTGGTCAGGAGCAGCGCGTCCAGTCCGCCTGACCGGGCCAGTGTGAGCATGCGGTCCATCAGCACCGACACGGGCCCGTAGGTCCCCGAGGGCACGGTGACGGTCCCGTCGGCAGCGACGGTAGCGGCGCCGACCCCGGTTGCATATGCCGTCAGCCACTTCTGTTGCTGGTCGCTCGATGCCGCTCGATACGCGGCCAGTGCGGCGGTGAGCTCCGCATCCCCGGCGGTCGCCTGGGTGAGCGGTTGGAGCACGAAGTCGTTGGGAGCATTGACCGGGACGTGCACCCCCGCCCACTGCTGCGGCGCCAGGGGACCCCAGCTCTGCGCCGAACCGCTCGCCGAGTTGTACGGCGGCCCGTACGCGGCGACGACCGTGGAGCCAGACAGCTCACTTGACGCGGTGGTGAGGAAATCCACCGGATCCGCCTTGGACCAGCTCTGCAGCGTCACCGACGGCACGTCCGGGGATGAGAGCACCGCGGACAGGATGAGCACGACCCCCAGAACGCCGAGCGTGGCGATCGTGACCTCCTTGAGGAGGTCGTACGGGATCATCCGCACCCCGCGGTAGTAGGTCTTCTTGTCGACCTTGGAGGCTTTCATGGCGTCACGGTCATCGGGTCATCGATGGGCCGGACGACGCCCTTCGCGCGAACCTGGATGATGTGGAGCACCACGAGGAGCGTCACGCCGATCGGGAACAGCATCACGTGCAGGCCATACATCTGCCCGAAGTTGAGGGCGTTGAACAGGCCGCCGAATCCGGTCGAGTTGATCGCGTCCTTGGCGTTGATCGCGATCCATTGCGAGTTGAAGTTCTGCTGGATAACGTATCCCGTGAAGGCGGTGCCGATGCTGATCGCGAAGATCACCACGCCGACCATCCAGGTCTTGGCTCGGCCGTCGCGCCAGCCCGCTCCCCAGAACTGGCCCCAGAGATGCAGCACCATGAAGATGAAGAACATCTGCACCGACCAGAAATGAATGCTGTTGAAGAAATGCCCGATCGATGACACGTGCCACCACTCGGATCCGAAGAACGCGAGCACCACACCGCTGAGCACGACCCAGAACAGCGCCGCGATCGTGACCACGCCGAACACGTACACCCAGGAACCGATGTACGCCGGCTGCTTGGTGGGAAGCAACTCGGTGATCGGAAGGGTCTTCTCCACACGGCGACGAACCGATGCCGTCCATCCGGTTTCAGGCTCCGCGACCGGTTCGGGCAACGTCGTCGCGCTGTGCTCGCCGGCGTCCGGCGGACGTTCGCTAGTGATCACGGGGCTCCTTCGGGCGATGCGAGGGGAACGGTGCGACCAGCGCCAGCACGAAGAGCAGCACCATCACGCAGATGAGGATGAAGTTCGGCAGCGAGATGAGGATGAAGCCCCAGTGAATGTAGGGCGCGGGCGCGTCCATTACCTGCCTCCGTGTGTCGTCAGCGCGTCAAGCACGAGTGTGTGGGGCGGTGCCATCGCCTGCCAGGGCCGGTGGTTGAGGAAACCCGGTGACCTAGGGCCTCCCGAGGATGTGACCAATGACCCGCGTGGGTTGGGATCTCCAACCGTTTCGATACCATAGTCTTCGTGCTGATCCACGATCGGTACGGTGTCGTACTGACGGTCGTGGCCGCCGTTGGCGCGATCGCCGCGATAGCCGGACTGCTGCGACCGCGGATCCTTCCAATCGTTCGCGTGTACCTGCGCGTGATGGTCGCCCTGTTCGGCGTACAGGTTGTGATCGGGCTTGTCCTGGTGGCCACCGGCCACGCACCACAGCAACTCCTCCACTGGTTGTATGGGGCTGCCACCGTGCTGGCACTTCCGCTCGCGATGCTGATCGGCGCCCGGTTGAGCGCTCGTGAGGAGCGGGTCTGGCTTGCCGGGGGCGCCGTCATGACGCTGCTCTTCGCGCTGCGTGCGATCGCCACCGGCTGATCGCGATCGAGGACCAATGGCCCTGGTGGCGCGGCCATCCCGAGGGCCACGATGGAACTCTGATGCCCGAGGGACACCGCGAAGGACATCCTGACGCACGTGCTGTCGACTCAGATGTCGACGAGCTGGGCCTGTGCCCCTACTCAGGGGAGACGGTGGCCGGTTGTCGCCACTACCAGCCGGTCTCGGCGCACGGTGACTTTCCGGAAGCCGGCCGCTGTATCGATGCGGTCGTGATCAGCGGGACCGGTCATATCCGGTACACCATCTGCGGCCGTGGCGCCGGTTCGGTCGTCAGGCCAACCGCGGCTAACCACACCTAGGGGCGGCCCGGCTCCACACCGAGGCGGTCTACTCGCCGACGCGCAACACGGTGACCCCCACCCTCCTCGTTGGGTGCGCGAGGTCTATGGCGGACGAGGAACAGATGTCATAGCAATATAGGAACGTGACACCGAGCAGGGCGAGACCCTCGACAATTGCCCAGGACATCGGGAGCGCGAGATCGACAAGAAACGCCGCCGACAATACAAGCGCTGCCCCGAGTGTATGGAACTCGTTGCTTCGCCCCCATATCACGATGAGCGGCGCGAGAATGATCAGGTCGTACGACAGCAGATGCGGTGCCGCCAGCATCGAGAACAGCAAGCCCAATGACAGGAGTCGATCCAGCTCGAGCGATCTCAGCCAGCGGCGGGCCACGACCAGTGCAATTGCCGTGACAACCAGCAACGCCACAGACGCGCTGAGGACCAGGGAGGACGTGGCTCCAAAGGCCACGAGGACATGAGGAAGGGACAGGCCCGTACGCGCGACGATATTCGGTGATATCTGGCGGAGCCACAGAACGGTATCCGGCCACCCAAGAATCGCGACGCTGGAGAGACTCCAGACCAAGCCCCCGACGATCATGCCGTACAAGACACGCCACGAAACGGCAATCACCATAACGACGGGGACAAGCCACATCAGCTGCGGCTTGAGCATGAGGACGCTGATCAGCACGCCGGCAAGCACTTGCCGGTCATGCCGCAGTGCAACATAGGCACCGGTTGCCGCAAGCGCGAGGAAAGCATCCCATTGCCCGTAGGCAAAGGTCATTGCAGCTGGAAGTGAAGCGAATGCGACGACGGCGATCAAGATGTGGTTCGGCGTGCGTCTGATGTCGTCGCGGAGCAGCCAACCGGATACGCCAACAGCCACCAGCGACGCAAGAAGAAAGAGGCCGAGCGCAGTCTGGGCTCCGAGATAGGTCACCGGTTGGAGCAACCACGCACCCAGCGGAGGATTGTCGTACTGAAACGAAAAGACAGCTGGTCCCGCATGGAAGAGGTGTTGCGCGGCAGACTGCAGGCAAGCGGAACAGTAGATCGCGTGGTCGCCATGGCGCAACATGTCAGCTGCGGTGTAGAAGCTCGACAGAAAGTCTGTATTGAACGCGTCACGCAGACCGCGTGCGGCCTCAGCCAGCATGTTCCCCACGCAGGCGCATGCCATTGTGAGCGCCGCGAGACGGGTCATCCGTTGCACGCGGAGCCATCCGTGCGAGGTTGCCGCCGAAGCGCAATCGCGAGCACTGCGAAAAGAGCCGCCATCGCCACGGCTGGTGCCGATATCAACTGGAGCATCGGCCACCACCACCAGCTGTGACTCAGCGCGATCAATCCAGGCATCGAAGTGAACGCGATGAATAGTGGAGCCGCCACCCCCGTCGTCAGCACGGCTGCCCATCCCGCGGTCGCGAGCCGCCGCGGCCGGTGGACCTCGCCGCCCGCGACAAGTCCCGCAACTGACGCGAGCACGATGAGTAACGCCCCGAGGTGCCAGAACCACGTCACGCTGCCCGCCAGGAGCATGGCGAGGATCCCGAGGCCAAACTCGCTGCCACGGATATCCCGGGACACCTCGCCGGGCCGCACGGTCCATGCCGCCACACTGACCGCCAGGACGGCCATCGCCACGATGACGACCATCATCACCATGGACGAGGGCTGAAACGCGAGCACCGAATGAGTGATCATGCGGCTCGCCGCGCCAGCGGCCGATTGGTTGTAGATCCATCCGTTCTGCTGCCCCAGGATCGGCAGGACCTGGGTGACGTACTCACGGAGCGTGCCGATCCCAAGCGCGAGCACCCCGACGCCGAAGCCCAACCCAAGGGTCGCTACAAGCGACACACAGGCCGCCCACCAGCGCCTCCGCAGAAGGAGCACGATCAGCAATACGGGCGCGAGCTTGATGAGTGCGGCGATGCCGATGTAGACGCCGAGTGAGATCTGCTTGCCACGCAACCAGGAACGCAGCGCCAGCGCGAGAAACAGGTAGACCACTGCGCTCATCTGTCCGTGCCACAGGTTGTACGTGACAGGGGCATAGAGAAGTGAGAAAACGGCCGTGAGCTCGATCCGCGGCCACGTCGCTGGAAGCAACTCAAAGGCAATGATCGCCGTGCCTGCGACTGTGGAGGCAAGCAGCATCAGAAGCCATGCGTTGGCGGCAATCGTGGAGGGCGCGCCTGCCAGGGGCTGCAGCAGCCACGCGACCACCGGCGGATAGTCGAATCCCTGCACCGGAATCGGCTGCACGTGATTGAGAAAGGCGCCGTAGATATCGGTATGCCGCGACACTGCTCGGGCGGCGGTGAGATAGTCCTGGTAGTCCTCGAATTCGCCCGCGAACCGTCCTTGCAGTGGCGCCACCACGAAGTCGAGTAACCCGGCGACTGCTGAGGCGATTGCTGCGACGCGGAGCAGCAGGAGCGCGCGCGATCGAATGGCGGCCGAGCTCAGGGAGTTGCCCAAGCCGCGCATTCCCTTACCTGGCACCTTGGCTCCAACGGCGACCGCGAGCCCTTCTACCACCGAGCGATTCTATTGACAGCCGGGCATCGGCAACCGTTTCCGGACGGATCGTTACCGGCTCCTGACACCGCTTCGGCTGTCACGCTCCCGCGAGTGAGCGTGGTCTCGCTGTCAGACCAACGCCTAGTTCGCGATTTGGCAGTGCGTTTCGTTTGGCCCGGATGCCACGGCTACGTTACATATGCTCTCCTTGGCGCCATCGCGACTGCCATCGGCACCCCGCTCAACGTGTCCTGGGCCCCTATCCGTGCTTCCTGTCAGAAGCCGTCAGGGCACCAGGGTCGGGCTGGCGTCCGAAATATTCGGTCGGCTCGGACGATGCCCCCGACCGCCCGCTCGGTGACCAGACCGGCCGCCGCGAGGCGTTCGAACGTCTGGTTGCCGAGGTAGATCATCGCCAGCGCCGACACGTCTAGCGCCAGGTCTGGTGCGTCATCGACCCGGCTCACGGAGGCACTCCCATCGGTGCCTGGCTCGAGCGCGAACCGTCCCGGGGTGTAGCCGGCGGGGTCGATCACCTCGAGGACGACACGGTCTGACACAGCGTAGGAGCGCACCCCCAATGCCCGAGACACATCCAGGATGCGCAGCCAGAGATGATCGCCACCGGTCGGGGGGCGCGGTACGCACGCTCTGGGGTTGTCAAGCAGCAGTGGCAGCGGGTCGTCCGGGGCCACGCCGATCACGGTCACCCGATTCACCCATTCGGTGCCGACGAGATGACGCCACAGCGCGGCTTCCGCGGCAGGGTCCGTGGCGAAGATGTCATCGACCGTCATCTCGTAGTCGGGATCGCCGGCCGACCACCGATCAGCGATCCGGAACAGCGCCATGCCCGCCGCACGTCCCTGCGCGTCGCGGTAGAGCACCGCCCACCGTTCGCGCCGATCCCAGTGCGGGTGGCGCAGCTCGTCGGTGCGCACCAGCCATGCCTGCTCGCTGCGGCTGATCGCTCCGGGTTGTATGCGCCGAAACCGCTCGTGCAGCTCCGGGCCTTGCCTCCGGAACTCCTCGAGAGTCAACGCTTCGAAGGTGCCCTCGGCACCATCGACAACGCGGACGTCTCCCGCCCGCCGAACGTCGATGTCATATGCCGCCATGGTCGTGGCCGGCCCGAATCCGAACCGACCGTAGATGCGGTACTCCGAGGCGATCAGTGCCGCGAGGGAGTGCCCTCGAACAACGGCCTCGTCGAGGGCACGGCGCATCAGCGTAGTGAGCAGCCCTTGTCGCCGCCGCGCTGGAACCACTGCGACATTCGTGATTCCCTCCGCTGACACCGCGGTGCCACCGGGGGCGGTCACCTCCATGTCGAAGCTGCGGAGGGTTGCGACGCAGGTGTCGCCGGCGAAGGCGCCGATCGACCTCCCCGGGGTGAAGAATGCCGTGCGGTACGCGATCACTCCATCCGGCGCCGCAAGCAGAAAGCCGGCCTCCATGGCCCGAACCCACTCGCCCAACTCGTCCCTGGTGATAGCCTTGATCACGATCTCGCGAGCGGCCGGCGGTTGGCTGGTCATGCACTCAGAGTACGGCGCTGGACCGAAGCTGAGGATGTACGAATCGATGCGGACCGCCTCACGCCATTGACCAGCCGCGAGACCGCCATCGCAGCGCTCGAGCGCATCGCATACATCCTCGAACGCGAGCGCGAACCCACATACCGCGTGCGTGCGTTTCGCCATGCCGCGGCCGTCGTTGGCGCGCTCACCGATGCGGAGCTCGAGCAGCGGAGCAGGCGCGGCACGCTGCAGAGTCTTGCGGGCATCGGGCCGGCCACCGCGCGCGTCATCGAGGAGGCGCTGGCGGGGGACATGCCGGCGTACCTGCAACGCCTCGAAACGGAGGCCACGCCCGTTGCAGAGGAGGCACTAACGCTGCGACGTGCCCTGCGAGGCGACTGCCACGTGCACTCGGATTGGTCCGACGGCGGCAGCCCCATCGAGGAGATGGCTCGAGCCGCCATCACCCTCGGTCATGAGTACATCGTCCTCACCGATCACTCACCGCGGCTCACGGTGGCGCGCGGGCTGAGCGTCGATCGGCTCCGCGAGCAGCTCGACGTCGTGCGCAGCATCAACGAACTGCTCGCGCCGTTTCGCATCCTCACCGGCATCGAGGTCGACATCCTCGAAGACGGATCGCTCGACCAGGAGCCGGATCTGCTCGCGCAGCTCGACGTCGTGGTGGCAAGCGTGCATTCGAAGCTCCGCATGCCACAGGCGGAGATGACCCCGCGGATGCTCGCCGCCATCCGCAACCCGCACATGGACGTTCTCGGTCACTGCACGGGGCGGATCGTCGTCGGCCGGGGACGGCCCCAGTCGGAGTTCGACGCCGACGCGGTCTTCGCGGCGTGCCGCGATCATCACGTTGCGGTCGAGATCAACTCACGTCCGGAGCGGCTCGATCCCCCGATGCACCTGCTGAGGCTTGCCGTCGAGACCGGATGCCGCCTCGCCATCGACACCGACGCGCACGCGCCGGGCCAGCTCGAGTGGCAGCTGCGCGGGTGCGAGCGTGCTGTCGCTTGCGGTGTTTCTGCCGAGATGGTCATCAACACGATGGCGGCGACCGAGCTCCTCGACTGGACGAGAATGACGTAGCGGGCTGATTCCTGGAGCGCCGCCCCCGCCGGCTGGGGGTGCCTCCCTTCCCGGCTCCGCGTGCACAGGTGCTGGGCAGCGCTCCCAACCTGCCAACCCCTTGACTCTCCAGCCACAGGAGACTGCACGCTTGGGGGCATGGAACTCTCAATCGGAGAAGTGGCGCACATCACCGGCCTGCCGGTCAAGACCATCCGCTACTACGCGGACATCGGCCTCGTTCCAGAGTCGCTGCGAACCAGGGCCGGCTACCGCCGATATGACGAGGCCGGACTGGCTCGCCTCGAACTGGTTCGTGCGCTCCGAGACCTCGGCCTCGACCTGGCAAGCATCCGCCACGTCACAGAACGCGGAATACAGCTTGAAGTCGATCGCTCGCGCCCACGTCGATGCCATCGATGTCCACATCCGTCAGCTCACGTTACGTCGGGCGGTGCTGCGAGCGATCGCTCGCGGCGTCACCCGGCCAGAGGAGGTACAGCGCATGACCGCTTTCGCGCACGCATCCGCCGACGAATCTCGCCGGATCCTGAACGAGTTTCTCAACTCAGTCTTCGCCGGCCACGAGAGCAATCCGTTTGTCGCGCGAATGCGCGGCTCATTGCCGGTGCTCGCCGACCATCCTTCAGACGAACAGATCGATGCGTGGATCGAGTTGGCCGCGTTGGTGCAGGATGCCGAGTTCCGTGCCCGAATTCGCGAGATGATCGTGGAGGGAGAGCGCCGGCGTGCCGGCGCCGGTCTTGCGGAAACCGACGAGGCAACGCAGCGAGCCGGCCAGGCGGTCGCCGATCGCGCTGGTCAGGCCGTCTCTGACGGCGTTGCAACCGATTCCGCTGAGGCGCTGGAAATCGTCAACGAAGTGGTGCCGCTGTTCGCCGCGGCTGCCGGCAGGCAGGACGGTGCCGGATATCGCCGCGAACTGAGTCAGCAGCTCGCAACGTTCAGTGACCGTAGGGTGGAGCGATACTGGCAACTCGTCGGGGTCATCCACGGGTGGCCGGCGCAACGCTCATTGATACCCGCCTATGAATGGTTCATGGCTGCGCTCGACGCGTCGCTGTAGCTGCAGTGAGCGGTGCGGTTCGTGTCCCGACCAGCACGGCTGGCTCCGGTGTCGCCTGTCACTCGTCACCGGAGGGCACCACTCCCGCCTTCTCGATCATCAGGACGATCGTGCGATCGGGTGCGATCGGACGATGCCGAAGTCCCTTGGGCACGGTCAAGCCCTGTCGCGAGGAGAGTTCAACAGTGGGATGGCCGTCCAGTTCGATGAGCAGCTTACCGTCGACAACGTAGAAGAACTCGTCCTCCTCATCGTGGCTGTGCCAGTGGTACTCGCCCTGCAGAACGCCCAGCCGTACGAGGTGATCGTCGACCTCGCAGAGTGTTTCGTTGTACCACTGCTCGGTCACCGACTCCGCCACTGCGCCGACGTCGATTCGCTCGAGCGCTGCGAAGCGCGGCTCCATCTTCACTGTGTACTGCAACTCCTGGGGCATGGCCCGGCCTCCACTTCGTGCGGTGAGAAAGCGCCATCGACCGGTAAGGGGTTCCTGCGCCATCGGTTCGAACCTTCGCTTAGTCTAAATGGCGGGGAAACCGCGGCTGCACACTCTCTCGCAGCGACTGCAGTGCGCGCTACCGTTGTTCGATGACTGGCGCCGGTGAGACCTGCGTTCTGACCGTCCCGCCGTTGAAAGCCAAACTCCGATCAGCTAACCGCAGAGGACTATGGTGATCCTCCCCAAGATCCGGGATCCCCGATTCATCACGGTGCGTCGTGGCGGGGCCCTCCGCGACGATGACCATCGCCTTCTCGCGATCTGGGCGGCTGACTGCGCGGAGCACGTGCTGCACAACTTCGAGCTGGCACGGCCGCGGGACGACCGTCCACGCCGGGCGATCGATCTCGGGCGTGCGTGGGCTCGGGGTGAGGTGACCTGGGGAGAGGCTCGCACGGCGGCCGGCCATGCCAACGCCGCGGCACGAGACCTGCGTGGCGCACCCCGGCACGCCGCGTACGCCGCCGGCCAGGCGGCGGCGGTGGGCCATGTGGCGGCCCACGAGCTCGGAGCCGCTGCCTATGCGATCAGGGCCGCGCGGGAGGCGGCGGCCGAAGGCGACCGCGTGGAGGCCGGCCGTATGGAGTGCCGCTGGCAGCGCGCCCAACTCCCCGATGAGATCCGAGACCTTGTGCTCGACGACCAGCGGCTGCGCAACGCGTTGTGCTGGTTTGTGTTCGACTGTTGAAGCGACAGCAGACTTGGCTCGCGGCCGCGGCGCGTTAGCTTGTAGCTGCAGCCAGCTCGTCCGCTGTCTCAACCAGCTCGCCTTCGATGGTGATTTGAATCTCGTTGCCGAGAACCAAACGCCCGTCCATCACCATGTCGACGTTCAGACCGAAGTCCTTGCGCTGAATTCGCGTCTCTGCCCCATAGCCAATTCGGTGACCCATCCTCGGGTCACTCAACTCGCCATAGTTCACCACTGCTAGCGACACCGGTCGAGTGGTGCCCTTGATGGTCAAGTCCCCGATCATGGAGTAGTGATTCGCGTCAATGGTTTCGACCTTGGTGCTCTTGAAAGTCATCGTCGGATGGTTCTCGACGTCGAGGATGTCCGAGGTGCGCAGATGGTCGTCGCGGCGGTCGTTGTCGGTTCGAATGCTCGCGGTCTGGATAACCACGTCAACGGATGAGTCTTCCGGATGCTGCACGTCGATATTTCCCGAGGCCTGCACGTCTGCGAAGTGGCCACGCACCGTCATCATCCCGAGATGTTTGACTGCGAACTCGACCTGCGTATGCATGGGATCCAGTTGCCAAGTGCTCATGACCAACCTCCTGTAACTGCGTGGACCGCTGGCCTGGGAGCCACCGCCGAGTGCAACCGCGAGAGCGGCACTTACGACGGCGCCCTTATCTTTTATTACCCCCTAGTATTACACAAGCTACATACATCGCGTGCGGGTGCCTGCTTCCGAGCCTCGGCGCCGTTCCGTCTGGCGGGGTATCGCGAGGCCTGCGCGGGCCGACGAGGAGATTCGCCGCAGCGACAGGGCCATGGGCCCAGTCACACCGCGAGGAGGAACTCGAAGGTGGTGCGTATGAATTCATCCATCGGAGCGCGATCGCCGATCAATTTCGCGCGCGTTGCTGCGCCCTCGTAGCCGTCGACGAGATACCGCCCCAGCGCCCCGACGTCGGCGGACTTCGCGAGCTGCCCCGCCCCCTGCGCTTGTACGAGCGCCTGGCTCACCGCCGCGCTCCAATTCTCGAGGGCCTCGGTCACGGCGCCAGCGATCTCCGTGCTGTGTGGGGCGAGCTCGGTCGCGAAGTTGCCAAGCAAACAGCCCTTGCGAACTCCGCAACTGACGTTCTGCTCGATGACGGCTTCGAAGTACTTCCGGATCCGCTCGAGCGGGGTGCCATCGCCGGAGAAGATGTCGCTCGCGCCGGCATCGGCCACGTAGGCGCCGACCAGGCGGCTGTAGGCGCGGACGACCTCGATCCCCAGCGCCTCCTTGCTCGCAAAGTGGTTGTAAAAGGATCCTTTCGGCACGCCGGCGGCGTCGACGATGTCCTGGACGCTGGAGCCGTTGAACCCGCGGGTGTGGAATACATCCAGGGCGCTCTCGATGAGCTGATCCCTGACACTCGCTCGTGGCACCACCGCACTATCTCAGGTTTGAGTAAGATGACCGGTCATATTGGAATCGCGGGACGTCAGGCCAACTCCCCCGCCGTTGAGCGACCGCCAGGAGGTCTCCCATGCCGATGATCGACGTCTTCGCCTCAGAAGGCACCTTCAAGGACAAGCACGTGCTCGCCCAGGATCTCGCCAGGGCGGTCATGCGCTGGGAGAAGGTGCCCGACATCCCGTTGTTCTCCGAGAACACTGCCGCGTTCATCCACGACCTGCCGGCCGAGGCGATCTCGAATGCGGCCGGCGACAGCAATTACGTCCGCGTCCAGGTGCTCACGCCGGTCCATGTTCTCGATCGCGAGAAGCAGCTCGGTGTCGTCAGGGAGCTTACTGACATTGTGGTCGCGGCAGCCGGCGACCCGAGCCTGATCGATCGCACCTGGGTGCTCATAACAGAATCGCCTGAGGGCGGCTGGGGCATCGACGGCCACGCCAACACCAGCGACGACATCGTTGCTTCGGCTCGGGCGGCGCTGCAGGCGAAGGCCGGGTCAGTGAGCTGATCACCGAGCGATCGGTGACCGGTGAAGGCGGCCGGGCTCACTGAGTCCGGCAACGTCACCGTCCACTCCGCGAAGTCAGTACCCGTGCCAGGCTCGGTCCATCGCGAAGTAGCGATGAGCGAGTTGGACGACCTGGTGGGCGGTGAGGTCATCAATATCCGCGCGAACGTCGGCGATGACCTTCGCTGCGACGTCCTTGCGATGCTGCTCCGCATACGCAACCCATTGGTGAGACGCGTTTGCCTTCCCATTTCCGTGGCCGAGCAACAGGATCGCCCGAGCCGGCGCAAGTGCCTCGCTGATCTCCCGCCAGTAGTCAGGATTCCCGGCTTCATACGTCCCCTTGGGATTGCCCCGCTTGTGCGCAACCTCATGGGCATGTCCTCGTGGATCCACGTCCTCGATTCGCTCGGGAGACTTGGCGCCGGCTTCGCCGAGTGGGTAAATCAACGTCCGGTGGAAGTCGATGGTCGCAACGACGTTCGCCTCGCGGATCGATGCCACGTTGAAGATGTGTCGCTCTGTCGGATCGGTGATCTGCTCTGCCACGGTGACGTTGTCTCCTTGTTGCGCGCCTCATGGGCCTCGACCGCCGCACTGTCGGCACATTGCTGAGGGCAGGACGAGCGCCCTAGTCGCCCGGCACGAACGGAAGATTACGCGCATACGGCGTGCTATCAAGACCGCCCGGTACCCGCGCCGCTGGCCTATGCCTCGAGCTGTGAGTAGTCGACCGGTCCCCGCTGCCGCGCCGGCTTTGGATCGCCAGTGTCCACGGCGAGCGGCTGCCACGCCTCCCCTCGCACGATGTACCCCACGTTTGCGTGGCTGACGCCAAATGCCGATGCAATGGAACGGTACGTGGCTCCGTAATGCGCCATCCGCCTGATGGACAACACGTCATCGACGGAGAGCTTGGCATTGGCATGGCGCTCGCCTCGGATTGAGCGGCGATTGAGGGTCTGCTGCTCCCGGGTCGCCCAACGGCAATTGCCCGGTTCGTAGTCGCCGTCGTTGTTGATCCGATCCAGCGTGAGCCGGTCAGGACATGACCCCATGTCGGCGAAGAAGTCCTCGAAACGATGCCAGCGACGGCACACCGTGATCCCGCGCCCACCGTAGCGCCCCCAGTCGGCGCTCGAAGGATTTGTGCACCGGCTCAACATGTCCCTCCACGAGAGATACGTGCGGGTGCGGCCGCCTGCTGCTTGTCCGTGGCTGCGCGTCACCCCACAAATCAAAGCGAAGCGTCACGCCCCCGCCGCGGACGATGGAGACGTCTCATCGCCGGCGTGTCGGCGGTCGATTCAGCCGTCCGAGAATCCGTACGCTCGCAGGAATGCCGTGACGCCTTCGTCGGCATACCGGTCAAGGGCAGCCTCTGTGAAGGCGTACTGGTCGCCTAGGAGCATTGCCTGGTTCAACGGGATCGAAAGGATCAGGCATAACAGGTGCTCTGCGGCAAGTTGAGGATCTTGCAGCAACACGCGTTGCCGGGCAGCCGCTTCGCGGATAGCGACTGCGAGCTGCTCAGTTGCTCTCCTGGGACCGAGGTCATAGAACGATCGGCCGAGCTCTGGAAATCGCCCCGCCTCACCGATCACCAACCGCCGGAGCTTGAGCACATCGGGCTGCATCACTCCCTTCAAGAAGTGGCGGCCGAACGAGCGAAGCCGATCTCCGATTGGTCCCTCGCCCGTCGAGAGGAAGTCCGTCGCTATACCACCGTCTCGGGCCCGCACGACGTTCGTGACGACCTCGCGAAACAAAGCCTCCTTGTCGCTGAAGTGCTTATACACAGTCTGCTTGGAGACAGCCGCCGTCGCCGCCACCTGATCCATGCTGGCCCCGACAAAGCCATTGGCGAAGAACACCTGCTGGGCCGCCTCCAGGATCGCCGCCCTCTTGCGAGCTCCGCGGGAGGGGCCTTCCGGATTGTCGGCGGCGACCATGGAATCCATCGGCGCCATAGTACTAGACCGTTCGGTTCTCGATACGGTATGGTACGGAACCGTCTAGTACCAATGGAGGCCGAAATGAAGATCGTGGTTATCAACAATGTGACCCTGGATGGGGTGATGCAGGCGCCCGGGAGGGCGGATGAGGACACACGTGGAGGCTTTGCCCACGGTGGCTGGGCGTCGCGGAACGTCAATGAACCGGACCCCGAGATCGGAGCGGCAATGGGCGTGCGGATGTCTCAGAGCGACGGGCTGCTGCTGGGACGGCGTACCTACGAGGACTTGCTGACGACCTGGAACAGCCGTGGTGGGATGTTCAAGGACGCCCTCAACTCGATGCAGAAGTACGTCGTGTCGCAGACCCTGACCGATCCATTGCCCTGGCCAAACTCCACGCTTGTGTCCGGCAATGTAGTCGACGCGGTGGCGGAGCTCAGGTCACGGCCAGGACGGGAACTCCACGTCATGGGCAGCGGGCAGCTCATCGAGACGCTTGTGGCCCATCAACTCGTCGACGAGTTCCTGTTGATGATCTTTCCTGTGGTTCTCGGGTGCGGTCGGCATCTTTTCGCAGGTGACACCTACATGGAGCTCGACCTCGTCGATGCCAAGGCGACCAGTTCGGGCGTGGTAATTGCCACCTTCCGGCGGAACAAGTCCGAGCTGAGTCAATGTGGCGATTCGGAATGACCGCCGGCAGTCAGATGCCTGAAGGACGCGTCCCGCCCGCGGGTCCGCATCATAAAGCCATGAGCCAGTCCGTCATCGACGACATCGCCGGCGAACAGTTCGTCGTGTCCATCGGCGGGACCGCGGCACGACTGCAGTACAAGCTGCATGGGAATCGCTTGCACTTGTTGCACACGGAAGTCCCCGAAGCGTTTCGCGGGCAAGGCGTCGGCGGACGACTGGTCGAAGCAGCGATTGCGAAAGCCCGCGCAGACCACCTGACGATCGTGCCCTGGTGCCCCTACGCACGCGGATGGCTGAAGGGACACGCCGACCAGGTCAGCGACGTCACCTTGGACTTTGAAACTCGACGGTCCTCACGCTGATCCGATGCGGCTTGAGCTGGCCCTGTCAGCAGGAGACGGGGCTCTCCCGCGGGAGTACCACTGCGGCACGAACAGTTGACTTCAGCTACCGGCTGGCTGTCGGCTAAGCCCGCGGCGTTGTCTCCGGTCGCGAGCCGCGGCTCGCGCGATGCGACGCGCGTGAATGGGCCCCAGTCGGATCTGACCGCTGAACTGACCCCACATGCCACAGAAATATAGCCGCGGCGCCGCAGGGTGTTCGGGGGCGCCTGAGTACGAGAATGGCACGCCGTCACCGCGTAGCACACCGAGGTGGCCGACGAGAGGCGCCAATCCGCGTCGGTAGCCCGTGGCGCAGACGACAGCGTCCGGCTGCAGTCGACGTCCGTCGACGAGCACGACGTCGCGACCTTCGAGGCGCTGCACCTCTGCCACGACCTGTCCGTCTCCGCGCTTCAGCGCCGCGACGAAGCCGTCATCGACGGCTGGGTTGCGGTGGTGGTGGCGGTAATTGGCGTACAAACCCTCGGGTGCCAATGGAATGCCATAGCGACTGAGGTCGCCGAAAGTGAGGCGCTGTACGATCGAAACAATGAAGTCCGCCAGCTTCGACGGGATGTGATCGAGGAAGTAGACCAAGAGCGGCTGCCCTGGAATGCCGAAGAATTCTCGCGAGGCGAGATTGGGCCCACTGCGCATTGAAAGAGTGACCCTCGCTCCCGCCTTGACCAGATGACTGGCGATGTCGAAGCCCGAGTTTCCAGCACCGACCACAAGGACGCTCCGATCTCGGTACTCACGCGCATTTCGGAAATCCGAGGAATGGATCAGCTCGGCTGCAAACGTTCCCCTCCCCGGCCATTCTGGCATCTGCGGAACCGCGTCCCATCCGGTGGCAATCACCAAATAACTGGCCCGCATCGGTGTTGTGGAGGTCGTCAACAGCCACTGGCCGTTATCGCGTTCGACGGTGGTGAGCGTTCTGTTGAATTGCACGCGAATCTGGTTGCGCGTCGCGAACCCGTCTAGATAAGCCACCACGTCGTCGCGGCTGGGGTACCGTCCACAGCGGCGGGGCATGCCTTGACCCTGCAACCTCGACATGGGACGCCAGGAGTTGAGGCGTAGCTCATCGTATCTGGAGCGCCAGCGTGCGCCCACCGAGTCAGACCTTTCGATGACGAGCGTCTCGAATCCACGCTTGCACAGGGCGAATGCAGCAGCGAGCCCGGCTGACCCCGCGCCCACGACGATTGCCTGGTGGCTCTCGATGGCGTTGCTCTTCTCGTGGGTGACTGCGTGGGGAGCGGCAAGCGGAAGGACGCGCGAAGTAGCGCTGGTCATCGGCACCCCAACAAACCTCGCAGTCGTTCGCGATCCATGCTCGCACGATAGAAAGGGACCCAATGGCCGTCGATGGTGCCGGCCGCACCCCGCGAGAGGGTGGCAGCACCCCGGTGGCCAGCGGGGAGCCATGTGACCCAGATTGGGGGCCGTCCACGACCTGAAACGCCGCCAGGCCGATGATGCTGTGGCCAGAGGCGCGGCGAGCCTCGGCGGGCCGGTCGTGCCGGCGGCTTGGATCGGCCTCTATCGTTCGACGATGATCCTCCCCAAAGAGCCTGTCAGCGGGAGACGGGGCTCGAACCCGCAACTTCAACCTTGGGAAGGTTGCACTCTACCATTGAGTTACTCCCGCTCGGATTTGATCTTGGTTGGAGCGTTTCCTTTTAGCGAGGGATGTAGTGGATTAAAACCTCTTTTGGGGGTGAAACGTTCGGCGAGGGGGCCATCGTAGACGACGCCACATGGCGGTGGGCGAGCGACGCTCAGAGGTTCGCATCTCGCGAAGTTTGGAGGGCTACTGCTCGGCGCGAATGATGGCCATCAAGCGATCGTGGGCGTCGTCGGCTCCAAGGCTGTTGTAGTGCTCGCGGATCATCGCCTCCGAACCGTGACCCATGATCTTTTCCACCATGATCGTGCTCTGCCCGCTCATCAGCAGCCAGCGGCACGCGCTGTGCCGGAAGACATTCGGGTTGACGACCGTGCGTATGCCCGCGTCGAGGGCGAGTGCGCCAACCATCTGACGGACACCCGCAACCGTCAGCACTTCACGCTCACCCGTGCGCCGGTTGCGGCGCAGTCCGACGAAAATAGGATCATCGTCACCACCACGAGCGAGTGCGGTGAGGCGGGCATACAGCTCATGGGTGATCGGCGCATCGCGCTCTTCCGTCTTGCCACGTATGCGGACGTAATGGCGACGTCCCACGTGGCGAAGGTCACCCTTGGTAATGGCGACCAGTTCGCCGGGCCGCATGCCCGTGTCGGCGAGCAACCGGATGATGATGCGGTCACGCTCAGTTGCGGCGGTGCGCTCCAGGAGCGCGATCTGGTCACGCTCGAGGGCATCGACCTTGCGTCCCGGCACCTTATGCAACTTGACTTTTGGAGCGGTGCCCGCATGTTCGTCGGCGTACCACTTGAGGAGTTGATTGACGGCTTTGTGGTAAGTCTTGACGGTGCTTACAGACAGCGGCGTGCCTGCGCGCGTTGAGCGGTTGCGGATGTTAGCGGCGAAGCGCTCCAAAGTTTCTTGGTCGATGTTGGCGACGCTGGCGATGTGCTCGTCGCGGCACCATGGCAGGAGCACCGCACGCAGGGAGTACCCATACGCGTGCTTGATCGTGCTCGGTCTGACTCCCCGCGACCGGCAAGCGATCAAGTAATCCTCAATCTCGGTCGCGAGGTTCGAGCGCGCAGTCTTGACAACCTTGATCCTGGCCACCGTGCTTTCCTCACAAAAGGTCAAATTCCGGGCGCTCCCAGTCATGCCTGGCCAGGAAGACTCCGCGCCGCCGTCATGGTAGATCAGCCGATCACGCCGCCCTCGCGTCCAAAGGGAGCGGACTGGGCGCTCGGATGCCATCAGAATGCGAAGTGGAAGTCCACCGGGTCGGTGGCACTGCCCTCGCGAGCCGACCTCGTCGGGTATACGAAGGAGAAGGCGATGAAGCTGGCATCGGCGGGCAGCCGTCGGAGGTTGTCGCTAGCGTTGGTCGGGATGGTTGCCGGGGTGGTCGTTATCACGGCCGGCGTCGGCGCCCTGACCAGTCGCCTCAGCACCAACGCATGGACGGTCGTCGATGACTCGGCTGCTCCCAGCCTCTCGGCCGTCAGCTGCACCAGCTCAAGCGACTGCTGGGCCGTCGGCACAGCGGTCGAACACGCCTCGGGTGGATCGAGTTGGACAAACGTCGCCGGACATATTCCGAGCGGTGGAGTGCTCAACGGGATCGCATGCCCAGCATCCAACCAGTGCTGGGGCGTCGGCGACGTCCCGACCAACCTCGCTAGCAGCGCGCTCGTCGAACACGACAGCGGTGGCGCGTGGACGATCGTGCATCCCGAATTGCTCAGCAGCGCCGGCGTCGACTACGCCGACATATTCCGAGGCATTTCCTGCATCAATACGAACGACTGCTGGGCGGTGGGTGAGGCGATCGCCGAAGCGGGATTGCCTATCCAGCCGCTGATTGCTCACTACGCGGGTTCGTCGTGGCATAGCGTCGAAGGTCCATACATCGGTGGTTCCGGGGGTCAGTTGAACGCCGTGACCTGCAGCAATGCCGCGGATTGCTGGGCGGTCGGACCCAGCGCGGACGGCCCTGAGCCGCTTATCGAGCACTTCAACGGGGCGACCTGGACGGTGGTGCAAGGCCCAACGCCTCTGGACGATCTCGGCGGCAACCTCAACGCGGTGACCTGTGCTGTCGCCGCCGCGTGCTGGGCGGTCGGTTCGACCGGTACCGGTGAGAACGTGCAGCCGCTCGTCGAAACCTATTCCAAGGGACACTGGGTGGCGTCAGCAAGTCCACACGTCACGGTTGTCGGAGGCGGAGAGCTCGAAGGTATCGCGTGCACGAGCTCGAGCGAATGCTGGGCCGTCGGGGACCTCCCCGGGATGGCCGTTGCGTTGGTGCAAGGGCCGGGCACAGCTCAGAGCAACACGTCACTCACTCAGCCGCTCATCGAGCGATACTCGCGGGGGATTTGGACCGTGGTCACTGGCACGTCCACGAGCAAAGGAGGCGCCCTCCTGGGCGTCACGTGCCTGCATTCGGGGGCTTGCCTGGCTGTCGGCGGAACGCTGATCGAGGCCACCGCCTGACGCGTGGGTTCCGTTCGACGATCGGACCCATCGAGGCCGAGACCCGCGGTCGTGACCGGCTTGTCACGACTGATGCGGTGGGGCGGGGCATGCTACGGCCGTGATCCGGCTCCGACGAGCGGCGACGAGCCTGCGACTGGGCATGGTGCTGATCTGCTCGCTGGTCGTCGTCACGGCGTGCAGCGGCTCGGCGGGTCAGGCAGTCCCAACCCCGGCGGGCGGCGCTCCCATCGACACCACCCCTCAACTGTCTGGAGCGTTGACTCCATCGGCGTCGCCGCCCATAAGCGCCACGGCGCGGGCCACTGCGAAACCGACAGCCAGACCAACCGCAAAGCCGGCGACACACACCGTCACGACGAAACCATCGCCGCCGCCGGGACCCAGGACGATCCTCGGTGGATGTCAGGTCTTCCCGAGCAACAACCCGTGGAACCAGAACATCGCGAACGCACCCGTCAATCCGATGTCCGCGAACTACATCGCCGCAATCGATGCGACCAAACAGTTCCTGCATCCCGACTTCGGGTCGAACCCCACCTACGGCATTCCGTACACGGTCGTGCCCGCGTCGCAGAAGTTCGTGCCGATCACCTTCAATCCGTATGGCAGCGAAAGCAATGCCGGGCCGTATCCGGTGCCACTGAACGCACCCGTCGAGTCCGGCAGCGATCATCACGTGCTCGTGGTGGACTCGGGCAACTGCAAGCTTTACGAGATGTACAACGCGCAGCAGTCCGGCGCCGGCTGGGTGTGCGCATCGGGCGCAGTCTTCAACCTGAAAAGCAACGCACTTCGTCCTGACGGATGGACGTCCGCCGACGCCGCCGGGTTGCCGATCCTCCCGGGCCTCGCTCTGTACAGCGAGGTGGCGTCGGGCGTCATCAACCATGCACTGCGCTTCACGGTGGATACGACCCAGAACGGTTTCATCCACCCCGCAACCCACTACGCGAGCAGCAGCAGCAACCCTGACCTGCCGCCGATGGGACTCCGCCTGCGCCTCAAGGCGTCATTCAGCCTCGCCGGATTCACCGGCGAGTCGCTGGTGATCCTCAGGGCGCTCAAGACATACGGCATGATCGTCGCCGACAACGGCAGCAGCTGGTACATCAGCGGCGCGACCGATCCACGCTGGGATGACAACAACCTCAACGAGCTGAAGTCCGTTCCAGGCAACGCGTTCCAGGTCGTCGAGACCGGGCCGATCCTCCACTAAACGGACGCGCGAACTACCGCTTCGCGGACTCGAGCTCGACCACCGAGTATTTCTCGCGGCCGTAGTCGGCGCGGATCAACTTCTTGTCGAGCTTGCCCACGCTGGTCTTCGGCAACTCATCGACGAACGTCCAGCGTTCGGGCAGCCACCACCGAGCCACCTTCGGCGACAGGAAGTCGCGCAGCTCATCGGGTGTCGCCGATGCTCCCGGTTTCAGCACCACCAGGGCAAGGGGTCGCTCCGCCCACCGGTCGTCATGCACGCCGACGACAGCCGCCTCGGCAACCGCAGGATGGCCGACGAGAAGGGTCTCGAGCTCGACCGACGAGATCCACTCACCGCCCGACTTGATGACATCCTTGGACCGATCGGTGATCTGCACGTAGTTGCGCGCGTCGATGGTGCCCACGTCACCGGTGCGCAGCCACCCGTCGTGGAATTTCTCGGGCGCCTCGGCGTTGTAGTAGGACGCCGTGATCCACGGTCCGCGCACCTCGATCTCGCCCACCGCCTCGCCGTCACGCGGGATCTCGGCACCGCTGTCATCGACAAGCCGCAGCTCGACGCCGGGCACAACCCGACCGGTCTTGGAACGGAAGTACATCTCGTCTTCCGGCGCAGTACCCCTGGGCGGGAATGCAATTGCGGCAATCGGGCTCGTCTCGGTCATGCCCCACGCCTGCCACAGCTCGATGCCAAGCACGTCTCGATACGCGGCAATCAACGTCGCGGGGACGGCCGATCCACCGCACACCGCGGTCTTGATGCTCGACACGTCGCCACCGTTTGCCTGCACATGGTTGAGCAGCGCGGTGAGGATGGTCGGCACGCCACCGGTGAATGTCGGGCGCTCCTGCCTGATGAAGTCGCAGAGGCCCTGCGGCTGCAGGAATCGCCCGGGGAGCAGCAGCGCACTGCCCACCAACCAGCCCGCATACGGTGTCCCCCACGCGTTGACGTGGAACATCGGCACGATGATGAGGAGGCGGCCGCGGTCGTCGAGACGGAACGTGGCCCATATGGCGAACGAGTGCAGGTACACCGACCGGTGACTGTACGCAACCCCTTTGGGATCGCCGGTCGTCCCGGTCGTGTAGCACATGGATGCGGCACTGCGCTCGTCAATCTCCGGCCAGTCGAACGCCGGCGATTCCGCGGCAAGCAACGCCTCATATGCAAGCGGCTCGCCAAGCCCGGCCACCTCTCCCGAACCGACCACGATCACTTTCTCGATGCTCGGGCATTGGTCGATCACCGACGCGAGCAGCGGCGCCAGCGAATCATCGACGATGACCACGCGATCCTCGGCGTGATTGATGATCTGCGCCAGCTGCGCCGGTGGCAACCGCAGGTTGAGCGTGTGCAGCACCGCCCCCATCGAGGGGATGGCGAAGTACGCCTCGATGTGCTCCTGGTGGTTCCAGCACAGGGTCCCAACGCGGTCACCCGGGACGATCCCGAGGGTGCGCAGCGCCCCGGCGAGCCGGTTGACCCGCTCCGCCACCTTGGCGTATGTGGTGTGCCGCGCCTGCTCGCCCTCGAACGTGATGATCTCGCTGTCCGGAAACACCTCCGCCCCGTGGCGGAAGAGCTCCCTGATGCTCAGCGGCGCGTCCTGCATGGTCGAGTTCATGGGTTCCACTCTCCTCTGCACGTTCTGACGCTGACCTAGGCGCCAATGCCTCTCGCACCCGGGCCGTCGAGATCGTACTTGGCCTCCGGCCCGATGTGCAGGAACCGTGCCGGGTTGTTGCTTCGCTACCCTCGATGCACATGGCAACCACCCAGGCGAGCCCGATGACGGGCGCCGAGCGCATGCTCGCCACCGCCCGCCGCCAGCCCGCCGACCGCACCCCCATCTGGTTCATGCGCCAGGCCGGGCGATGCCTCGCCGGGTACCGCGCGCTGCGTGAGACGTACGACATCCTCACCATCACCCGCACCCCGGAGCTCTGCGCGCAGGTGACCCTGATGCCGGTCCAGGAGTTCGGCGTCGACGCCGCCGTGATGTACGCCGACATCATGCTGCCGCTGATCGGCATGGGGGTTCCGTTCTCCATCGATCCGGGCGTCGGGCCGATCATCCACGAGCCCGTTCGCGACGCCGCCGGAGTGGCCGCGCTCCGGATCGTCGATCCGCACGAGGCCAACCCTGAGCTGTTCGAGGCCATCAGGCTGGTGCGCCACCAGCTCGACGGCACCACCGCGGTGGTCGGGTTTGCGGGCGGGCCGTTCACGGTCGCGTCCTACATGATCGAGGGCAAGCCGACCAAGGAGTTCTCGCGCACCAAGGCGATGCTCCACGGCGAGCCGGAGCTCTGGCGCCGGCTCATGGAGACCCTGACCGAGGTGACCATCAGCTACCTGCAGGCCCAGGTCGAGGCCGGGGCGCAGATGATCCAGCTGTTCGATTCATGGGCGGGGGCGCTCTCGATCGCGGCTTACGAATCGATGGTGATGCCCTACAGCCGGCGGATCCTCGAGGCGGTGTCGGAGACCGGAGTCCCGACCATCCACTTCGGAACCACCACCTCGCACCTCCTGGAATCGATGGCCCGCTGCGGCTCCGACGTCATCAGCGTCGACTGGCGGCTGCCGCTCGACGAGGCCTGGCGCCGCATCGGCGACCGCGGCATCCAGGGCAACCTCGACCCCGGGGTGATGCTCGCGCCGTTCGACGTGGTCGCCCGCGAGGCCCGCCAGGTCCTTGCCCAGGCAGGCGGGCGGCCGGGGCACATCTTCAACCTCGGCCACGGAGTCCTCCCGGAGTCGTCGAGTGACCACCTCCGGCGCCTCGCCGAGCTGGTCCACGCGGAGACAGCCCGCGCCTGACCGCGAGGTACCTGGGCCAGCCTCTACCCTTGGTGCCATGGCTCAGCTCGGCGTCGTCCTCGCCACCTTCGGCTCCGCGGTCACGGCCGAGGACGTCCCCGCATACCTCGCATCAGTGCGCGGCGGCCGCGAGGTCCCGGAGGACCTCATCGTGGAGTTCCGGCGCCGCTACGACCTGATCGGCCGATCCCCGCTCATCGATATCACCCTGGCACAGTGCGCGGCGCTCCAGTCCCTGCTCGACTCCGAGAGACCCGGGCACGCCACGCGCGTCGTCGCAGGGATGCTGCACTCAGAGCCGTCGCTGACCAGCGCCCTCGATGCGCTTGCGCTCGCCGCCGGCGGGACGCAGCGCATCATCGTGATCGCGCTGGCACCGCAGTACTCGCCCATCATCCTGGCGGGCTACGAGCGGACCGTCGCCGCGTGGCGCGCCGGCCATCCCGAGGTCGATGTCCGGATCGCCGGGGCCTGGCACCTGATGCCCGATTGGCTCGACGCCCTCGCCGAGCGCGTCGAGGAGGCGCTCGCGAGCCTCGAGCCCGAGATCGGGAGCCGGATCCCGATCATCTTCACCGCCCACAGCCTGCCGCGCCCGGTCGTGGACCGCGATCCCGGGTACATCGTCCAGCTGCACGAGACGGCTGCGGCCGTCGCGTCCCGCCTGGGTCTCGGCGGCGACCGCTGGAGCTTCGCATACCAGAGCGCCGGGCACACGCCCGAGGAATGGCTGACCCCCGACGTCAAGGACCTCTTCCCGGGCCTCCGCTCGCAGGGGATCACCGAGATCATGGTCGTGCCCCTGCAGTTCCTCGCGGATCACCTGGAGATCCTGTACGACATCGACATCGCCGCCGGGGAGGAGGCGACCGAAGCCGGGATCACCATGCATCGCATCGCGCTCCCGAACACGCAGCCGGCCTTCATCCGAGCCCTCGCAGCGGTCGTGGAGCGAGAACGCGACCGCGACGCCGCCACCGTTGGGCGCTAGTCCGGCCGGGTCACCCCGATCGGGTTGGGGTAGCGGATGCCATCGGCGGCCTCGAGGCGTCC
This sequence comes from Candidatus Dormiibacterota bacterium, assembly GCA_963708605.1. GTDB lineage: Bacteria > Chloroflexota > Dormibacteria > Aeolococcales > Aeolococcaceae > Palsa-851. The sequence goes on along the minus strand of CAVPTG010000004.1, from coordinate 175,904 downwards.
CGCCAGCTCGCGCAGCAGCCCGAAGAGGCGCTCACGCTGCGACGCGTCCATCGACTCCCAGACGCCCGCGGCGAGCCGGTCGGTCATCTCCTCAACATCGGTACGGAGCGCCCACCCCTGAGCGGTGAGGGTACCGGCGGCATCGAGAATCCCGCGGTCGCGGAGTCGCTCGATGCCGCCGTCCCACTCCTCCTCAGTCCAGCCGCGGAACCGCCGGATCGCGGCGGCGTCGACCCCGGACCCGGTCGCGACCGCGGTGATCAGCGACTCCAGCCCGTCCAGACCGTGGACGGTGAGCGAGGCCACGTGCCCGTCGAACCGGTGCTCGCGAAAGAGCGTGCAGGCATGCCAGAGCTTGAGATGCGGCGCCTCGGGCTCCTCGATGGCGGCGGTGGCGGCGTAGAGGGGCCTGCCCCCGCCGCTCAGCCCACGCACAAGGTCCATCGCGGAGGTCGCGGCCTCCGCCACCTCGGCGGAGTTGACCGCGCCCCAGAGACGGCGCAACGACGAGTTGGCGACGGCGGACCGCGCCCTCAACGCGCGCTCCGGGCTCGAGAACTGCCATGCATCGGGAATCGCCCTCGCAACCATCGCCGGCTGAAAGTTGTGGAAGACGGCCGTCACCAGGCCGGCGCTCACCGCTCCCATGGGTGCCGAACGCGACGCGAAATACCCCATCCAGCCGCCGCGCAGCCCCGCTGCCTTGTACGCCTCGGGAGCCTCGGGCGCGAAGTAAACGATCGCGTGGATCGGCTCATAGAGCGTCCAGGCACGGCGCGCCAGGCTGATCGTCACCGCACGCATCCTATCCGTCGACGCGTCAGCGCGGAGTCGCGCCGGCGGGAGTCAGGGTGCCGTGGAAGATGCCCGAATGCGTGAAGGTCGGCGACGTTCCCGGGCTGAACACGCTGCTGGTGAGCTCCGACGACGGCATGAATTGCAGAAAGCGCGAGTCGGCGCGGGCGACGTCGACGATCGACTTCTCGAGCACGCACGAGTTGTACTGCCGCGCGGTGTCCTCGAGCGTGTTCGCGTTGAGCACCACCTCCTGCTCCCACGTGCGCGTGTACCGGCGCACGCCGGGAATGCCACTGTGCTCAGGGGTCAGACACTCGGCGGCGATCGCGTTCTCACTGCTTGCCCAGATGCCGCTTTCCGTGTTGACCACCAGGGTGTGATTGCCGATCGTATGACCGGGTGTCGAGAGCAGCGCCACCCCCGGTCCGATCAACACGTCGCCGTCAATCGGAAACAGCGCGTCGGGCCGCAGCGCGGTGAATGTGGACGCCTGATACCACGGCACCTGCAGCGGATGCAGCGACCGCAATGACTTCGAGCTCTCGCCGTTGCACGATGAGGCGTGCATTCGGCAGCGCAGGTGCGAGCGGCCCCCCCGGTGAGAGGTCGTTGTCGGGGTCGGTCGTCCCGATCCATCGACGCACATCCTGCGTGTGCAGATGGTCGAAGGTGATCCAGTCGACGTCCCTTGCATCGATGCCGACGCTGCGCAGGTGCCCCATCACGTCGCCGAGCGGTCGCGCGAACGCACGCTCGAACGCGGCAGGCGTCGACTCGCTGAGCCTCGCGAAATACGGTGTGCGCCGGGCGAGCTCGACGTCGGTCGGCTCGAAGAGCAGCACCCGGCGCTTGCCGTCCGGCTCGCGCCAGCGCACCACCACGAGGCGATGGGTGAGCAACAGATAGGGGGCAGGGCTGATCGCGGCTCGAAAGAGACCGAAGCGCGTGGGATAGGGCAGCGTGACCAGGTCGAAGGTGCCCACCCAGTCCGGCATCCCAGTGCTTCGGAACCAGGCTCGAAACCCGGGTGCTGCCTCGCGGATCAGATCGAGCTGGCGGCCCGGCTGAGGCTCGCTCGCGACTGCGGCAAAGTGCGAGATCGCGCTGATCTCCCCGATAGGAGGTGGAACGTGCGTTGTCATCGCGGTTCTCGGGAGTTTAAGCGGTGGCGAAACCGCGGGTCGATATACTCGATTGCGGTGATCGAAGGAGCATCACGGTGAGGCGCTGGGGGCATTTTGTCTACCGCCGCCGCAAAGCGGTGCTCGCCGCGTCCCTCGCCTGCTTCGTGCTCTCCATCGTCGGGCTGCTCACCGGCGGGCAGCCGATCAATGCGACCAACTACGACGTGGAGTTGGTGCGGGCGGCAAACCTCGAAGGTGCGCAGCTCCCGTCGACGACCGGTTCGTCGTTCACGCTGATTCTGACGAGCGCGCAATCGACCTTCGGTCAACCGGCATTCGAGTCAGCGGTCAATGGAGCGGTGGCCCCCTTACGCAGTGACGCGCGCGTGAGCGCGCTGGCGACGCCCTTCTCGGTCGCGCCGGCCCAGGTTCCGCTCATGGTCTCGACGGACAAGCACAGCGTGCTGGTGCAGGTGGGATTGAAGATCGACTTCTCCGAGGCCCGCGCCCAGTACGGCGAGATTCGCGGTGAGGTGCGTTCCGGTTCCCTCAGCGTCACCTCCACCGGCGACGTCCCGCTCGCTTACGACTTCGACACGTATCTGGCCAGCGACCTGCGCCGGTCGGAGGTTGTCTCGCTGCCACTCGCACTCATCCTCCTCGTTATCGTATTCGCCACCGGTGTGGCGGCCCTGCTCTGTCTCGGTGTCGGCGTCTTCGCGGTGCTCGGCGGTGTGGGTGCGGCACTCGCTCTCGCGCACGTCATCGACATCTCCACGTATGCGGTCAACGTCGTGACCCTTGTCGGGCTCGGCATCGCCATCGACTACTCACTGTTCATCGTCACGCGATTCCGTGAGGAGCTGGCCGCCGGGCACAGCGTTGAGCATGCGCTCGGCACCACCATGGCCACCGCGGGCCGGGCGATCATGTTCAGCGGGCTCACGGTTGCGATCGGCCTCGCCGGGCTGCTCTTCTACACCGGAACCGCACTGGTCTCGATGGGAGTGGCGGGCGCAATCGTCGTGGGGGTCTCCGTGCTCTACGCGGTCACGTTGCTGCCCGCGATGCTGGCGCTCCTCGGACCGCGCATCAACAGCATCAGGATCCCCATCCTGCAGCCCAAGCCGTTTGGCGAGGGACTGTGGCACCGCCTCGCGACCTGGGTGATGCGCCGCCCCTGGACCGTGCTGATCCCGACAATCGCGATCCTGCTGATCGCGGGATCACCCTTCCTGGACCTGCAACTTGCCAACAGCGACGTGAACCAGCTCCCCACCTCGGCCGAGGCGCGAAGGGGAGCGGACCTGCTGCAGGCGCAGTTCCCGCAGGTGGGGCAGAACACCATCGCAGTGGTCGTCGATTTCCAGACTGGCGCACCGACGAGTCCCACCAACGTCGCGGCCGCATATCACCTGGCTCAGCGCCTTTCGTCTCTCAAAGGCGTCACCGGGGTCCGCAGCTACGTCACCGTCGAGCCGAGCGCAACGCTCACGTCGTACCAGGCGCTGTACGCACAACCGAGGAGCGCGCTGCCACCAAGCGTGCAGTCAGTGCTCACGACCCTCACCGGTTCGAGCATCGCCGTCCTTGACGTCGCCAATCCCTATTTCGTCACCAGTGACCAGGCACACACGCTGGTGCGCGACATCCGAGCGCTTGACACAGTGCCCGGCGCGACGGTGCAGGTGACCGGCGACACCGCTTTCGACATCGACCTCGTCAACTACATGATCGGCCATACACCGCTGGCGATCGGGTTCGTGTTGATCACCACGTTGATCGTGCTCACCGTCCTCCTTCGCTCGGTCGTTCTCCCCTTCAAGGCCGTACTGATGAACGCGCTTTCATTGAGCGCAGCATTTGGGGCGCTGGTATGGGTGTTCGACCAGGGCCACCTCTCGAACATCCTCGGCTTCACCGCCGGTCCCCTCGACCCAACCATCCCGGTCCTCCTCTTCTGCGTGGTCTTCGGACTGTCGATGGACTACGAGGTTTTCCTGCTCACGCGGATGCAGGAGGCGTGGGTTCGGACCGGGGACAACCGCACCGCGGTGGCCGACGGCCTCGAACGCAGCGGCCGCCTCGTTACCGGCGCAGCGGCCATCATGGCGTGCGTGTTTCTCGCCTTCGCGCTGGCCAGCGTGGTCACCATCAAGTCGATCGGCGTCGGCATGGCGGTGGCGGTGATCGTCGATGCCACCCTGGTTCGTGCGCTCGTCGTGCCTGCGGTGATGCAACTCCTGGGTGCAGTCAACTGGTGGGCACCGCGATGGCTTCGCCGTCACGAGCCGGAACGCCGGGAGGTTGCTCCAGCTGCCTGAGACAACGGTCGCCCCCGCAAGCGCCCCGCCCCGCCCGAAGTTGCGTGGCTGGAGCCATCTCGCCACCGTGCCCATCGCCGTCACTGGAGCAATTGCGCTGGTGCTCCTCGGCGGTGGAAAGCCGACGCGTCAGATTTCGCTTGCTGTGTATGGCGTCTGCCTCGTGCTCCTCTTCTCGGTCAGCGCCAGCTATCACCGTGGGCCCTGGTCCTTCCGCACGCGCCGGGTCTGGGGTCGCCTCGACCATGCGACCATTTTTCTGGCCATCGCGGGCACCTATACGCCGGTGGTCGTCAACGTCCTGCAGGGCTGGCCATCGATCGTTTTGCTGGTCGCGATCTGGGTGCTGGCGGCCAGCGGCGTCATCGTCGCGACCACCGGGGTGCCACTGCCCAGATGGGTGACCGTGGTGCTGTATATGGGCGTCGGGGGGACCGTTGTGTTCTTCCTGCCGGCGCTCGGCGACCGCATCCACGCGAGCGGGCTCTTCGTGCTGGCGCTCGGCGGTGCGCTCTACTGCGCCGGGGCAATCGTCTATGCGTTGAGACGCCCTCGACTTTGGCCACGAGTTTTCGGCTACCACGAGGTGTTCCACATCCTTGTCATCGCCGCGACCGCCGTCTACTTCGTGTTCATTCTGGCGACGGTCGCCCTGCCGCGATAGTTCCGGCGGTGTCGTGCTTTGGCGTGCTCGAGGGAGACAGCTCTGGCGTGCGCGGAGGATCACGTTCCCCCGCGCGCGAAACGATCGGCCCAGTGCCCCCTAGAGCGACAGGATCGGGTGGACCTCGACGCTGCCGACTTGCGCCGCCGGATTCTTCGCGGCCCATGCCATCGCGGCGGCGCGATCCTTGCAATCCAACACGAAGTAGCCGTTAAGCCAAGGCACCGCGGAGCTTATCGGCCCGTCCGTGGTCGTGGCCTTGCCGTCGCGGACCTCAACCGCGAACGCTGCGGACGAAGGCTGGCACGGATCGCCGTCGATGAACGCCCCGGCCGCCTTGAGCTCCTCGAGATATGTCGCGAAGGCCTCGATCACGGCGCCTAGTTCCGGCGTCCCCGGTCTTGGTGCTGCCGACTTGTCGATGTATTGCAAGAAGATGTACTTGGGCATGTCACGGGCTCCTTCGAGTGATTGGGTCCAACATCAAGACGACGAATGAGCGAGGGCAACTTCGACACGAGCACGAGACAAGATGCTGCTGAACCATCACCTCAGAGTCGCGCTTCCAGCCGTTGTGAGCACCATCGCGGACTTGACCTCCGTAAGTCCGCTGCGACCGGCGGCTGCTGCCCGTCCGGCGACATTGGCGGATCCTGGCCTGGGGCACCGTCACCTCCCTCAGCCTGCTCAGTGTCAACCTGTCCGCCATGGCGCCACTCCGAGATGGCCACCCCGCGGCGAACCACGTAACTCCGTCGACCAAGCAGCAGAGCCTCGGAGGCCAGAGCCTCGTCGAGCGCGAGTTGGTTGAGCTGCGGGCGGTCCATGAGCAGGCCGACCCAGCCCCCGACTCTGAAGCCTTCGTCACCGGCCGGGTCCTGAATGACACCGTCGAGCGAGACATTGTCGATGACGACGACCGTTCCCATCGCAGTTCTCCCTTCTTTGGTCTTAGGAGGCGCAAGCGCGAAGCCCTAACTCTGGCGACATTTGCCGACCCTGCATGAGCGAGATCACTGCATCCTGAGGGACTCATGCGGCTCCTTCGCGCTCACGGCGAAAGGTCCTGTCTCGTACCATATCGATCCTTCCCACTCCCAGACGTGTACAGGCTGTGGTAATCCCTGAGCCGCTTGAACCGCGTTGCCGAACAGCAGGACGCGGCCGCTTTCGGCGTCGGATACCACTCCACCGGGGTGGAGCGCGCCGGAGAAGAGGCCGCGCGATTGCCAATCGACCCCAGTCCACACCCATACCTCTGCGTTGCTCGACTGCGGCTCCGCAGGGTCACAAACCAGCAGTAGTCTGCCGCTCATCGGATCCAAAGCAAGCCCAGCGACATTGGACGGCGGTGTGTGACTTGTGGAGAGTTCGCGCCAGACGCTCCCGTCCCATCGGAGCATGACCGCGCTGGACGACGTCGCGGTCTCGTAGCGAAAACCCACCTCGAGAAGTGAATCGCTCACCGGGTCAAAGGCGATGGGACCGAGGGCGATGTTCCGGGGAAAGTCGCCGCTGGGTTCACGGGACCAGTGCGTTCGAGTCCACGTCCAGGTCTCGGGTTGGGGAGTCGCCACCGATGGCCCTGGGAGTACCAACACCATCGTCGCGAGCCGCTCATCCCAGGCCATCACACCTCCTTCATCGGGTGGAGGATTTCCTGTGCCGGCGTCGAGCTCTGTCCAGGTCTTCCCGTCCCATGCCCAGGTGTCGCCGAGCAGCTGTCCGGGAGCGAGCCTCCCCCTACACCATCACCGCACGCATGACTGGGTCGTAGGCCGCGGCTGCTCGAATCGACCTGGTGGGCTGGCGCTCGGATGCGCGAGCCTCCAACCCTGGTAGTTCCAGAGCCAGGTTTTGTCGTAGTTGTCAATGCCCCCGAAGAGCAGCACCTGCCTCGACGGCGGGTAGTACGCGAGGGCATAGCCAAAGCTCGACATCGGACACGCGGCGGCGCAGGTTTCATGCAGCGGGATCGTTGGGCCGGCCGAGGGTGGAAGCGCCGATGCGCGTGACGAGCTGTGGGCGAATCATGACTAACCCGCGCCTCGACGTCCGACTCTCGATCCCCGCTAGGCTCGCCCATTGCCAAGCCGGGGCTATGGTCTGCTCACCCCGGCGCGCGGGCGAGTGCCGTTGACGACCGTGCCGGCTCCGACTGTCGCGGTCACACTGATCGCAGAACTCCGACTGATACCCGCTAGCAGCACTCCCACTCCACAACGTGGCAAGCAACTTGCCGTAGGCGTCGTAAGCACGCACGTATGACGGGTGCGTCTGCGGCTGCCCTAAGAAGGCGCTCGGACTCCACCAATCCTCGGCCATCTCGCCGTTGATATCCCAATGACGATTGCCCTCGATCCGAACCATTTCTACACGGAAACCTGGGCCGGCCCCCACACACGGCTCGGGCAAAACCCTTGATATAGCGACGAACTGACCGTCTGGGCTGACGTAGGCCCCTGCTACCACCTCGCCGGGCTCATCGAATTTGACCCCGTTGATCTCGACGATAGTTCCATACATCCCCATGGTCGCCACGGTCACTCCTCGCCGCGCGTCGAGATAGTGCCAGCCATCTGAAAACAGATCGCTCAACGTTCCGGTATTGGGGTTCACGACAAACGACGCGAAGTCGTTGTGGAACCCGTACCCACAGCCCCCGTTACCGACCCGCTCCATGATGATCCCCGTATCGGTCCATGCAACGAGCTGTTCCCAGCGCCCTGAGGGAGCGACGAAGTCGTACACGTCTCGCGGATGCTCGTTCAGACCCGACACCATGACCTTGCCTGGACCTCCTGGTGTTAGGCCAAAAGTATCGGGAGCTATCCAGGCCCACTCGGTGCCCGTTGGCGACCCGACGATCTCGCCCATCCACATTCCGACCGGTGATAGCCACTTTCCCAATGCTCGGCCCGAGGAGTTGACCACCACGAGTTGATCCTGAGTGGTGGTTCCGATGCCCACCTGAAAATCGACCATGAGGTTGGGTCCCGCGGCGAGTCCGCTGAGCACCCTGCCTTTCTCGCCGAGTTGGGAGCCCAGATTGGCACTGGTAATGGTCCATGTGATGCGTCCGGCACCGTCAAGCCCTTCGATCCCGATCTGTTCGTCATAGATGACCGCGAGCGGCACAGCCAATGGCTTGGTGCTGCTACTTGGCGTAGCGGCCGCCGCTGAGGTTGGTTGCAGGCTCGCGGTCGAAGCAGGAGCTCACGCGTGGCGAGGCCGAACCGCTCGCGCCGCAGCCAGCCAGCCCGACGACACCCATCCCCAAGAGTGCTAACCGCCCTCTGCGGCTCGACCCAATTCTCGATCTTTGCACTGCAATTCCAACACTAGTGAAGCCGCGAGTCGACGTACAGGGCCAATAGTCATCGACCCGAGGGGACCATTGCCGACCTTTTCATGTTCGAACAAACTCTGCCCCCGAGGTATATTGCCGGATGCTGGCGTGGGCCACAGAATTGTCGCCGAATGCGGTGACTGCGCTTGGCGGCCCATTTGAACCGACGGGCCGAGCCGCATACTTACGGCTGGGCAGCGACGATCCCTGAAGAGGTTGGACCGGTATGTATCCATTCGAGCGCTTCACGGAGGCGGCCAAGCGAGTCCTGAAGCTGGCGCAAGAGGAAGCCGAGCGCTCGCATCACAGCTACATCGGGACGGAGCACATCCTCCTCGGACTGCTTCGCGAGCGCGACGCAGTCGCGAGCGTGGCGCTGGAATGCATCAACGTCGACATCGCCGATGTTCGCCGCACCATCGACACGATACTCGGGACTCAGGAGGGAATTGGTATCCAGCAGATCATCCCCACATCGCGCGTGAAGACGATCATCGAGATCTCCTTCGCCGAGGCACGCCGAATGGGCGACGATTTCGTGGGGACGGCGCACCTCCTGCTCGGCCTACTCATCGAGGGCGAGGGTATCGGCGCACACGTGCTCAACGACCTGGGCGCCAACCTAGAAAACGTCAGAGCGGAGATCGATGCCGTGCGGAAGGCGCGCTCGGTAGTCGAAGAGCCGGGAAAGAAGCCGTTTCCGACAGGAACGGAGGGCGCACACGACTACAGTGCATCGGCGCCGAGCGGGCATCGCCTAGTGCTCTTCGAGCGCGCAGGGGAAGCCGCCGCAGACGGCGACCCGGTCTACGTCAACCCGGTCTACGTCGTTCGACTGGATCCGGCTGGTGAGGGTCTGACGTCGATCGTGCTGAGGCAGGACTCAGCACCGCTCGTTGTCCGCGGAACTGTGCACGAGGTTGCGCGGCGGCTCTCGGAAGCCTAGCAATCGTGTCCTCCGGCATGAGAGAGCCTGTGTGATTTGAGGCGTCGCTGCGGTCGTAACAGTTGGTCGCAAGGTGCATTTGCGGGTCTTCGCCTGGGGAGCCCATGTCGCCCCTGGCTGCGTGCACGGATACGCAGCTCTGGCGAGGTGCGATCTCGACGCCGAGGCGATCAACTAGCTCGCTCAGGGTCGCCTAGGAAGTGAATTACCGGGTAGTACCGTTAGTCCGAACGTCAAGCTCTCCGTGGATCCACGAGGTGGTCCTCCTGAACGCGCAGCACACAATCGAAACGATCCGCAAATCGGCCGCTTGGCCACCTCGGCCCATTTCGATGTCTCTTATGCGGAGAACATGCTGAGCGGCACGGAGCATCGGTGACGTTTGGCACTGTCCACCGCAAGGTGCCAGGCACAACATCAAGATGTGAGGCCGATGAGCGGAGTAATCGCGAAGCGGACCGGGGCCGTTGCCGCCGTCGCAACAGCACTCTTAGCCGGTTGTGCTGGTTCGCCCTCGATCACGACCGCCACCAAGACACCAACGGCGCAACCGACCCTTTCGGCCAGTGCCACCGCGGTTTCGCCCACCTTTTGGGTCGCGGTGTCGCATTTCGTTGCCGCGAATGAGAACACCTACTTCGCAAGCATGATGATCCCAACGTCATGGCAGTATGTTCCCGCCGATCGCACCGGCAATTGCGGCACAGCTGTGTGCTACTCGGGATTGAGTGACAGGTTGCAAGGACCTCACGGCGCTTTGATTGCGATAGACGGTCCGACTGCCATGGGTGCGGGCGAGACCTGCACCGACTCCGCGCAAACCGGCACAGGCGGTGGCTACCACCTGTCAGGAGAGGTACCCATCACCATCAGCGGGATCAGGACGACCGAGTACATGTACATCGGTCAATCGGGTGGCCTCACCTACACACAGGACATTGTTCCGCTCGAGAGCGGCCTCGTCGGTTGCGCCAGCCTGCATGCGATCGCAGTCCAGTCAACCACAGCTGACGCTACGATCGGCCAGATCTTCGGGTCGATCGAGATTCACCCAAGCAACTAACCTCGCCGGATGCTCGACTGACCCACACCAGTTATGCCAACTCCCGTACTCGTTTCGTCGGCAGACCGCCCATACTGCTTCCCAATGAGAGTCACATGGAAGGCCGCGGCTTTCATCGCGCTGCTGGCATCGTTAGCTGTGGGGTGCTCGCCTTCCGGTCCGACGGCGGGTGTCGGCTATTCGCAGTTCCAGTTCAGGTGCTGCGCGAATTCCGCGGAACTGACGCATGCTTGGCATCCTGGCCAAGTCATCACCTTACAGTGGTCGGCTGAGAGCACTGGGTTGACGCCCGACAATGCGCGGCATCCCATCACTCTTTCAGCCATCGTCACTGGCCCGTATACCAACGTTGCGACTTTGAAGGGAGGAGGCACGCATGCGGAGACCCTTGTGGCGTCACCGATGCGAGTCACGGATCGAACCTCTGCTATTGCGATTAGCACGATCGCCCTCCCGTTCGATCTGCCCGCCGGCTGGTACAACCTGGCCACTACCATCACGTCAGCCGGGGGCAGCGTCGGAGGCGCGACGGTCATCCAAGTGGCGCCCCTCAGTTCCTAGAGAGTTTGGTCAGCGCCCTCCGGCTCGAACAAGTCATCCCTAGCTTCTCACGGGACATTGGCGCATGCTCGCCTGGGGAACAGTGGTGTCCTTCGGCTCTCTCAATGTTGAGCGGCATATCCTTGCGGGCGATCCAGCAGCGTATCCGGAGATCCGGCTGGCACGTTGCATCGATAGCAGCTGCGCCCCATACGCCAGCGGCCTTGGAGGTGGTTCGTGGGCCACAGCGTGAGGCTTGGGATGACCGCGACACTCGCCGCGGTCAGTCTCGCCGCCTGCGCCTCCGGGAACTCACATCCGAGCCCACCAGCAAGCACCTCGCCTGCGCCCTCGAGATCAATCAACGTTTCAGCGCAATCGCCGACGTCGAGGGCCGCGCCATCACCTCCACCCACCAGCGGGTTGTCGCCTCGCGCGATACACCCCGAGTTGGTCACCTTCGTGTCTCCCTCCGTCGGGTGGGTGCTCGGTCTCACGCTTTGCGCTGAAGTGCCCTGCCTGCGGGTCGCGAAGACTGTTGATGCAGGCACGGACTGGACATGGGTAACGACCGCCAGCCTGTCTGCGTTGCCGACCGGCACCCAATGGAGGCTGCGATTTGCCGACAGCCAGGACGGATGGATCTCAGGGCCGCTGCTCTTCGCGACCCATGACGCCGGGCGCACGTGGACACGGGTAGCGTTTCCCGGGGCCGGATCACCCGGCGGTGCGGTGGCGTCTCTCGAGGCGGCCAACGGGCGGGTCTACGCCGAGATCACGGAGGGAGTTGACCCCAACACGTATGGACCTGTCGTGCTCTTCGAAAGCCCGACCAACGTTGACTCCTGGCACCCCGTATCCGGCGTCTCCACTGGGAGATCCGGCTATCCGGGAGAGATCTCCCTCGCGCAAGGAGTTCTTCTGGGCGACGCTGCATCCGGCGATGGTGACGGCACAGGGAAACACGGCCCTCTCCACTCTGTATCGCAGCCTGGACGGCGTCACCTGGCATACCGAGCCTCAACCCTGTCCATCCGACTCCGTTGCGAGCGTGGCCGCGGCGACATCGGCGCGCGTGTTCGTTGTCTGCGCCGGTGGAGCCGCGGCAGGCTCACAGCAGAAGTTGGCGTACGTCTCCAGTAATGACGGCGCAAGCTACCAGCGGGTCGCCGACCCCCCGTTCAGCGGTGATTTCGAGGCCGTCGCTGCGTCGCCTACTGAGGTCTCGGTGGCTGCTGCATCGGGTGCCACAGGCATCGATGCGAGCTTTGATGGTGGGCGTACGTGGACGGGCACGCTGTCGCTCGGCGATGGCGGGCTGGGTTTGTCGGACCTCGGTTTCACGACGGCAACGCAAGGTGTCGTTATCCATGGACAGACGACTTACCCGCAGAGCCTGCAGCTCTTCATGACTCGCGATGGGGGCCATGAATGGGAACCGATCACCGTCAGCCCGGCCTGATCCTGGGCTGTGCTTGATGCGCGACTACGGCACGCCCTCCGGCCCGAGTAAAGCGACCCGCCCCGAGAACGGACACCGCAAGCGAGCGAGGGATGCGCCGCCGGAGGCCCCGGCGACAGCGGAGGGCGCCCCTTGCACTGTTGACCCGGACGTGGTGAGCTATGCACACATAGTCGGCCGAAGCGAGGACACGAATATGGCCCTTCGATACAGGAACTACTGGGTATATAGCTTCGGCGTCGGCGTAGTTCTGGTGATCGTCCTTGCGATCGTCGCGACGACGAAACCCGACAACATTCACACGTACCTCTTGGTAGTTGCCGGGTGGGCCATCGGGTGGGTTTCGGGCACTATCGCGAGATACGTTTACCCGCCACCGGGCAAATGGACGGAACGGAAGACCACCTTGGGGTAACGGCTTAGAAGACCAACCCGCCGTAGGCAACAACCCGAAAGTTAGACGCACCGCCAGGCGGACCGGCGAATCTTCGCCAGCCAGGAGCGCTCGCCGACACGGGTTCGGCCTGCGCGTACCTGCGCGACGTCGTGCGTGCGGGGTCGATGGCTTGGAATGTCTCGCTAGCGACCATCATCTGCCGCGAGCCAATGCCGTCACGCGCGGTGCTGCTGTGACCTGCGAACACATCCAGCGGCGTGCCTCGCGGGAATCGACGCGGCCGAGACGACGCCGACGCAACGCTTAGCGGCAGCTTGTATCCGCACGAGACGCAGTAGGTGTTGGTCGGCGCCGACGGTCGTCATCCTTCTGCTCTCATTTGCCCCACTCCACCTATCCTCAACACGGCCGCTCGAGGCAGCCTGAATACTCAAACCCCAGGAGACGTCTGGCCACATTGGCGAACCCTGGCCTGGGTCAGAGCGTCGGCCCTCGAGGCGCGTGCGATGTCCGGTAACAGAGGTGCTACCCATTCTGCCAAGGCAGCCATGCACCATCCTGGCGATATTGGACGAGACCACCTCGGCAGCGGACTATCCCTTTCCTCCAGGGCGACCGGCCGATTTTTTCGTGGGCGTGGCAATCGGTCTGAGTCCATGGGCAGTTGTGTGGTTCCTTCCGGTTGGCGCCGCGGTGCTCAGCCTGATCGTCGTGGTGGCCGGCTTTGGCCTTCTGTTCCAACGGCTTCGACGTAGCTACGGCTGCGGGGTGTTGGTCGCGGTGCTCTTTGATGTCATCGCGCTCGCGCTCTTCTCGATTGCCGGACTCCGGCCGGGGTAGCGGCTGCCTTCCGCGGAGGCGGTCCGGAGACCCGGATATGTTGACGATGTTGCCGGTCATCGGTCGATGCGCTAGGATTCACCTATTCACTAGATCTCTACTGAATTGAGGCGCAACGTCGTGCTCGACTTATATCTCGATGCCCACTCTGGGGTATCCACCTATATGCAGATCGTGCATCAGGTCGAGCGCGCCATACGCTGCGGACTGCTCGTGCCGGGTGATCGTCTGCCGGCTGCCCGCGAAGTCGTCGCAGCCCTCGCCATCAATCCGAACACGGTGCTCAAGGCCTATTCGGTGTTGGAAAGCGGAGGGTGGGTGCTCAGCCGCGCCGGGGTGGGCACGTTCGTTGCTCAGGCAGCGCCTCGCGCCTTCGCCGCAGACGTCCATGACCGTCTGGCGCAGTCCCTACGGGGCTGGCTCGCCCAGGCTAAGGCCGAAGGCCTTGACCGGGGTGCCATCGAAGCGCTCTTTGCGCTCACCATGGGTGCGACTGCCACGGAACGGGTGGCGTGAGCGCGATCGCGCTGGAAGCCCGCGGCCTCGGGAAGCGCTACGGATCAACGTGGGCGGTCAGAGATCTCTGCGTGTCCATCCCAGCGGGCCGGGTGGTCGCGTTGGTCGGCCCCAACGGAGCTGGGAAGACCACCCTGCTCCAGCTTGCAATCGGACTTGTCACGCCGGACACCGGCGACCCGCAGGTGTTCGGCTGGTCGCCGAGGGACAACCCGACGATGGTGCTTGCCCGGGTGGGGTTCGTGGCGCAGCACCGTCCGCTGTACAAGGACTTCACGGTCGCCGAGACGTTGCGGATGGGCCGTGAGTTGAACCCAAAGTGGGATCAGGTGCTGGCTGAGACACGCATGCGCCGCCTGGAAATACCGTTGCACCGTCGGGTTGGCAAACTCTCGGGCGGCCAGCAGGCACAGGTTGCTTTGGCGCTGGCGCTGGGCAAGCGTCCGGAGCTCCTGCTGTTGGACGAACCCGTGGCAAATCTGGATCCGGTTGCCCGCCGGCAGTTTCTCGCAGAGCTCATGGAGTTGGTAGCTGTCGAAGGCCTGACCGTCGTGCTCTCGTCCCATCTGATCGCCGATCTCGAACGCGTGGCAGACCATCTCGTGATTCTCGCAAGCGGTCGTCTCCAGGTTGCTGGGGATCTTGAGCCGCTGTTGGAAAACCACCGTTGGTTGGTCGGACCCACGGAGGAGATCGATCGGGTTGGGGGCACCATCGTCCAAAACGGATCGGGGGAGCGGCAGTGCCGGATGCTGGTCCGAACCCCGGTTGTTCCCCGCGGATGGAACGAGGACCCGGTGACCCTCGAAGACTTGGTAATCGCCTACCTCGGAAACCCGGATGCAAGTGCTCTCGCGCAGCCCGAGGCTGTCCCGGCATGACCGTGTTGTCCGGCGCGACATGGCTTGCTTGGCGAAACAATCGTCAGGCCGCTGTGGTCGGCGGCGTTCTTGCTTTCGGCGCCGCCGCAGCGCTCGTGGTTGTGGCTTTCTTGGAGACAGCCGAGCCGGCCGGATCGGTGCACACGATGAGTACTGCCTTTCGCGCGGTTCTGATCGGTGCCCCGGGAGTGGCGGGGGTATTCATCGGCGCGCCGCTGTTGTCAGCTGACTTCGAACGGGGCACCTACCTGTTGACCTGGACGCAAGGGATGACGCGCCGACACTGGACTGCCGCCAACCTTTTCCTGTTGACAGGACTTTCTGCGCTCGCCGCGGCGGCGATGTCGGTCGGCGCTCAGCTCTGGATCGCGCACTTGCCAAACAGCTTCGACTCGACGTGGGGAATGTTCGATCTCCAGGCGCCGGTCGTTTTCGCGTACGTTCTTTTCGCGGTGAGTTCTTGGCGCAGCGGCTGGGGCAGCCCTTCGCCGCACGATCCCCGCAATGGCTGCCACCCTCGGCATCTTCATCACTCTCCGGGTCGCCTTTGTCGAGCTGGCGAGACCGCACCTGATGCCTACGGTGACTCGGGTGGTTGTCGGTGGAACTGGCGCTCGCTCTGTCGTGCCGCCTGGGGCCGGCTATGTCGACGCGACCTTCCTCGATTCGCATCTGGATCCACTGCCACCGGGCAGCCCTTTAGGCGGGAATACGCCGATCAGCCTCGTCTTCCAGCCGGCCACGCACTTTTGGACGATGCAGGGGATCGAAGCGGGGATCTTCGTCCTCTTGGCAATGGCACTTTTGGTGACAACCCTCAGGTTCGCGACCCGCGACGCGTGACGACCTGGCCAGAATCCGGACGACCTCCTCAGGCGGCGTTAGCCCCGCGACTAGGGACGGCTGGACATCATCCCCAGGCGACATTGGCGAACCCTCGCGTGATCCAGAAGTCGCTCACTCGTGCGCATAGAATCAACCTTCGATGAACGAAGATGCGCGAGTGGCCGGCTGGGAATCGCGTCCCTGGTGGTCCACTGTGGTGCCTCGTGAGCATGGTCGGCTTTTCCGCTTGAGCCGACTGCTGCTTCGTCTTTTTGCCCGTCCCGCTCTCCGCGGCGGCTACGGCGCCCATGACGGTGGCGGTAACCCTGCTGAAGGAGCCGGGGTTCCGGCGCGGCCGAAGCGCCCCGCGCCTACCTTGCTCGCCGGGGCTGAGCTAGAGCTTCCGGGCGACTGAAACGTAAGCGGGACCACCGCTGGGTACACATGGCCACTAAGAACCCCGATCCCGACAAGGCAACGGCCATTGAGCTTGCCCGGCGCTTACTCGACCACGCTCGCTCCGACATGTCGGTTGACGTGGTGGTGGCTGCCCTGCCCGCGGCGCACGCTGACGAGGTCCCGATGCCGTCAGGAGCGCGACTCCTGGGAAGCCTTCTCCGCTCTCGCCGAGGACGACCGATGCACCTGGAAGCGGTTTTCGACGCGCCCGGTGACCCCACGACCGTGGTCAGCTCCTACCAGAAGGAGTTGCAGAGCCGCCGATGGGATACGGTCGAAGGGTTTCCGGGTCAGATGCATGGCGGATTCATCCCGGGCGCCGCGGGCGATGGCGTCATGCTTCGACGCGGCGGGCAAGGCCCATTGCTCATGGTCGACGCCGTAGCCCAAGAGGGGGCGCCGGTGGATTTGAGAGTTCGCCTCGATTGGGAGATGCCGCGCCACCTCGGCGAACTCGAGGGCAGTGCAGCCAGAGGGTTTCGACCGCATGCCCTCGCTCCGCGCTCCTTCAGGGTCCGACCTTCGGCCCCTTGGCGCGGGCGGCGGAGGTGGGCGATGGCACTCCGAGGCGACCGTCGACACCGACCGCCCGATTGCCGAGCTTGAGGACCATTTTGCGGCCCAGCTCGTCAGTGCGGGCTGGATAAGGCTGGATGGTCGATCCGATGACACTGTGGGCTGGAATTCGTGGCGCCTGCCTGGCGATGGCGGGTGGCGTGGGCTTTTCGTCGTCTTGGCCCCGTTCGGCCCGCGCGAGCGATCACTCTGGTTAGCCATCGAAGCGAGCGAGCAGGGCGACGATGCTGGCGGATTTGAGTCCTTCTCCGTCGTCGCGGGCCACTAGCCCAAAAGCGACTGGCTCGGCTGGTGTGGCGGCGCCGATCGGCGCCATTCTGAGGTTCACCTAATGATCAGGTCATCAACAACCACGGTGCGTCGTGATCGTGAGCGGGAGCGACGGTCCTGGCCACCGGCCGCAGCCCTCTCGGTCGCGATCCTTGCCGGCGGTGGCGTTGCGGTGGCGTGCGCGTCGCCTCCCACTGGTTCGGTCACTGGCCTCGCCTGGGCATGCGCTGGAGCCGCGCCAACGGCTGGGCAGATCGTCAATGTTGAGGCCTATTCCGGCTCGGCGTTCATAGAGAGCGTAACGACGAACGCCAGCCACGTGTACACGATGCAGCTGCCGCCTGGGACCTACACCATTTGGGTTCCTGCGAATGCGCCGGAAGGCGTAGTCGATGCGGATCAGGTGACTGTGACAGCCAACCATGCGGTCGCCGCCGATTTCCCCAATTCTTGTAGGTAGCGCGGGGCATCGGGAAGATCCATGAAATAGGGGTGGGGCGCGTCCCCGAGATACATTCGCGGATGCTTGCCTGTGGCGCAGCTCGCACTCGGATCACCGACAGCCGGCGGTCCTCGTCGATCGCGCACGTTCGAACCTCGCGGCGTCCTTCATAGGAACCTGAAGTCCGCGCTACCCTAATCAAATGACAAGGCGTGCCCCAGAGCTGGCGGCGCTAGGGGTTGGGGCACTGCTCGCCGTTTTGAGCCTTGAGACTGCCGGTATTGCGATGCTCTTGCTGATCCCCATCGGCATAGTTCTGAAACAGCGAAACCCCGCGAGGTTCCCGCTCCTAATCGTTACGTTCGCTATCGGGTACTTGCTCGCCATAGGGTTCTTCGCTGTACGGACCTCGGGAATCCTGAGCGGCGGTGGAGTTGATTCGGGTGTAGCCGCCTACTTCGCGAGCCTGGCGGGCGTGGGCGTCGCGTTGCTCATCGTGGGCGCGGTCCTCGGCATCCGTGCTCGACACACCGCGGCGCTCCGGGTCGTGAGCTAAGCGAACTTACGCATCAGCCGGGTGGTGATGATGCGAGCTGCTTGGGAATGGCCGGTGTGAAGAGACACTGGCGGACCCTGGCCCGGCCGAGCTTCGCCATTTTCGGCGCGGCTTCATGAGCGCCGATCGAAGATCGAGCCGCACACAGGCAATGAGTAGCCCTCAGGGGCGCACCAAAACGCAACGTCTTGGTTGGGGCGAACGGAGGGTGGCGCACCTTGCGCCGCCCTCCCAGAGCGAGCTACTTGCTCAGCAACTCAACGCCCCCGTTCGCACCACCGTGACCGTAATCACCGCTGGCGTAGGAGGGAACACCCCACGATGCGACACCGCCATTCGTGTCGGAAGCGCCGATGAGATGATCGGCGAACCCCGACGAGCGATTGACGGTCCCAGCGAATGCCGTTGGGCCGTACGCGCTCGCGACATTGAACGTCCCGGTCCCATCCCCGCCGATGCAGAGCACCCACGATGACTTGTCGGTCTTGCTCAACGTGCCGACCTTGCAGGCCCAGTTCTGGTTATTGCCCGGGTTGGCGACGGACACACCGCCCGTTCCAGCTACGCCACGATAGACGAGCACCGCGATGCGCGTGGCGTTGGTGACGGTCACGTTGCCATCACCGGCCGCGAGCATATGCCGCGCCGTCATCGTCGTGCACTAGGAGTAGCCGTTCCGCGAACCGAACAGGCCGGTCCACGTGCCAGGAGTTGTCGGTACGCCGGTCGACATGGCAGAGCCGCCGGTGGCCGGTCCACAGGCGTAGGAGATGGCGAGGTCGCCCGGCTGCCATCCAGTCGGGAGCGCCACCGTATTGCCCATGGCGTCATTGGCCCCGACGAAGCTGATCTGCGACGCCACAGGCGGCGGAACTTCACCGCAGTTCGCGGCGTAGGTCACGCTCGCCGTCTTGCCGAGATCGGTGTTGTCCAGCGCCGCCCAGACTCACGAACGCCGACCTTGGACAGACGGCCTCGGTGACGTACACCGCGAACTGCGGTGAGGTTCCTGCTGCGCCTGCATCCAACATCAGTTTGAGGGGCTGCGATCCTGACCACTAGACGATGGGACCATGGCCCTGCTGACGGAACTCGAACCCGCGATCTGCTCTTCGACAGAGAGCCGAGTTGGCTGCTACTCCACAACAGGATGGCGGATGGGGAGTGGATCGAACACTCAAGCCGAGTTCCAAACTCGGCCTCACCTTTTCGAGAGGCTTAGTCGCGCCGTCCTTGACAGCCCCTCCGCGAACGACAGAACAACGCGCCCTATGAGGGCGACGAGCTATCACTCATGCGGGATGGTTCTCGGAACACGACGCCGAGTGTAAGACACGAAGGGGCGGGCATTGCTGCCCGCCCCTTTGATCCGCCCGCTCTTTACGTCGAGAGCAGTTCGACCGTGTGAACAGCGACACCGTGAGTGCCGGGAAGCGGGAAGTTGTCTCCCACGATCCCCCACGCCGATGCGCCCCACGCCGCCACGCCAGCGGCGCTATCGGCCAGTCCCATGTGCGCGTCCGCAGTGGCCGCGCTCCGATTGGTCGTCATCGACCCGCCGATAACGTACGGCGGTCCTACCGAGACCACGGCGTTGAAGGACATCTGGCTCATGTTGGTCGAGGCGTAGGCGTCATAGCCAATCGCAACGACCCACGAGGAACCGTTCGTCTTGGTCATCGCCGGTCCGCTCACGCCATCGAGAGGAGTGGCCTTGAGCGGGTAATACAACGGCGAGCCACCCGACAGCCCGACGTTATTGCTGTTCGCGGAGTAGTAGGTGTGCGAGCCGATGCCCGCGACGCCTCGGTACACGGCGACCTGCATATCCGTGACGGTGGTTGCCGCAGCCGGGACCGCGGTGTCCCCGGCGACGAGGACGCGATACGAGAGGTTGCCTCGCGGTGCCACCGGTTGAGCGATCTGTGTGTAGCCGGTCGGGGGCGACACGATGCCCGTGGCTGCTTCGAGCACGAGCGCGTAATCACCAGCGTGTGTCCCTGCCGGGAAGGTCAGTGCCGCATGGCCCGCCTCGGTCGCGAGACCGACAAAGCTGATGTTGGATGCAGGCGCAGCAGGAACCTCACCGCAGTTCGCGGTGTACGTCACCGAGGCCGTCTGTCCAAGGTCGGCGTTCGTGAGTTCGGCCCACATGAATCCGACCGCGCTGTACGTGTGGCTGGCCCCGCCTGCGAGCGTGAGGTCCGTGCTCATGGGATCAGCGACGGTCCCAGCGGCATAGCCCATGCGGCCCGTAGGCTGCCAGACGATGGTGCCGCCCGTGGCTTCGGTCCAGTGCACCACGGTCGTGATCGTCCCGGCGTTGTGCACCGTGAGATCGTTCTCGTAGTTACCCGAACCCGAGGCCCGGATGGGCGGAAGGTTGATGGTCACGGCATTGGTGCCGTTCCCGACAGCGTTCGGATCGGTAGAAGACAGGGTGCAGCCGAAAGTACCCACCGACTGGTGCTCGACTGCGGAGACCGCACCCGTGTATGACGAGTTGACGCCCACCCCCACCAGGCCGAGAGCCCCGACCGCTCCGACCGCCGCTGTCCAGCGACGAATGTTGACGGCGTTCACAGCCGTCAGGCCGTTGCAGTGATCGTGTAGGTGATGGACGCCGACTGTCCGAGGTCGGTGTTCTGAAGGGCGGGCCAGACCAAGCCGAGGGTCAGCGGAGCGGAGGTCGCGCCTGCCGCGAGATTGAAGTCCGCAGGAAGCGCAATGCTCTGGAATGTCGCGTCGCCCGTTTGCGTGGTGATCGCCACATGCACGTTGCTCGCAGCGATGGAACCCGTGTCCTTCACGGTGATGTTGAACTCAGCGTTGGCTGCGGCCGACGACTGAATGGCCGGGACGGTGTAACTGACGCTCAGACCGTCACCTGAGATGGTCCCCGCCGTGGTCGAGGCGACGACGAGGCCGAAGGTTCCGACGCTGATGCCCTCGTTCGCGGTCGCGCTGGCCGTGAATGAGGCTCCGACGCCTGCACCGATGAGACCGAGCGCGCCGGCGCCGGTCGCCAGGAAAAGTGCGGTCCGTTTGGACAGCTTCATGATTGATTCCCCTCTGCCGCGATGCGGCTGTCGCTCGGCGCGGATTTGCGCCAAGCGCGGTAGGCCACCAGGCCCAAGACGAGGCCGGCGAGGATCAGCAGAAGGCCGGGCACCACATTGCCCGCGGCCACTGCCACCCAGCCGACCAGTGGAACAACGCCGACCATCTGGTACGCGGTCGTGCCTTCGAGCACGATCTTGCCCCACGGATCGGCGACGCGATTGGCGTCCCCCTTGGTCGTGATCCACGTCTCCCCGGCGGACCGGGTCAGCGTGGCGATGCGATGCATCTTTGGTGTGCTTGTGTCGCCGGGCGGATGGAAGGTGATCACGTCGCCAACCCGCAAGCTGGACGTCGGGACCTGCCACAAGACCGCTACGTCACCGGCATGGACCGTCGGCTGCATCGATCCTGAGAGCACCGGATCGAGGCTGAGATGCCCGGTGCGGACGATGGTGCCCACAGCGATCAACCCAGCTACCAGTACGATCAGGACTGCGGTGGCACCGCGCTTGACGACACGCCCGACTGCAGCGCGGCCACCCAATGGAAATCTCATCGGCACCCCTTCTATGTGTGCCGACCCCCCGCCAGGTCGTTCGGATTTGTCGGAGAGGGTGGTTCTTTGTTCTAGCGTCCTAACAGAGCATTTCGTTGTCAGTGCGTGTGCCGAACGACCCCCGCCGGAGGTGACCTTTTCCCCCTCGAAATGGGTGAACGCGGTTATCAGGCGGTTATCAGGGTGATCCTGATTGTGGGGTCGTTCAGCTGCGAGAGAGCGTCAACGGTCTCGGTTGCCGCATGTTCGCTGCCTGATCCGGATAGTTGAGGCTGGCGGCGCATATACACCCGCACTGGC
This sequence comes from Candidatus Dormiibacterota bacterium, assembly GCA_963708605.1. Classification (GTDB taxonomy): domain Bacteria; phylum Chloroflexota; class Dormibacteria; order Aeolococcales; family Aeolococcaceae; genus Palsa-851. Next base: position 153,953 of record CAVPTG010000004.1, on the reverse strand, counting down.
GGGTCCGGGGCTTGTACCGAGGTTATTTGAAGGTCTTTCCTGGACAGGCCGGAACGGTAAACGTGCCGTGCGCCACCGCAACATATGCCGGCGCCGGCCCGACTTCATCCCAATACCACTGACGCTGCGTGAACGAGTAACCAAACTCTGCGTCGAGCGCACTGCTCCATGTGAATGGGTTGGCCCTGATCGGGATCGTCTGGGGATCACTGCCGATTTGCAGAAAGTCTCCAACCTTCACTCCACTCCAGGTAGGCGTGCCCAACTTGCTTCCGGGCGGATAGCCGGTAACAGCAAACTGCCCAAGGTCCAATACGTTCGAGCAGGTGGGCGTCACGTACACGCCCAGCGCCGGGCTCGGCGTGGCGGTCGGCGTAGCAGTTGGAGCCGTGGTCGGCGCCACCGTGGGAGCCATGGTTGGCGTTGGCGTCGATGCCCGCACGGTTGGCGTGGGTGCCGATCCACAAGCTGCGAGGCCAACCAAGGCGATCGCGGCACCGATGACGGCTGTGACCTTCATATCCTGCCTCCATCCGTTGAACGCGAACACGCCATCCACCGTTACGGCGTTGATGTGCCGGTCGTCGACGCAGCCACCTGACGAGCGATCACGACGTGGTGGCCATCTGCAAGGCCGGTCAGGAACCTGGTGGTGTCTTCCGGTTGCCGAAGCAACGGGGGGTCTTTCGTCGCCGCGCTCGGGGACTCATGCCGTCGACACCGGCGCGGCCGTCCGGCTATCCGATCAGCGCGAACTCCGACGTCGTGATGTGATCGCTGAAGGCGTGCGAACTCACGCCGAGAGCTTGCACCGGCGCGAGGTACGGAGCGACCTGCTGGTCAAAGGTCGCGCGGGCATCAGCCGGAAGCACGGCACGCACCGCGGAGACGACTGCCCGCACATTGAGGTAGAACATCCCCGTGTTGCTGGTGCCGAGTTGGCCGGCGACGGCCTGGTACTGCTGTGACTTCGTGATGTTGCTGCCCCGCCGCGCATCAATGACCGCACGAACCTCGGCAGGCGTTGACGCGATGATCGCCCAGCCATTGTCGACAGCCCATGACGGGCTCAGCTCCGAGCTGGTGGCACCAGGGACGTTGATGGTTGAGATGGTCACGCCCTGATACGTCTGTCGAGTTGCTGCTGTCGAGCTACACGCCGCTGAGCCGGAGCACATGGTGTGCGCCAGCTGATCGAGAAAACTCGACACTGCGCTGGACGAATCGGTGGCGATGAGGAGTGCTCCCGAAGGGACCTGCGCCCCGGGCATCATTCCGACCTCGACACCGGCGTCGCCGGTGAGATGGCTGATGATGCCCGACGATCCGGTGATACCAAGTTGATCCAGTGCCTGGCTTCCGGATGCACCGAGGTTCGGACCCGCGAGCGTCACCAGGCCCTTGAGCATCTGAGGAAGTCCGGCCAGGGTAACGAAGCCCAAGGCGTTCTCCGGGATGTATGTGAGGGCACCGTTCGTATGGGCTTTTCCTTGAAGGGCCACGCGTGCGGCAGCGCTGAGCTTGGCAGCGTCGAAGTCAACCGTCCCACTGACGGTGATCCCTGACGACGAGGCCACCATCGCTTCCCCGAGTTCCTGATAGCCGCGCAAGGCCGACGCCATCCCGGCCGCGGCAGCAGAAGGGATCAACGCACCGAGACGGGGCGCATCGACGTAGACGAATGCCACTCGGTCCGACGGGAGCTGCGCCTGTACCGTTGTGTAATCGGTCTCCGAGGTGAGGCTCGCATGCTTGCCCTGCGAGGTGTCGATGACCTCGTCGACGGCCGATTCCGATGTCCCTGCAATGACGGTGTGAGCGGTCACTGCCCACACTTCAGTGCCACCCGACGAGTTGTCGCCCACATGCACCGTCACGTTGTCGTAGGTCGCGATGGTCCATCGGGCCGTCCTGCCCAACGGGCCGGTCTGATATTTGGCGAACATGGCCTCGGCGGCAGCATCGTTGGTGCTCGCGAGCAGCGACACCTCGGCTGGGGTGGTGCCGTCTGGGCTCTTCAACACGATCAGTGAGAGTTGCGCGCCCAACCAGGATCGCACGTCGGCATGCGTGAGACCGGCAGGCTTCATCCCAAGGTCGAGCCAGTGGTTGATGCTCGCGTCACGCGACGTGCCCGATAGCCCTGGAAACTTCCCGAGGATGCTGTTGAGTGCCAGCTGCTGGCCGCCCGACGGCTGGAGATTGAGATTCGCATACACGACGGCGTCACTTGGAGCCAGCGAGACCATCGAGTCGCCAGCACCGCGAATGAAGCCGAAGGCCAAGACCGCTGCCGCAACTCCGCCGGCCACCAGGATGGCGATGCCGCTCCCGGCAAGCGCCCGGAAAGCCCGTGAGTGCGCGCTACGAGGTTCGGTTTCGAAATCAGGGTCGGACACCGCCGCGGGTGGATCAGCCGGCGCCGGCCAGTCCGGCGGGGCCAGTGGCGGGCCGGACCCATCGAACGTGCTCACGATCCTGACCCACTGACAATGTCATGGGTGGTCGCGCGCCTGACGCGGCTGCCTTGGCCAAAGCTTGGAAGGCTGGTGTTCCCTTCGCTCATCAGAGCTGCAGTCTGGGGCACATTCACCGATCTTGCGGACAGCCGCAACCGGATTGTTCCGACAGTGGCCACAAGACGTTGCAGGCGGAATCTCCCTGAGTGCTGAAGTCGCCCCATTCCGCATGGCGCAGCAGTGCAGACAACTGCATTCGCCAGGGATGAGGCTTCAGCGTCACGTTTCGTCCTCGGGCGATCCCGCGCCCGGCCAAGCTCCGGCGCGGGGTGTCACCTTGGCGAGGACATGTGCTCCGCCAGCACGGCGGCGTCCTCGGCGACACCAAAGAGCGTGGCTGATCTCCGTTTGCGCTGGAAGTGAACGCCCATGAAATGGAGGCCCGAGAGAATCGTGCTCGAGCCATCGACCTGGATCGGGAATCCGCTTTCGTCGAATGCGTTCGGCGCTGCGACCCAGCTGGTGTAGTCGGGTCGGAACCCGGTCGTGAAGATCACGGCGCCAATACGTGCGAGGTCGACGCTCTCAGGCGGGCTGGCTTCGAAGGCCACGGGGTCCGGCATCGCCGGAGCCGGCACGGAACGGGCTGCACAATTGGCCGCCAGGAGCTCCCGAACCTCGGCGTATCGAGCATCGCCGAACGCCACCGATGCATGGAGGTCGTCGGCGAAATGGACGCACCCGTCCTCGACGCCCGCGAATCGCCCGACGAGCTCGACGCCGAGCGCCTGAAGTGTCCGATAGTTGAGATCGCGCCCGCCTCCGTGGCCGGTGAATTGCGGGTTCGAGAGGAACCGAGCGCTCGGACTGGGCAGGTCGGCGAGGCGGGTCTCGTAGAAGTCGGTTTCGAGAATCCACCGCAGCACGTCACGACCCTCGAGCCGGCGAGGCACCCACGGAGCGCGGCCGCACGCGAGGTAGACGGTTCGTCCGGCCTCGAAGCACTCCTCGGCGAGTTGGCAGCCGGTCTGCCCGCTGCCCACGATCAACACGTCTCCCTCTGGGAGCGCGCTTGGGTTTGTATACGCCTCCGCATCGATCGTCAGGACCGAATGCGCCGGCATCTGACGTGCCGCCGCCGGCCGGTGCGCTCGTTGATATCCACCAGAAGCCAGCACCACCTCACGGGCTCGAATCTCGGCGTTCGACGTCCGAAGCGTGAACGTCCCGTCCTCGCGCGGTTCGACCGCCGTCACCTCCACGCCGGTCCGGATTGGCGCGGTGAAGCTCCGTGCGTAGCGATCAAGGTAATCGACGATGTCAGCCTTTGGCATGAACCCATCCGGGTCGTCACCGTCGTAGCGCGCACCCGGGAGGTTCACGGTCCAGTTTGGGACCACCAAACAGAAGCTGTCCCACCTGCGCCGCCACGACTCACCCACCGACCCGCGTTCAAGCACGACGTGCTCAATCGCGGCATGTGTCAGCTCATAGCTCAGCGACAAGCCGGCCTGGCCGGCGCCGACGATGGCCACGTTTACCGTCTCAACCACGAGTCTCCCCACTCATTCGATTCAGGCGAAGTTGGAGCGCCAGTGCGAGCTTGAAGACTATGCCGTGCGGACCCTACGGGATACGGTAGTGACACTCGTCGCCGACGGTGTCGACCAAACGCATCCCCACCTTCTCGGCCATGCGGCGCGAGGCGAGGTTGCTCGCGTGGATCTCACCACGCACCCACCGCACCCCGGGTTGTTCCAGCGCCCACGCGCATGCGGCGGCGAGGCCCTCGCTGCCGAGGCCGCAACCCTGCGCGCTGGGGACGATCTCCATTCCTACCACCACCTCTCCACCCTCGTTCGGTGGATCGTGGAAATTGAGGTCGCCGATGGCAATGCCATCAACTCGTCGCACCATCTGAAACCACGGTCCTGACACGCGTCCGAGAACGGCCTTCTCGAATCGAATGCGCAGTCCGACGAGGTTCCCCGCGGGCGGATAATCCGGGCTCGCAGGCGCTGCTGCGCTGGCATCGCCGTCGAAGATCGCTCGCATCGCGTCGTCGGTCAGCTCGCGCAAGATCAGCCGCTCAGAGTTCGATCTGCACTTCGACGAGCCAACTCGGGTCGCTTCCACTCCCATCAGGGTCATGCTAGGTGACGCGGAGCATCGGCACTAGAAGATCGCGACCCGACCCTGAGGGAGATACTCAGCAACTCCAGTCCAGGGACCAGCAGCGCGCAGACCAAGCGTCTCGACTGACGCAGGTAGGCAAATCCCCATGCCGGGCCCCGCCACTGAGCCAGCCCGCCACGTTTCCTCCGGTGGCGCAGTCTGACGCCGAGCATCCGCAGCCGCAAGCTGTCGGGGATAGGTCCCGCTGCCTCGAGCTGGCGAGCCACCAAAAGCCCGTCCAGCACCGCGTGGTCGCCGGGAGGAAGTGGAGTTCCGGCCAACACGGCGCTCGCTCGGTCGGCGAGACCGTTCCCGAGGAGGGCTGCCAGCACCAGTCCGTACCGCCACGGTGCTTCAGACGTCGGATCGTCCGGCGCGTGGCACCGTCAAGACCGCAATCTGCGAGCGTGAGTTGACGCCGAGCTTGTCCATGATGTGCCGTATGTGGGTCGCAACCGTCGCCTCTGAGATGAACAGCCGCACTCCTATCTGCTTGTTGCCGAGCCCCTCGGCGACAAGCTGAGCGACCTCGAGCTCGCGCTTGGCGAGCGGGTTGGACACGGCGCCTGCGGAAACTGAGGATTCCACAGGAGCCTTCTCGCCAAGTGCGAGCCGCAACGCAACGTCGCGGCTCAGATGTTCGCCCGCCTTGAATTCAGCGTCGAAAGCCGCTGCTCCCAACGCTTCCATCGCTGATTGCCTGGCTGCCGCAACCGATGGGATCGTCGGTCCCCCGAGGGAAGCACCGGTCTGCGTGCACAGCGCGTCTGCTGCTCCAAGCAACCGAGCGGCTGTTCGCGCCTGGCCGGTATTGGCCGCATACCACCCTGCAGCGGCAAGGCCCCAATACTGGCCCAGCCGGTTATCCACGAGCCGAGCGATACGCAACGCCTCCCCGAACCACGAATGTGCTGATTGAAGATCCCCGGATACCATTCCCGCGACGCCAAGATTGCGGAACATGTTTTCGAGTTGGTAGAGGTCGCCGGCTTCGCGGCTCAGTGTGACGCCGTCGAGAGAGAGTGCTCGGACGGTCTCCAAGTCCCCCACGAAGATCGCATGAATGGACTGGGACAGCAGTAACTCAATGATCGCTGGGAAGTCGGCCACGTCCGGCGCAATCGCTTCTGCCTCATCGAGATGGCGCCTCGCCGCTTCAGGATCGCCGGCCACGGTCGCCGTGGTCGCGCTCATTGACAGCGACTCGGACAGGAGCGCCTGCTCCCCCGCCTCTCGAGCGGTTGCCACCGCGCGCGCTATCCAGGGTCTGCCGCCGGCCGGATCGCCCTGCAGCATGCTCAACCAACCACGGAGGTAGTACGCCTTGACCAACGTGGGCGCAGACGCATCTCCTGCGGGTAACAGCTGATCGAGCCAGCGCACAGCCTCAGTGGTTCCGTGCGTGATCCAGTAGTAACGCATCGACGCGGCGATATCGAGGCCCCGGGCCAGGTCCTGGCGAGCGATGCACTGGTGCAGGAGTGCTCGCAGATTGTCGATCTCCAGGTCCGCCCACGCGAGCCACTCGACCAGGTGGTATCGGGCCTCGTCGATCGAATGCAGGCACGTCAGGCGATAGTGCTCGAGGCAACGTTCCCGGAGGAGATCCTCCTCGTCAGCCTCGTGCAATTTGAGCCTGGCGTACTCACGCATCGTCTCGTGGAGCCGGTAGCAGACGGTGTCCCTGACGTCCTCTGTGGTGACGAGTGACTTGTCAACCAGTGACGCCAGGAGGTCCAGCGCCTCAGATCCGGCTGCATCCTCCGGGATGCACACTCCCGCAACGTCATCAAGGGTGAAGTGCGCGGCAAAAATGCAGAGGCGTCGCAACAGGACCTGCTCGGCTTCCGTCAACTGGTCGAAGCTCCAGTCGATGGCCATGCGGAGCGTTTGGTGACGCGGGAGCGCGGCGCGGCCCCCTCCGGTGAGCAGCGCAAACCGGTCGCTCAGGCGGTCAAGGATCTGGTCCACGCTCAATACTCGGGTCCTGACCGCGGCAAGCTCGATGGCCAGCGGCACCCCGTCGAGCCGCCGGCAGATGGAGACCAGCGCGGCACGGTTTGAGGCGGTGAGCTCGAAGGTACCCGATGCAGCGGCCGCCCGCTCCGTGAACAGCATGATCGCCTCGTTCTGTTGGAGCTGAACAAGCGGCTCTGCTCCATCCATCGGTGGCAGCTCGAGCGGCGGGACGGGCACCACGTACTCACCTGGCACCTGGAGCGGCTCCCGCGTGGTGGTTATCACGCGCAGGCCTGGGGCGGCACGAAGGATCGCCGTCACGAGCTGGGCGGCCGCCTCGACAAGGTGCTCGCAGTTATCCAGGAGAAGGAGGAGCTGCCGCCCGCGCAGATGAGCGACCAGGATCTCCATCGGCTTCGCCCCCGCCTGATCCCTGAGATCAAGGGCTGCGAGCACGGCGTCAGGCACGAGGGCCGCTTCGCCGATCTCGCCTAGCTCGACCAGCCAGGCGCCGTCCGCGAAACCGCGCGCGAGATCGGTTCCAATGCGCACGGCGAGCCGGGTCTTGCCCACGCCACCCGGGCCGACCAGGCTCACCAGGCGAGCGGACGTGAGCTTCTTTCGGATCTCACCCAGCTCGCGCCGGCGGCCGACAAATGTCGTTGCCTCCGCCGGCAGGTTGCCTGATCGGAGCCTAGGTCTGGCCATCCTGGATGCGAGCTCTCACGCCGGCGGCGTGCTCATACCCTATCGACTACGCGTCGAATCATCAATCCTGACGATGTCGCGCTCGCGGGTGCTCCCTCACGCTCGCCAGTATGAACGAGGAGATTCCAACCCGACGCGTCGAGATCACCTTCGTCGGCCGCCCACCCGCGCGGCAGCTGGCACGGGCGTCAGGCGTCAGCGAGGTGGTGGTTGACGGCCGTCGAGTGCGCTGCATCGTCAACGGCAGCGTTCAGCCGTTTCTCGAGGCATTGCACGGTTACGAGGTCATTGGCCTGACCTCGACGCCGGCGTTCTCAAACACCCGCGAGGAGCGCGAATCCTCACGAGACGACGAACTCAGCGCCGACAAGGGAGGTGGCTGATGTCTGTCAGGTGATTTCGATTGCCAGCCCGCGATCAGCAACAGCCGTCGTCACCGTATCGATGACCTCATGAAAAGACTGAAAACACAAGGAGCTTCAGATGAACCCGACAACCGTCACGGCAACAACCCGACCACGAGCAGGAGCAGGAGACCAGGTGAAGTCAACGCGGAAGGTTGCACTCATCGTGGGAGTGCTGTTCATCCTCACCTTCATCACATCGATTGGAGCGGCCTTCGCCTATGGGCCTGTCCTGACCGATCCCAACTACGTCACCGGTGGCGGCGCCGACACGCGCGTGCTCTTCGGTGCTTTCCTCGAGCTGCTGCTCATCATCACCAACATGGGCTGCGCGGTCGTGCTGTTCCCGCTGCTCAAGCGGCAGAACGAGACCATCGCGCTTGGCTACGTTGTCGCTCGCCTCGTTGAGTGCACCTTCATTCTGGTCGGCATCCTCAGCGTCCTTGCAGTCGTCACGTTGCGGCAGCACGCGGTCAGCGGGGATGCGGGCTCACTTGTCACCGTCAGCAAGTCGCTCGTCGCCATCAAGAACTGGACCTTCCTCCTCGGCCCAGGCTTCATGGATGGCATCGGGACTGGGCTGATGCTCGGTTGGCTGCTGTACCGGTCCGGCCTGGTGTCGCGCCGCGTTGCACTGCTGGGTGTCATCGGCGGTCCGCTCCTCGCCGCGTCAGGGGTCGCCGTGCTCATGGGCGTCATCCAGCCGCAGTCCACCCCGCAGAGAATCGCGACCGTCCCGGAGGGCCTCTGGGAGGCATTCCTGGGGCTGTGGCTCACCTTCAGGGGGTTCAGGCGCGTTGCATTCGGCGCCGGCGAAAGCGCTGATGTGCGAGCGGAAACCGGCGTTGCTGTCGGCTCCGGCGTCGCCGCCTGAGTTCCTTCCATCGATGCGGTCTCGCGCGGAGCTCGGCGTCGGCCGGGCTCCGCACAGCCGCCACAACCCTCAAGGAGTTTTTCTGATGATCGTGGTTGACAACCTCACCAAGCGGTACGGCAAGAAGACCGCTGTCGATGGCCTGACCTTTGCCGTGAAGCCAGGCGTGGTCACTGGGTTTCTCGGCCCGAACGGCTCGGGAAAGTCGACCACCATGCGCCTGATCCTGGGGCTGCATGCCCCGACGAGCGGCAGCGCAACGGTCAACGGCGAGCGCTACAGCGCGCGCACGGCACCGCTGCGCGATGTCGGCGTCCTGCTCGAGGCACGCGCCGTCCACCCCGGACGCTCAGCGCACGATCATCTCCTCGCACAGGCGCAAACGCAGGGGGTTCCTCGCGCGCGTGTGCGTGAGCTGATTGAGTTTGTCGGCTTGCAGGGCGTGGCAACGAGGCGAGTGGGCCAATTCTCTCTGGGCATGGGCCAGCGACTCGGCATCGCGTCCGCACTGTTGGGCGATCCCGCGACGCTCATTCTCGATGAGCCCATCAACGGCCTCGACCCGGACGGGATCCATTGGATGCGCGGGCTCTTGAAGACCCTCGCGGCTGAAGGGCGCACCGTATTTCTCTCGTCGCACCTGATGAGCGAGATGGCACTGACCGCAGATCACCTCATCATCATCGGCAGGGGCCGCCTGATCCGGGATATCAACATCGCGGAGTTCGTCCGGGAGTCATCGAAGAACATCGTCCGCGTTCGCTCGCCGCAAGCAGACCGGCTGCGAGGCCTGGTGGTCGCCAATACCGCGACCATCGCGAGCGAGGAGCCAGGCGTGCTGGACGTCGCAGGTCTGACCGGGGAGCAGATCGGACGCATCGCAGCGGCGCACGGCATCGTCCTCTCCGAGCTCACCCCTCAGTCCGCATCCCTCGAGGAAGCCTTCATGGAACTCACCCACGACGAGGTCGAGTACCGCAACCCGTCAACCGGCGCCGGCGTAGCCGATGCCGCAGGAGTAGCAGCATGAGCACCGTATCGATCGCACCGATCAGCCTTCCGCGGACGCCCAGTGGAGGGCGCGTGACCCAGATGAGAGTCATCCTCTCGGAGTGGACCAAGTTCCGTTCGCTGCGGTCCACGCGCTACACGCTGCTCGCAACTGTCGGCCTCACGGTGGGACTGGCGCTGGCCGCCGCCATCCTCGTCGTCACGCAGTGGGGGACGATGACCGCCGCCGACAAGGCGACGTTTCAACCGCTGAACGTCAGTCTCGTGGGCGCCAACATCGGCGTGATGGTGATCGGTGTCCTCGGTGTCTTGATGATGACGAGCGAGTTCTCCACCGGCTTGGTCAGTTCGACGTTCGCTGCGGTCCCCAGGCGCCTCCCGGTGCTGTGGGGCAAGGCGATCGTGTACTTCGTCATCGCCATGGCCGTGACCGTGCCGGCCATGGTGATCGCATTCGTCGGCACCCAGGCGATCCTGTCCGGCACCCATGTTCAGATTGACTTCGGGCACAGCGGTGTTCCGAGGGCCGTGTTCGGGTCGGCGCTCTACCTGACGATTGGCGGATTGCTTGGCATCGGGCTCGGCGGCATCCTTCGCAGCACCGCGTCGGCAGTCACCAGCCTGACCGTGATCCTCTTCGTGGTCCCCGTGCTTGTTTTCATCCTCCCTGCCGGCGTCGCGAACAGCATCAGGCCGTACCTGCCGGGCAACGCTGGGCAGGCGATCATGAACATCGTTCCACAGGCACACTCGCTGGCGCCGTGGGTTGGGCTCGGCGTCTTCGCCGCCTACGCATGCGCAGCCATCGCAGTGGCCGCGGTTCTCCTCGTCAGGCGCGACGCGTAACCCTCCCTACTCGGCCGCCGCGGTAGCCTCCACCTGGGCGTGCACTCCGTTGGTCCCCTCGGCCTCACGGACCTGAACAAGGTATTCGTCGACGAGCTGACGTCCACGATCCGGGTCGGCAACACTCGCGATCACGTGGTACGCGGGCTCATCGGGATCCGGACGTACGAGGACGAATCCGTCGTCGACATACACCTTGATGCCGTCGACAAGGTCCACCGAGTCGGTGCGATGACGATCGAGCAGGATCCGCATCACGCGTCCTTTCGCCTCCCACGGACAGAACTCGGTCGCGGTGACGTACGCAACCTGCGGGAGCGCCGCGCGAGCCTGGCTCAACGTCATCCCGATCCTGGCCCGTAGCTCGAGCAGTTTCACCAGCGTGTACATGGCATCGAAGGCGCCAAGGTGACCCGGCCACGCGAAGCCGCCCTCCCCGTCCGAGGCGATGCTGGTGCCCGACATCGTTGACGCGCGAAGCACGGACGCCGGGTCGCCCGGGGTCGAGCTGAAGGTCGCGCCCTCCTTGCGCACCAGGTCGCTGATCCACATCGGTATCGCCGCGGGAGCAAGCACAATCCCGGGGTTGGAACGCACCCACCAGGAGGCGAGCAGTCCAAGGCATTCGTGCGAGGAGAGCACCACGCCCTTGTCGTCGATGATGGTGATGCGCTCGCCGGTCGGGCTGATCATGCAGCCGACGTCGGCACGAACCGTCTTGCTGATCAGCGCTGTCTCGTCGGGCACGGTGCGGTGATGTTCACCCTCGCGCATGCCGGCATTGAGCGGGATGGTGGTCACGCCCAGCTGGTTGAGAATCTCCGGCAGCACCGCCGACGCGTCGCTGTAGTCGTAGTCGATGAGCACCCGGAAGCCGGCGTTGCGAATGATGTCCGCGTCCACCGTCTCCAAGAGGTGCCTGATGTAGCCGGGGATCGGTTCGCCGTACTCGATGTCGCCCATCTCGTAGAAGCCGGCGCGGCGAAAGTCCTCACGAAACAGCAGGTTCTCGAGCTTGCGCTCGGCGCGCTTGTCGATCTGCAACCCGTCGGAGTCGAAGAAGCGGATGTCGGCGCTGCGCTGATCGAGTGGTGAGACCAGTACGTGGATGCCGGCCGAGCACTCGGCGTCGAGCGTCGCCCACTGGGTGACCGGGACCGGAAGCTCGCGCACATCGCGAGCCTTTGCCCCGGCGCTGACGATGCCGCTGACGATCGCGCGCTTGATCATGCGCGACGAACGCGCATGGTCCTGCCCGACGACCACGCACGCCCCCTTCGACAGGGTCGCCCCGAAGGCGGCACCGAGGCGCGCGCAGAACTCCGGCGTCAGCTCCACGTTGATCAGGCCGCCGAGCCCATAGGACGAGAACAGGCCGCTGCGCCATTCGCCGGCCCAGATCACGGATTCGTTCACCGTGGATCCCGGCTCGACCGTCTTGCTCGGCCAGATCTTGACGCCGGCGCGAATCTGCGAGCCTCGGCCGAGCACGCACTCGTCGGCGATCACCGAGTTCTCCTCGAGCAGCGAGTCGTTCTTGATGGTCACGTTGCGACACACGATCGCCTGGCGCAGCCGGCAGCGCTCGCCGATGTACGAGTGCGGCCACACCACGCTGTTGCTCACCTTGGTGTTGTCGTCGATGACGCTGTAGCGATCGACGACCCCATGCTCATTGATGTGCGTGCCGGCCTTGAGCTTCACCTCGTCGCCGATGAATGCCGGTCCGTCGAGCTGCACGCCGATGCCGATCTCCACACCCTCACCCATCCACACGTTGCCCTCACGGCGCCCGGAGATGTGGCAGCGCACCTTGCCGTCGAGGGCGTCCCAGTTCGCCTGCATGTACGACTGGATCGACCCGATGTCGCACCAGTAATCGTCGACGACGATGCCGTGCAGCGGCTCGTGGCGCCGCAGCATGGTCGGGAAGACGTCCTGCGACCAGTCGGCGTTCGCACCTTCCTTGATGTGGTCCAGCACCTTGGGCTCGACCACGTAGATGCCGGTGTTGGCGTGGTCGCTGAACACCTCACCCCACGACGGCTTCTCGAGAAAACGTTTGATGTTTCCCTGGTCGTCGGTGACGACGACGCCGTACTCGAGCGGGTTCGGCACGGAGTGGAGCACGATCGTGGCGTGCGAGCCACGCTCGGTGTGGGCACGGATCACCGAGGTGAGGTCAATGTCGGTGAGGGCATCGCCGCTGATCACCAGGAACGTGTCGTCGAGCAGGTGCGCCGCGTTGCGGACGCTGCCGGCGGTGCCGAGCGGCCGATCCTCGACGACGTACTCGATCTCCATGTCGAGGTCGGAACCATCGCCGAGGTGATTGCGAATCTCGGCACCGAGGTAGGCGAGCGTCACCACCACCTGGGTGATGCCGTGCTCCTTGAGCAGGCGCAGGATGTGCTCGAGCACCGGGGTGCCCACGACGGGAACGAGCGGTTTGGGCAGACGGCTGGTCAGTGGACGCAGTCGTGCCCCTTCACCGCCCGCCATGACCACTGCCTTCACACAGCCACCTCCTCGGCACCGGTCTGCCGATGCAGATCATATGGCGCGCTGCCTGGAATTACGCGCGTGGGGGCGCTCCGTCGACGGGAAGCACGACGCGCTGGTGCAGGCACATGAAGCGAAGACGTTCGAGCAACCCGTCGATGACCGTCGGCCAGGCGAAGTCGGCGGCATCCCGGCGGGCGGCAACGCGCAGGCGCTCGGCCAGCGCCGGTTGCTCGACGAGACCGCGAAGCGCGCTGGCGATCTCGGCCGGGTCGTCGGTCTCGACCACGATCGCGTTGCCGTAGGGGCGGGCATACTCCTCACCGGTCGCCCCGACCATCGCGACCCCGCCGGCGGCCATGACCTCGAGGCCGACCAGCCCGAAGGGCTCGTGCCCGGAGTTGGCGAGCACTGCCGTCGCTGCCACGTTGATCTCGGTGACCACCTGGTCCGGGAGGAAGCGACGCAGGTGCACGATCGGCGCACCCTGCGTGTCGGTGAGCGCGCGAACGATGCCACCCGCATCGCCGACCGGCTCGTACCAGTCGACCACCTCGAGCCCGCATTCAGCCGCGAAGGCGAGCACGGTTGCACCGTAGGGCTCCATGCCGCCACGCATGAGCATCCGAGCCGGCACCCCTTCCGACCGAAGCTCGGCGATCGCGGCGACCGCCTGGTTCCAGCGTTTGTCAGGGCTGAACCGGCCGATCTTGAACGTGAGGCAGGGCGTCCCCGCCGCGGCCCGGATCGCTCGAGCGGCGGGCAGATCGACCTCGACGAGCGCGCTCTCCGGGATGCCGTTGGGGATGACCACGGGATTGACGCCATACGGCCACATGAGGTGCTTCATGTACTTGCTCACCGTGGTGATCGAGGCGACGAACTCGAGCACCGGCCAGTCGATGGCCTCGAAGCCGAACAGGTTGTTGGCGTTCCAGAGCAGCACAGCGTTCTGACGCATTCCCAGGCTGTGCAGCCGGTCGCTGAGTGCCTTGCAGAACCACGCCGTGTGCCACTCCTCGCACAGGACCGCGGTGGTTCTGCCGCCCTCCGCCGCCGGGCGGATGATGCTGTCGATGATCGCGTCGGGGAGGGTCGCGGTCAGGTCGCGGATCTTGGCGAGCTCACCCTCGTAGACGCCGTTGCGGTACCGATCGCTGATCTGCTGGCTCCAGCGAACGAGCTGCACACCCTGGTCGAGCTCGACGCCGGGCTTGTCCGGGTCACCGACGAAGGCGAGCGTGGTGCGGTACCCGAGCGCGGCAAAGGCGCGGCAGAGCTCGCGAGCGCGGACGCCGAGGCCGCCCGCCTGGCTGTACTGATCCGGCCCCTCGAACGACACCATGACGATGTCGAGGGTTTCAGGACTGAACATCGCCACACAGTGTGAGAAATTTGGTACCAGGCCCCGCTCTCGCAGTCAACTTCGTCATTCGAGCGGACCTACGCACGCCGCCCGGCGGCGTGCGAAACCGGCCACCTGAGGCGCCGGCTTCGAGATGCACCCGGTCCCTCATCGGAGCGTCGGTTGCAACCACGGACGGGGGCCGAAGCCCCCGATCCTGGTCACGAAAAAGGCGAAGGACCGGCTGGCGGGCGCCGGTTTCTCCGCCCACGAAGAGTGTCGCAAAGGGCCTGAACATCGCCTCCGATGCTGGGACACAGATTCGTAACGGGAGGGGCACGTTGTCACAGACCAAGGAGGCGCGCGGCGTTGCCACCCATCACGAGGTCGCGCTCGGCCGAGGTGAATTCCGCCTGCGCGAAGGCATCGATGTAGCGTCGCGCCGGAAGCAGCGGATGGTCGGATCCGAAGAGCAGCCGGTCGGCGCCGCAGAGGTCGATCACGGCGCGGTACGCCGTCGGGGCGAAGAGGTATGGACCGGCGGCGGTGTCGAACCAGAGCCGCCGGCAGAGCTCCGCCACTTCGGGCATGTGCGCGTAGAACGGGAGCCCGCCACCGAGGTGCGCGCAGACCAGGTGCAGGTCCGGGTGGCGCAGGGCAAACGGCGCGAGCTTCCCCGGGGTCGCGGTGCCCTTGCCGGGGTAGTCGTGCCCGACCGGTTCGCTGCAGTGCAGCACGAGCGGGATACCGAGGTCGGTGCATCCCGCAGCCACGTCGTCGATCGCAGGCCGGGAAAGCTCGAAACCCTGGGCGTCCGCGTTGAGCTCGCCGACGCCGCGCAGGCCCTGGTCCGCGCACCGGCGCAGCTCCGCGACCGCGCCCGGTCGCGCGGGGCTGACGGTCGCAAAGCACGTGAGCCGGTCGGGATGGTCACGCTGCACCCCGATGAGGTGGTCGTTGACCTCCGCGCAGCGCGCAGGGTCGGCGAACGGCCAGCCGAAACAGATCGATCGGTCGATCCCGGTCGCATCCATGGTTGCCAGCAGCTCGTCGGCGGTGATGATGGAGCGCGCGCCTCGATGGCACACGTCGAACCATGGATCGAGACTGGCGATGGCATCACGAGCGTCGCGCATGGCCGGCGGCAGGACGTGTACGTGGCTGTCGATGATCACCCGAGCCACCGTCCCTGAGCGAAGATCCACGTCCCCGCGCACATGAGCACCGCGCTGGCGCCGAGCATCGCGGGCCGGACGCGCGGGAAACGTTGGGTGAGGTCGGAGACGAGCAGCACCGCGGGAAACAGCACAAGGCTGTATCGAGGCTGTGAGCGCCAGAAGGGCAGCGATGCGGTCATCAACCACGCGATGGTGCAGTACAGCGCGAGCGATCGGGGGATCCGCGACGACATCCACATGCCGAGACACAACGCCAGCCCGAGCAGGCCGTACGCGACCTCGCGAGCGAAGATCGAGCGGGTCTCGCCGTCGAACGCGGTGAACAGGGTGTGCCAGGTAGCGGCAAATCCGGTCCAGGGCGGGGTTGGCTGCAGGCCGAAGGACGGCAGATGATCGGCGTGGAGGAGCGCCAGCGCATCACCGATGTGGATCTGCATGTAGACGCCATAGAGGACGAACGGGAGCGTGGCGAGCAGGACCAGGAGCATCTCCGGGCGTGGTCGCCATCCAGTTCTCCGCAGCTCCTCGACGGCGAGCGCGGGGATCAGGGCAAGTCCGGTGAGCCGGAATGCGCAGGCGAGGGCCGCGGCGACGATCGCCTTGCGTGACTGGCCGGCGCGCGCGTAGTACAGGCTGGCAGCAGCGGACGCGATGAACGGGCTCTCGCTGAAGGGCGCGATGAGAAAGAGCGCCGTCGGCGCCAGTGCGAGCAGCCACACCGAGAACGTCGCCGCAGAGCTGTCGCGCTCGCCGAGCACGATGCGTCCGAGGTACCAGAGGGCGATCGTCTCGGCGACGGCGTTGACCAGCCAGGACGCGGTCACGCCATCCCGGGTGATGAACGTCACCGCTCGAACCAGCAGCGGGAAGCCCGGGAGGAACGCGTCCCGGTAGTCGAGCTGTGCCGGGTACCCGTGGGCGGCGATCGACAGATAGCTGATCGCGTCCCACGAGACCAGGTGATTGTGAATCCCGGTCAGCAACGGCGTCCCCGGGAAATCGATTGCGAGCACCGCGATGAACACGCCAAGCCAGAGCAGCCGCGACACCGCGACCGCCGCCAGCGCCGTGCCCCACAGTGACGAGGTGGCCGGCCGCCCGGTCACGCCGGCGGTTCGAGCCCGTCGAGCATCGCCGGGTCGTTGCGCAGCTGCCACAGCTCGCGGAATGCGCGCATCACCACGCGGATGTCAGCCCCGGTCGCGCGACCGGTGGTGCGCGGATAGTGGTGCACGCCGACCTCCATGAGCTGGTAGCCGCTCCGACGCGCACGCACCAGCAGCTCGGTGGACACGAGTGCTCCGTCGGCGTGGAGTCCCTGGCCGACGGGTCGTGGAAACAACTTGAAGGCGCAGTTCACATCGCGCGTGGTGGGGCCGAATCCGAGCCGCACCAGGCCAAAGAAAGCCGTGTGGTAGAAACGTCGAAGCCACGTGTCGCGGCGCCGGATACGGTATCCGCAGATGACGCGGTTGGGTCCGTACAGCGCCAGCAGCCGTGCGATCTCGGTGGGATCGAACTGCCCATCGCTGTCCATGAGAAAGACCGCGTCGCGCTTTGCGGCGTCGAACCCGGTGCGCAGCGCGCCGCCGTAGCCACGGTTGCGCGGATGCGAGATCACGCGCAGGCGCGCGCCCAAGCCGTCGACGGCTCCCGCTCGTGCCGCGGTCGCATCGCTGCTCCCGTCATCGATGACCAGAATCTCGAAATCCACGACCCCCAGCTCGGTGAGCGCCGCGGCGGTGCGCCGCACCGTCTCGGCGATCACCGCCTCCTCGTTGTACGCCGGGAGCACTGCGCTGATCGATGGGTGGACGCGCGTCAGCGTCACGTTCTCGGCCACGTCAGCCCCGGCCGCGGACGTCATAGATGGTGATCTGGTCGGTGCGTCCGACAATCGGAAGCCCCTGGTCCGCCCACCAGCCGGTGCCCTCCTGTGGGTCGATGGCCCCGGGGTCGGTGAGCCGGTTGTCGATCTCCACATAGCTGATGCCGTACTTGTGGAGCAGCGCGAAGACCGGGCACGTGGCCTCGTCGGCGCCGCACCCCGTGTACATGGTCTGCACGTCCGTGAAGCGGGTCTCGAAGCTGATGCCATAGCTCCAGAGCCATCCGCCATAGCCCATCACGCCGATGCGGCCGGCCACCGCGAGCACCGGATCGTTCGGACGGCCGAACGTGAGCACCACCGCACCTTTGGGAGTCACGCGGTCGATTGTCGATGCAAGTTGCAGCTCCTGCGTGTTCGCAATCGTGTACGGACCGGTGACCGAATCCTGTGGCGGCGTCCAGGGCAGCAGCCGGAGCACCACCAGCGTGCCGGTGAGCAGGACCGGTGCGACGAGCACCGTCGCCGCCACGCGCGGCCAGGTGCCCCGCCACCAGCTGGCAGCGAGCGCCCCGATCAACAGTGCCATGACGAGATACCAGTACACGAGCAGCTTGGTGTTGTCCCAGTTCCAGGACTGGAAGACGACCAGGTTGCAGGCGGCGAAGATGATCAGCGCGCCGAGGGTGAGCTCGAGCAGCGGCACCGGGAATGCGCCGGTCAGGACGCGCCCAACCCTCCCGCCGGCAAGGCGCACCGCGACGGCGAGAGCGACGAAGCCAAGGAGCGGCACCGCGATCCCGAGGTTGGCGAGCCAGAACCCCCACCAATCCGCGGTTCCGACCATGCCCACCGCCTGGATCGCTCCGCCGAACAGATTCCCTATCGAGACGCTGAGCCGTCCGCTCGGGTCGGCGGCACTGCCGGCGTTGGCCAGCCATCCAGGCTCCAGCCACGGATAGACGTTGCTGCCGTAGGGCGTCACCGTGGCCCCGTGCTGCGAGAACACGAGCTGTGCGAGACGGATGCCGCCGATCAGCACCGCGACGCCGGTGAGCGCAAGCCACTCGCGCCGCCGCCTTCGCCAGAGGAGCACGAACAGCAGGATCGAGAGGGCGATGAGGGTCTGCAGGTGGACGATCGGCAGCAGGCCGATCAGCACGCCCGCGAGCGCGAAGGGCTCCCAGCTCGGGCCACTCGATGTCGCACCCGCAAGCACCAGCAGCAGCACCGAGATCGCTGCCGCGAATCCGAAGAGCAGCGTGCGCTGCGGCAGCCACCAGGCCATGAGCGGCGTATACCACTGCATGTTCGGAAGCGGCGGGGTGCCCCCGTCAGACGGCAGTCCGTCATACGCGCGATGTTGCGCGGCGACCGTGCCGGGAAGATCGTGCAGCGTCCATCCGACGATGGACACGCCGGTGCCGGGATGCGTCACGACGTACTGCAGCGTGCATTGCGTCGCGGTGAACCCGTGGCTCATGCACGCGTCGGAGAACGCGCCGACGAATCCCAGCCCGCCACCGATGAAGCAGACCAGGAGTGCGATCACCCCGGCTCCGGTGCCGAGTCCGAGGCGCCGCCCGAGCGCGACCACCAGCAGCCCGATGACCACCATGAGCATTGCGCCGGGAATCGCGAGTGCGAGCCCGGGTGCGAGGCCGAGCGTCATCAGCGTCGCCGCATGAAAGTCCGGCAGGAAGGGATAGAGCAGCGTCGTCCCGCTGAACAGCGGGTTGACAGGAGGGACGTTGCCTCCCACCGCGAAGCTCGACGCGGTGGTGAGGTGCTGCGACCAGTCCGCCCACACGGTTGGGTAGCCCGCCTCGAGGCCTCCCGCATCGGCGTACACGGTGTGCGCGAAGATCGCGACGACGATGGCGGTTCCGCCTGCCATCGCAACGATGGAGAACCACGGGATGCGCTGCGCCCAGCGGTCTCGCAACTCGACCCACGACGCGTGCCACGTCGCCCGAGGGTTGACCGTCAGCAACGATACGGCGAGCGCCGCCGCGAGGGTGAGTGCCGGCCCGACAAGAACCGTCGCGGTGTTCAGCCCCATCAGCAGGGAGAGGCCATAGGTCGCGGCCGCACCCACGAGCAGCCCGCTGGTCACGCCGATGAGCGTTCGCTCCGCAAACGTGAGGTGCGTCCTCACCACGCCGGCGAGGGCCGCTCCGGCCGCGAGGGTCAGCGCGGCGTCGAGAACGACGAGAAGTGCGGTCACCCGACGTCGACCCAGACCCTCATCTGTTGGTCGGCGGAGCTCACCGGCATGGCCGTCCACATCGGGTAGAAGAAGATGAACGCCGCGAGCACGGTGCCGATCACCGCATACGAGACCGGCGCCAGCGATATCTGCCGGTCACCGACGCGAACTCGAAGACGCCGGATCGCCGTGAGGGCATAGGCGAGCGCGAGCGCCGTGAAAAGCAGCATGCCGAGGGCGTGATAGAAGAACAGCACGCGCCGCTCATTCCCGGGCACCCACATCATCCACGAGGCGATGTAGCCGAGCACGATGAACGCCGGCACGAACCGGCGTGAGATGACGGCGGACACTGTGACCAGTCCGGCGAACACGATCATCCCGACGAACGCGAGCACGAACCAGAATCCCGGGGAGGTTCGCGCGATCTCGTACTGCGACGACGGCGCCATGTGAAACAGTGCCGTGAACTGCGACGCCGTGTAGGACGTCTTGAAGTTGCTGGGACTGTGATATCGAACCGCCGCCTGGTACAGGATGATCATCGCGATCAGCGACCCGAGCCCGATCAGCGCCACCAGCAGCCGCCACCAGTTCGGTCCACGGGTGAGACGCCACACGCAGAACAGCAAGGCGAGAATCGCGAGCCACCAGATCGCCGGGTTGCCCATGTCGGTGATCTGGGCCACCGCTCCATTGTTGGGCTGGGATGTCGCGTAGAACAGCACCGGGTGCTCCATGACCGGCCAGGTCAGCCAGAGTGACGAATAAGGGTGGCTGTGGCATTCCTCGGCGTGATACCGCAGCGACGCAGCGGTGATCTGGACGATGTTGTCGATAGCCTCGACCGGGTTGGGCACCGTCAGCGATCCGACGTGCATCACCGGGACGTTGAGATCCTTCGGTGTTCCAGGCAGCCCTGAGACGGCGGGGTCACACCCGGTGAAGAAGTACACGTCCTGGTGCGGGATCGTCTCGTAGCGCGAGAACGAGGCACCGAAGACCGCGAGCGCGATGAGGCCGGCGGCGACGTAGTGGAGGATCGCCCGTGACCCCGCGGCGCGCCGCCAGAGCATGGTCTCGGATCTGCCGGGCCCGGCGATGCGGCGCAACCACGGGATGAATCCCGCGAGGTATGGGGAGATGCCTCGGACGATGATCAGTCCGGCGGCGACGACGAGCGGGGCGACCGCGGTGAGCTTGGCGGCGAAGGCCAGCCCGGCGACCCCCGCCATCACGTAGAGCGTGGTTCGCCACTGAGCGCGGGTTCGAGCCTGCCAGTGCAAAAGGAAGACGTAATAGAAGAGCGCGGCGAAGAAGATGGCGATGATGTCGATGACGCCGGTACGGGACTCGACGAAGGCGAGCCCGTCAAAGCAGATGAACAGCGCCGTGATCAGCGCGAAGAAGCGATCTCGGCGCAGGCGCAGGGCCACCAGGTACATGAGCCCGACCAGCAGGCTGCCGAAGATCGTCGTGCTCAGGCGCCAGGTCCAGCTGTTGAAGCCGAACAACGCGATCGGCGGCGACATGAGTAGCTTGGCCAGCGGTGGCTCCGGGTCGAAGTACGACTCAGCCGGCTGGCGAAGGTCCTTGGCGGCGTCGACCGGAAAGTAGACCTCGTCGAACACGTAGCCGCAGGCGTTCACGTCGGTGTGGTTGACCTTCACCCCACCCACGACGCCGGGCGGCCCGATGGGCACCGTGGTGCACTCGGCGCTCGAACCCTGGGTGGTTGGGTAGCCAACCCCGAGCGCGGTGATGCTCCCGCCGCCGCTCAGGATGTTGGGGAAGATCGGGCTGGCAAAGCGGAGGCCGAAGGCAACGAGCACGAGGGCGATGACCGCGATGACGTCGAACCGCCCGAGTTCCAGGAAGCCGCGGAGGCCCGCTCGGACGAGCGGAACGCCGTCATCGGACTCGAGTTTGATAGGCTCTGGGTTCACGGGTTCGATTGACATCTATTTACAAGAATTGGGAGTTCCTTTACTGCTATCCTTGTAGGCGAAGGTTAAAGTCAGGGTCGCGGTCCGCAGGCTGCACTGTTTGAAACTCATTCCCTTCCTGAAAGGCCGGAGGGTTCCCCCTCCGGTCTTTTTTTGCCCATTGGAGGTCATGGACGCCGGGTTCGCGTGCGCGAGGTGCGCGTGCTCCCGTGGAATGCGTTCACGCGAGGGATGCTGACATAGGCGTCAGCCCCACGGACGTGTCCGGGCTCAGGCTGCCGTGGAGATCCGGGGAGCGCTCGCCGGTGTGATCGCGAGCATCCGATCGATGGCGCCCCTTGCCTGGGCGGCGATGACCGGGTCGACGGTCACTCGCGGCGCCATGCGCTCGAGCGAGCGCGCGACCTTCTCGAGGGTGATCTTCTTCATATAGGGGCACACCGCGGCCTCGGAGGCAGCCAGGAATCGCTTGCCCGGCGAGTCCTCGCGCATCCGGTGGAGGATGCCGACCTCGGTGGCGACGATGAAGGTCGATGCCGGGGATGCGGCCGCCCGGCGGACCATGCCCTCGGTGGATGTCACCACCGTCGCCGGCCCCGGGATGTCTCCCGACGACACCCGGTAGAGCGTCGACGACGTGCAGCCGCACTCCGGGTGGACCAGCAGCTCCGCATCCGGGTGTTCGCGGCGCATCGCGTCGAGCCGCTCCGGAACGATGCCCGCATGGACGTGGCACTCCCCCATCCAGACGTGCAGCTTGCGACCGGTGACCCGCTCCAGGTGCGCCCCGAGGAACATGTCCGGGCAGAAGAGGATCTCCCGATCGGGAGGGATCGAGCGGATGATCGCCTCTGCATTGGACGAGGTGCAGCAGTAGTCGGAAAGCGCCTTGACCTCGGCGGTGGTGTTGACGTACGAGACCACGACCGCCCCCGGGTGCTGTGCCTTCCAGGCGCGCAGTTGATCGGCGTCGATGGTGGCGGCCAGCGAGCAGCCCGCCTCGAGGTCGGGAAGCAGCACCGTCTTCCTCGGGGAGAGGATGGCGGCCGTCTCGGCCATGAAGTGGACGCCGCAGAAGACGATGACCGAGGCGTCGGTGGCCGCGGCCTGCTGCGACAGGCCGAGCGAGTCGCCGACGAAATCGGCGATATCCTGGACCTCGGGGCGCTGATAGTTGTGCGCCAGGATCACCGCGTTGCGGTCATGCCGCAACCGATCGATCCTCTCGATGAGCCGAGCCCGGCCCTCTGTCGCAACGTCCCGCTCTGCTGTGATCATCCCGCCACCTGTCCCCCTGCACGGGGTCCGTGGATTTAGGTCAGATTGACCTAAGCAAGTATAGCAGGGTGAGGCGGCGCTGCCAGGACCGGTTCACAACCCAGTTCTTCGTCTACCGTTCGTGCGGTGACGGTGATCGGGGTCGTGGTCAGGCCGAGAAGCACCTTCGCCGCACTGGCGGCCTCGCCACGCCTCCCGCTCGGTTTCGCCGCGGTGGTGGGCAGCGGTCTTGTCGCGCTCGTGCTCGGCGTGATCTCCGATCGCATCGGCTCCGGGGGCACGCCAGGCCTGGTCACCTCGCTCCTGCTTCCGGTGCTCTTCCTCATCTATTGGGGTGCCGCGGCGCTGATCATCGATGCCGTCGCGGGACTGACCGCCGGCGCCCGGCGCTGGCGAGCCTACCTCGCGGTCAGCGGCTTCACCTTCATACCCTGGGTTGCGTTTGGAGTGCTGGCGGTCGTGGAGGCGATCGCGGGAACCGGCTCGGTCGCGGAATCCGTGATCGCCTGGCTGACCCTGCCGCTGCTGGTGTGGTTCCTCGCTCTCACGGCGCTCGCGGTGTACACCGTGTTCGAGGTGTCGCCATTCGTGGCGCTCGCGCTGGCGATGCTCCCCGACGCGGTGCTGCTCTTCCTGGTGATCGTGCTCCTGGTTGCCGCGAGCCTCTGAATGACCGTCGCACGACCCCGATGACGCGACTGCTGGCGCGCGTGCCCGCCGGCGTGGTGGTCGCCGCGGTCTATGTCCTCATCGCGTTCCTGATCACGATCGCGACCTGGCGGGCGCCGTCGACGTCGTATGTCGGCGAGGGGCCGGATCCCGTTCAGGGGATGTGGGGGATCGGCTGGGTCCCGTTCGCCACGACGCACGGACTGAACCCGCTGTTCTCCACCGCCATGAACACGCCCGCCGGCATGAACCTGCTCTGGGCGAACACGTTCGCGATCCCGATGGCCGTGGTGTTCTGGCCGGTCACGCTCACGCTCGGAGCGACCGTCGCGTACAACCTGGTCATCACGCTGAGCCTCGCGCTCGCTGCGTTTCTTGCGTACCTCGTGATTCGCCGGTGGGTTCCCGGATCCGTCGCCGCCGCACTGGGCGGTCTCCTCTACGGGTTCTCGCCGTACATGACGGCGCAGTACTTCGGTCACCTCGGCCTCGTCCTGAGCGCCATCACGCCACCGCTCGCGTTGATGCTCGTGG
Source organism: Candidatus Dormiibacterota bacterium (assembly GCA_963708605.1). GTDB lineage: Bacteria > Chloroflexota > Dormibacteria > Aeolococcales > Aeolococcaceae > Palsa-851. The sequence goes on along the minus strand of CAVPTG010000004.1, from coordinate 130,028 downwards.
ATGAGATCGTGGTTCGTCAGCGACGCCGTCCGCTCACCCTCGGCCTGCTGGCGGCCGGTCTCACGATCCTGCAGTTCTTCCTCACGCAGGAGGTGCTGCTGACCGAGGTGATCGCCGCTGCGGTGGTGACCTTCGTTCTCGTACTCTCGTTTCGCGATCGGGTGCGAGCGCATGTGGGATTCGTGGTACGCACCCTCTGCATCGCGGCGGTGGCAGCGGTCGTCGTGCTCGCGTATCCAACCTGGCTGCAGTTCCTCGCGCCGGGACACCTGGTGATCCACGGCGCGGTGCACGGCACCGATATCTACGTCACCGACGCCGCGAATTTCGTTGTTCCCACCGTCACGCAACTGATATCGCCACAGGGCGCCGTCAGCATCTCGTCGCATTTCAGCGGCAACGCATCGGAATGGGACGCGTACCTGGGAATCCCGCTCGTCCTGATCGTCGTGGTGGCGACCGTGCGTTTCTGGGGAATCCCGGTGGTTCGGACCGCGGGGATCGTCGCAGCGATCATCGCTCTGCTGTCACTCGGACCGCACCTGCACGTGGCCGGCCATCAGCTCGCGCTGCCGCTGCCGTGGTGGATCCCCGCGCACCTGCCGTTGCTGGAGAACATCCTGCCCGCCCGCATGATGATCTACGTCTTTCTGGCCGCAGCGATCCCGTTCGCATTTCTCGTGCGCATGCTCTGGCTCTCTCGCTCGAGCCTTGCGATCAACGCGCTCGTGGCGCTGGCCGTGCTCCTCCCGCTGGTGCCGACACTGCCGGCGCCGTCAACGACGCTGCTCACCCGGGCACCCTTCACCTCCGAAGCCGCAGCGCAGGCGTTCCGCGGCGCGAACATCCTCTTCGAGCCGTTCCCGGGCGTCGACTACCCGCAGGCGATGACCTGGCAACGAAGCGCGAACTACAGCTTCACCATGCTCGGCGGATACGTGATCGGCCCGTACGCGCCCGGGGTCCAGGCCTTCCAGCAAAGGATCCACGACCTGGTTGCGCGGTCGGTGACGGTCAGGCTGTCGTCGTCCGAGCAACTGGCATTGGTGTCGGCATTACGCTCCTTCCGCGTCAATGCCGTGGTCGTCGACCCGGCTGCCGTGCCCGCCGGAACCAGCGCTCTGTTCACGGAGGTACTCGGCACGCCGCCGGTCGCCGAGGACGGCTTTCTGGTCTGGCGGTTCGAATTTCACTAGGGCGCCGGGGTTCGATACCGATCGGTGACGACCGATGACCGGTCCGGCGATTCCCGCCTATTCTGTGCCGGTGACTCACGAACGGCCGCGTGGCGGCGCGCCAGCCGTCAGCCTGGTCATTCCCACCCGCAACGAGGCGAGCAACGTCCGGCCCCTTGTGAGCAGGGTCACCGCGGCGCTCGGAGCCACGGCGTTCGAGATCTGCTTCGTCGACGACAGCGACGACAGCACCGGCGATCTTCTCCTCGACCTCGCCCAATCCGATCCGTCGATCCGCACCCTGCTGCGCCAGGGAGCTGACCGCAAAGGCGGCTTGAGCACGGCGGTGGTTGCGGGGCTGCGCATGGCGCGCGGCCAGTATGTCTGCGTCATGGACGCCGATCTCCAGCATCCTCCCGAGCTGATTCCACTGCTCCTCGCTGAGGCCGAGCGTGGCGCGGACCTCGTGGTGGCGAGCCGCTATGCGCCGGGCGGGAGCCACGAGGGTCTCGGCAGCCCGGTGCGCCGCCTGGTGAGCCGCGAGGCGACAGTGCTGGCGCGGCTGCTGTTCAAGGAGGCGCGCGGAAGCTCGGATCCCCTTTCGGGCTTCTTCCTCTGCCGACGCTCCCTCATCGACGGTATCGAGTTCCGTCCTGTCGGCTTCAAGATCCTGCTCGAGCTGCTCGTCTGCGTTCCCGACCTGCGCGTCGTCGACGTCCCGGTGACCCAGGCGACCCGCGCCGAGGGGGTGAGCAAGGCGACCGCTCGCCAGGGACTCCTCTACCTGCGGCACCTCCGGTCGCTGTTCTTCGATGTCCCGGGCTCCGCCAGGGTCTGGAAGTTCGGACTGGTCGGGCTGAGCGGGCTCTGCGTGTTTCTCCCTGTGCTCGCCCTCCTCATCGGCGTCGCCCGCCTCAACCCGCTGATCGCCTTCATCCCGGCCTTCGCGCTGAGCGCCGCCTGGAATACTGCGATGAACTGGCGGCTCACCTTCGGAGACCAGCGGCGAGGCGGTCAGGGGCCGCGCCACTACCTCGAGTTCGCCCTCCTGAGCGGCTGCGTCATGTTCTGCGTCTTCGCCGTGCTCATCGACATCGGAGCGCCGAGTGTCATCGCGGGCCTTGCCGCGGCGCTGGTGGCGATGCTTCTCAACGGTCTCGTCAACCGCGCCCACCTGCACCACAGCCCATCGATGTGGGCCTCGGTCGCGATCGACCATGGCGTGCAGGGTGGCCTCGCGCGCCTCGCGGACGAGGTCGGGGCGGATCGCGCCTACCTCCTGCCGGCGCGTGGCGACGCTTCGTCCGGCCTGCCCGAAGGTCTCCTCGCCCACGTCATCGCCCACCGGCGGCCGGTGCTCCTCACCGAGGCGGCGTCGTACCGGGCCCAGCGACGATCCAATATCGAGACCGCCTCGCGGATGCTCCTCCCGGTGGTCCGCGATGACCGTGTGGTCGCGGTGGTCGTGTGCGAACGCTTCGCGCCGGGTGGGTTCGAGGCGGCCGCGCTCGAGACCGCGACACTCGCGGTCGCCGCCATCGAGCCACTCCTGACTGCCGCGTCCGGCGATCAGCCGGAGCGGCCCGAGGTTGCACCGGCGCGGGCCGCGCCCGGACCGGCGAGGTAGTTCCGACGCTGGCGGGGGCATTCGTTGCCGATCACACGCGGGCCGCCGACCGCGGACGAGCGTTGACGCGTGCGGCGTTGTGCCTCACCGGGATCGTGGCCGCGGCATCGCTCCGCGCCGCGGTCGGCGCGCCGGACACGGCGGCATCGATGCCTGCCGGTGTGGTCTTCGCGCTGGCCGTGCTGGTGGTGGCGATCGCGGCAGGCTGGCGCCCCGGACGACCGAGGGTGGCGGCCGCCGGACTCGGCGTCGTCGGAGGCGGCGTGCTCGCCGGCGCCTGGCTGATCTCCCATGGCTCCCCGGGTGTCCAGGTCGCGCCGATCAACGCGGGCCTCGCCCTCTGGACACCGATCGTCGCCCTGGTGGCGGTTGCCGAGGAGATCGTGCTCCGGGGCGCGCTGTTCGACGTGGTGCGATCCGGTTTCGGCGACGGCGCCGCGCTCGTCGTGACGACCGTGCTCTTCGCGGTGATGCACGTGCCCCTTTACGGGATCGGCTCGCTGCCGCTGGATCTCGCGGTCGGGCTGATGCTCGGCGGCCTGCGCATCGTCAGCGGCGGCGTCCTGGCCCCCGCGGTGGCACATCTCATCGCCGACCTGGCCGGCGGGTGGCTGCTGTGACCACCCGGCGGGGTTGGGCGGTGATCCTCGTATCGGTTATCGCGCTCGCCCTGGTCTGGCGGTTCCTCCCTGCCGGTTCGCCGCCCATCTATGACGGACAGTGCATCGCCAACCCGTACGAGACGCTCGGTGGGACCCCGGCGCCAGGCTCGGCAACCACGACGTACCCCAAGGCCGCCACCTTCCCGCCCGCGGGGGTCTCCACGAACGAGACGCCGTCTCAGGCGCAGATCCTGATGGAGGCGGGGACCTTCGACAACTCAACGCCCGTGACCGTGAGCATCACGCCGGTGGCGCCGCCCTCGGCAAAACCGCCGAGCGGCACCATCGAAGGCAACGTCTACCGGATCACCGCGGTCAACGCATCCGGGACCCAGCTCGAACCGCTGTCGCCATCAAATCCGGTGTACATCATCCTGAGGGCATTGTCGTCGTTCCCTGCACCGACCATCGACCGTTTCAACGGCGCATCCTGGACGCCGATTGCGACCTTCAACGCCGGGTGCGGCAACACCTTCGAGGGGACGTCCACTCAGATGGGCGAGTTCGCTGTCGTCCGGCCGGGAAGCGGCGGCGGCACGCCCGCGCCGTCGGGCGGCGGCATCCCGATCGCCGCCATCATCGGGGGACTCGCCGTGTTGCTGATCGTCGTCGTGGCCGTCCTCTTCAGCCTCGACCGCCGGCGCACCACCGCGCGCTGACGAGCTGAGCCGCGGCGCGCGGAGCGGGAGACACGAGGAGGGGGGACACAACGGTGGCGAGTTCGCGGAGCGGTTCGACCGAGCGCGATGCTGAGCCGTTGCGCGAGGTCGAACCGCGGAGCGCTGTCTGAGCAAGCCGCTGTGTCCCCCCTCCTCGTGTCTCCCCCTTCGCGCGCCAGGGTCAGGCGCGAAGGCGCGGGGTGCCGAGCCAGGCCTCCATCTCGATGAGCCAGCGTTCTCCCGGCGGTCCCATGCCGGCGCCGGGGACCCCAAGCCGTTGCAGGAGGGTGCGCCGCCCGCCGAGCCGGAGCGTCAGGTGATGCGGGAGTCCGGCCAGGTCCTGAGCAGTTTCGAGGGCCGAGTCCTCGTCGTCGGCGAGCCCGTCGATGAGGCCCAGTTCCACCGCACGCGTGCCGAGCCAGACCTCGCCCGTGGTCACCCTGGCCAGGCGCTCGTCGTCGTAGCTGCGGGCCGATCGCACTGCGCCGGAGAAGCGCTGGAAGATGGCTTCGACAAGCTCGCGCTCGCGAGCCTCGTCCTCCTCGGTGGGCTCCCGCCACGGTGCGCCGAGGTCCTTGAACTGGCCGGTCTTGGTGACCGAGACCCGCGCCCCGGCGCGGCGAAGCGCGTCGACGAGGATGGGTCGGACGCTGATGACCCCGATCGACCCCACCAGCGCGCTGGGAAACGCCAGCACCCGGGTCGCAGCGCAGGCCAGGAAGTACGCGCCCGAGGCACCGACACCCTTGATCCATGCAACCACCGGCTTCCGCGCGGCGAGCCGCTGCACCGCGACGTAGAGCTGCTCGGACGCGATCGCGGTGCCGCCGGGCGAGTTCGATCTCCAGGAGCACGGCGCGGACCCGCGCGGTGCGGCGAGCCTGACCGATGGTGCGGATCAGATCATCGGTGCGCGCCGCCCCGCCGATCGCGCCACGGACCTGCACGACTGCGATCCGTCTGCGGTCGGTGAGGCCGGAGAGTTGTTCCGAGAACCCGCGCTCAGAGATCACCACTGCATGCTAGTCGGCCTGAACCGACCAGCGGCGCGGCGCTCAGTGCTCGCCGGCGCCCCGTGCGGCTTCGGCCTCGCGAAGCGTGGTGCCGACGGTCTGGCCGGTCACGGCCATGACCATCCCGATGGTGTCGCCGTCATCCCAACCACAGAGCGACAGCGCGGTGAGCGGAACGGGGCCGGTCGCGGGTGAGCAGATGAAGGTGCTGCCGCCGGCCGTGGTGCTGACCATCCCGCTGCGGTCCGCGGTCACCCCCTTGGTCTGGAGCCCGCCGGTGAAATCGGTGAAGAACTGTGTGGTGGTCGTCTCGATGTTCGGTCCCTGGGCAAGCAGCACGACCACCGCGGCCCGTCCGGCCTGGCCATAGACGCCGCTCACGATGCGTGTGGCTCCGTGCTGTTGCATCACTGCCCGCATCTGCTGCGTGACCGCGACTGTCGCCGAGGTGTGGACCGCAACCAGCGATCCGACCGCGGCCGGCGTCGTGATGGTGTGACCGTGATCGGGATGCGCCCGGCCATTCAGCCATTCGTAGCCGGCGAGGCCCAGGATCGCAACCAGGAGCACCGAGAGCGCGATCCCCAGGAACTTTCGGCCCGAGAGCGCGCTCGTGCGCGGGGCCTTCGGCACCGCCCATGCGGAGCGATCGGTGTCGGGCAGGATCCTCGTCTGCCAGGCAGGTTCTTCGCCGGCGTCGCCACCCTTTCGATTGGGCACGAAGCCGCCCTCGCGACTGCGAACGTTCCATCCGGTGCCGCCCGGACGGACCGGCCCACTCGCGTTCGACGGCTCGGGGCGGATGCCGATGGTCGGCGTCGAGAGGCGCTGCTGCGCGACGGCGACCGATGCCGGGACCGCCTCGAATGCGGGCGACCTCGCTCCAGAAGCCAGGTCCGCCGGCGCGGGCGGCGCTGGCGGGGGCGGGGACGTTTTGAGGGTTCGTGGATCGGGTGCCGTGCCGCGCGCGGCCGGTTGGCGCGGGGCGGCCTCGAACGCGAGGTTCGGTCCTCCCGAGTCTCGTGCAGGCTCGCGCGGCGCCGGGACGCGTTCGAAGTGCGCCGCGTCATCGACCTTCTTGAACGAGAGGGGAGGTCCGCCGCCCTCGGGGGTGGTATCGGTCATCGTCTTCCATTCATCCCGCATGGCGTACGGCCTGGGCAATCGAGATGCCCGCAGCCTATGACGGCGGTCACGCGCAGCACGGCGCATGTCAGGGCACTGCTGCCGGAGTGTCACGGATGTGTCACGCCATGCCCACGGCACATGGCGATCATCAAAAAGCGGTCAGCGGTAGTCGTGTGAACCGCGAAATCCGGTGTCTGGGGGAGCCGGTCCGGGGTGGGCAATCGGATCGCCATTGGGGGTGAGCGCGGTGACGCGCTCGACGAGAACGTTGACCCGGCCGTGCTCGACCTGGAGGCGGCCGTCGACCATGAGCAGGGGATGGCGGCTCACCTCGAGCGTCCGCTGGACCACCGGAGGCCGGAACACCAGGTCGAGGTGGGCATGCTCGTCCGCCAGCGTGAAGAACCTGAAGCCGCGCGCCGTTGACGGTTGCTGACGCGTGATCACCAGTCCCGCGACGCGAATCCTCATGCCGTCCACGAGATCGCGCACCTTCTCGAGTGGCACGCACCCCAGTGATTCGAGCCGTTCGCGCATGAATGACACCAGGTGGGGCCCGGTGCTCACCTCGGTGAGCGCGTATTCGGTGTTCACGCGGGTGCGCTCGTCCATCTCTGGCAGCGCCGGAGGTGATGCGGGCAGCGAGACCAGGGGTGGCACCGGGTCGGTGCTCGGATCGTGCGGTGTGTGGGGTACGTCGCCGAGCCGGTTGCCGGCGATCGCGCCGCTCCCGCGCGGAGGCCCGGTGACCACCGCGGCGGCGACGACGGTTTGATCGGCGGGTGCGACGGTCGCCCTCCGGCGTCTCCGTGGCGGCAGCGCCTCCTCGTTCTCCTTCAGGGTCCAGAGCAGCTGACGGCGTGATCGCCCTTCGGCCACGGCGTCGAATGCGCCGACGCGGATGAGGTTCTCCATGGCCACACGCGACAGGAGCGTGTGCTTCCAGAAATCGGCGACCGAGGTGTTGGCCCCGGCAACCACCGCGTCGTCGCATGCAGCCCGCGCCGAGGGTCCCAGCCCGCGCACGTAGGCGAACCCGAGCCGTATCCCGAATTCCGCCGGTCCGACCGCTTCGACGAGGCAGCGCGCCCGGCTCCTGGTGACATCGACCGGGAGGATCTGGACGCCGTGTCGCTTGACATCGTCGACGAGGACCGACGGATGGTAGAAGCCCATCGGCTGCGCGTTGAGGAGCGAACACGTGTAGTGCGCCGGGTAGCTCATGCGCAGCCACGCGGTCTCATACGCGGTGCGCGCGAACGCGGCGGCGTGCGACTTGCAGAACCCGAACTCCGCGAAGCCGGCAACGCTCTTGAAGATCTGCTGCGCCACCGGCTCACCGAGGTCGTGCTCGACGCAGCGGCGGATGAAGCCGTCGCGAAGCTCCTCCATCTCCACCCGTGAACGGTGCCGGTTCATCGCCCGCCGGAATCGATCCGCCTCACCGGCGCTGTACCCGGCGATCTCCATGACGATGCGCAGGATCTGCTCCTGGTAGAGGACCACCCCGCATGTTTCTGCCAGGATCGGCTCTAACTTGGGATGCAGGTAGGTCACCGGCTCGAGCCCCTGACGCCGGCGGAGGTAGGGATGGACCGCATCACCCTGGATCGGACCGGGACGGATGATCGCCACCTGGACGATCAGGTCGTTGAAGCAGCGCGGCTGCGACTGCCAGAGCGATTGCTGCTGCGCGCGCGACTCGATCTGGAAGAGGCCGATGGTGTCGACCTTGCAGATCACGTCGTAGACACGCTGGTCGTCGAGGGGCAGCGCATCGAGGTCGGGCCGCCGTCCAGTGGTCTGCTCGATGAGGTCGAGGCACTCCGCGATCGCCGACAACGTACGCAGCCCGAGCAGATCCATCTTGATCAGCCCGAGATCCTCAATGTCGTCCTTGTCGAACTGCACGACCACCCGCCCCGGCATGGTTGCCCGTTCCACCGGCACCACATCCACCAGCGGCTCACCCGTCACGAGCATGCCGCCGACATGAATGCTCAGATGCCGCGGGGTCCCCTCGATCCGCCGCAGGACGTCGATGAACTGCTGCCATGCGCGGTTGGACACCGCGTCTGCCGATGGTGACGACAGCTTCGATGCCTCGACGGCCGGATCCTGTCGCCGCGGGGGCCCCTCCGTCCCGGCTTCCGTGAACACGCCGGGACGGCGCCCCCCCGCGACGCCACCCGGCCTCGTGGTGCCTGCATTGGCCGAGGTGAGCGTCGACTCGATGTCCGCCAGGTACCAACTGTCGGTATGCGTGCTCAGCTTGTCCACCACGGTTTCCGGAAACCCCATGGCGGCGCCCACCTGACGGATCGCCATGCGTGGGCGGAAGGTGACCACGTTGGCGACCATCCCGGTGCGGTCCGGGCCATATTTGTCGTAGACGTACTGGAGCACCCGCTCGCGATGGTCGGTGGAGAAATCGATGTCGATGTCGGGCGTGCCCTGGTGATCCTCGTGCAGGAATCGCTCGAAGAGCAGGTCGTGCGCGACCGGATCGACGCGCGTGATCCCGAGCAGGTAGGCGACGATCGAGTCCGCGGCGCTGCCGCGTCCCTGCCCGGGGATGCCGTGCTCCCGCGCGAATTTCATGATGTCCCAGGTGATCAGGAAGAACTCCGCGAGCCGCGTCTTCTCGATGACGTCGAGCTCGCGTTGCAGACGTGCCGCAACCGCGCGGGTCATGGGGTGGTACTTGCGCTGCACCGCCTCCTGACAGAGCCGGTAGAGCACGGAGAACGGTGTCTCCCCTTCCGGCACGGGGTAGCCCGGGAATCGCACATCACTGAAGTCGAGCGACACCTCGCATGCGGCGGCGATGCGCGCCGCGTTGTCGAACGCCTCGGGAAGATCGGGAAGCAGCGCGCGAAGCTCCGCCTCGCCATGCAGACGGTGCTCGCTGTTGGGCAGGAGCAAACCGTGCGCTGCCGCCTGGTCGAGAGTGGTGCGATGGCGAATGGCGGTGAGCACGTCGAGCAGCGGTTTGTCATCGGCGGTGGCGTGATCGGGTGTCGCGCTCGCCACCAGCGGGATGTCCGCCGCACGTGCGATTGCCGCGCATTCCGCGACCAGCCAGCGATCCGCAGGATGCAGGTGATTGCTCACCAGCATCGCCGTGCGCTCGCGCCCGAAACACTCACGGACCAGCTGCGCATGACGGAGCGCTTCGCGCCGATCACCGCGAACCAGCGCCTCGACTACAGCACTGCGAGGGCCGCCGATCAGCGTGATGCAATCGTCGAGCTCCGCCGGATCAACGTGCGCCGGCTCACTCTCCACGAGCAACGTCGTAGAAGGCAATCCCGGCCACCCGGCAGGGAACGGTCCAGCAGTGGGCCGAAGCGAAGCCGGCCGCTCAGGCGGCGAAAGCGTCGGCCGAGCGCGAGACGCCCGCGGGCGGGAGACTATCGATCCAGGAGATCCGGAGGGGTGACGTCGCGGGGGGACGCCGCCCATGCGAGTTGATCCGAGCACGGGCGGAGGGGTCCCCGCGACGGCAGGACCCCTCCGGATCGCACTCGAGCGCGTGCCGGAGCCCCCGTCCGAAGAAAGCCCGTCGATCTCAAGGCGCGGCTGACCTTTGACGCCGGCAAGCTGCGAAGCGCTCACGGCGCGGCACAGCTGCCGGTACCCGATGCGGCTGCGCGCGAGGAGGCGGATTCGAGAGCCGCCGGCGAGCTCGAGCTCGGTCCCGATGATCGGGTGGATGCCCGCGGCTTTCGCGGCCTGGATCAGCTCGACGGCTCCGTAGAGGCCGTTGCGATCGCAGAGGCCGAGCGCGGCGATTCCGAGCCGGGCGGCGGTCTCGACCATGCGCTTCGGCGAGGTAGCCCCCTCCAGGAAGGAGTAATGGGAGCGGGCGGCGAGCTCGGCGAACCCGTGCATCGGGACGGAAGGGCGGCTTGACAACTACTACAATTTTGTGTAACTATTCGTCGGGTCAGCCCGCCGGCGCTCAGCCCACCAGCGGGGGTCCACCACAGGCCTTCTCCCCTTTCCCGGCCGCCGGTTCCCCTCAACCGGCGGCCACCAGGGAGGGGCGGCACACGGTTCAGTCATAGCGGCGCTCCCGATGCCACGCACCGGTCTCGAGGTCCCGGTAGAGGTCGACGCACTCCCCATCGTTGAGGAGGCATCGCACGTAGTCGCGGCCCACCGGGATCCGCCACCAATCGGTTTCCACTCGCCAGGTGTTCACCACCTCGGCCACCCGTCCCCACGCCTGCCCGGTGCGAATTGCGACCGGCAGTCCGTCCGCGCCGGTGCGCACTTCGACGGTGCCCTCGAGCAGCTCGGTCACCGGGCCGCCCCCGCCACGACCGGCGCCTCCCACGTGAACCGCCGCTCCGGAAGGTCGCCGGGATCGAGTGCGAGCCTGGGCCGGCGAACCGTGGCCGCACCGAACCGGCTTCGAAGCCGCTCCGCCGTGGCGACCACTGCCTCCCGAGCGCCGTCGCCGGGGCGAAGCAGATCCGCCTGCCGCCCGGCCGCCGGGGTCAGCCGGGTCACCTCGACCCGCACAGCGGCAACCGGCGCCGGGGGCTTGAGCTCGCCGAGGAGTCCGAGCGCCGCCGTCCAGAGCTCACCCGCATTCCCGGAGGGTGCTGCGGGCACGGTCGACGCCGAGATCGCCTTGGCGTCCTCGATCTCGAACACCACGCTCACCTCGCCGGCCGCCAGGGCTTCGGCGGTGAGCCGGCCACCGAGCACCGTGGCGCATTGCCGGACACCTCCAAGCAGGATCTCGAGATCCCCGGTGGCGCCGTCGAGCACCAGCCGTTCATTCCATGCCCGCTGTGCCGGCACCGGGTGGATTCCGCCGCTGTCCTCGCCCCGCGCCAGCCGGTAGAGGCGGAGCCCATCGGGCCCGAACTGGCGCTGCAGATCTGCCGGACCCAGGCCGACGACAGCGCCGAGGCAGTCGAGCCCGAACGCCGCGAGCCGGGCGGTGACCGCCGGGTCGGCGGGCAGCACCTCGAGCGGCAGCGGCGCCAGGAACAGGGCTTCCTCACCGGAGCGAACCCGGCGGATCCGGCCGGGATGGCTCGCCCGAGCCGCCAGCCGGGCCACGAATCGCGACCCCGCCACGCCCACGGCGATCTCCACGTCAAGCACCCCGCGCAATCCGCGAGCCAGGGCTGACGCCCAGGTGGCTTCGTCGGGAAACTCGGCGTGACGGCCGGAGAGATCGCCGAATGCCTCCTCGTCACCGGCTTCCACCGTGGGCGAGAGCCGGTGGAGCTCGGCACAGACGGCGGCGCGCAGTCGTGCGATCCCGGCGGGGTCGAGCGGGACGAACACCGCGGCGGGACAGGATTGCTGTGCCTGGCGGAGCGGTTGCCCCACCCGCACCCCGGCGGCCAGCGCCGCGGCAGAGGCGGCGACCACCGGGAGGCGCAACTCCGGAGCACCGCCGAGGATCACCGGCTCGCCGCGCAACTCCGGGTAGCGGCGAAGGGCGGCCAGCAGCCCGAGGTGCGGATGACGAGCGCAGAGAACGCGCACCTCAACCTCGAGCCGCCACGCCGGCCATATCGGGAATCGGCAGGACGATCGGCTGCAGGCGCGGGACGACGACACTGGGCAGGCCGACCACCTCGGCGGTGGCGTACGGGCGGGGGTAGCGGAGCAGCACGGTCGCTTCGGCACCGGGTGCGCCGAGCTTGCTCTTGCCGGTGGTGAGGCGCACCCGCAGCCCGGCCACATCGCCATTGGCGCGTTGCCACCCTGCGGCCGCACAGACGAGCGTGAGCGACGAGGCATGGCGAAGTGGGGCCGCCACCGGGGCCGGGGTGGCGATGACGCAGATCGCGCCGCGCTTGGCCACGGCCTCGGCAAGCGCGGCGAGCGCGTGCTCCCAGAGCGATGGCCGGGACTGCTCCCCGCCGAGCGCGACGCCGACCCAGGGCATGCCCGCGGTCACCAGAGCGCGTGCCATGACCAGCCCCCGCTCCCACCTCGTGGCGCCGGGAGAGATCACCAGGCAGGCGTCGAGATCGGCTCCGAGGTCGGCAAGGAACCCGGGGTCGAGCGTGCCCGCGAGATCCACATAGCCGGTGTCATGCGAGCGGCTGGCCAGCGCGGCCAGCGACTGCAGCAGCGTCAACCGCCCCGAGGGTCCGCGTCCGGCGGCGGCCAGCAGGGTGACCCGTCCGTGCGGCAGGCCGCCGGGAGTGAGCACGTCGTCCAGGACCGGTACGGCGGTGGACCACGTGCCTGCCTGCTCCGCCGTCCCGCCACGGCGAAGTGCCTGGGGACCGTAGCGGGATCGAAGTGTCGCCAGAGCGGCGGACAGGGAATCGGACATCGCTCCTCACTGGAAAATGGCCGCCGCCTGATGGGACGGAAAGCAGGAGCGCCGAGGCGGGCCGTCAGTGTAGCGAACAGATGTTCGATTCGCAAGCGCGGGAAGCAGGTGGCGGGCACTGCGCGTGCCCGCCACCCATCACTCCCTCCGCGCTCAGCCGCGCAAGCGATCGACCTCGGCTCCGGGCGCCACGCCGCCGGACTGCAGCGGGGCGCCCGCGTGCACCGTGGCGGTTGTCGCCTGGGGGCTGGAGAAGTCGAACAAGGACATCAGGTCGCCAATCGCCGGGCCGTTCCCCGGCACATAGCCGCCATTGGTCGAGTGCGCTGGATTGGGCAGGTTGTCCCAGCTGCGATTGCTCAACGTGCCCAGGTGCCAGTTCGCCTCGATGAACTTCACGATGGAGGCATGGTCCTCGTAGGTGTGATCCACGAGCCCCGGCTTGGTGTACGGGGAGATCACCATCAGCGGGACACGCGGTCCATCGCCGAAGAAGCTGATCGGCTGGATGTACCCGGAGTTGTAGTAGCCACCGGTCTCATCCATGGTGACCACGATCGCCGTGTTCTTCCAGAGCGACTTCTGGTTCTGGACCTCGGTCACCGCATGGGCCACGAAGCTCTCGAAAGCGGCGAGCGTTGAGTAGCCGGGATGGCCATCGTCATCACCGGGCTTGAGGAACGTCACGGCCGGAAGCTTGCCGCTCGCAACCGCAGTGTCGAAGTCGCTGCTGTCGTGCTGCGTGTTGACCCGCTTCGCCGGATTGGTCATCACCGAGGTCGCGTACTGGAACGGATCGCATATCCCGCAGTAGCCGCTCGTCGGAGTTCCATTGTTGTAGCCCTCGCCGTAGTACCCCCAGGTGATGCCGGCTGCCTGCAGCTCATCCGCGATGGTGGGAAAGCTCTGGGGTGGCACCGTGAACGGGGCTGTGTTGAGCGTGCCGTCGACGTTGTAACCGGGGTTGTAGTTGTTCAGCAGGTAGTACGCGTTTGACTGGCAATCCCCGTTGCGAAACGCCGGATAGGCGAGGTGCGAGAGGTATGACCGGATCACTCCCACGCCCGGCTGGCTCCGATCCGAGCAGTTGGAGTAGGTACCGCCCGCGTACCCATCCTGGGTGAAGTTGTTGTTGGTTCCCGGCTTCGGGTTGGGATTCTCGATCTGGTTCGCCGGCGGTACCGTGGGATTGCCCGCCGTGTCCTGATAGAAGGCGGCGTCCGCGGTCCCGATGGCGATGTGATTGGCACCGGTGCCGCCCATCACGGCCTGATGATAGTTGTCGGACATCGCGTAGTGGTCCGCGAAGTACCGGAGGATCGGCGCGTCACCGGCTGCCATGTTGTAGTAGCCCATCTGCAGCGCGCCCTGGTAGATCGGCGCCTGCGGCACTGCGCCGTTGTCGTCCCCGGCGGTGTTCGCCGTCCAGACCTGGAGCCGCTGGCTGCCCTCGTTGACTTGCTGCCACATCTGGTAGAAACGGTGGATCGGGTCGCCCACGTAGGCGCCGTAGAACTCGCAGCCACCACCGTAGACGTTGTGGTTGTCGTTGTACGGCACGTATTTCGTGATCTGGTACGGACCGTTGGCAAGGTTGGTCGGAAACCGCGAGTCCGCGACACCGGGCGCCAGGCCGTCACACGCGGTCGACACGTACGTTGTGTTCGGTTGCGGCAGCGTCGCGTACAGACCGGTCTTGTTCGGCGTCAGACGGTAGACGGTGCGGTCCGATGCGGTGGCCTGCTTGGCGACCGCGGCCTTCGGTCCGAAGCCACCGCTCGCGGTGACGATGCCCTCGGAGAGCAGGTTGCGCACCGACGAGCCGGTCGGCGACTTGTAGGTCGCGAAGACATTGTCGAAGCTGTGGTTCTCACCGATGATCACGATGAGGTGCTTGATCGGGGTCGCCGTGGCTGCGGACGTCGCAGCCGCCACGTGTTGCGCGGTGCCGCCCACCAGTTGCGTGGCAACAACGGCGGCGGCTGCAGCCCCCGTCGCGGCGTGTCGAAGCGATCGAATCACGTGTCGTTCCTCCGCGCCGGGACGTCCGGTGGCCCCCGGCGTACCACTCCGGTCCCCTGACCGGCCTCGGACTCAGTCTGTCGAGGCGTACCTCAAGAAAAAACTAAGATCCGGGAACCGACCGGTAACCCTTCAGCTCGCTGAGCTTCAGCTGTGCGCGGTGGCCAGTGATGGAGGTGAGGTTCTGGCGAGCACTGCCTGGACCCGGTCCAGGTAGGGCGATGCTCCGACCTTTGTGAAGAGCGCGCTCGCCTCGAGGGCCAGGGCCGCGGCGTCGTCGAGACGTCCCTGCCCTTCGAGCCACTCCGCGAATTCGCACAGGCTCACGCCCAGGTCGAAGGGAGTGTCGAGATCGCGAAACACCGCGACCGCCGACTCGAACCTGGCTTCGACGCCATCGTGCGTGCCGCGGAGCGCAGACAGGCGGGCGTCCAGCCGAGCGAGATGGCCGCGCAGCTCAGGGGTGACCATCCCGGGTCTGGCCTGGCGGATCATCGCGAGCAGCGCGTCGGCGGCGTCGAGCTCACCGAGTTCCAAGGCAGCCGCAACCCCGTGCGCGATGCTGCGCTTGATACCCATGTCGGGCAAGCCCAGCTTGGGAACGGCTTCGAGAAGGTGCTCCGCATGTGCCAGTGCCTCGGCATGCCTGCCTTCCGCATTGAGCAGCTCGATCTCGGTGGCGCCGACACGGACCCGGACGTCATGGTTGTGCGTGTCAACGCCTGCGCTCGAGAGGTCGAAGAGCCGGCGAGCCCCCTCGACGTCGCCGCGCCGGACGCGAATGGGAACCAAATCGACGACGCGGACGGCGACCCATGGCAAGGCATCGAGTTCCTCGGCAGCCTGCGCTTCGCCCGCGCGGAGTATGGCCTCGTCCCAACGGCCGAGGGCCACCAGCGGTGTGACCAGCCCGAGGAGCGCAGTGAGCTCCCTCGCACGATCACCCTTCCGGCGCGCCAGCTCCAGCATCGACTCGGTCAGCTCGACGTCCTCTTCATGCCGGTCCTGGTACTCGAAGAACACACCCAGGTTGTTCGAGGCGCGAAAGGTCGCGCTCATGAAGTCGCCCTCGATCCCGATCTCCAGCGCCCGCCGCAGCACAGTCACCGCCTCATCGAGCCGCCCCTCGCGCCCGATGGAGACCGCTTTGCTGCTCAGGGCCTGCGAGTAGACCTCCGGGAGCTCCAGTTGCTGCGCGAGACGCAGCGCCTCTTCAATCACCGGAGTCGCCTCGTCCTCGCTCGCAAGTGCCAGGAATCGTCCGAGCTGCCCGGTCACGACAGCAAAGGCCGCGTCGGGCTCGTCACCGGCGAGGACGCCGTGCGCGCGTCGGGCAGCCTCGATGGCGAGGTCGAGATGACCTTGCTCGAACAGGATCTCAGCCAGCCCCGCCTCCGCGCGCGCGGCCGAATGCCATTGTTCGGACTCCTCGAAGAGCCGCTTCGCGTCGGTCATGAGCGCCGTCGCGTGCTCCACACGCCCCAACTGGAGAGCCATCCGGCCTGCGCGCTCGAGCAGACCCGCACGCTCGGTCGGCGTCTCGCTCAGCTCCGCGGCGCGCTCGAAATAGGCCCGGGCTTCCTCTGGCGCCGCCAGCGAGGCGGCGCGCTCCCCGGCTCGAATCAGCATGGCGCAGGCAAGGTCGCGGATCCCGGGTGCGTCCTCGGCATCCGGCGCGAGGCGGTGAGCCTCGAGGTAATGGGACGCGACCACCTCGACGACCTCTCCATCGTCCCCACCCCAGGCCTGTTGCAGGAAGCCGGCAACGCTCAGGTGCATCGCCTTGCGGTCCTTCCTGGGAAGCGTCTCGTACGCGACGGTTCGCACCAGGTCCTGCAGGAACGTGTACTGGCCTCGTTCCGGCGAACGGGGATCGGCCTGAACGGTCAGCACCTCCTTGGCGACCAGCGCCGCGAGGACTGGCTCGAGGTCTCGCTCGGGAAGACCGGAGATCACGGCCAGCGCTGCGGGCGTGCACGTCTTGCCGAGGACTGACGCCTCCTGGATCAGCCGGCGTTCCGGGGCGGGCAACCCGTCGAGCCGCGCGGCGATGAGAGCATGGAGCGTCTCGGGGACCTCGAGGTCATCGATCGGTCCGTTCGGGCGGTACACGGAGCCCTCCTGGACGAGCAGCTTCCGGCCGAGCAGCATTCGCACGGTCTCGACGGCATAGAGGGGCACGCCCTCCGCCCGTTCCAGGATCTTGGCGGTCAGCTCGGTGGGCAATCCGGGGACGAGGCCTGTCAGCAGCAACTCCATCGCCCGCTCCGGCAGCGGCTCCAGGGAGATGGACGTGGCATTCCGCTTGGCCCCCCCGCCGCTGTCGTGGCCGGGGCGCGCCAGTGTCATCACGAAGATCGGAAACGCACGCGACCAGTTCATCAGGTAGTCGATGAAGTCGAGCAGCGACGTGTCGGCCCACTGCAGATCCTCGAAGACCATGACCACGGGGTCGCGTGCGGCAAGCCGTTCGAAGAACAACCGCCAACCGGCGAAGAGATCCGACTTGTCCGATGCGGCATGCTCCTCGAGCCCGAGGAGGTGCGCCAGCCGCGGCTCCACGAAGCTCCGATCGGTCGGGTCTGGAACCGTGCGCTCGACCGTCTCGCGAAGCTTGTGCAGCGCCGACACGCGGTCCTCACCTTCAAGGATGCCCGCGCGTCCACGCACCATCTCGGCAAGCGCCCAGTAGGTGACGCCCTCGCCGTACGAGAGGCAGCGACCACGGTGCCACCGAAACTGACGCTGCAGCCCGTCCATGTACTTGAAGAATTCCCAGCTCAATCGTGACTTGCCGATGCCCGCGATCCCCGTGACCCGCACGAGGTGAGCCTTGCCGCCATCGGCACTCGCGAGGAAGAGATCCTTGACCAGCCTGAGCTCACGGTCGCGGCCGACAAACGGAGGCTCGAGCCCCTCGGCCTTCATGAGCCCGCCGACGCCGGCAACGACCCGGTCCGCCTGCCAGAGACGCACCGGTTCGGCTTTGCCTTTCAACGCGTGCAACCCGGTGTCCCGGTACTCGATCGCCGCATCGGTTGCTCGCTTGGTGGATTCGCCCACCAGCACGGTGCCCGGCTCGGCAGCTGACTGGACGCGCGACGCGGTATTGACCAGATCCCCGGCCACCATCCCCTGCCCCGTCGCACCGACGTTCACCGTCGCCTCGCCGGTGAGCACGCCTGCCCGGGCACGCAGTTCCGGCGCACCCGTCTCGACGCCGAGTTGCCTCACGGCGTCGATGACCTCGAGCGCGGCTCGAACCGCGCGTTCGGCGTCGTCCTCTTTCGCGACGGGCGTTCCCCAGACGGCCATCACCGCGTCGCCGATGAACTTCTCCACGACGCCGCCGTAGCGTCCGATCACCGTCTCGCACGCGGCGAAGTACCGGGTGAGCAGCTCGCGCACCTCTTCCGAATCCCGAGTTTCGGCCAGGGTGGTGAAGGCGACCAGGTCGGCAAAGAGCACTGAGACATGCCGGCGCTCGGTCAGCGCGCCGGCCGGGGCTGCCACCGAGCGTGATGGGGCCTCAACATCGGATGCCGCTGCCACGACGATCGCGGCGCCGCAGTCGCCACAGAAGCGCGCCCGGGTCGAGTTCGCGGCGCCACAGGCTGGACATGCGATGGCGAGCGGACGTCCACAGTCGCCGCAGAACCGGCGCCCGGGCTCGTTCTCACCGCCGCAGCCGGCGCAAATCAACAGTCAGCTCCTCGTGTGTCTCCCAGAGGGCGAAGCCTACGACTTGAACAGGAACAAGGGGTATACGGCCGGCGACGGGGATCGAGGCCGGCGCGCACGATGACCACGGGTGTGCCCGGAGGCGCCGGCATGCGACCCCGCGTGTGAAGATCGAGGCGTCTACGGCGAGGACGCCACCCGGTGCGCAGCATCGAAGACTGCCGCCGTGACGCGTCCCCGAATGAGGAGTTGATCACATGACGGAGATGCTCGCCAGCTACGTTGCCGGCACCTGGTACACCGCGCCTGACGAGGGTGCGGTCGTGGTCGATGCTGCAACGGGAGACGCCGTTGCGCGGGTCTCGACCACCGGCCTCGACACTCGAGCGATGGTCGACCACGCGCGGCGCGTCGGTGGTCCCGCGCTTCGCGGCCTGACCTTCCAGCAGCGCGCCGCGGCGCTCAAAGCGCTGGCGACATACCTCGACGCCAACAAGGCCACCTATCACGAGCTGTCGCTCGCAACCGGCGCGACGCGGCGCGACGGGACCGGCGACATCGACGGCGGGATCGGCACCACCTTCGTCTTCAGCAGCCGTGCCAGGCGCGAACTGCCCGACGGGTTTCTGCTGGCCGACGGCGACATCGAACCGATCGGCAAGGAGGGAACGTTCGTCGGCCGGCACCTGTACACATCACTGCGCGGCGTTGTGCTGCAGATCAACGCGTTCAACTTCCCGGTGTGGGGCATGCTCGAAAAGCTCGCGCCGGCGGTGCTGGCCGGCGTCCCGACGATCGTCAAGCCGGCGACGCACACCGCATATCTCGCCGCTGCGGTGATGCGCGACATCATCGGGTCGGGGGCGCTGCCGGAAGGGGCCGTGCAGTTTCTCTGCGGCAGCGCCGGTGACGTCTTCGAGCACCTCGGCGGCGAGGACGTGATCGCGTTCACCGGGAGTGCCATCACCGCAGCGCTGTTGCGTGGCAACGACGCCGTGACCGCGCGAGCAGCACGATTCAACGCCGAGACCGACTCGCTCAACTGCTCCATCCTGGGACCGGACGCCACGGTGGGAACGCCGGAATTCGACCTCTACATCAAGGAGGTCTCGCGAGAGATCACGACCAAAGCAGGACAGCGATGCACCTGCATCCGCCGTGCGCTGGTTCCCGAATCGATGGTTGACGACGTGATCACCGGTCTCCGCGAAAGGCTCGGCAAGGTGGTCGTCGGCAACCCGCGCAACGAGACGGTGACCATGGGCGCGCTCGTGAGCCTCCACCAGCGCGACGAGGTCCGCGATGCGGTGTCCGCCCTCCGGCGTGCCGCCGAGATCGTGTACGGCGACCCCACCTCCGTCAATCCCGTCGACGCCGACCCCGGTCGGGGCGCATTCATCGCGCCGATGGTCCTGCTGGCCACCGGCGACCGCGCCGAACCACACGAGGTCGAGGCGTTCGGTCCGGTGACCACCCTGATCCCCTACCGCACGGCCGAAGACCTCGCCCCGCTCGCCGCGCGTGGCGGAGGCAGCCTGGTCGGCTCCGTCGTCTCGTACGACCCGGATTTCGTCCGCCAGGTGGTGACCGGCATTGCGCCGCATCATGGCCGGCTGCTCGTCCTCGACCGCGACTGCGCCGGTGAGTCGATGGGCCACGGGACGCCGCTACCGCAACTCGTCCATGGCGGTCCCGGCCGTGCCGGTGGCGGCGAGGAACTCGGTGGGATGCGTGCCGTCAAGCACTTCATGCAGCGCACCGCGGTGGAGGGGTCGCCGGCGGTGATCGCCGCGCTCGCGGGCGGCTCGTGATCGCGGGACACGTGCGGCGGCCCTGCCCGTAAACTCGCGGGCGAACGTCCCAGCCCGGCGAGGAGGAAGTGCGTGCGCGTTGCGGTGACCGGTGGTACCGGCTTCGTCGGCATCCACACCGTTCGTGCGCTCAAGGACGCCGGCCACGAGGTGATCATCGTGGCCCGTGGGACCACCCGACGCCCCAAGGGGGAGCGGGTCACGTTCGTCCAGGCCGACCTGACCAGCGCTCCTCAGCTCGCGGAGACCTTCGCGGGGTGCGACGCGGTCGTCCACCTGGTGGCGATCATCCAGGAGCGCGGGCGCCAGACGTTCGACCGGGTGAATCGCGAGGGGACCGAGCGGGTGGTGGAGGCGGCGAAGCAGGCCAAGGTCGGACACCTCGTGCACCAGGGGGCGCTCGGGGCCGACCCCGATCCGCGGTACCCGTACCTGCTGAGCAAATGGCAGGGCGAGCAGGCGGTCCGGGCCAGTGGCCTGCCATACACGGCACTCCGCCCGGGCCTGATCTTCGGCCCTGGCGACGGCTTCTTCACACTGCTCACCCGGATGATGCGGATCAGCCCGGTCATCCCCATCGCCGGTGACGGCAGGACGCTGTTCCAGCCGATCTCGGTGGGCGATGTGACCCGCTGCATCGTCCTTGCCCTCGACCGCGGACCTGCCATGCGCGTGTACGAGATCGGCGGTCCGGACCAGATGAGCTATGAGGACATCGTGCGCACCATCAAGACCGAGCTCGGCCTCCACCGCAAGATCGTTCACGTCCCGGTGCCGATGATGATGCCGGCCGCGTTCTTCATGGAGAAGCTGCTCCGTCATGCGCCGGTGACCCGCGGCCAGCTCCGCATGCTCGGCCGCAACAACATCACCCGCGTCGACTCGGTCCGGGTCGGCTTCGGCTTTGACGCGGAGAGCTTCCCGGACAACTGCGACTACCTCCAGGACTACTGACCATGGGTGTCGACGATCGTCTCGCGGAGCTGCACATCGCCATCCCCGAAACCACGACACCGGTTGCCAACTACGTCACCGCGCGGCAGACCGACCGTCTGCTGTTTCTCTCCGGCCACCTCGGCAAACGCGACGGCGAGGTCGTCACCGGGAGCGTCGGCGACGACGTGGACACCGACACCGCGTACGACCTCGCGCGCCGGGCCGCCATCGATCTCCTGGGGACCGCCCGTGCCGCGCTGGGCACGCTCGACACCGTGGCGGTGGTCAAGGTCACCGGTTTCGTCCGGAGCGCACCGACATTCACCGAGCAGTCCGCGGTCATCAACGGGGCGTCCGACCTGCTGGTGGCCGTCTTCGGCCCGGACCGCGGACGGCACGCTCGGAGCGCCATCGGGGTCGCCCAGCTCCCACTGGGAGCCGCCGTCGAGCTCGAGGCGATCTTCGAGGTCATCGGCGCACCGGCGTAGGGTCGAACCGCTAGGCTCTGGACGTGCGACCGTACATGCAACTCGGCGTCGTGCCTCGCAAGCGGCACATGCGCTTCCCGGACAACGGGCGGCTGGCATATGAGGAGCTCTTCGGCCGCGAAGGGTTCAGCGGGCCCTCGTCGCTGCTCTACCACCGCGGCATGCCTGAGGGCGCGCAGGACGTGAGCGAAGGCCCCGCCGACCTCATGACCCCCGAGCACGAGCAGGTGCACACCAACGCGCACCTCAAGGGTTTCGACCTGCCGTCGCAGGGCGACGTGATCACTGGGAGGCGCTGGTTGCTCGTCAACGACGATGTGCACATCGGTCTGGTCGCCCCGGTGAGCGCGCAGCAGGTCCTTTACGTCAATGGCTCCGCGGACGAGGTCCTGTTCGTACACAGAGGAAGTGGCGCGCTGCGCAGCCAGTTCGGCCATCTCGCCTTCAAGAAGCACGACTACATCGTGATCCCGCGCGGCACCATCTACCGCATCGATTTTGACGACCTCGCGGATGTGCGCCTGCTCTGCATGGAGGTCACGGGGTTGGTCGACGTGCCGGACCGTTATCGCGCACGCAACGGCCAGCTCACCGAGTTCGCTCCGTACAGCGAGCGCGACTTTCACGGCCCGGACTCACTCGAAGGCAACGACCAAGGCCCGGCGGAGATCTGGCTCAAGCGGTCCAACCACGTGAGCCGGTACGTGCTCGACCACCACCCGTTCGACGTCATCGGCTGGGACGGCACCATCTACCCGGTCACGTTCAACATCCATGACTTCGAACCGCGCGCGGGGCGCTTCCACGTGCCACCGCCGATCCACCAGACGTTCCAGGCGCACAACCTGGTCATCTGCTCGTTCGTGCCGCGCAAGCTCGACTGGGACCCGGAGGCGATCCATCTCCCCTACCACCACAGCAACCTCGACTCCGATGAGGTGCTGTATTACGTCGAGGGCAACTACGCGGCACGACGCGGGATCAGCCAGGGCTCGTTCACGCACCACGTCGGTGGACTCCCCCACGGCCCGCAACCGGGTGCGCTGGAGGCATCGCTGGATCGGCCGCGCGAGACCGACGAGCTCGCCGTGATGGTCGACACCTTCCGGCCGTTGCACCGCACCGCGATCGCGCGCCAGATCTTCGACCGTGACTATCCGTTCAGCTGGCACACCGGCGGCGTCTCCGGCACCACGAGCATCGCGTAGCTGATCGCATTGCTGGGTTGACATGAGCATCTCGCGGTGGTCGCGCGCACAGCTGCAGGATGGGGGCTGGATCCGGCGCATGTTCATGGAAGGTGAACGCCTTCGCGCCGAATTCGGCGAGAGCACGGTGGCGGACCTCTCCATCGGGCAGCCACTGGAGGCGCCGGAGTTGATCGTCGAAGCGTTCGCCGCGGCGAGCCGCGAAAAATTCCGTGGTCGCTTCGGATACATGCCGAACCTGGGGTACCCGGACGTGCGCGAGCGCGCGGCCGAGGATGTCGACTTTCCCGGCATCACCAGCGACTCGATCGCGATGACCGCGGGCGCCGCCTGCGCGATCAACGCCGCGATCCGTACCTTCGTCGACCCTGGTGACGACGTGATAGGCATCGCGCCGTACTTCCCGGAATTCCGCCTGTACTGCGAGACAGCCTCGGCACGCTTCGTGCCCGTGCCCACCGGCCCCGACCTGCGTCTCGACCTCGACGGCATCAGCGCCGCGCTCTCCGCGCACACCGCGGCGGTGATCGTCAACTCGCCATGCAATCCCAGCGGCCACGTGCTCGACGGCGGCGAGCTGTCGGGGCTCGCCGCGGTGCTCGATGCGCACAACAACCGGCACGACCGCAAGGTGCTGCTGATCATCGACGAGGTGTATCGACGGCTGACCTACCCGCCGCACCAACGCGTCGAGCCCTTCGACGTCTACGAGCACACCGTGCTCGCGAGGTCTTTCTCGAAGGATCTCGGCGTGGCGGGCGAGCGCATCGGCTACCTCGCGCTGCACCCATCGCTCGCCAACCCCGAGACGCACCGTGGGATTGCCCAGGCGCTGCGCGCGCTGGGCTTCGTCAACGCGCCGGCCACCGCGCAGCGTGCGCTGCTGTACCTCGATTCGTGGGAGATCAACGCCGTGCCCTACCGGGAGCGCCGCGACATCGTCATGGATCGAGTGCGTGCCGACGGTCTTGACGCAATGCAACCCGAAGGCGGTCTCTACATGTGGCTGCGCAGCCCGTGGCCGGATACCCTGCAGCTCATCGATGCGCTGGCGGCGCGTCGCGTGCTCCTCACCCCCGGGATCGCCTTCGGTGTGCCGTCGCATCTGCGCCTCTGCTTCAGCGCGCCGCGCCCCAAGCTGACGATGGCGATGGATGCCCTGGCCGAGCTCGCGACGGAGCCGCTCTCAGCCTGACCGGGCCGGGCGACGGTTCGCGGCACCCTGCCCCGACGTGGGATGCTGCCCGCTGCCGAGAAGTGATCCCCACTGCGAGGAGGAAACGATGACCTTCAAAGACTTCTGCATCGTCGTCAGCTTCACGCTGTTCCTGGTGGCCGGCGTGGTCGAGCTGACGACGGATTCGGTGCTCTCCCGGACTGCCGTGGCGCTGGCCCTTTTCGCGATCGCCTTCTACGTGCTTTCGCGGATCGGACCGATCGCGTTGCCGATGGTCAAGGGTCCGCCCCCTCCAGCCTGAGGTGGGTGACCACGCTCCCGTGAGCCCGACGCCACGAGCGTTGCTCGCTCGTTTTCTCAACGGCTCCGGCGTGGAGCTCGGGCCCGGTCATCACCCGATGCCGATCCCTTTCCCGGGCGTCTCGGTGCGGTATGTGGATCGCTGGCAGCCGGAGGAGAACCTCGCGTTGTTCACCAACATCGAGGCCGGAGCAACCTTCCCGAAACCTGACATCGTCGCCAACCTCGATGTCGACCTCCTCTCCGGCCTCGATGACGAGAGTCAGGACTTCGTGATCGCGAGCCACTTGCTCGAGCACCTTGCCAATCCACTCGCGCAGCTCGAAGAGATCCACCGAGTCCTGAAGCCCGGTGGCGTGGTTCTGGTGTTGCTTCCCGATCGGCGGCATACCTTTGATCGCAAGCGGTCCGCCACGCCACTCGAGCATCTCATCGCCGAGTATCGAGATCGGGTCAGTATTGTCAGTGACGAGCACATGGAGGATTACCTCCGGAAGACCGGCGTCTGGGATCCGTCATGGACGTTGGAACAGCAGCGCGAACAGTTCGAGTTGAACCGGCAGCGATCGATTCATGTCCACTGCTGGGCGCAGGACGAATTCGCGCCCGTGCTCGAGCACACGATCGTCGCGATGGGGATGCGGTGGGAACTCCTGGACGCCGTGTTCGTCGACGACGTTCCCGACGGATTTGAATTCGGGTTTGTGCTGCGGCGGTCAGCGGTTGCGACTGACCCCGCGATGATGGCGAACCGTCTTCAGCTGACCTGGCAGATGCTCGCGGCGAAGTCGCAGCAGGAAGCGGATGCTGAGCGCCAGCTGGCTCGGATCCGGACATTGCCAGGCTTTCCAGTCATGCAGCGCGCCTGGCGAATGCAGCGCCGGCTGCGCACGGGTCTCGCGAAATCGGGTCGACCGTCACGCGTTTGAGGCCGGCGGTACGTCGGTGCTAGGGTGGAAGAGCATACGGAGGTAACGGCAATGATCCGACGTTTCCTCGCCGGGCTCCTGCTCGTCGCTGGAGGAGCCGTAATCGCGGTTGGCGTTTCTCAGAATTGGGTGACGCTCCCGGCCACTGGACAAAGCTTGAACGGCTTCACGATGGGCAGCACAGCCATCGACGCGGTGGTGAGCTTCGCCGTGGCCGGCGTACTGATGCTGATCGGCCTGATGGTCGTTCTCCGAGGCGGTGCCATCTCGCGTGGTCTTGGCTTCCTGTGCTCCTTTCTGGCGATCGTCTGGGCGGCCGAGATTGTGTTCCTGCTGAGCAGCGGGAATCACGACATCAACCACCTGGTTCCCGCCGTGTCACTGGTGCGACACCTGCAACTTGGATACCTGCTCGTCGCGGGCGGATCGGTGCTCGGGTTCCTCGGCGGCGCACTGTGCCTGGCAGCGCCCCGGCGCGCAGCGAAGAGGGCCGGCCACGCGGTCTCGACGCCGGTGCCGCGGGAGCGAGAGGCGGCGCCGATTGCCGGCCGAGCCGCGACACCCGGCGGAACCTGGGCACCCACAAAGGATCCGTCTGGAGCACCGGCTTCGGTCGATTCCCGGAGCCCTGCGGGGGTCGGATCCCGCCGCTAAACAACCCCTCAACGAAACGCTCGGGCGGTATAGCGTCGATGGCGTCCACCGCCCCAGCGTGCGCTACAACCCCAGATGAAGCCGGAGCGCCTCGTCGAGTTGCGCCATGACGGGGGGCGGCACCACTGCTAGTCGCTTCCCGATGCGCTCAACCGCTACGGAGCGGACTTGCTCCGCCTGTGCCTTGGAGTCGCGTCGGAGCCCCGTAGCGGTGGCGGTCAGCAGTACCTGAAACGGGTATATCCGCTCGACATTTGACGTGACCGGGACGACGGTCACCACACCGCGCCCGAGGCGGTTCGCTGCCGTATTCGCACCGTCATTGCTGACGATCACGGCAGGTCTTGTCTTGCTCGCCTCGGCCCCACGCACTGGCTCGAGGTCAACGACGCGGATTTCACCCCGCCGCATCAGGCGTCGACACCATCTCCAGTGGCGACCTCCCAGAAGCCTGATTCACCAGTTGCCGCCCATTCCGCCCAAGCGTCCTCATACGCGTCGGTCAGCTCGGCGCTGCGTAGCATCCGAACCGCCTTGTGGAGCACCGCGGAACGAGAGGTGTATCCCTGACTCTGGGCATAGGCATCCAGGAACTCGACGTCCTCCGCGGGCAGGCTCATACTCACCTTCATACCTCCGATACTACCACGGTGGGAACGTGAGTAGTACCCACTGGAGACGGGCGACACGCCTCGAATCAGTGCCTTTCAGGCATCACGGGACAAGCAGGCTGCTCTCACGACACATCGCGCATGCGAGCCAGTACCGGCTCGACAATCTCCAGCCGCCCACGCGAAATGTTGTCGACGGTTGCTGCCATCTTTGCCAGCCGGCTGGCCTCATACGCGGCCCGGCTCAGCCGCGGTCGTGGAGGGTCACCTGGTAGCCGTCCGGGTCCGCGAACGTGAACGTGTGGCCGAACGGCCCGTCGACGGGCGCTGAGATGATCGTCGTGCCGGCAGCGGCCAGGGCGTCGTGGATGTCCCGCACGTCGGGGGCGTGCAGCCACAGCGCCATTCCCTGCCCCGGCTGCGCGATCCCGTCCAGGTCGACGCCCGCGACGACGTCGCGGACGGCGAACGCGATCGGCTTGGTGTCGAACACGACGGCGTGCGGCGGTCCTGCGTCGGCGCGCTTCAGCCCCAGGTACTGCTCATAGAAAGCGGCGGAACGCTCGAGGTCGCGCACCTGCAGTGAAATGAAGTCGGGTCCGGTGACGGCCATGATTCTTGGCTCCTCATAGTATGTCAGTCTTCTGACACTAGACCACTATATGTCAGAATGCTGACATGAGTCAAGGCGAGCCGGGAGTCGAGCTGGACACGTCGCTGGGGTACATGCTGAAGGCGGCCGCGAGTGCCCTGCACGCTGCGCTGGAGGCGGTGCTGAGGCCGCTGGGGATGACAATCACCCACTACGCCTGCCTCGAGCTGCTTGCCCAGCGACCGGGTCTGTCCAACTCCGAGCTCGCCCGCGGCGCCTTCGTCACCCGGCAGTCGATGAATGTGCTCCTGCAGGCCCTCGAACGCCAAGGACTCGTTGTCCGGTCGGCACGGGCACCCGTCGGCAGAGCGCTGCCGACCGAGCTGACGGCCCGCGGGCGCCGTCAGCTTAAGGTGGCCAGCGCCGCGGTTCGCCGCGTCGAGCAAGACATGCTGGCCAATCTGGACGTCAGCCAACACGAGCAGATGCGCCGCCTGCTGACTGGATGCATCGCCGCACTGACTGAACCGCCGTCGGTCCCACGTACAGCGCAGCACCGATGAGATGTTCCCAAGACCAGCAATTTCCCGGCGCTGCTATACCCCGGCCTGGCGGGAAGGGGGGGATTCGAACCCCCGGAGGGACTTAAGATCCCTCACCCGCTTAGCAGGCGGGCGCTTTCAGCCTCTCAGCCACCTCCCCAGGCCGCGGCCAGTATATGTCGTGTCCGGCTCGCAACCACCCGAAATGTGCCTCCCCGTAGAGTAGCGGCGTGGTCCATCTGCGGAGGGGGACAGCGACGATCGTCGCCCTCGGCGTGGGCGCCGTTTCCCTGGCGTCCATCCCGGTCACGGCCGAGGCGGCAATCTTCCGGCTCCCGGTTGGGACGCAGCGAATGCAGATGCCGCTCGACTGCGAGGCGACGTCGCTGACGATCGCGCTGGGGTCGGTCGGCGTCCACACCACCCAGCAATACGTGCAGGGCCACTTCCCCACCGACACGCGTGCGCCGGTCCTCGGCGCCAACGGCCTTCCCGCCAGCTGGGGTGACCCGTACACCGACTTCGTCGGTCATGTCATGGGCTCGGAGCCGGGCAGCAACCCGCACTGGACGGCATATGCCGGGTGGGGTGCCTATGCGCCCGTCGTTGCGCGAGCCGCGGAGTCCCTCGGCGTCTCGGTCGCCGCGCAGCTGACCGGGTGGAGCCCCGCAGCGCTCTACGCGGCGGTGGAGGCCGGTCACCCTGTGCTGGTCTGGACAACGGTGAACTACTCATCGCAGACCGCTCGGAGCTGGACGGGGTGGGACGGCCGCACGGTCCCCTGGACGGAGGCCGGCCATGTGGTCGTGCTGATGGGCGTGAACACCTCTGCCGGGACGCTCGAGTTCAGCGATCCGCTCACCGGCGCGTACAACGGGGCGACCATGGCGCAGTTCGCTCGAACCTTCACCATCTACGGCAGCATGGCGATCGTCATCGAGCGCACCGCGTGGAGCGCGACCCCTCACCCGGTCGTTCCGCACGTGGTACCGCCGGTCCACCACGCCGCCGCTCCGGTCGTCGTGGTCCATCCCGCTGCGACGCCGGTTCCCTGGATGCCGATGCATCCTGGCCTCACCTCGGAAGGCATCGACGCCGCTGACAGTAGCCCGGTCGCGACAGCGGGCCTCGGTGTCCTGCGTGACGTGACCGCTGCGGCCGCGCACGATAACGGCGGGGTGGCACCGCTGATCAGCGCAGGAGTGCTGCTGCTTGCGGGTGGTGCGCTTCTGGCCGCGCTGATGCGAAGACGACGACGTCAATGCGCTGGGTGACGTTCACGGAGTCGCCGCCATCGGGCGAGCGCACCGGGATGCTGATCGATGGACGCATCCACGCCTGCAAGCCCGGCACGACACTGCTCAGTCTCCTTGGTGACGACGGCACGCGGCTCGCAAGGGCGGGCGATGAAGTGCGCCGGGATCCGCGCGACATCTTCGAGCTCGACACGGTGCAGGTGCTGGCGCCCATACCCCAACCACCGACGGTTCGAGACTTCTACGCGTTCGAGCAACACGTGCGCACCGCACGCCAGCGACGCGGGCTCGAGATGGATCCCGATTGGTACGAGCTCCCAGTCTTCTACTTCAGCAACCCCTATGCGATCTGCGGGGAGGGCGTCGACGTTGCGATTCCTCCGGGGACCGCCGAAATGGACTACGAATTGGAGGTCGCGGCGGTGGTCGGCATTGGTGGCGCTGACCTCGATCCCGACACGGCAGAGATGAGCATCGCGGGCTACTGCGTGATGAACGACTGGAGCGCTCGTGACATCCAGCGTCGCGAGATGAAGCTGAGCATGGGACCCGTAAAGGGCAAGGACTTCGCAACGTCTCTCGGACCGGTCTTCGTCACGCCCGACGAGCTCGAGGACACACGGCGAGGCAAGAGCTTCGGCCTCGAGATGACCGCGAACGTGAACGGCGTCGAGTACTCGCGCGCATCGCTTGCGGATATCTTCTGGAGCTTCGGCGAGATGATCGCGTACGCGTCGCGCGGTACGCGTGTCGAGGCTGGAGACGTCATCGGCTCCGGGACGTGCGGCACGGGGTGCATCCTCGAGCTGGCGCTGGTGCACGGTGTCGAGCGGTATCCGTGGTTGCAGCCCGGTGACGTCGTCGAACTGAGCGTCGAGCGGTTGGGAACACTGCGCAACCGAGTGGTTGCCGGATCGGCGTTGCGTCCGCTGCGATGAGCATCACGGACGACTATCTCGGGCGTCTCGACGCCGTCGAAGGCCGCCTCGCCAGGGCTGCCGCCGCCGAGCCGCCGCCCGGATCGCTCACGGGTGCGGATGCAGAGACCGGCGAGCAATGGGAGCGGGGCCAGGTCTGGGCGCATCTGTCCGAGTTCATCCCGTACTGGATCGCCGAGGCAGGACCGGTGCTTCGGGATCAGGATTCCGATGCCCTTGTGCCGTTCGGGCGGACCAAACGCGACCCCGAGCGCGTCGGAGCAATCGAACGCAACCGGCATCAGCCGGTGTCGTTGCTCTGGGACGACACACGCGCCGACATTGCTGCGTTGCGGGCGTTCCTCTGCACGATCGGTCCCGACCAGTGGGCAGCCACCGGCGTGCACGCGACGCTCGGGCCGATGACCGTTGACGAACTCGTGGAGCGGTTCCTGGTCGGTCACCTCGAGGAGCACGCCGACCAACTCGAAGGGATGGCCTCCGCGCCGAGCTAACGGTGCTTCTTGCGGCGATGCCTCCGCGGGAGGGCCTCCGGGAGCAGCTGCGGGTTCCGCTGCTGGAGCCGGCGCGTCGACCAGGCCCGCGGCCTCGAGGGCGCCGGGCTCATCCATCCAGCTTCGAGCCTTGAGCTGAGGGCGGAACATCCTCCTGAGGCGTCGATCTGCGTTGCGGCGGAATGTCTCCGCCTCGCTGACTGTGAAGTCGGGCAGGTACGGTGGCGCGTCCGACCCCGGGCCTGTCGGCCCGACGCCATCTGGATATGGCCGGTTCGTCCCGATCGCAGGGTCCTGGTTCAACTCGCCCCTCAGCCCATACCAGAACAGCACTACCAGGAACGCGAGGATGCATCCGGCGAAGATGAGCAGGCCGACCATCTGAGACATCGTCGCCGTCTGAGTCCTTGACGTCAACGAGCAGGGTGACGCCGCCTACACTGGGATGAGCCCACGCGGAGGGATGCCGGAGCGGTTGAACGGAGCGGTCTTGAAAACCGCAGTGGTGTCAGAGCCACCGGGGGTTCGAATCCCTCTCCCTCCGCCACAAGCCCTTACAGGATAAGGGTTTCAGACTTCACTTAGGCCGTACCGCTCGTCTGTACTCGTAGCTCGCTTACACGACGTACCCCAGTTGTACCCCAGTTTCAGATATGCTCTGGGCGATGACTGCCACGCGACGCGGCAACCTTGAAGGGAACATCCGCCAGCGGCCCACCGGTCTCTGGGAGGCCCGCGTTGCAGTCGGGACAAATCCGGACGGGACCCACCGTCGCCGGTCCTTCTACGGCCGCACGCGCAAGGAGGTCCTTGAAAAGCTTCAGGACAGCCTGACCGCAGAACGCCGCGGCATCCCGCCTCCAAGCGGGTCCACGACCGTGGCTGCCTTCCTTGGCGAGTGGCTTCAGGAGGTGGAGCGGTCGCTCGCCCCCAAGACGTTCCGCCGGTACCGGGAGCTGATCGAGCAGCACATCGTGCCGGAGGTCGGACGCATCAAGCTCGGCAAGCTCGCCCCGCACGACGTGACGATGATGATGCGGCGCAAGCAAGACGTGGGACTGGCCCCCCGCACCATCCATCACATGCGCGCCGTCCTGCGCCGCGCTCTCAACGTGGGCATACGACGTGGCGAACTGCACCGCAACGCTGCCAGTCTCGCCGAGCCGGTAAAGGTCGCGGACCACGACGTTGCGCTCATGCCTCCAGGTGAGGCGCAGGACATCCTCGCGGCGTTCCGCGATCATCCCCTCGAACCGATCGTCGCGATCGCGCTCTGGACCGGGTTGCGGCAGGGCGAGATCCTCGGACTCCGATGGCGCGACCTCGACGTGGAACGGCGGACGATCACCGTCGCCGGTTCGCTCCAGCGTCTCGCGGGTGAGTGGCGGTTGCTTCCACCGAAGACCCGACGATCGGCGCGAACAATCGCGATGCCGGCGCCGCTCGCTCCCGTGCTTACTGCCCATCGCGATCGACAGAACCAGCAGAGACTTCGGCTCGGACCGGCGTGGCATGAGGAGATCCCCGACTTGGCGTTTACGACTGCGATTGGGACACCATTGACTGGCACGACCGTCACCAATCGGTTCCAATGGACGCTGAAATCCAAGGATCTACCCGTCCGTCGCTTTCACGATCTACGCCACGGCTGCGCGACGCTGCTGCTCGCTAGTGGCGTCGACCTGAAGACGGTCTCAGCAATCCTCGGACACAGCACGATCGCGATCACGGCCAACACGTATGCCGGCGTCCTCCACTCGCTCCATGCGGATGCGGCGGACCGCATCACGCGCCTGCTTGCGCCAACGACCGCGTAAACGTTGCAGGGATCGATCGCCGCACCACCGTCTTAGCGCGACTCGAAACCATTGTCCGAGGATGCTTGGTCGACGTACGTGCAGTGCTCCTCGATCCAGCGGTGGAGGCCATCTCGAGGCACTCTCACGGCGCGCCCGACCCTAATCACCGGGATCTGTCCGGAGCGGATCAATCCGTACGTCCGGGTGCGGCCGAGCCGAAGCGCGACCGCCACGTCCCGCACCGTCAGTAGCATCGACATCGGCGCCGGCAAATACGTTCCGTAGGCCTGCGTGCGGGCGTCAAACTCACTTGCGGGCGCAGCCATGGCTGGCGGGGCAGCGGAGTCGGTCTCAGACCGAGTATGCCCACCCCGGCGACCTCTCGAAGCGACCGGAACGGGTGGGGTTTCCACGGGAAAACTGAGCTGCCGCGACATGCTCACCGACGACTTCATCGAGCGACACCCCGCACTATTGCAGCGCGAGGAGTCGTCCTGGGCGCGCGGCGCCCACCCATCGGACCTTCGTGCACGTGTCTCGACGACCGCGACCGAATCTGCAGCATGTTCTGAGCATGCCAGGTTTTTGCTCACAGACTGCTTACATTTTGTCGTCCCACGATTGCCCCATTCCCACGCGATCGAATCCGCCTTGTACGTCTCTCATGCCGCCGCGCTCCGGTGCCTGCCGCCCGTGTGTGCGCTCTACGTCACATCGCGCTGGTCACGAGTTCTCGCGTCTTTCGCGGGTTTCATCCATGAAGCGGACATCGCAAATCACACGCATCGCGCGCATGCCGCGTGGCTCGCGACATACGCGCGGTCAGCGTTCCACGCTGATCAAGTGGATTGCGCGCGTCTCGCTCTCATCGCGAAAGACGCGCGTTGAGCGAGGTTCGCGTCATCCGCGAACCCCGCGACGGGAAAAGGCCACTGCGACGACCGATCGTCAGCGGGGTCGAAGGCTTCGGCAGCCCCCAGGGTTGCCTCGACATCATCTCTCTGTCTTCCACCAACCGGCTATCCCCCCTCGACCTCCGACAGACGCACCTGCATCACACCTCTTGTCACCGCCTTCACGACCTCGCGCACAGGCATCGCCCACCCTGGAACGCACACAGTTGCATCGCTGATTTCTTCCAGATCAAACGTTCCGAAAAAGTAAGCGCTCCGTAGGCGTTTTCTCCCTATGCTGAAGTGCGTGCAGGACGGGTTTCCGCGATGATCTCGATCGGCAAGCTCACCAGTGTCGAGCAGGCGGTGAGGTACCTGCGCGAGGCGGTCGCGCAGCAACAGATCGAGTACTACACGGCGCGCGGTGAGTCACCGGGACGATGGAGAGGACCCGGTGCCGGAAGTCTTGGGTCTGCGCGGCGAGGTGACCGACACCGACTTTGCCGCGGTGCTCGCCGGCACTCATCCGCGGACGGGTGAGGAGCTCGGTAAACACTGGCGGAGGCAGAGTGTCGTCGCCTTCGACGTGACCGTGTCAGCACCGAAGGACGTGAGCATCCTCTACGCGCTCGTTGACGAGCGCACTCGGTCGACCATCCTGCGCATCCACGGCGAGGGAGTCCAGGCGGCCGCCGAGTATCTCCAGGCCAACGCCGGCTGGGCACGCAAGTACAACACCGAGACCAAGACCACCGAGGCGGTGCGCGCCAAGCTGGTCATGCCCGAGTTCGTGCATCGCACCGCGCGGCCGGTGACCGATCCGACCACCGGCATCGTCACCGTCGACCCGCAGCTGCACACCCACATCACCATCCCGACCTGGGTGCAGCGTCCCGACGGGACTTGGAGCCAGCTGCACAGCGAGCCCCTGTACCAGCACGCCGCCGCCGCGGGCGCCATCGCCCAGGCGGAATGGCGCGACCGCCTGGTTCGCGAGCTCGGCATCTCCACCGTGGTCGACGGCAAGGGCTGCTTCTCCATCGTCGGCATCACCACTGCCCAGCGGCGGGAGTTCTCGCGCCGGTCACTCCAGATCGACGCCGCGGCGGCTGCATATGACGTCACCACACGGAGCGGGCGCGAGGTGGCCACGCTCGACACTCGCGAAGGCAAGCACGAGGTCGCGGCCACCGAGGATCTCTTCGCCCGATGGCACGAGCGTGCGGCGAGTGTCGGGCTCGACGGCGACGCCGTGCAGGCGGTGTTCAGCCGTGAGCCTGGTGCGCTGGACCCGAGGCGTCTCGATGTGCAGCGGTCGGTGGACATCCTCGGCGTGCACGGGCTCACCGCCCATCAGGCCACGTTTACCCGGCGCGACCTCATCCGAGCCGTCGCCTCGCACGCACCCTTCGGCATGAGCCGTGCGCAGCTTGAGTCGACCGTCGACTGGATGCTCGCCGACCGCGACTCAGTGCATCGGCTGCCACCTCGGCTCCGCGAGGGTGAGACAGAGCCCGAGGCGATGGTTCGCTGGAGGGAGACCGGCCATGACCTCCGCTACACCACCCCGGAGATGCTCGCCCTGGAGCGGGGCATGGTGGCTTCGGCCCAGGCGCGTGCCGGCGCGGGCGTCGGGTTGGCCCGCGCCGACACCGTCGCGGCGGCGATGGCAACGCGTCGGACGGTCACCGCTGACCAGAAGGCCATGATCGAGGAGGTCTGCCTCAGCCCCGCGGGCGTGCTGGTGATCGAAGGTGACGCCGGAGTCGGCAAGACCTACGCGCTCGAGGTCTGCCGCGAGGCCTTCGACGCCTCGGGAGTCGAGGTGGTCGGCTGCGCCCTGGCCGGACGTGCCGCCGAGCTCCTCGAAGAGGGTTCAGACATCGCCTCGACCACCGTGGCCGCCACGCTTCACCAGCTCCAGGTCGAGCGACTTCCCCACGGCGGCGTGCTCGTGGTCGACGAGGCGGGCATGCTCGGCGACCGCCAGCTCGCCGAGCTGGTCTCCCTGGCAGCGCGCGACGAGGCCAA
This sequence comes from Candidatus Dormiibacterota bacterium, assembly GCA_963708605.1. Taxonomy (GTDB): domain Bacteria; phylum Chloroflexota; class Dormibacteria; order Aeolococcales; family Aeolococcaceae; genus Palsa-851. Next base: position 95,086 of record CAVPTG010000004.1, on the reverse strand, counting down.
GCTGGTGGTGGTTGGCGATCCCTTCCAGCTCCAGCCCATCGAGGCGGGCGCACCGATGCGCACCCTGAGCGATCACATCGGCAGGGTGGAGCTGCACGAGAACATCCGTCAGCACTACGACTGGGAGCGGGCGACACTTCAGCTGCTCCGCGACGGTGAGGCGCGCGCGGCGTACCGCGAGTACGAGCGCTACGACCGCATCCACGACGCCCACTCAGTGGCCGAGCGCCAGGTCCAGGTGATCGAGGATCACGCCCGGCTCGAGGCCGGCGGACTGATACGATCATCCTCGCCCGGCGTCGAGACGAGGTGGCCGCGCTCAACGAGCTGGCTCACGCCCGGTCGGTGGCCGAGGGGAGAGTCCACGGCCCGGCGCTCACCGTGGGGGACAAGGAGTACCAGGTGGGCGACCGGGTGATCTGTCTCGCCAACGAGCGCAGCGGTGCAGTCAGCAACGGCACCCGCGGGATCGTCACCGCCGTCGACGTCGAGCACCAGACGCTGACCCTGGAGCGACCGGACAAGCGCCAGCTCACCCTCGACACCACCCACTACGACGCCATCGACCGTGGCTATGCGCTCACCGTGCACAAGGCGCAGGGCATGACCGCCGACATCGCCCTGGTGGTGGGATCCGAGGGTGCCACTCGGGAATGGGCGTACACCGCGATGTCACGCGCCACCCTGGCCACCCACTACTACGAGGTGAACAAGCCGCCGGAGCGGGACACCCTCGGCGTCGAGCACTGGAAGGAAACAAGCCGATCCGCCGAGGAGCGGACCGTGCAGGCGTGGACCCGCAGCGAGTTGAAGGAGTCGGCACTCGACTACCCCGAGCGCTACGAGACAACCGAGCGGATAGCCCTCGAGAGCGGTCTCGAGGAGCTGGCCACCGACCGGCAGCGCGCCCTGGTCGAGATGCTCGGCGGATCCGAGCTGGCCCAAGAGGCGACCCGGGTCGAGGCCGGGGAGGAGATTGACCGCCTGGTGGCTCAGCGTGCCTACGACCAGGTGGAAGGCTGGTTGCGTGAGAGGGGCATGTCCGAGGAGGCGGCGCGCGAGCGGCTTGCCCGCGCGGTGGACCGCATCAACACGGAGGACGCCGCCGGGGGGCCACACAACCACCCCGGGGGCAAGGCTGTCGCCGGTTGGCTCACCCCCGAGATCGATGCGCAGCTGGAAGCTTCGCAGCTGAAGTTCGAGCGCGGGCAGGGACTGTCACCCGAGCTCACAGCGTGGTAGGCATCCTCAGCCTCCCTCAGTTTCAATCGGGGCTGAGTGGGTTCCCAACGACGTACTCGGACGGCGCTCCGAATCTCCTCCCCTTGCCTTACTGTCGCAGGGCATTGGGGCGAATCGCATACCCGGTAGCCCGATCCGTCGAGTCCGCCTGGATCAATCGTGGTCGCTGTGATGTATCTCGTCGGGCTCGCCCGTTATGCGTGATCCCGGCATAGGACGATGCCGACCTGGCCACCCGCCGGTCGTCCTATCCAAAGCGGCCAGCAACCTTGTGTGGGGCTTGGCAAGGCAATCGATACTTTGGTACATGGTGTCTCCATGATTGCGGACGAATGTCTCAAGAGGACCCAGCGCAACCGCCGCGATGTCGCGCTCATCCTCAGCGAGTCGTAATAGGGTCAATAGCAGGCGCCATCCGCGTTCAGGGTCTAGATCTGTCTGAACAAGCTCTGACACGCGTGCGTCGAGATCCAGGTCATATCCGGCGGGAATGCCCTCGCGGTGCGCGCGTGCATCGCCCCACAGCCTTTCATTGCGAAGCCAGTCGGTAGCCAAACGCGCGTCGAGGCTCGCATCGCGCCAATCTTCACCGCCGCTACTCCAATTCATTGAACCATGCACCTGGACTCACGGAAGAAGGTCAATCGGAAGATCGGGTACGTCGGGAAAGTCTGGAAGCGAGACCGGCTCATCTAGGGGGGCTCCTTCTGCGGGCGCCGGTTCGGACAATCCCGCAGCGGCGAACAGGTCTACGCTGGCAGCCTCCTCAGTAAACGACTGAAGCTCGCTGGCCGCCTCGGCGCAGGCGTTTCGCAGGTTGGCGAGCCTCACCCATGCCTTCTGGATGAGGTCCCTGATCGTTTGGATGTGGTCCAGCTTCCCAGACTCTGACAACTGCGAATAGTTGGTCTCTAACTCTGTCTGCCTTTGGAAGATGGTCGCAAGCAAATTGTTGAGAGCAGCGTACTGCTCTTGCGCTGTTTGTGATAGCGCAGCGAAGTCGAGAACTCTCGCTGCCGTCACTCGTGAAACGAGTCCGCTCTGGTCGGTCGCATTCAGTGGATTGCCTTCAACGTAGGCAAAGGGGCTGAGGGTGAGGGCGACAAGCGGATCGCGGGTGAGAAACTGAACGGTGACGGGATCGTAGTAGCGGGCGCGAAGGTAGAGCAAACCGGACTCCGCATCTCTGTACTGTCCGGCGTACGCGAGAGGCGTCGAGTACGAGCCCGTTGAGCCCACACTGTTACCGTTGGCGTCGTAGCTGAAGGTGCCGCGGACCACGCCGGCGCTGTCGGTCAATAGCCGGGTGCTCCCCAGCTGGTCGGTCTGGTAGAAGAGCACGCTCGGCGGCTGCGGGATCGCCACCACCACGGTGGTGAGGTTGGCGCTGACGCCAAAGGTTGACGTCCTTGTCCCGGTCGCTCCTGCGGCGGTCAGTGCCTGTCCGCGAGTCCGGCGGAGACGTTGGCCAGGGAGTTGACCTGCGTCTCCTCGGTGGTGCCGCTCGGAGCCGTCCAGGCCGACGCGGAAAACGTACCGCGTGCACCCTGGAAGACCAGCAACTCGTCGTTGGCAAAGACGGGGACACCGAGGGCGCCACCACGGACGTTCCGCCGGCCGTCGACGCGCCTCCGAAGTCATCAACCGGCAAGTTCGGGTCGACGCCGCGGTAGACGGCGAGCACCACCGCCTCCACGGAGGGATTCCCGCTGTAGGTGAAGGTGACCGACGTGTCCCCGGCAACCACGGTGTGACGGTAGACCGAGGTTCCCGCCTTCGGTGCGGTCCCGCCCGAGGCCACACTCTTGATGAGCGTGTAGGTCGACGGTGCGCTCACCGTGGTCGTCGCCGACTGGGTGGTGTCCACGTACACCTGGTCATTGGGCTGGATTCCCGAGGGCAGATTCACGGTCAGACTGGTGGTTCCGGTGGTTCCGGTGGCGCTCGACTTGCCGACCAAGGTGATCGCCGGCCGCGCGGTCTCCTGTTCGATTGGCGTTCCATTGGCGCCGTAGATGTAGTCGGTGGTGCCATCGCTGAGCAGCAACGGTGTCGAGCCGGCGGCGTCCCAGGTGAACGGCGTGGTCACGCCGTTGACCGTCTTGCTCATGCGCAGGCCATCGCCGTTGTACGTGTAGGTCGCGGTTTCACTCGAACTCGTGTACGAGGTGCGTTGGCTCGCCTCATCGTATCCATACGTGGTGGTTGCCGACCCGGTCGTGCTCACGGTGCGGTCACCCCGCGAGTTGTAGGTGTATGTGGTCGCGCCGGATGGTGGCGAGGTGCAACTGGTCCCAGTGCTCGATGCCGACCAGCAGAGCTCATCAGCGGGGTCGAAGAGTTCACTCGTGCCGTTGGTCAGCGTGGTCAGGTTGTCGGCGGCATCGTAGCCGTAGCTGCTCGATCCCGCCGCCTTGACCTGGTTGAGCGGGGTGTAGGTGTACGGCTGGGCGACCTGGGGCACACCGCTGTCGGCCTCTCCGGTCACCTGGTTGTTGCCATCCCGGCTGTAGGTCATGCTGGCCAGCGTGGTCGAGCTGTGGGTGTCGGTGATGGCCATCAGCCGATCGGCGTTGTCCGGGGTCTGGGTGGCCTTCACGCCGTTCTGATACGCGATCGAGGTGTCGAAGGAGTCGGGGTTCGGCGTGTAGGTGGTGGTGTTGCCCAGCCAGTCCTTGACCGTGGTCATCCGGCCAGCGCTGTCGTACCCGTAGTTGACTGTGAGGCTGCCCGGATAGGTGATGCTGGTCAACTGGCTCTTGAGGTCGTACCCGTAGCCGATCGTCACGGAGGCGCCATTCTCCTCGGAGATCAGACGGCCCAGCAGACCCAGACATCGGTGGTGGTGCCGGTACCGTCGGCGATGGTGAGCCGACGGCCGTCGCTGTCATAGGTGACGTTGGTGACGTTCGGCGTGGTCCCATCCGAGTACGTCACCGTCTTGAGCTCGCTGTCGGCGTCGTAGGTGTTCGTGATGCATGCGGTTGCCGGACACGTACCACCCGGAAGCTGGGTCGTCAACACGTTGCCGTCGCCGTCGAGCCCATAGGTGGTCGTGTGGTTGTCGGCGTCCACTTCGCTGGTCACTCGCCCCAGGCTGTCGTAGCCGTAAGTGAGCGTCTTGTTGCCCTTCCCGTCCTTCTGGTCAAGGACGGTCCCGTCCGGGTTGTAGTCGGTGATCAGCGTGGTCTGCGGAGAATTCGGCCCGTTTGATCTGGGTCTGCTCGTTGTCGAGGTCGTAGACGTAGGTGGTGACGTTGGCGTCGCCGTCGCTCACGGTGAGGAGGTTGCGGTCGGCGTCGTAGCTGTACGTGGTGGTGTGGCCGAGCGGATCGGTGACCGTGCCGTAGGTATATTCGGTGGGTCCCGAGAAACTGATGGGAGGCGCAACCACCGGCGTACCTGTCAGCCGCACTGCCGGGGACCTGAGCGTGAGCGGGGACGCCGGCGACGCGCTCGCCGGAAAATTGAGACGGCCGAGTTGTGCAGGCACGACAACGAGGCCGACGACGACCACAACCAGACAGCGGCTGACGAAGCGCGGCTTGCGGACTGGTGGTGGCGATGATATACGCCGACTGATCCGATCCCAACGACCCGGTAGGCGTTTGCCTGACGAAGGAGAAAGGGGCGCGCGGGAATCACGAGAGGAATGCATCACGCGGCTCCTTGATCTCCCTGCCGGAGTCCATTCGCCGGGGGAGGCGGCGAACGGGCCGCTGGTTCCGCGCCTTTCCGAGTCGGTTCAGACCAGCGGCGGTACTCCGCACAGACTAGTGACGGGCCACGGCCACCCATGGCCTTTCTGCCACAGTTTTGTAACGGCATCTCGGACATCCACCGCGCGGCGATCTCGATCGCCGGATGTGAGCGATCAAAGTGCGCGTAACAGGGCTGGTTATCAACGTGGTCCTGATGACCTGTCGGCCCGCGGTGTGATTGGTGGAATCGGGAACTCACGACAGGGAGCGCACTCCAGCGGGTTAGCGTTATCCGGGCGGTGTACCCCAACTCGCGGCGACATCCGGAGGGACGCGCCGACCCTCCCGGCACGATGCCCATGGAAAGCGAAGTCACGCTGGTCTCGGCGATACCCCACAACAGTGCCCTTCCGCTCTTGCTGATCGGGGTGAAAATGTCCGAAACGCGCGACGTACGAGTGCCTTTGCCCACCGCCGGTGGCTCGCGACCTGATGCAAAGTGGAGGCCATAGCTGAATCCGATGTGCCCAGGACCCCTACGTGTACCCCTACGGGACTGTCAGCCCGCACCCTGCCGTAGCACACGGAGTCATGGCCAACCCATCCGCCGAATACACGACGACCCAAATCGGCCCGCGCCGGCACGCGAAAACGCTCGGGCGGGGCTCTCAAAACCCGCCGAGGACAACCTCGTGAGGGTCGACTTCCTCTTCCAGCACATAACAAGCACGTTTACAGGGACTGACTCCGGTACCAGAGCCAATCGCGAGCCGCAACCAGTCGTCGGCTGGCGGCGTGGGCCCAGTATCGAGACCGCGACGACCTCGACGCCCAGGGCGCCGCGCGGATGGGCGTTCTGATCACGCTGGCGGTGCACGGTAATCTCGACGGCGCGATCGCGCCCTCGTTGAGTTGTGGGCGGCCAGCGGCGACGACGAGGATCGGCAGGGTCTCCTCTGTGACCTCATCACCACGTCGACGCCAACCGCGACGGCAGCCAGAACTGCGCTCGCTATCGCACCCTCGGCTCGGGCGCTATCGAGAAAACTATCGACGTCGCCGTCGCTCGCCGCGTCTAGGCCAAAGGCACCTCGTAGTTCCGCTGGGGCGCCCGCCGCCTGCTCAGCCTACGCATGCTGAACAGAACCGCACCCGACAGCGTTTTTGGCAAGCCAGTCGAAGCCGAAGCCGGCGCTCACGGCCTTGGTCGCTTCATGCCGGGAGCGGTGGTGCATCCCTGTTGCTTCCTCCCCTTGACAATCCACTCACCGACGCTCAAATTGTTTCGCATGAGGAAGGCAGCTAAGTTCAGGGCTGGGATTGCCACGTTCGCCTTGGCACTGTCCGTGGTCGGGGTCGTTGGGACAGCTTCGTCGGCGCTGGCCAAATGCGAGCCGTATCGAGCCAACGACAATAAAAGCTGGTTTGATGGGTGGTACAGAAACTCAGGCAGGGCAAACGTGGGTGGCATCGAGGCGGGTATTCTCAATTACTCGCCGTGGGTGTATCCCAATGACGGCTCGGGGGTCGGGGTGTCAGCCTGGACGATGCTGACCGGCTCAGGCTCGGGGCTCCGGTGGGCGCAAATCGGTTGGGTGGAATACCCCTACGGCGTGCGTCACACATTCGTCCAGTGGACGAACAGCGCCGGGAATAACTTGACGACCCATTTCTATACCGCACAGCCAGTGGGCGCGACGACTACCTACACGGTGCTCTACAACAACACACCGGGCGACTTCACATTTGAAGCTGGCAGCATCAACGACACTGAGCAAGCTACCTTCGCGCCGTCAGGCTCACAGAACTTTGGCGAGATCGCGACACTCGCGAGTCAGATGCCGGGCGGGTACAACTACTTCGAAGAGTTCACCAACGCTCACATATACGTCACTGGAATCGGCTGGGAGCCCTACAGTGGAACCACCGACAACTACAGCTCGACCTACTTTGGCAATTACCAGTCCGGAAGTGAAGTCGATGGTATTTGGGACCAGTCATGCTCAACTTGAACTCTTGGTGGTGAGGATGACAAGAACGCTATTGCTACTAAAGAAGTTAAGCCCTCGCCGGCGCTGGAGTTGGGTTGCGACACTGTCGGCGATTGCCTGTGTGGCGATTGCCGCAACAATTCCTTTGCTTGCGGCGGGTAACGATTCGGTGACTCTCCAGACGGTCTCGGCGACCCGGCTCGCCGCAGAGGGGATGTCCCTTCATCAGCCTGACATCTCTGCCTCTGTCACCCAAGCCGAAGCAATACAATCAGCGGCCCTTGAGTTCCCGCCATCGCCACAAATCCGCGAAAGCGTGCTGGCTCTCGTCCAGGATGCGAACGTACCGCTTATTGATGGTCGTACACTCTGGATCGTCTCGCTGATGCCACCAGGCGGGTTCATGCCCCCAAGCACCGGTCCGGCCCCTGGCACTGATGTGCCGCCTGCTAGCTACATCCTCGTGTTCATTGATCCGACAACTGGCGAGTTTGTCTTCGGCGATGCAGGTTCCTAGTGCACCGTGGTGTGCAGTCGTCGCAATCGCGAGCCTAGCGCTCCTGGGAACCGCGTGCGCTCCGCCGGTGGCGCCGACGCCAACGCCAACAAGGACTTCGAGCCCTCCGCGTCTTGAAGTTGTGAATGTGGACGGTCCCGACGTGAGCGTGGTTCCGTGGATGGGCGGCCCTTCGACCAACGTCCCGTGTGGTCAAGGACTCTTCATCGACACGGGTGCCGCTCCGAAACAGCCGTGGCTCGTCACGGTAGTTTCGTCCACAAACAACAGAACGCTGCTGCGCCAAAGCGGATCGGGTGATCTCGAAGTTGTCGTCCGAGCACGCGCAGTCGTACTCGGTCCCCCTGCTCCTTCGGTCGGCCCAGCAGGACACTGCTCCGCCGGCACGTGACCGCGGGGTGGAGAAGTCACACGCGTAGGTCAAAGGCGACAAAGTTCCAGCCCTCGCGTCGCGCGTGCTCCATGGTGTGGGCGGTGTCCATCACCGAACGAGAGAGGCGGTCGAGCGTGGCCACATTCCGAGCCTGAGGCCCTAGCCCGGCGGACATGGGCTGCCAGAGCCGTGGCGAAGCCGGGCCGGCTACACGGGCCAGCCGCTTCTCAAGTGCGAGGACCCAGCCTCCGGGGTAGCACACGGTCAGTCGCCGTTGAAAACGGGCGGCTCGCGACCCAGCTCACCTTACTCACCATAAGAGGTGACGGCAGCGTACGCCGTGCCACGATACGTACCCCAATTCGTACCCCAGTTGGCGATGCTACCAGCCAGCACGCGACGGTACGCGGCGGCACAAGCGCGCTTGCACCCGAGTTCACAGCGACCCTGCGCAACACTCGTCGACACTTCCCGGCCGGTCTTGAAAACCGCAGGGGCCGCCAAGCCCCCGGGGGTTCGAATCCCTCTCCCTCCGCCAAGATGAACTCAAAAATGAGCGGGCACTTGCCCGGCTTGACAGTGCCCTGGCTTAGCCCGGTTTGGCACTATGGAACCCCCTTCGCCATGCGTCGAAGCATGATCAGGTTGCGGTCGAGCGGCGTTCCTGGTCTCCCTGAATCGAACCCTGCCCACGGCGAGTTGGCGGCCAGTTGACGATGCAGGCTGGCAAGCGCCAGTTGGCTTTCTGAGCCCGCCGGATCGGCGGGCCCGTCATGATCGATCAGGGTGCTGGCGATCCCGATCACGCCGTCGCCCGCATCGAAAAGTTCGATCAGTCGGCCCTGACACGGCCAGTCAACGAACGACCCGGTCGTCACCTCCCAGAGCCCGGCGCCGATCCCGAGCGGGTCCGGGCGCGGCCGGACGCGGTGGGTGTGCGTGTGTCCATTGAGCCACATGACAACGTTGTCAAATCGCATGAGCATTGGCAGCAGCCTCGCACCGCCGCCGTACGGCGAACCGTCAGGGTGCCGGCGATTGTTGCCGAGGTTCTGGGATCCGTGATGCGAGACGATGACCACGAGGCGGTCGCCGTTTCCCGTGGCGATCGTGCTTCCATCATTGGTGCGATAACGCGAGTGGACGTCAATGAGGCGCCGTTCGAGCCAGATCAGCTGGTCATCACCGAGGCACCCGTCAGCCGACCCCGCCGGACACGCGGTATCCAGAACGATGATGCGCACCAACGGGGTGTCGTGCGCGTAGTACGCAGTGTGCTCCGAGAGATTCCGGTTGTCGAAACCGTGGCGCGCCGGCATCCCACCCACGCTGTGCGCACTCAGAAAATCTGCGAGGTTGCAATACTGCCGGTGCGGGTCCGGAGTCACGTCAAGGGAATCGGTCGCTAGGAACGCCTCCGGATGCGTGATGAAGGTTTCGTGTGCCCTGTCGCGATCGATTCCGGGGGGCAGCTGGATCGGCTTCTGACCGCCCACAAAAGCTGCCGCCAACTGTGGAGTCACCACACCCACCCCCTGGCAGAGTGTCTCGTGGTTGCCGTGGCAACCTAGCCATGGCACTCGCAGGCCCGGGGCATCGATGGGCCGCAACGCCCGCTCGAGCAGCCCCGGTATCAGCGGAAAGCCATAGTCGCGCCTGAACAGATCGGGCGCGCCGGGACCACCATCTGGCCTCCAGAAGATGTCATCGGGCCACGACGGTGACTGCACGCCTTCATACGCGATCGACCCTGAGTTGAGCGGCACCTGCCCGCCGTCGAGCAGTTGTGTGAAGGCACGGATCTCATTCTGTTGCGCGTTGTCGATCGCGTCACCCCCGGTCAGCACCAGCTGGAGTGGAGCCTTGGTGACCGGCCCGTTCATGCCAGTGTTGAGCGCGCCGACAAGCGCGTTGAGCGCATGCGCTGTGAGCGCCTCCTGCGGGCGCTGCACGGGGACCAGCGAGACGAATCGAGGATCAGTGAACTCTCGATTGAGATATTCAAAGCGCGCCGGTGATTGCACGTCGGTCACATGGAGGTCGGTGATGTGCGCGACACATGCGATCGGCCGCCGCACGGTCACGGTCTGATCAGCGGTGCGGCTGAGCTCGGAACGAATCATGTGTCGCTCACCTGGCTGAGTCACGACGGCCCGGTATGGGAGATGAGCACCGACATCGAGCAGATGACCGGCGCCAAGACGCCGGAGATGCGTGAGCGGCACGACGGGCCTAGGGCGCCACAGCGGCGTCGTCTCGGGTGATGAGCACCGGGTCTAGGCGCAGCGCCACCTGCACGCGTCCGCCGGCCGGGTATGCGGCCGCATCCGCCGTGGGAACCTGGACCAGCACAACGGCATCCCCCAGGTCGACGGTGACTCGGCTGACGGCGCCGAGGAACGCGAGGGCGATGACCGTCCCAACCAGGGGTCCGCTCGATGTGTCCGTCGCCGCTGACAGGGAGACCGCCTCGGGTCGCACGAGCGCGACCGCCGGGCCGTCGGCCCCGCCCGCGGCGATCAGCGGCAGGCGAACCCCGCGGACCTCCACGGCTCCGCCGCGGACCAGGCCGGCAAGCCGGTTGGTGAGCCCTACGAATTCGGCAACGAACGCTGTCGCCGGTGTGGTGTAGACCGTGGTCGGCGCTGCCAGCTGCTCCAACCGGCCCGCGCGCATCACCCCGACCCGATCGGCGATCGCGAGCGCCTCCTCCTGGTCGTGGGTCACGAAGAGCGTGGTGATCCCCACCTCGAGTTGGACGCGCCGGATCTCATCGCGCAGCTGGCCGCGCACCTTGGCGTCGAGTGCTGACAGCGGCTCGTCGAGAAGGAGCACGGAGGGTCGGATGGCAAGGGCACGGGCGAGTGCGACCCGCTGCTGCTGACCACCGGACATCTGGTGGGCGTAGCGATCTGCCTGTGCCGCCAGTCCGACCAGTTCGAGCATCTCTCCGGCTCGCCGCAGCCGCTCCCCCGACGCGACTTTGCGCATGCGCAGCCCGAACGCGACGTTCTGGCGCGCGGTCATGTGGGGGAACAGCGAGTACGCTTGAAACACCATTCCTGCGTCCCGCCGGTTGGCGGGGAGCTCGGTGACATCTCTGCCGCCGATGACAACTCGGCCGCCATCGGCGTCCTCGAGGCCCGCGACCAGACGCAGCGCCGTCGTCTTCCCACAACCTGAGGGCCCGAGCAGCGCGACCAGCTCTCCGGCGCCGATGGTGAGGTTCAGGCCATCGAGCGCGTTCACCGACCCGTATGACCGGCGCAGATCCTCGAGGCGCACTTCGACACTCGCGCGCGACTGGCTGCGCGAGGCCGCATCCGTCTGCGCCACGACCGCCGTCACGTCGCACCGACGCGCACCCGGCGGCGGCGGGACCCCGGGCGGGGAACGAACGACAGGGCCAGCAGGAGTAGGAACACGAACATCAGCGAAGCAACCGCGACTGCGATCGACACGCCGGCATTGGCGCGGCCGATCAGTGCGATGGCCACCTGCAGGTTTTCGAAGTTGAGCAGGTTGGCGATGGTGAACTCGCCCAGCACGACGGCCACCGACAGCAGGCAAGCGTTGAGGACTGCGCTCGACATGTTGGGCACGATGATCCGCCAGACCACGGTGGCCCATCCCGCCCCGAGACTCCGCGCCGCTTCAGACAGCGTGCGGACGTCGACACCCGACAGTCCCGCGTCGAGTGCTCGGTACGCGTAGGGGAGCACGAGGATCAGGTAGGCAAACCCGAGCGTGAGTATCGAATCGCTGAGGTTGATGTTGATCCACTGATACAGAGGAGCGAGGCCGACCACCAGAACGATCGCCGGGATGGTGAGCGGCGCCAGACAGAGGACCTCGATGACGCGAACCATGCGCGGCACCCGGAGCCGGACCCAGACCATGGTGGGAAGGAGCAGCACGAGCATCGCCACCGATGTGATCGCCGCGAGCTCGAGCGACGCCACGATCGCACCCGTGAGATCCGGATAGGAAAAGATGCTCGTGAACGATGAGAGCGTTCTCGGGGAACTGATGCCCACCCCTCTCGTGGAGAACTCCACCATCGCGCCGATCGGCACAAGGAAGAAGATCCCGAGCACGACAAGGACGATCGTCCTGAAGAGTTGCAGGCGCCGGTGCCGCCGTCGGTTCATGGGAGCCACCGAGCTGTGCGGTGTTGGAGCCAGGAATAGAGCGCCGTCACAACTACGACAATCGCCACCATGGCAAGGGCGAGCGAGCTGGCGACGTTTGCCTGTGCAAGGCCGACCTCGCTGCTCAGGGCGCTGCTTATCTGGAGCGGGACGATGATGCCGCCCTGGTTGATCAGCGCGGCTGCGGTCGCATAGGCGGAGAACGCATTCGCGAAGAGGAGCAGGAGGCAGCCGAGAAACGCGGGCATGAGCAGCGGCCCGGCGACATGGCGCCAGTAGTGCCACGATGTCCCGCCGAGATTCGTGGTCGCCTCACGCCACTGCGGACGAATGCCGTCGAGCGCGGGCAGGAAGACGATCACCATCAGCGGGATCTGGAAGTAGGTGTAGACCAGGACCAGACCACTCAACTGGTAGAGCCACACACCGTTGGCATAGATGTTGATGCCGTGCTCCTGCAGCCAGAGGGTGATGAAGCCCGCTCCACCGATGGTCGCGATGAAGGCGAATGCCAGGGTGACGCCACCGAACTGCGAGAGCACGCCACACGCGGAGGTGACCACGCGTCGGATGACGCCGTTCGGCGCTCCGCTTGCGATGGCGTAGGCAAGCATCGCGCCCACCACGGCGCCGATCGCGGCGCTTGCGGCGGAGAGCACAACACTGTGTAGAAAGGCATCGAGGATGTACGGCTGGGTGAGCGCCGAGACGTTGGTCAGGCTCGGGCCGTGAGTCCCAGCGAATGCGCCGCCGACCACGATCGCCGTGGGCAGGATCAGAAACGCCGCGACGTAGACGAAGAACGGAACAACGCCGACCCAGGTCGGAATCCGCAGGCGCCAGTGGGTGGGCCGACCTGCGGATTCCGCCGTTGAACTGGCGAGGGTCGTCAACTTCCGATGGCCTGGGCCCAGTTGGAGTTGAGGTAGGTCGCCGCGGTTGTGGCCTGGCTGGGACTGAGGAAGACAGGTGTTCCTCCAACAGGGGGAAGCGCTGCGGCGTACGTCTGATTCAGTGTTCCGGCGCTGGTCAATGCGGCCATCTCAACAGGGCGCGCGCCTCCCTGCAGCCAGAGATTCTGGCCCGCAGCCGAGTACAGATACTCCTCCCAGAGGCGAGCCGCCGCGGGATCTGGTGCTGTCTTCGAGATCGCCTGCGCGTAGTACCCGCCGAGTACCGCGTTCGGTGGCACGAAGACCTTCCAGGTTGGCACGTCCTTGCCGTGAGCCGCCGAGAGGTAGTCCCAGTCGAAGACCACCGGCGTCGTGCCGTTCTTCACGGTTGCGGTGGTCGCCTGGATGGGGACGAAGTTCCCGAGCTGGTTGAGGTGGTGAAAGAAAGCGACACCCTGCGCGATGCTGTCAAGCGATCCGCCGTTGGCAAGCGACGCCATCATGACACCGTTCAAGGCGGCGTTGGCCTTGGTCGGATCGCCGTTCAGCGCGACAGCGCCCTTGAACGCCGGCTTGAGCAGATCCTGCACCGACGCGATTGTGAACTTGCTCGAGTTGTAGCCGATCGACATGTACCCCCCGTAGTCCTGGTACCAGAGCCCACCCTGGTCCTTCTGACTTGCTGGGATATCACTCCACGCGGTGACTTGATAGGGCGTGAACAGGGTGGTGTTGGCGAGCGCGACCGCCATGCCGATGTCGAGCACATCGGGCGCGCGACTCGTGCCGCCCTGCGACCGCACGGCGTTCACCTCATCCTGGCTGCTGCCGTTCGGGTTCGCCGAGTTGACCTTGATGCCGTACTTGGCGGTGAAGCCGCTGATGATGGCGCCATAGTTGGCCCAATCCGGAGGTAGCGCGATGACATTCAACTGTCCTTCTTTCTTGGCTGCCGCGACCAGCTCGCTCATACCACCGAACGCGGCCGCCGAGGTGGCGGTCGCAGCGTTGACCCCGGAACTCGTTCCGGGCGTCGTTGCCGAACCGCACGCCGTGACCACTGCGAACGCCGCCAACACAACTCCTGCCCGCGCTACCGTGTTTCCTTGCTTCGACATTTCGCTGCGGTGTCCCCCATGTTCGAGATGAGCGTCGCGGAGGACACTACGGGGTCGCCAAGCCCGGAAGCAAGTCGGAATTGGCTGCGTTCAAAGGGTTAACTCGTGTATAGCCCTTCCACGTCATTGCCTTAACTGCGTTATTGCCATCCGTTAACGATTCAGAGATTCGCCTCGATCTGCAACGATCCAGATCTCGCCTGAGCTCGCGGTGACAGAGCACTTCGGACGAGTTTCCGCGAAGACGTCTACTCCAGCTGGACGGGTGGCTCGACAGCGACGACGGCCCGAACCCTCGCTCGGCGCGGGTGTCTCGCGTTCGAGCCGTCGTTATCGCCCCAGAACGCCCGACGGCGGGAGTTCGAATTCCTCCCCCTCCGAAGTTCCTTGCAGCGCAGCCGGGATTCCGCGCTATGTACGCGCAAGCACCTCATTGCCGAACCATGTCGTGAGAGCCTCGCGCAGCCCCGCATGAGTACCATCGCCAACCCATGCGACATGCCCATCGGGACGCACCAGTACGGCGGGCGGTGCACTGACCTCGCCGAGTACCGGGAGCTGCCAGGTGCCGGGGTTCGAGGCGTCGACGAGCTGAACGCGGTCGTCCCACGGCGCGATGTCGACACTGCCGGCGTCACCGAAGTTGAGCAGCACCGGCTTGGCGTCGTGCAACAACGAGAACACTCGCACACTGCCAACCGCGGTCGCCAGATCCAGGTCGGGCATGCGGCGCCCCAACAGCGGATGCCCCTCGCCGAGGTCATAGGCAACGTCGAGGCCCGCGATCATGCCGGCGATGTGCTTGCGCGGCTCCTCCATGCGCAGCAGCTCCACCACCGTGTCGCGCAATGCAACCGACCGCTCGTCCGTTGCGCCGAGCGCCCGCTGCGCCATGGTGTTCCGCAGCACGCGCGCACCAACCGGATGGCGTTCGGCATGATACGTGTCGAGGAGGCTCAGCGGTGACGTTCCGCCGACCACCTGTGCCAGCTTCCAGCCCAGGTTCACCGCATCCTGCACGCCGATGTTCAACCCCTGGCCTCCGATCGGGGCGTGCACGTGTGCCGCGTCTCCCGCAACCAGCACGCGCCCGCTGCGATAGACCACCGCTTGGCGTGTCATGTCAGTGAAGCGAGAGATGAAACGCGGGCTGTGCGCCCCGTGGTCCGTGCCGTCGATGCGGATGAGCGCTGCGCGCAGATCCTCGAGCGTTGGTTCATCGGTGTGGTCCACCTCGGGTTCGATCAGCGTGACGCCCACGCGGCCCTCCTCGGCCGGCCCGATCCCGCCACCACCACGCAGGCCGAATTCCGGCACCTCTTCCATCTCGACCTCGGCCGTGATCCAGCTGGTCGTCGGATCCCAGCCCGCAAAGTCGATGCCGGCTGCCTTGCGCACGGCGCTGCGGCCCCCGTCGCAACCAACCAGAAATCGCCCCCGAAGCGATGTGCCGTCGGACAAGGCGACATCAACGCCGCTGTCGTCCTGGGTGAAACCGGTCACCTCGCGCTCGCGCCGCATGGGAACACCCAGCTCGTCGATCCAGCCCGACATGATGCGCTCGAAATGGCTCTGCAACAGCGCCAGCCCGTAGTTGTGACGCGTGGGGAAATCGCTGATGTCCATCGGGACTCCACCGAATGCCTGCACCTGTGCCGTCTTTCCCTCGGCGAGAAAGCGATCAACGACACCGCGCTGATCGAGCACTTCGATGGTGCGCGCGTGCAGGCCACGCGAACGCGAGCTTTCCAGCTTGAAGCTGGCGCGTCGCTCGACGATCACGACGTCGGTCCCCGCCAGCGTCAACTCTGCCGCCAGCATCATCCCCGTCGGACCGCCTCCGGCGATCACCACCGCATGCTCGGCCATCCATCACTCCTCGTTTCCCAGCGCCTGCCGGGAAACTCTGCACCGTACCCCCGGGCTTGTGGCAAGCCCCGGGGGCGGTGCTATATTGAAGTGGAGGGGCGCTGACCGAGTTCCTGGACAACGTCGGTTCGGCACACGGACAATGGGTATGTGGCGGATCAGCCATCCCGCGTCCCGATCCCTGGTAGCGAGCGCCCGGGCCCCGAGCATGAAGCAGTCGCTGCATGCGATCCGACTGAGGTGGCGACGGTCACGGTGTATCTCAGGGGCTCTGGCGGAGAGCCGACAACAGGGCGGCTCTCCCGCGCGGAGTATGCGTCGACCCATGGGGCGGCTCCCGCGGATGTCGACGCGATTCGCACCTTCGCGGCGGCGAATGGGTTGTCAATTGAAGATGTTGACCTCGCGCGTCGCAGTGTCCAACTCGCCGGCAGCCTTGGGGCGCTGAGCACCGCCTTTGGCACTGCGTTGACGGTGTATCGCGCCCCGGACGGCGTCGAGTATCGAGGCAGGCGGGGCAGTCTGTCGGTGCCGTCCGATCTGGCCGGTGTGGTGACCGGCGTATTCGGGTTGGACGCGCGGCCACAGGCCCGACCGCACTTCCGTCCGCGAGCCAACGCACGGTCGCAGTACGCGCCGCCGCAGGTCGCGGCCGCCTACACGTTTCCGACGGCATTGACCGGAAGTGGCGAGTGCATTGCGCTGATCGAGTTGGGCGGTGGCTTCCGAACGGCGGATCTCAGCGCGTACTTTTCACAGTTGAGCTTGTCGGAGCCGATGGTTGTCGCCGTGTCCGTCGATGGCGGAACCAACAGTCCAGGCACATCGGACGGACCCGACGGTGAGGTGATGCTGGACATTGAGGTCGCCGGGAGTGTCGCCCCGGGCGCGACCATCGCCGTCTATTTCGCGCCGAACACCGACCAGGGCTTCATCGATGCGGTCACCAGCGCCATCCACGACACGAATCACCGGCCATCGGTTGTTTCCATCAGTTGGGGAAGCCCGGAGAGCACGTGGACGGCGCAGGCGATGAACCAGATGGAGCAGGCCTTTATTGCCGCCGCGGCGATGGGTGTGACTGTCACCGTCGCAGCCGGCGATAACGGATCCACCGACGGAGCCCCCGACGGGCTGCAGCATGCCGACTTCCCAGCCTCAGCCCCCCACGCGCTCGGATGTGGCGGCACGCGCCTGGAGATTGCCGGCGGTGCCATCTCATCGGAAACGGTGTGGAACGACGGGCCCGGTCAGGGAGCCGGCGGTGGAGGGATCAGTGACGTCTTCCCGGTGCCCGACTACCAGCACGCTGCGTCGATCCCGCCCTCGGTCAATCCCGGGGCGCGTGTCGGTCGCGGTGTGCCCGACGTCTGCGGCGATGCGGACCCCGATACGGGGTACACGGTTCGCGTCGACGGTCAGACGATCCCGATCGGGGGCACCAGCGCCGTGGCACCCCTCTGGGCAGCGCTTGTCGCCCTGCTGAATCAGGGCCTCGGACGACCGGTCGGGTTTCTCCAACCATTCCTGTACTCGTCCACAGGCGCTGCTGCACTCCGCGATGTCGTGGCCGGGTCGAATGGCGCGTACACAGCGGGTCCCGGCTGGGACGCGTGCAGCGGACTCGGCTCGCCCAACGGGGCTGCACTCCTCAAGGCGCTGTCCAGCTGGACCGGTCCATAGCGATCGAAACAAGTCCGACGACAGCGACTCATGGGTTGTGAGTTCATGGTCCGATCGCGGTCTGCGCTGAACCGGTCACGGTCTCGGCACCGTCCACGAACGGCATCGGCCTCCCGTCCCGGCCTTGCTGAGAATGAGCGGTGGTCATAAGAGTTTGCTGCCCGACGTGCTGGAAATGGACGGAATTGGGGACGGTGATGTCCTGCAAGCGCTGCGGCACACCGTTGATCCTTCCGGATGGTCGTCGCGCTGACGAGGTTGCCGCGATGGTGCCCGCCAGTGAGGTCATCGCACCGCCTGAGCCGCCACCGGTCGACCTCGAGCCCGTGGGGTGGTCCATTCGCGTCCGCTGACCGTTTGCAGCGATAACGTCACGGACGTGGCACCGTCCGAGAACGTCACCACGTTCGCCGGACGATCTCTGCAGAGAATGGGCCGTGGCCGCCACCGCCCCGCTTGCTGTCTGCTGCCCCACGTGCTGGAAGTGGTCGGAGCTGAAGAGCTCGACGACATGTAAGCGATGCGGCTCCCCGCTCGTGCTCCCGGATGGCCGTCGGGTCGACCAGGCGCGGGACGGCACCGCGCCGGCCGCCGTTGCCATGCATGCCCCCACGGTGTCGCTCGCGCCACTCACGGTGGGCACCGACTGGATCGCCATCGCCCGATGGATCACCGTCGCCTATGCGGCGCTGCAGATCCTCGCCATCTTTGCCATCGGACTGCTCATTCCGACCGTCACGATCCCGGTGCAGGATCCGAACACCGGGACGATCGTCGACCAGACGCTGAACATTCGGCCGTTCCTCGCGCTCGTCGCATTCGTCGCGATCATCTTCTACGCAGTCATCGTGTGGCTCACCAAGTATGGAATCGCGCGTGCGATCGTGCTGGCGGTGGTGCTGCTGCAGGCGCTGGCAGCTGTCTCACGCCTCAGTGCCGAGACGTCGACCGCGGTGTTCGCGACCATCGTCTCCTTGCTCTGTGATGCGGGGTTCGCATTCGTGCTTGTCATGACGTTTGTCTCGCATCCGCGCCCAGCGTCGGTGAACATCGGGCCGGAAACAGCGCTCCCAATTGCAGCGGCCCCGCCACCTCCGCCACCGGCGCCCCCGCCGCTCGCCCCGTACCCGCCGCCGAACTAGCGCCTCACGGCGCCGCCTTCGAGCCCTTGGCGGCGGCGATCATCACCGCACGTCGCGCATCAATGCGCGCACCCAGCAGCAGGACTGCTCCACCGGCAGCGATGGATACGAGCAGGCAAGCACTCCAGAGCCACCCTTCACCCAGGTGCTGGAGCGTGAGCGTGCCGATGATCGGCGCGACGAGGGCTGCGGCGCCGAATGAGGTGCCGAAAACGCCGTTGTAGCGCCCACGCAGGTGCACGGGCGCGAGATCGGCGACGAGTGCCGGTCCCACCGCGTTGAACGCGATCTCACCAAGGGTCCACACCAGCACCGTGGCCGCATAGGCAGGAATCGAGCGGGCGAACAGCGTCAGGAAGAAGCCAAGGCCCAGTAGGACGGAACCGCCGACGTAGACGAACACGAGGCGCTGCCGGGCCAGCCATCGAATGGTCACCGGTTGCAGCACGATGACCGCGATCGGGTTGATCACGTACGCGAGCCCGTAGGCGGATGGCCCAAGCCCGTGGATGCTCATCACCAGGGGCAGGGTCACGAAGGACTGGAGGTACACCAGCCCGCCGACGAACGCCGAAGCCGCCAGGGCGACGAGCAACCCGTCCGAGAGTGCCGCCCGATATCCGCCGCGCTCCGCATCGTGCCCTGCGGGCCGCGTCTCGGGGAGCCCGACGGCGACGACCACCGCAAATCCAATGCACGTGGCCGCGTCCAGCAGGAAGAGGAACCAGTACGAGTGCTGAGCGAGAAACCCACCGGCAACGGCGGCGACGCCGACCCCGATATTCAGACCCCAGTAGATCAATCCGTATGCGCGCGGACGCTGCTCCGACGGAACGATGTCGGCCACGGTGGCTGCAACGGCGGGTCGGTAGAGATCGATGGCGAGCCCCGCCGCGGCCGCCGCGAGGCCGATCACGACCAGCGTCGGGGCAAGACCGAGGGCGACGAACGCGACCGCCGACCCGGTCATCCCCAGGATGATCGTTGCGCGTCGACCGATTCGATCTGCGAGCATCCCGCCGAGCGGTTGCGACACGAACGCGCCCGCGCCGAAGCAGGCGATCAGGACACCCGCGGTGCCCACCGAGAGGCCGCGCCCGCGCACCAGGTAGAGCGCCAGAAACGGCTCGACGACGTACCCGAGCCGGTTGATGACGGTGCCGACCCAGATGACCCAGAACGAGCGCGGCAGGTCGGCGCCGTTCCGAGACCACCATCGACGTCGGGTTGTCAGTGGCGGAGTGGTGGTGACCGGGTCCACGACGGGAGGGACGGTATCAGGGTGGGGGCCGACGAGCCGGGCATCCGCGGTGCAGTGCCCGGCTCATCGATGGCCCGAGGACCAGGAGCTAGCCGACCGCAACCTCGAGGACTCGCGTGCCCCAATTGCTGATCCCGTCGGGTGTCTGGCTGGAGACGGGCGGAACGTACTCGGTGGCGAGCCAGACAGTGGGCGCCGTTGGATCGATCACGGCCCAGGAGTAGTCCCCCCACCGGCTCGATGACTGCGAGTAAGTACCAGTCCCCGCGGCCGCGATGTTGATCCCTCCGAATGCGGATTGTCCGGCGCCCAGCGCCGCATATGCTGCGCTCGGAAAGTGCGCGGCACCGGTCACCGTGAACACCATCGCGACATTCCCGGACGGCAGTGACTGTAGCGCGGGATAGATGACGTTGTTGCCCTTCGTCTCCACCACGTAGCCCTGCCGCTCCATCACCGACGCGCCGATGTGACCGCCGCTGAGGGACGGACGAACGCTGAACCACGCGGCGCCGGCTCGGTCGCTCGAGTTGTGGGCGATCGTCACCCTGGTGGTCAGCTCTCCCCAGAGGAGTCCATCGATGTACTGCGTCTGCTGCATGCGATCGTCGCCCGAATCGATCATGCTCGTCGAACCCTTCTGCGTGGCGGGCGGGGGATTCCCGTATGCCTCGGACGTGATGATCGTGCTCGACAACCTGGGTAGCCCGCCGTGCTGCAGTGCAGCGCGATCTGTCATCGCCCACACGCCGAGGTGGGTGTCGCCGTTGCCGTTGGGATCGAGCGAGTTGAGGAAGAACTCGGCGTTCGGCGCGCCGGTGCTGATCGCCGGCTGCACGGAGGCCGCGATATTGCCGCCGATCTTCAGATTGGCGAAGTGCGCGAAATGGACCGGGACTCCGGCCACGAGATCCTTCTTGGAGAACGCGTACACCTGAGCGCCGTTGAATGCCGATCCGAGGATCGAGAACTCATTGGTACTGACGTAGAGGTTGTCCTGGTCGATGCCCAAGGTCGGCTGATCGCCGAAGCAGGGGCAGCCGTTGCCACCCTTGTCGGTGGTGTCGATCTGATACTGCGTCCAGATGTTCTCCGGGTTGCCCGAGGCGTTGACGGCGATATCCAGCTGCGAGGACTTCCCGTCGGGGACCTCACCGCCGCTCAGGAACAGAATGGTGGCGAACCACGTGTTGGTGGTCGGATCGTAGTAGCAGCGCGGGTCGCTGGTGAACTGCGTCGATCCCTGGTCGAAGAGATCGTTGACGTTGCTCGGCCCGATCAGGCTGTGACCGTCCGTCTTGAAGATCCTGAACGCGGAGTTGACCGGCTCGAGGACGTAACCATTGCCCACGCACAGTCCCTGATCCGGGGGCTCGAATTGCTGGTTGAAGTTGGTGCGCCGGCTGTCGTTGCTGCTGGTTCCGTTGAAGTTCTCGAGCAGCGAGCTCGAGACGGACGTCGTTGCTGCGGCGGTTGCAGGCGCGCTGACGTGCAGGCGAGCGGCGCCTGCCGAGCTCGGGAGCGCACGGGCGCCACGCTGCGCGTGCGTGGCAGTCTGGCTCGCGGCAGGACGTGCCGCGTGCGATGGGGCGACAAGACCGGTGGTGCCGCTCGCGTAGACCGCCGCCGGTGCGGCCGAGGCGACCCCTGGGTGGAGCGGTGCGGCCAGCGCGATGCCGGTGGCACCGATGACCGCGCCAAAGAAGACTCGACGGACGTTGTTGACGCTCACTGTGCCACCTCTCTGCTGGTCCTACCCTGGCGGATCACCGAGGCGACCCAACGCTCGGATGATACGCACCCGGCCTACGCGACGGCTACTGGAACCAGCCGGCCACGTCGAGGATGGCGTAGATATCGCCAGCCTGGTTGTACAGGGACACGTCGCCAGCAGGTGAACCCGTCGCGATCCCTACAAAGGCGAGGTCTGCCACCACGTCTCCCGGGCGCGGGTTGAGGTCGGATGCAACCGGTTGTGACACATCAGAGGGGAAGAGCGTCAGAAAGGTTGTTGCCGTACCCGCGACGGCGGTCAGATTGGCAACGACTGCCAGAGGTGGATTCGATCCCCCGGCAAGCGGCACCACGCTCGTGCCATCGACACCGATGTCGAGCGTCTGCCTTTCCCCCATCCCCTCGCCGCTGCACGCTGTTCGGGTCGACACCCGAGTGTCACAGATACGAGCGGGAGGAACTGCGTAGAAGAGCGCACCGGGCGGGACTGTCGCCGCCTCGGTTCCGTCGCCGAACCATCCGTTGACGTCGATGATGAAGTCGGTGCTGCCAGCCGCGTTGTACACGCACACGTCCTGATGGGGTCCGAGTGCCGAGATGACCCGGTTGGGCAGCGCCGAACCTGCTGCGGGATTCACGTTGGAGACAGCCGGGGATTCGGTGGGGCATGCATCGGTGAGCGAGTTCGGTTGCTGCACCGCGAGGTACGTCGCCAGCGTCGGTCCCACAGCGGTGAGGTTGAAGACGGCGGCTGATGCGCCCACGGTTGGAATCGAAGGAGTGTTCAGGGTGGCACCGGACGGTCGGCCGGAGAGCACCACGTCACGCCAGGTATTGCCCGGCAAAGGGTTTTCGAAGCTGCCCGCACATTCGGTGCCCTTGCGCGCACGCGTATCGCAGATCCTGAGCGGCGGGATGCTGTGGTATTCCCCGGCTACCGGCGCCCCACCCGGTGGAGCGAAGTAGCCCTCGACATCGACCACGACGCCGGCTCTGCCCGCTGCGTTGTACACGGTGATGTCTCCACCTGCCGGCAGACGAACGACGACAAGGTTCGCGTGGGCGACGCCTGGATCGAAGCTGACGTTCGAGACATTGGGACGTGCCTCACCTCCGGGGAAGACGCTGATGAAGCTTCGCACCGTGCCGTCGCTGACTGCGGTCACGTTCAATGCCACGGCAAGCGCGTCGGTGGGGACGGACTGCCCGGAAGGGCCAACCTTGCCGGTGATCTGCGCATCCATCGAACTGTTGGTGCCCAGGGTGTGTCCGGCGCACTGGTTTGTGGTCGGGTGCGCGCGCGTGTCGCAGATGCGGAATGGGCTCAAGGCGGTGTACGCCCCGGGTGCAACGATGGTCACCACCCGCGATGCGTGCGCCGACGGGCCGCCGTTGTTGCTCACCGTCTGGCCGGTGAAGGTGATCGTTGTCGACGTTCCGCCAGTGCTCGTCTCGGTGACCGTTGCCGTGTATGTCCCGACCGCAGCATATGTGTGCGTCGTGGTTGGCGTTGTCGTGGTGGCGGTGGACCCGTCGCCGAAGTTCCAGGTGTAGGAGCCGATGGTGCCGTAGGCGACTGTCGACGCGGACGCATCAAAGCTCGTCGCAAGACCCAATGCCGACCCGGACACGGTGAAGCTCGCCACCGGTGCTTGATCGGGGGCGACCACGATGCCGGCTGTTTGGCTCCCGGCGGTGATGGGCGTCCCAGGTGTGTTCGTCGCCGTGTCGAGAGGGGTGACGAAGCTGTTGAAGCTCGAGACGTATGCCGTCTTGCCGTCGGGGCCCATGGTTATCCCATCGGCGCCGCCCGCGACCGCGATCGGAGTCCCGGGCGTGTTGGTCGCAAGATCGATAGGAGTGACGTTGCCGGATCCCACCGCGGTCACATATGCAGTGGCACCGTTCGGTGTGATGGCGATATCCCCAGCGTGCGTTCCAACCGTGATCGGTGTCCCCGCGATGTTGGTTGCGACATCGATCGGCGTCACATTGTTGGATAGCACATTCACGACGTAGACGGTGGCGCCGTCGGGGCTGATTGCAAGGTTCTCCGGATCATTGCCGACGGGGATGGCGGTGCCTTCCACGCCGTCCGCCAGGTCAATCGGGATAACACTGCTGGTGCCAAGATCCACCACGTACGCGGTTTCGCCATTGGGGGTGATGGCAATGCCGGTAGGTTCGGCACCCGCGGGGATCGATGGTTGCGTGGTGTTCGCCGGGATGTTGATCGGGGTGACCGTGTTCGAGAAGGTGTTGGTCACATACGCGGTCTTGCCGTTGGGAGCTATGGCGATGCCCTCTGGCGACGACCCCACCGGAATTGGTACGCCGGCAGTGTTGGTCAAGGTGTTGATCGGGGTGACCGCGTCGTTCTGGTTCACAACGTACGCGGTCTTCCCATTTGGTGTGATGGCGATCGAACCAGATTGGCTGCCCGCGGCAATCGGAGCGCCAGATGTCGCTGTGGCCGTATCGATCGGCGTTACCGTGGTCGAGCCGAAATTGGAAACGTACGCGGTCCACGCGGGCGTGGCCGCTCCAGCCCTGGCTACCGGACTGGCGTAGCCGAAGAGACCAACCAGCAGCAAACCAACCGGCAGGGCGGCGATCAGGAGGCGGTGCCGGCCACGCCCCGCAGCGTGGGACACCGTGGGCCGCG
Organism: Candidatus Dormiibacterota bacterium; assembly: GCA_963708605.1. Taxonomy (GTDB): domain Bacteria; phylum Chloroflexota; class Dormibacteria; order Aeolococcales; family Aeolococcaceae; genus Palsa-851. The sequence continues at coordinate 70,746 of CAVPTG010000004.1, read as the reverse complement.
AGTGCCCTTTCACCGGCACGCGAGGAGAGCCTCTTCCATCGTCAGACACCATAGGAGACGATCCCGCGGCGGCCCGCACCCTAGGCCCATCTGCCACGGGATCGTCACCGGATCGCCCGGTGCCCGGGCCTCGGTCAGCCGCGGAGCAAGGGCACCAGGAGGTACTGGTGGAGATCGATCACCCAGAGGTGCAGCGATACCGACCCCGACGTCAGGACACCGGCGCGAACCAGCTCCGGACCATAGGGCTTCAGGGAATTGAGCGACGCCTGGAACCCCTGCCCGTTGAGGCTCATCAGCAGTATCTGTGCCGGGTGGCGCTGGCTGAAGAAGTACTTGTCGAGCGGCGTGAGTATCCCGAGATTGCTCGGGATGGAATCGAAGAACGCGTGGTAGATGCCGATGGGCTCCCGCAGTTCCTTCAACTGGTCGTTGCTCCACCACATCAGCAATTGCTCACCCGAGTACGACGCGCGACCGACGAACGAGTGCATCGCGGTGGTGTCCGCATACAGGTTGATCCACGTTGCATCGTCGCCCCACTGCGTGGAGCTGCCTCCCAAGGTGTACGCGTAGTCCGGGAAGGTGTCGACCGCAGTGCCGCGTTCGTGTTTGTGCTGGGTCGGGGTGACCGTCAAGACCAGCAGTCCAGCGGAGATTGCCGCGATTGCGCCGCCGATCAGGAGGCGCGACCGCATGATGTCGTGCGACGCCGCTTCTCGTCTCGCGAGCCACGCGAGCAGCACGATCCCCACGACGAGGAGCAGGCCAACCGGCATCCATCCGAACTGCGGCACACGGGGATTCAGCTCGAAGACGAGCGGAACCGCCAGCAACACCACCGGGATGAGCCAGCGGTAGCGCGCGTGCTCGAGAATCGGGGCACCCAGCTCGGCGATGGTGATCGCCAGTGTCAGCATCACCGACGCCCACAACAGCGACGAGAAGTAGTGAACCTCGAGCACCTGCGTGCTGCCGATGAATTGCAGGACCGCATAGATCAGGATCTGAAAGGCGCAGGCTACGCTCACGATCAGCTGCGGGGTGGGGATCGACGCGAGACGGCGCCCGATGCGCGTGAACCGATCCACGGCGAGGAAGTCCTTGAGCCGTCCCCCGAATGCCGCGTAGCACGCGAGGCCGACAGCAGGTGGCACGAGCAGATACGTGATGTACGGCGCCCACAGCGGGCTCCGTGAATGGTTGGCGATGGTTTGCGACGGCTGGGCGAGGTAGATCAGGGACTGGATTGTGGTGAGGATGTAATCCCACGGCCCGATCAGCACTGCCGATGCGATCGCGAGCAATCCGGTGACTCCGACAGCGACGCCGAACATCACCGACAGATCGCGCCACACGTTTGCGCGATCGCGCTTGAGCCGTATGAGCCAGTACGCCACCACAGTCGCGATGACCAACGGTGCCGCAGACGCCAGCGCCCACACCGAAAACGTGAACAGCACGGCTGCACCGATCAACCAGCCGATCCGGTGGCGTGCCGACGGCATCGCCAGACATGCCAGTCCGCCGAGCAGATAGGACACCCCTGCCGAGTTGGGGAAGTCGGTTCCCCAAGCCAGGATGATGACCGGGCAGCTGAGAATCACGATCACCCCGATCACCCCGACCACGCGGCTGTACAACCGTCGGAGCAGGATGTAGGCCGGCACGATCGCGATGAGCACGAGGACGTAGCGGAACACGACAAAGCCGGGGACGCCACCGAACAAAAGGTAGGAGATCCGGCCGGGTACGAGGAATCCGACTCGCGCCCCCTCGCGAAGCCGTTCCGTCGGCTGAAAGACGGCTGCGTAGCGAAGGTAGATGTCCTGCGGATCGACGATGAACGTGGTATGCATCGCGGGGTCGTTCAGATCCGGCGGCGCCATCAGGGTCAGCCTCAGGCCGAAGAATGCGGCCAGAGGAGCGATGGCGAGGAGCAGTGCCTCGGCGCAGTTCCACCACAGCGAGCGATGCTGCCCCGGCGCAGCGTCACCGAGCCGATCCTGGGGAGCCCGCACCGGCACAGGATAGGGCCCGTCAGCCCCGATGCGCGGCAGTGCTCCATTGATCGATATCGACGATGAAATCGATCAGGCCGCGGAAGTAGGTCTTCTGGTCGTCATACATGGCCATGTGGCTGCCGTTCCGGCAGAGCAGGAAGCGGCCATGGGGTATGCGCCCGGCGACCATCTCCATGTGGGCTGGGTCCATGGTGTCGTGGGTGGCCCCGATCACCAGCGTCGGAACGTTGATGCTCTCGAGGTCATTGGTCCGGTCCCAGTTGGACAGGCTCCCACTGGCACCCAGTTCGCTCGGACCCTGCATCGGCACGTAGATCGACCGGTTCGTATGGCTGAACGCGCGAATGACCGGGTCGGGCCATTGATCGACGGGCATCCGGAGCACGTGCTGCTCGTAATGGTCGTTGAGCAGCTCCATGTACCTGGGCGTCTCAGTCTCGTCGCATGCTTCGAGCCGCTGGACCTCCGCGAGAACCGTCTGGTCCATCGTTGGCATCAGCACGCTCCGCGCGTACTCGTTGTACGCGGGGATGCTCATCATCATGTTGGAGATCACGAGCCCCTTGAGATGCTGCTGATACCGCAGCGCGTACTCGGTGGCTAGGATGCCACCCCACGAGTGGCCGAGGAGAAAGAAATTCCCGGCGTCCAGGCCCAGGGCGATGCGCACCTGCTCCACCTCGTCGACGAACCGATCGAGCTGCCAGAGCTCCGGCTCGTCGGGCTGGTCGCTGTAGAAGGAGCCGAGCTGGTCGTAGTAGTAGTACTCGACGTTCGCGGCCGGCAGATAGCAGTCGCAGGGTTCGAAGTACTCGTGGGTGGCCGCCGGACCGCCGTGCAGCAGCAGCAGCTTCGCGGTCGGGTTGTTGCCGAACCGCTTGGTCCAGACGTGAAAGTTCCCCTTCGGGGTGCTGATCGGAATCCTTCTCGCACCGCCGCCGAGGACGTCGTCCCGACCGGTGTTGTCCAGGTATGTCTCGGCGTTCATCGACTCTCCTGTGGAGGTGCTGCCCGCGCAGCCGCAGCGCAAAGCGTAGCCGCCAGGGCCGTACGCCTACCGAGCGTAGCGGCGATCGCCGCCTCGGAACTCGGCTACCGCCTTGGCGATGCTCTCCTGCAGGTATCGATAGAAGAGCTGGCGCTGTGCCACGTCGATAGCAACGTCGACGTCCTCACCCACGCGCCGCCGGGCGATCCACGGCGGGATTCCGTCGGCGACCATCTCGCTACCGACGACGATTCGTACCAGCGCATCGTTCTCTTCCGACACGTTGATGCTGATCTTGAGCACGAGCCCGGTATTTTCGACCAGCCTCCAGCTCCGCTCCCAGCGAAGGTTCCGATTGGAATCGCGGGAGAGGTGGACGACGTCATCCGCCACGACGGATTCGCCCTCCTTGGCCGTCGCTTCAAGCTGCTCTCGTATGTGACCGTCGAGCTCGCGCGAGATCCAGTTGACCAGTGACGGCGTCCGGTCGTTGACGTCGGGCCGGCCGTTTGGATCTGATGCGAGTGCGCCTATTGCCCGGACGGTGCTGGCGTGGCGCCGGCAGTAGGGAGCTCCTTCGATCACAGCGCCATGGTCCTGGCAGAACGCGACCTTGCACAGGTGACCGCGGCGATCGCGGTACTCACAGGTCAGCGCATCGCTGTTCGGACAGCCCGGCACGCTGCAGTCGACGCCGGTCGCGACGGGCTCGGGGGGCGGTGCGGGGGGTTCCGAGCGCTTGCGCCGGAAGAGGCTGGTCATCGACGGACGTCCACGGAACACCCATCCTACCCTGCAATCCCGTGACACCCCCGCAATTTCGTGGTGGGTTTGCTCCGTTACGCTTGGCAATCACAGTCGGAAAGTCGGGTCCTGAGGCAGCGTCTTGGGCCGACACAACGGAAGTTGACGAGGTGTCGGTCATGAAGCATGTTCGATGGATCGGGGTCCCAGCAGCCGGAGTGCTTGCCGCGGTCGGAGTGCTCTCCGTCGCTGCAGCGCCGTTCGCGTCCGCCGCGCCGGTGCTGCCATCGGTGAGAGTGGGCCACCTTCATGGGGTCACCGGAACCAGCAGCAGCAACTGGTCCGGGTATGCGGATACGCAATCCGGCGCGTACACGTACGTCGCCGCGAACTGGACTGAGCCGTCGTACAAGTGCGACGGGCATTCGCCCGAGTCCTCGGCTGTCTGGGTGGGCCTCGATGGTTACAGCTCTCAGACGGTCGAGCAGGGGGGCACGATCGCCATCTGTCGCGGCACGAAGCAGGGCACCCATATGGCCTGGTGGGAGATGTATCCGACGAACGCGGTCCAGGAGGTCTTTGCGGTGAAGGTCGGGGACAAGATGTTCGCGTCGGTCACGTTCGGCACCGGTGGCACCCCGTACGACATCGTCGTCAAGGATCTGACCAGCGGTGCGTCCCTCAACATGCCCGAGGCGTGCGGGAGTACTCCGTGCGTGCGCAGCTCCGCCGAGTGGATCGTCGAGACGCCGAGCTTCAACCCCGGTGGAATCGCGTACCTTCCGAAGTTCGTCAAGGCGATCAAGTTCACCGCAGGGGTGGCCAGCCAGGCCCCAAATGGTGCGAGCCCAGGCAGCATCGCGTCATTCACGCACACCTCTATCACGCTGACCAACAGCACCTTCACCACCACTCGAGCGCGGCCGTCGGCGTTGAGCTCGAGCGGTCGTGCCTTCAGCGTCAAGTGGGTGTCAAGCGCGCCGTAGTCGGTCACTGGCCGGACACTCTGCCCTCGTACCCCGGCGGTCCGCGCCCAAGCTTGCCGCGCACGCGACCTGGCAGGCGCCGCCACGGGGAACGCTACCCGAGTTCTTCGAGCCCACCCGTCTCAGCGAAGATCAACTCCTCGGCGATATTTGTCACGCGGTCGCCGATCCGCTCGAGGTAGTGAGCAACGAAGACGAGTCCAGTCGCGCGAGGCGCCAGGCTCCCGTCTGCCGTCATCTGGTCCACATACGTCGAGAATATTTGCCGGTACTTCATGTCTACCGCGCTATCACGTCGAGCGATGTCGCGCGCTGCCAACGTATCGTGTGCCTCAAATGCGCCGAGGATGTCGCGCACTTGTGCTTCCGCCTCTTCGGCAAGCATGCCGAGGGGCTCCGACGACGGCACATCGGGCAGGTCCACCATCGACCTGCCGATTCGAGCGATCGATACACAGTGATCTGCCATTCGCTCCAACTCGGATGCGATGTGATCGAAGCCGTGAATATCGCGGAGATCACGCGCCACGGGGGCCTGGGTGAGGATGACGTGGAAGCACGCGTCCCGGATCTTGCGATGTTGGTCGTTGATGGCGACGTCACCCTCAATGACCGCCGTACAAATCTCGGCATTGCGCTCGCGAAGCCCCCAGATGGCGCGTTCGATGGCAACCTCGACGTGCTTTGTGAGCTCGACGATGGCCGCCCGAATGGCATCGAGCTCCGCCTGCAGGACCGGTCGATGAGTGGACGGCGTGCTCGTCGGGGTCGGCTGGCTCATCCGAATCTCCCCGTGATGTAGTCCTCGGTTCGTTTGTCCACTGGATCGCTGAACATCTCGTCGGTCTTTCCCAGCTCAACCAATTCGCCGGCTCGCCCCTCTCCCATCAGCATGAAGGCTGTGTAGTCGCTGACGCGCGCCGCCTGCTGCAGGTTGTGGGTCACGATGATGATGGTCACAGTGCCGCGCAGCTCGCGCATCAACTCCTCAATCCGCAGGGTGGAGATCGGGTCCAATGCAGCGCACGGTTCGTCCATGAGGATGATGTCGCTTCCTGCGGCCAGCGTGCGCGCCAGGCACAGCCGCTGCTGTTGTCCACCTGACAGCCCTGTGGCTGCCGCTCGGAGGCGATTCTTCACCTCGTCCCAGAGCGCCGTCTGTTGAAGGCACCGTTCTACTGCCTCATCGAGTGTGGCCTTGGGCTGGCGCCCATCGAGGCGCAGGCTGTACACGACGTTGTCGTAGATGCTCATCGGGAACGGCGCGGGACGTTGGAATAGCATGCCGACGCGCCGACGCAGACTCGCGACATCAACGTCGGATGCGTAGATGTTCTGATCGCCGACCAAGACCTCACCCTCGAGAATGAACGAGGGGATCAGGTCGTTGATCCGGTTGAGGCTTCGCAGCAACGTCGACTTTCCGCAGCCCGACGGACCGATGATCGCGGTGATCTCGCCGAGCGGGGCGGAGATGGAGACGTCGCGAAGGGCGAGGAAAGAGCCGTAGTGGGCATTGACGTTTCGCGTGCTGACGGCAGGATCCTTCACCTGCACGATGCTGGACCGCGCGGGACGTCCCTTCCCGGGATCTGAGCCCTGCAGCCTCCCCAGGATGCTCAACTCACTCGCCATCTCAACCAACCCTACCACTCACATACGCCTCGGTCGCCGCCTGAGCCGGCGACCCAAATATCTGGTCGGTTGCACCGAATTCAACCAGATGCCCCGGCTCGCCGGCGTGTTCGATCGTCATGAAGCCGGTGAACTGAGATACCCGCGTCGCCTGCTGCATGTTATGCGTCACGATGATGACGGTGTATTCATCCGCGATCTCGCGGATGAGTTCTTCGATCTTGAAAGTCGCGATCGGGTCCAGCGCGGAACACGGCTCATCCATGAGGAGGAGCGCAGGGTCAACCGCGACAGCACGTGCGATGCACAGCCGCTGCTGTTGCCCCCCGGAAAGAACTCACCGCCGGCTTGTTGAGACGATCTTTGACCTCGTCCCATAGCTGTGCGCGGCGGAGCGCGCTCTCGGCGATCTCGTCCAGCTTTCGATCCCCCGTCGACTTGGCAAGCCGCACGCCGATGATCGCGTTCTCGAAGATCGATTTGGTGGGAAACGGGTTCGGCCGCTGGAACACCATCCCGATCTCGCTGCGCACCGAGCCCGGGTCGATGTCCGGATCGTAGATGTTCTGTCCGCTGAACATCACCCGGCCTTCAACGCGTGCACCGGGGACGATCTCATGCATGCGATTCACACAGCGCAAGAGTGTGCTCTTGCCGCAGCCTGACGGACCGATGAGGGCGGTCACCCGATGCGCCGGGGCCACGAGGTCCACGTCAGCAACCGCGTGGTGCTTGCCGAACCAGGCGTTGAGCTTGTCAATCGACAACCCTTCGGCCGATGCCTCATGGATCGGTGTCGTGCCATCCATCTTGGGCGTGGCCGGCGCGGGTTCCGTTGCCACGTCAGGCATTCGATGAACGCACTCGGCGACCGAAGATGCGAGCAATTATGGTGAAGATCAAGACGATGGCGATGAGCGTGAGCGCGCCCGCCCAGGCCCGTGCTTGACCTTCTTGAAACCCGGTGACCGCGTTGTCGAAGATCTGCAGGGAGAGGGTGGACATGCGCTTGGCAGGGTTGTACTCGATGAACAGGTCATTACCCAATGCCGTCAGCAGCAGCGGGGCGGTCTCGCCCATCGCGCGGGCGACGGCCAGCATGGCGCCGGTGATGATGCCGGGCAGTGCCGTTGGAATGCACACCCGCATCACCGTCTGGCTTCGAGTCGCCCCCAGCGCCAGGCTGCCTTCCCGGAGCTCGTTTGGCACCAATCGCAGCATCTCCTCCGTCGTGCGTGTCACCAGCGGCAGCATCACGATGGCGAGTGCGAGTGACCCGGCGAAACCGGAAAAGCCGAACCGGGTCACCCAGATCGCATAGATGAAGGCGCCGGTGACAATCGTCGGCACCCCGATCAACACGTCGTTGAAGAAGCGGATGGTGTCCGCCAGCCGCCCTCGCCCATATTCGACCAGATAGATCGCCGCGCCAACTCCCAGCGGGATACCAATCAGCGCTGCAATACCGACAACGATGAGAACTCCCGATGATGCCGTTGTAGAAGCCACCGCCGGCGGCGGCCGGATCGCCGGGTGGGGTCTGGGTGAGGAACCCGAGGTTCAACGCGGCGAGACCCTGAATCGCCACGTAGATGAGCACCCAGGCGAGAACGCCGACGGCCACCACCACTGCCGCGATCAGCAATGCGACGAGGAACGCGCTCTTGGCGCGTCGGCGGCGCAACGCCGGACGGTTGCGGCGGCCTGGCGTGCCGATCGCGAGCTGTGTCACAGCGCGACCCCACGGCGCACCACGAGGCGGGCGACGATGTTCACCACCAACGCGACGATCAAGAGCCAGAACCCCACCACGAACAGCGCAGACAGATGAAACGGCTCGGTCGCCTCGGTGAATTCGTTGGCTATGACGCTGGACATCGTAGCCCCTTGGGAAAAGATGCTTGGATTGATATGCAGCACGGAATTGCCGATCACCATGGTGACCGCAATGGTTTCGCCCAACGCACGTCCAAGACCAAGGAGCGACGCACCGACGATGCCCGACCGAGCTCGCGGCAGCACGGCAATGCGAATCATCTCCCAGCGCGTCGCCCCAAGCGCCAGTGCGGCCTCCTTTTCGTTTCGTGGCGTGCTCCGGAACACTTCACGGCACACCGCCGCGATGATCGGGAGGATCATGATGGCGAGCACCAGCCCGGCGCTGAAATACGACACTCCGAAGAATGGACCCTGGAACGCAACCCCGATCACCGGCACGGTGCCCAGGGTCGTGGTCAAGAAATCCACGACCGGCCTGATCGCTGGTATGAGCGCGAAGATCCCCCAGAAGCCGTAGACGACGCTGGGTACCGCTGCCAGCAGGTCCACAAGCCCGGAGAGCGGACCTTTGAGGCGCTGCGGTGCCACATCCGTGATGACGAGTGCCGCACCGACAGCGAGCGGGACCGCGATGATCATGCCGATGATCGACGTGAGCATCGTGCCGTAGATGAACTGGACGATCCCGTACGGATTCGGATGCGAGACGTTCGGGAAAGCGGTTGACGGCGTCCAGCGCGCCGTTGTGATGAACGAGAAGAAGCCGTAGTGCTGCATGGCTGGGAGCCCCTGCAGCACCAGGAAGACGACCATCGCAGCGATCACGACCAGCACGATCACGCCGGTGATGGAAACGCCGGTGCCGAAAATCCGGTCCGCAATACGCGGACGGCCGCGCTTCAACAGGGACGGAGCTACCCGAACGGTAGAGGCGGCGATGCCGCCGCCCATACCGGCTGGCGGCGGCATCAGAAACCCACCACAGTCAATGTGGTTTTCGGCTCACGGAGAGACGGGGGTGCCGTTGACCGTGATCTTCTTGACTTGAGCGATACAGAGCGCCTGCAGCGTCGGGCCCAGCGGCGTGTAGTTCACTGAGCCGGTGAGGTCCTGGCCCTTGGTCAGCACCCAGGAGAAGAAGTTGACGAGTGCGGCCGCCGTTGCAGCCTTGGTCTGGTTCTGGTAGACGAGCGCCCAAGTCAGCCCCGTGATCGGATATGCCTGTGGATTCGTCGACTGGTTGACGATGTCAACCCGCAGGTCGGACGGGTAACTCGTGATGCCGACCGTTGCGTTGGCGGCCGTCTGCTCGCACGGCTCGATGAACAGGCCCGCCTTGTTCTTGACGTCTGCGTAAGTCTGGTGCTGCGCTAGGGCGTAGTCGAGCTCGACGTAGCCGAGGCCGCCAGCCGTTTGGCTCACCACAGCGGACACCCCTTCGTTGCCCTTGCCGCCGATTCCGACAGGCCACGCCACCGTCTTGCCTTTGCTCGTCGTGGACCCGCCGAGCGCGGTCACCCATGCAGGGCTGGTCTGCGTGAGGAAGTCGGTGAAGATGGCCGTGGTCCCCGACCCGTCCGAGCGGTGCGCGACCGCGATGGGAGTGCTCGGAAGACTGACTCCCGGGTTCAGGGCTTTGATCGCCGGGTCATTCCACATCGTGATACCGCCCGAGAACATCTTTCCGAGCGTGTCGCCATCGAACTTGAGACCGCTCGCGACGCCAGGAAGGTTGTAGACGACCACAACCGGCGCCTGCACGAGCGGAATTTGCACGATCGGACCCCCCTTCGCCTTTGCGAGGTCGGTGTCCGACATGAACGCATCCGAATCGCCGAAGTCGACAGTCTTCGCCTGGATCTGCGCGATGCCGGCACCGGAGCCCACCGACGAGTAGGCCACCTGGACTGAGTTTGCGGTGGCATATGCCTTCGTCCAGACCGACATCATGGGCGCCACAAACGTTGACCCCGCCCCGCTGAGGGTCGTCGCCTGGCCGGGAACGGTGGCGAGACCGTTGCTGTAGCCGGGGTTGGATGTGGTACCGGTGCAGACCGGGGTTGGGGTGGCGGTCGGGGCGTTCGTACCCGCAGGGGTGCTCGTGGATCCGCAGGCGGCGAGGACTGATCCCCCCGCAAGCAGCGTCAACGCACCTCGCACGCTCGCGCCTCGACGCCAGAATGCTCGCTCACGGTTCAGCGATGGTTCGATCTCGACCGTCATCTCAGCCCTCAATTCCCCAGACTTCGCCCTGTCGCGTTGCGACTGCACGCGGCTATCGTGCCGATCGAGTGGTTAAGGGCGACACAGGCGCGCGGTTAAGGACTGCTTAACGGTTGATCCATTTCGCGCTCCCTCCGAGACCCGCCAGGAGGACCTTGACGGAGGCCCCTGGATCGGGTCCGGCGGCCGCCCGTACCACCACAATCCGCTCTGCCCCGGCCGCGATAACGCTGGGAAACGACGTCCGGTCGATGCCCCCGATGGCGAACCAAGGGCGTCGTTCCAGCCCGTCTCGCGACCGCGCTGCCGCGTGGTTCACGAGTTCGAGCCCTGTCGCCGGTCGGCCCGGCTTGGTCGGCGTGGCGTAGAGGGGCCCGACGCACAGGTAGTCGGCCTCGGGGTCGCCAGCGTCGAACTCCGCGGCGGAGTGCGTCGACAGCCCGATGATCATGTCGGGCCCGGCCAGCTGTCGCGCCCATGACGGCGGTAGATCGTTCTGGCCGAGATGGAGACCGTCGGCGCCCGAGGCGACGGCAAGGTCGGCACGATCGTTGACCACGAAAAGGGCGTCGTGACGATCGGCAGCGTCGCGGAAGACCTCACTCCAGCGAAGGATGTCTCCTGCCTCGGCGTCTTTCTCGCGCAGTTGAATGACATCGGCGCCGGCTTCCAGCACGGCGGCGAGGAACGTAGGAAGGTCGGCCTCGACCTGCCGCGCGCCTGTGACCACGTAGAGGCGCGCTCGCTCCAGGCGCTCGCGCCGCGCGTCACCCAGCGCCGGCATCACCCAGCTTCGGCAGCATCTTCGAGCGGGTGCCGAGATCGGCGATCCCTTCCCAAGATGTCGACGCCTCGGCATACAGCCGCTGGGGAATCCGTCCAGCCCGGAACGCGAGCCGTCCGGCTTCGACAGCAGCGCCGATCGCCCGCGCCATCAGAACGGGCTCGGCGGCACGGGTGATCGCCGAGGCGACCAGCACGGCATCGCATCCGAGCTCCATCGCGATCGCGGCGTCGGACGCGGTGCCGACCCCCGCGTCGAGCACCACCGGCACACCCGCACGCTCGCGAATGATCCGGAGGTTGTAGGGATTTCGGATCCCCGACCCGCTGCCGATCGGCGCGCCGAGTGGCATCACCGCCGCGCATCCCAGGTCCTCGAGCCGGTGCGAGAGCACGGGGTCGTCGTTCGCATACGGGAGCACGACGAAGCCGTCATCGATGAGCTGCTCGGCCGCGACCAGCAGCTCCGCGCCGTCGGGGAGCAGCGTCTCCTCATCGGCGATCACCTCGAGCTTGATCCAGTTCGTCTCGAAGGCCTCGCGGGCGAGCTGCGCGGTGGTGACCGCGTCATGCGCGGTGTAGCAACCGGCCGTGTTGGGCAGGATTCGCCGGCCTCCCTGGGCCACGACATCCAGGAAAGAGCTCGCCCCAGACGGATCCAGGCGGCGCAGCGCCACCGTGACGATCTGCGTGCCGGAGGCGTCGAGGGCCCGCTCGAGGATGTCCAGGCTCGGGGCGCCGCCGGTCCCCATGATCAGACGCGAGTTGAATCGCTCGCCGGCGATCACCAGGAAGTCGGCTAGGTCAGCCATCCGACCTCATCCACCCTGCACGGCGTGAAGGATCTCGAGGCGATCCCCGGCGGTCAGCGTGGTGTCGGGCCAGCTCGCCCGGAGAACGACGTCGCCGTTCCTCGCGACCGCGATGCCGCGCTGCTCTGGCGGGAGCTCCATCTCGCGGAGCAGGTCGGTGAGTCCCAGCCCTTCGGCAACTTCACGGCTCTCGCCGTTGACCACGATGATCACGCTCCAACCCCGGCCGGCCGCCGGAACCGCGACGGTGCCCAGGGCCGGGTGGCCTCGGGCCATGGCGCTCCGGTGAGCACGCCGGAGACGGCATCAGCCGTCGCCGGCGCGAGGAGGTAGCCGTTGCGGTAGTGGCCGGTCGCGACGATGAGGCCTTCGGTCGTGGAGTCACCCACCATGGGCATATTGTCGGGCGATCCGGGCCGGAGCCCGGCTGACGCCTCGACCAGCTCCAGCTCGGCGATGTCGGGCACCAGGGCTCGCGCCTCGCGAAGGAGCTCGTACACCGCGCCGGCGAGCACCGAGGTGTCGAATCCGCGCTCCTCGACGGTTCCACCGATGACCACACGGCCGTCGCTCCTCGGAAGGATGTACACGGAGCCACCGCGTATGGTCCGCGAGATCAGGCCGGGGGTGCCGCGCAAGCGCAGGATCTGTCCCTTCACCGGCCGCACCGGTGGGATGTCGTCCTCTGGGACGCCGGGGATGCCGCCGGACCAGCAGCCGGCCGCGAGCACGACCCTGGATGCGTCGAGGCGCTCCCCGCTCTCGAGTGCGACACCGGTGACCCGGCCCCGCTCGACGAGCAGCGAGGCCCGGCTGCGATGGATCTGGACCCCGAGCCGGCTGCATGCCTGGAGCAGGGTCGGGACCATGGCGCGGGGATCCACCTGGTGGTCGGATTCCACCAGCATGCCGCCGCGCACCGATGGTGCAAGCCCGGGTTCGAGCTCGCGAGTTTGGCGCGACGTGAGCCGCTCGACGGGGAGGCCGAGCTGCTGGCGGAACCGGAACTGCCGCTCGAGCGCCATCTGCTCATCGGCGTCGACGGCCACGTGCACGGTTCCGGTCTGCTGGTAGCCGGCGGAGCGTCCCGCATCGAGCTCGAGCTCGGCGACGAATGACGGATATCGCGCCGCGGAATCGCGATTGACGGCGACGACCGCCTCCTCGCCGAACTCGGCCTCCCCCACCGGAGCGATCATCCCGGCGGCGAAGTGCGACGCGCCGGAGCCTGGGTCTGGATCGACCACGGCAACGCTGACACCCGCCCGTGCGGCCCGCCAGGCCACCGCCAGACCGATGACTCCCCCGCCGATGACCGCTGCGTCCACGCGTCTCCTCCGATGCCCGGTCGAGTTTACGGGGCCTGGTCGATTGCGCCGATCCGGTCGAGGCGGTATCCCACCCCGAACACGGTGGTGATGCGGAACGGGATCTGCGCGAAGGGCTCGAACTTCTCGCGAAGCCAGCGGACGTGCACGTCGACGGTCTTGGGATCGCCGTAGAAACGGTTGCCCCAGACGGCCGCGATGATCGCCTGACGCGAGAGCACACGTCCCGGATTGCGCAGCAGGAGTGAAAGGAGATCGAACTCCTTGGGCGCGAGCCTGAGCTCGGCGGTCTCGACGTGGATGGTGCGCGCGGCACGGTCGATCCTGAAGCCGTCGAATTCCTCGATCTCAGGAGCACCGGCGGGGCGGGCGCTCATGTCCGAGCGCCGCAGCAGCGCGGTGACGCGCGCGAGCAGCTCATTGAAGGAGAACGGCTTGGTGACGTAGTCGTCGGCGCCGAGTTGCAGCCCGACCACCTTGTCGACCTCGGTTCCCTTGGCGGTCAGCATGAGGATCGGCGTCGACGATTCCTGGCGCAGCACGCGGCACACCTCGAGCCCGCTGAGCCCGGGAAGCATCACGTCGAGCAGGATCAGGTCGGGACGCTCCGCCCGCGCCAGGTTGAGCGCGTCCGGTCCCGTGGACGCCTCGACCACCTCGTAACCCTCGCGGGCGAGGTTGTAGCGAAGCGTCTCGCGGATGGCGTCCTCGTCCTCGACCACGAGGATACGTTTGGCGACGGTGGGCGCCATGAAACCGAGCTTAGCGGTTCCCTTCGGGAGGCGCCTCGACCACGCGCCTATACTCGCCGTGGTGGAGGCACTGGACGCCGCCGAGGTACTGTCCGGTTCAGGGAGCATCGACGTGCTCCGGGCCGTGGGGCTCCTCCTTGACCCCGGCATCGTGGGTCTCGACGTCCAGGGACGGGTGCTGCTCGCAAACGAGGCTGCCCGGCGATTGCTCGGGCTGGCGCTCGTCGAGGGATCGGATTTCGTCGCCGGCGAGGTCGACTATCGGATCATCCGGCTGCTCGATGCGGCGCGCCAGAGCGGCCGTGTGGAGGAGCGTGCGATCACGCTGCACGATCGAGACTTCAACGCTCGGGCGATCGCGCTCAACGGCGAGGTGTCGACTCTGCTGATGGTGCGCGACGAGACGCGCGTCCATCACCTCGAACGAGTTCGACGCGACTTTGTCAGTAACGTGTCGCACGAGTTGCGCACTCCGATCACTGCGGTGCAGCTCATCGCCGAGACGCTGGCCAACGGAGGCCTGGAGGACCCGGGCGCCGCCGCCGACTTCGTGCGCCGGATCGGGCAGGAGGCGTCACACATGGCGCAGATGGTCGAGGAGCTGCTCGAGCTCAGCACCATCGAGTCCGGGCTCCGGCCCATGGCCAGCGAGCGCGTCCCCATCGCCGTGCTCATGGGCAGCCTCGACCGTCTCCGCCCGCTCGCCGAGAGCAAGGGTGTGACCCTCGACGTCGGCGTCGCGCCGGGGACGCCCGACCTGGTCGGCGACGCCTCGCACCTCGGTCAGGTCCTGCGCAACCTGGCCCACAACGCGATCAAGTTCACCCCCTCGGGCGGTCTCATCTCCATCACCGCCGCTCCCGGCACGGCCGGCCAGGTGGTGCTGCGTTGCCGCGACACCGGGGTCGGGATCACGCCCGCCGACCTGCCCCGGATCTACGAGCGCTTCTGGAAGGCAGACAGCTCGCGGCAGCGCGACGGTGAGGGATCGGGGCTCGGCCTGGCCATCGTTCGCCATGTCGTCGAGGCGCACGGCGGCACCGTCACAGTGACCTCCGAGCCACGTCACGGGACCGAGTTTCAGGTCGTCCTTCCTGCCGCTGTGGACGTCTGAACGCGGAGCGATTGCTCGGCTTGCCGCCGCGGAACGAGGTTGGTTACCATTCGACGATAGTTACGACGTAGAAAGCTTCCTTGCAGGGGGAGGCCCATGGCGGAACGTGTCCTCGACCTCGATGCGTCGCCGCCGATCGAGGCGCTGCCAGCGCTGCTCGACCGGCACACCGAGCTGCTTGATCACGGTCTTCGTAAGACCGCTCCCCGCACTCGGGGGATGCTCCGGCAGATGTCCGCCTACCACTTCGGCTGGACTGACGCGCACGGCCGCCCGGCAAACGACCCCGCCGGCAAGCGCATCCGTCCGGCGCTGGCGCTCTGGGCCTGCGAGTCGCTCGGCGGCGACCCGGACTGGGCGCTCCCCGCGGCGGTCGCCGTTGAGCTCATCCACAACTTCACGCTGATCCACGACGACATCCAGGACGGCGACCAGCTTCGCCGCCACCGCCCCACCGTGTGGGCGGTCTGGGGCGCGGAACAGGGCATCAATGCCGGCGACGGCATGTTCGCCAACGCGATGACTGGCCTGCTCGCGCCGGGTCCGCGCCCGGGACGTCGAATGCGCGCGGCTCACCTCCTGAGCGCGGCGGTGGTCCAGGTGGTCGAGGGCCAGTGCCTCGACCTCTCGCTCGAGGGCCGTGCCGGCGCCGCGCAGGCCACCTACCTCCGGCTCGTCACCATGAAGACGGGTGCGCTGATCGGCGCCGCGATGGCGGCGGGCGCCGTGCTCGCCGGGGCACCCCGAGCGGTGGCCCGGCGTTTCGACGCCGCGGGGAGGCTGCTCGGGCTCGCATTCCAGGTTCGCGACGACTGGCTCGGTACGTGGGGCGACCCGCAGGTCACCGGCAAGGGCCGGAGCGGTGACCTGCGCCGGCGCAAGCTCACCTACCCGGTGGTCGCCGCATACGAGGTGGCGACGCCTGCGCGGCGGCGCGAGCTGCGCCGACTGTTCCGCGAACGTGAGCCCGGCGGGGAGTTCCGCCTGCGGGCACTGCTCGATGATCTGGGCGGACCGGCACTGACCGCCGGGGTTCCTATGGTGCTGGCCCGCGACGCCATCGCGGCGCTCACCGGTCTCCCCGACGAGGCGCTCACCGACTTCGCGGATCTGGCGATCCATGTTGCTGAACGCAACCGTTAACGCGGGGACCGGCACGCAGACCGCATCGCGCACGGCCTCGCGCAAGGACGAGCACCTGCGCATCAACATCGACGAGGACGTCTCAGCCAAGGGCATCGAGAGCGGGTTCGACGACTGGCGTTTCGTGCATCGCGCGCTGCCGGAGATCGATCTCGATGACGTGGAGCTGCGCACCCATCTGCTTGGCAGGCACGTCGACGCGCCGGTGCTGATCTCCTGCATGACCGGTGGCACCGAGCAGGCGCAGGTCATCAACGAGCGGCTCGCGCGGGTCGCTCAAGCGCATGGCCTCGCCATGGGCCTCGGTTCCTGCCGAGTCCTGCTCGAACAGCCACAGGTGCTCCCGACGTTCGACGTGCGCGCGATCGCGCCCGACGTGCCGCTGCTCGCCAATCTCGGTGCGGTGCAACTCAACCTGGGCGTCGGCACCGACGAATGCCGGCACCTGCTTCGCACGCTGCGCGCCGACGCCCTCGTGCTGCATCTGAACCCGTTGCAGGAGGCGCTCCAGACGTCCGGCAATACCGCGTTCAGCGGACTCCTCGCCCGCATCGCGGCGTTGTGCGCAACCCTCGGTGCGCCGGTGATCGTCAAGGAGGTCGGTTGGGGCATCGCCGACGACCTGGTCACGCGACTCCTCGATGCCGGCGTTGCCGCGGTCGACGTCGCCGGAGCCGGCGGGACGTCGTGGAGCGAGGTCGAACGCCATCGCATGACCGACCCGGTCCGCGCCCGCGTGGCGGCGTCATTTGCCGGCTGGGGCATCCCGACCACCGAGGCGCTGATCCGAGCGCGGAGCGTCGCGCCGGGCGGTGTGCTGATTGCCAGCGGCGGTGTGCGCGACGGCATCGACGTCGCCAAGGCGCTGACGCTCGGCGCCAACTCCGTCGGCATCGCCGGGCCGCTGGTGCGCGCCGCTGCCGCAGGTGACGAGGCGCTCGAGGAAACCGTCGCCGTGATCCTCGACGAGCTGCGTCTCGCGATGTTCTGCGTCGGCGCGTCTCGGGTCCGCGACCTGCATCGTGATGCCCACCTGGTCCGCTGCGACGGGCAGGCCCTCTGATGGCACAACCCGCCGTGTCGCTGGAGGCGGCCGATGCGTATTGCCGCCGGTTGGTGCGGCACTACGAGAATTTCACCGTCGCCTCGCGGCTCTCACCTCGCGGGCTGCGTCGCGACCTCACTCGGGTGTACGCGTTCTGCAGGTTCACCGACGACCTCGGTGACGAGAGTGGTGACCGGGCGGTCGCGATGCGCCGCCTCCGTCGCTGGCGCGACGAAACGCGCGAGAGCTTCGACCATGACGAACGCACCCATCCGGTCCTGGTCGCGCTGACCGACACCGTGCGCCGGTTCCGGTTGGACGCTCAACCCTTCGTCGACCTCATCGATGCAAATGTGCAGGACCAGCGCGTGGACACCTACGAGGACTGGGCGGCGTTGCGCGGCTACTGCATGCATTCCGCGGCGCCGGTCGGGCGAATCGTGCTCCGCCTTTTCGAGATTCGCGATCCGGCGGCGGTGGCGCTCAGCGATGACGTCTGCATCGGCCTGCAGCTCGCCAACTTCGCCCAGGATGTTTCCGTCGACCGGCGACTGGGCCGCACCTACCTGTTGCAGAGCGACATCCGCGAGTACGGTATCGATGGTGCGACCCGCGCGATGTGCGAACGCGCCCGCGCGTTGCTTGCGTCAGGGCTCGCGCTGGAGATGCTGGCGCCGCCGCGGCTGCGCGTGCAACTTGCGCTGTATCGCCTCGGCGGCGAGGCGATCCTCGACGCCATCGCCGCGACCGGCTACCGCACCGCAACCCTGCGCCCGGCCGTCGACCGCGCGGCCCGGCTTCGCATCGTCACCGCGGCGCTCTCGGCGGGTCTGCGTCGTGGTCAGGCACGGGGCGCGGCGGTGACGGGGCGACCTGCAGGAGAGCGACGTGCTTGACACACCGACGGCGGGCGGCGTTCGTGCGCTGGAGCGGTATTGCGAGGACATGGCACGCCGCGAAGCCGCCAACTTCTACTGGGGATTCA
Source organism: Candidatus Dormiibacterota bacterium (assembly GCA_963708605.1). GTDB lineage: Bacteria > Chloroflexota > Dormibacteria > Aeolococcales > Aeolococcaceae > Palsa-851. The sequence continues at coordinate 52,405 of CAVPTG010000004.1, read as the reverse complement.
TCGCGCTGCCACGCCAACAGCGCACCTCGATCTACGCGCTCTACGACTTTGCACGGCAGGTCGACGACGATGCTGACCTCGACGGCCGCGCCTCGCGCGACCAGCGCCTCGAGCACCATCGACGCCGGCTCCGCGACACCCGTCCCGGCGACAGCACCGACCCGGTGATGGGATTGCTCGCGATCGCGATGCGGCGCCACGCCATCCCGCTGTCCGAGCTGGACATGCTCATCGACGGTGTCGCCATGGACCTGACCACGACGCGCTACGAGACGTGGGAGGAGCTGCGCGCGTATGCCAACCTGGTCGCGTCGGTGGTGGGACGCATGTGCGTGCGCATCTTCGGGTTTCACGATCCAATCGCGCTCGAACGCGCGGATGAGCTGGGGATCGCTCTGCAGCTGATCAACATCCTCCGCGACGTGCGGGAGGATGCGAGCCGCGGTCGTATCTACCTCCCGCTCGACGAGCTGCAGGAGTTCGGCATCACCGAGAGCCACATCCTCGATGGCCGCGTCGCACCCGGCTGGGCCGCGTTCATGGCGATGCAGATCGCACGTGCACGGCAGCTGCACGCCACCGGTATCCGCGTCACCGAGTCGATCCCGAAGCAGCCGGCCGTATGCGTGCGCACCATGGCGGGGATCTATCTGGGAATCCTCGACCGGATCGAGGCCGCACCGGACCTGCCCCTTCGCGGACGTGCGCGGCTCTCCAAGGCGGCGAAGCTCGGTGTGATGGCTCGCTCATGGCTGGCGGCGGTATGACCCGGCAGCCGCGTGTGGCGGTCGTGGGCGCGGGGCTTGCGGGCCTCACCGCCGGGCTTGCGCTCGCCAGGCGCGGGTGGCGCGTCGACCTCTACGAGCGCTCCCGTCTGCTCGGCGGCAAGGCTACATCGTTCGAGGTGGAGGGCCATGAGGTCGACTGCGGGCAGCACGTCGTGCTCGCCTGTTGCACCGCCACCCTCGACCTCGTCGATGAGCTGGGGCTCCACGACTCCCTTTACATACAGCCGCGATTCGAGGCCACCGTGCTGTCCCGCACGCGTCCGCCCGCCCATCTGCGCGCCTCGGATCTGCCGGCGCCGCTGCACCTGATGGCGGGATTCGCACGCTATCCCCACCTGACCACGGTGGACCGCATCCAGGTGGCACGCGCGCTGCTGGCGGCACGCGGCGACCGGGCACCGAAGGGCGACATGGCATCGTGGCTGCGCCGTCATCACCAGGGCCGCCGCGCCCTGCGCGCCTTCTGGGATCCGTTCCTGGTGCCGGCACTCAATGCGCCGCTCGACCGTGTGTCGGCCGAGATGGGATTGTTTGTCATCCGGACGGCGTTTCTCGGCGACCGCGACGCCGCCCGTATCGCCTACCTTCGCGTGCCCCTTGCCAGGCTGGCGGAGGCGGCGGCAGCGCGGTTCGACGGCGTGCATCTGCGCCAGGCTGTGGTCGGCGTGCATCGCGAGGCCGACCGAGTCACCGGGGTGAAGCTCAGTGGGGGAACCGGCGCGGCGTGCGACGCGTGCGTCCTCGCGGTGCCGCCGAGGCGTCTCAACTCGATTCTCGAGGACACGCCCGCTCTGGGTATCGAGGGCCTCGATGCGTTCGAACCGATGCCGATCGTCGACGTGCACCTCTGGTACGACCGCCCTGTGCTGGGCTGCGACTTCGCCGCCGTGCTCGATTCGCCGGTGCAGTGGGTGTTCGAGAAGTCGCCGGGATATGTCTGCTGCAGCATGAGCGCGGCTGACGACCTCGTCCAGCGCCCGGAGCGCGAGCTGGTCGAGCTCGGTCGTAAGGAACTCGCCGCGGTGCTGCCCGAGGCTGCCCGCGCGCGGCTGCTGCGTGGTGCGGCCACTCGCGACCCGGACGCGACGTTCATCCCCGCTCCTGGTGTGCGCCGCCCCGGGCCGGTCACCGCGCTCTCGAACCTCGTGATCGCCGGCGCATGGACGGACACCGGATGGCCCGCGACCATCGAGTCGGCGGTCCGGAGTGGACGGACCGCGGCCCTCACCCTTTTCAGCAACGCAGCTGGATGGCAGTCGACGCGAGCAGGCGGCGGTGCCGGTGCGCCGATGGAGGTGGCACATGCCGTCTGAAGCGTTGCGGTCCGCCGTGGAGTGGTTGCTCGACCATCAGGATGCGCAGGGGTGGTGGAGCGGCGAGCTCGAGACCAACGTCACCATGACAGCCGAGCACGTGTTGTTGCTGCGCTTCCTCGGCGTGTCGCACGACGACATTCGCGAGAGCGCGATCCGGCACATGCTCGGCACCCAGCGCGACGACGGATCCTGGGCCGTGTACCACGACGGCCCGGGCGACCTGAGCACAACCATCGAGGCGTATGTGGCGCTGCGCGTCCTCGGCGTCGACGCCACCCGGCCGGAACTGCGTCGCGCGCTGCGCATGATCCTCGACCAGGGCGGGCTCGTCGAAGCGCGCGTGTTCACCAAGATCTGGCTTGCCCTGTTCGGCATCTACCCGTGGGACGGCGTGCCGAGCATGCCACCCGAACTGGTGCGACTCCCCTCGTGGGCACCGCTCAATCTCTACGACTTCGCGTGCTGGGCGCGGGGCACGATCGCGCCGCTGCTCATCGTCATCTCCCGCCGTCCGGTGCGCGACCTCGGGGTTGAGGTCGGCGAGGTGATCGCTCCCGGCAGCGCGCGCCGGATGCATCGCGTCGCGGGTTCCGGCGTGTTCCTGTGGCTCGATCACCTGCTCAAGATCTATGACCGCCTCCCGCGCCAGCCGGGACGCGCCTCCTCGCGCCGGAAGCTGGTGACGTGGATCACCGATCGGCAGGAGGTTGACGGTGGCTGGGGCGGGATCCAGCCGCCGTGGGTCTATTCGCTGATCGCGCTCAGCCTCGAAGGCATGTCGCTGGATCACCCGGTGATGCGTCGTGGACTCGATGGCTTTCGCAGGTTCAGCATCGACGATCAGGCTGGATTCCGTCTCCTCGCGTGCATGTCGCCGGTGTGGGACACCGCGTGGGCGATGCTGGCGCTGCGCAAGGCGGGAGTGCCGCGTGGTCACCCGGCGCTGCAGCGTGCGGTGGACTGGCTGCTCGGCGAGCAGATCGCAGGTGGGGGCGACTGGCAGGTCAAGGTGCCACTGCGGGAGTGCGGCGGCTGGGCATTCGAATTCGACAACGACATCTATCCGGACGTCGACGACACCGCTGTCGTCGTGCTCGCCCTGCTCGAGTCCGCTGAACCGGCACAGATATCGAGACCCGTCGCGAACGCGGTGCGCTGGTGCAGGGCGATGCGTTCCAGCAATGGCGCCTGGGCGTCATTCGACAAGGACAACACGCGCTCTCTCGTCTACAAGCTTCCCTTCGCAGACTTCGGTGCCATGCTCGACCCGCCCTCCGAGGACGTGACCGCGCATGTGCTCGAGATGCTCGCATGTGTGGGCTGCGGTCCCGACGACGCCGACATCCCGAAGGCGCTGGCCTACCTGCGCGCGGAGCAGCGACCGTGGGGATCGTGGTACGGCCGCTGGGGCGTCAACCACATCTACGGCACCTGGTGCGTGGTCAGCGCACTGGTCGCACTGCGCGCCGGCGACGACATGGTGCGCAACGCGGCGGCCTGGGTCCTGCGAGTGCAGAACCCCGATGGTGGCTGGGGCGAAGTCCTGCCACTCATACGTCGACGAGTCGTTCGCCGGTGTGGGTACGAGCACTCCTTCGCAGACCGCGTGGGCGATGCTGACCCTGCAGCTGGCGGGGGTGGGCGACAGCCCCGCATGCGCGCGCGGCCGTGCGTTTCTCGTCGACCGTCAGCGCGACGGCACGTGGGATGAGCCGCAGCACACCGGGACCGGGTTTCCCGGAGACTTCTACATCAATTACCACCTTTACCGGCATGTCTTTCCGACCCTGGCGCTCGCCGGCGGCGAGTTCCCGGAAACCGGACAGCGTGTCACCGAGCGAGAGCTCGTCGCCCACAGATAAGCCACGAGAACAAGGAGACAGCCATGGCGGTGCCACTGCGACAGGCGATGCGGGTTGGGAGCTACGTGGCGCGGCAACGGCTGCGTCGCAATGAGAAATTCGCGCTGGTGCTGCAGCTCGAACCGCTGTACCAGTGCAACCTCGCGTGCGCGGGGTGCGGCAAGATCCAGCACGAGGATGCCATCCTTCAGCGGCGTCTCACGGTGCAGCAGTGCATCGATGCGGTAGAGGAATGCGAGGCACCAATGGTGTCGATCGCCGGCGGAGAGCCGTTGGTGCACAAGGAGATCGACCAGATCGTTGCCGCGCTGGTCGCGCGCAAGCGCTACGTCTATCTCTGCACCAATGCGCTGCTGCTCGAGAAGAAGCTGCACCTGTTCACCCCTTCGCCGTACTTCTCCTTCTCGATCCACATCGACGGGCTGCGTGAGCGCCATGACGAGTCGGTCTGCCGTACCGGCGTGTTTGACAAGGCGATCGCCGCCATCGCAGCCGCCAAGGCACGCGGTTTCCGCGTGACCACCAACACGACCTTTTTCGACCAGGACGATGCGCGCTCGATTCGCGGCGTGCTCGACTTCCTCAACGACGAGGTGCAGGTGGACAGCATGCAGATCTCGCCGGGCTACGCCTACGAGAAGGCACCCGACCAGGACCACTGGCTCAACGTCGAGCGCACCCATGCGATCTTTCGCGACGCCTTCGCCGATGGGCGGCGGAAGAAGTGGCGGCTCAACCATTCGCCGCTGTTCCTCGATTTCCTCGAGGGCAAGGTGGACTTCAGCTGCACCGCATGGGGAATCCCGAGCTACTCGGTGCTCGGCTGGCAGCGCCCGTGCTACCTCATGTCCGACGGCTATGCGACGTCGTACCGCGAGCTGGTCGAGACCACCGCGTGGGAGAAGTACGGTCGAGGCCGTGACGAGCGCTGCGCCAACTGCATGGCGCACTGCGGGTACGAGCCCACCGCGGTGGTGGCGACGTCCGCCTCGCTGCGCGAATCGATTCGGGCAGCGAGCGACAGCTTCCGTCCTCGCGGGAACAGGGCGCATCTGAACTGAGGTGGTGAACGCGGCGCAGGCAGCGCCCGGCGAGGGTGACGTCTTTCTCACCGGCGCGTCGGGGTTCGTGGGGTCGCACGTGCTCGCGGCCCTGCTCGCCCGCGGGTACCGGGTCCGCGCCCTGATCCGCGGAGCGTGGAACGCGCCGCCCGGAGTTGAGAGCGTTTCCGGCGATCTGCGGGCTCCCGGCGCGTTGATCCCGGTGCTGCGGGACTGCCGGTACCTCATCCACGCTGCGGCGCTGTACTCGTTTGCGCCTCGTGATCGGACGACGATCGCGGCGGTGAACATTCGCGGGACCTCGGGCATCCTCGAGGCGGCGCGCATCGCCGGCGTCGAGCGCTGCGTGGTGACGTCGAGCTCGGCCGCGTTGCCGCCGGCATCGGCTTCGCACCCGGCGTGCGAAGGCGACTGGGCGAGCGGGGATCACCGCGGGTGGTCCTACCACGCCTCCAAGCTCGCCGGTGAGCGTGCGGCGCTGCGCGCGCCGGTCGCAGTCACCACCGTCCTGCCGACGGCCCCGGTGGGTCCCGGTGATCATCGCCCGACACCGACCGGCAGGATCATCGTCGACCTGCTCCGAGGTCGCATGCCGGCGACGCTCGGGGGCGGCCTGAACGTCGTGCCCGTCGAGGATGTCGCCGCCGCGCACGTGCTCGCGCTGGAGCGCGGGATGGCCGGCGAGCGGTACATCGCGGGTGGCGTCAACCTGACGCTTGCGGAGATGTGGCGCTTGATCGCACGGGCGGCCGGGAAGCGCGAGCGGACATTTCACCTCCCCTATGCGATCGCCGTCGCTGCGGCGCGGGTCGACGCCGTTCGCGTCCGGGCCACCGGGGCTGTCCCGGCGATTCCGCTCGAGGGCGTGCGCATGGGCCGCCTCGAGATGTACTCGTCGAGCGCGAAGGCGATCGAGGACCTCGGCTACCGCCCGACCAGCGCCGACGCTGCGCTGGCACGAGCGGTGCGCTGGTATCGCGAACACGGCTATGCCGCCTGAGGGCCGGGTTCACGCCATCTGCGCGATGGGCGTCGAGGCCTGGGGCGTCCGCCGCCGGGCTCCGCATCTCCGCATCGTCCGCGTCGGCATCGGAGGGCGGCCTCCTGCCGGGCTCCCTGGGATCGTGATCAGCGCAGGGCTCTGCGGAGGGCTGCTGCCCGAGCAGACCCCGGGCATGGTGGTCATCGCCAGCCAGGTCGTCGACGAGCGGGGCGCGACGCACGCTTGCGATCCCGGTGTCGTCACGGCGCTCGAGAAGGCCGCCCGCTACCTTCGACTCCCGTTCACAGGCGGGTCGCTGGTCTCAACCTCGGGGATGGTGACCGGCGCCGCCCGCGGGACCTGGGCAGAGCGAGGCCACGTCGCGGTGGACATGGAGTTGGCGGCGGCTGCGGAATCGGCGCAGCGCTTCGGCGTGCTTCGGGTGATCCTCGACACCCCGTCGCGCGAGCTCTCCGGGGCATGGGCGGAGCCGGGTCGTGCGATCCGCTCCCCGGCGAACTGGAGCGAGGCGATCTGGCTCGGGGTCAACGCGCCGCGCTACGCGCTGCGGGTCGGGGCGGTGTTAGAGGCGGCCTTCCTCGGCAATGTCGACCCCGAGGTATAGCTGCACCGCTCCACGGAGCATCTGCGCGACCCCCGGCACGTCGAAGTCAACCGCCATCTGATGCAGCGCGGCGCGCTGGGCATGAAGTGCGGCCTCGACCACACGGCATCCCGCCTCGGTGAGCCCGACCCGAACCATGCGCCGGTCGGGGGCGGATCGAAGCGTCCGGACCAGGCCGCGAGCATTCAACTCGTGGACCATCAGCGAGACGCGCGCCTCCGGCGCCTGGATGAGCTCGGCGAGATCCCCCTGCACGCACCCCTCGGTGCCGGCCGCACCCGCCTCGAGGAGCAGGTGGTACTGGAGCGGGCTCAGGTCATGCTGGGCAAGGGAGCGATTGATCTGGATCATCGCCTGCCGGAAGCCGCGCCGGAACATCGCTGCCAAGCGCAGATCGTCGATGGTGGCATCCTGGAAGAAGTCGTGCGTCCGAGTTCCAGATGCTTCCTTTTCAGCTAGCGTCACACTCCCGACTTTACAAGGTGGCGCAGGGTCGACCGGCGGGTCCGAGGCGTCCCCCAGCAAATGTTTGTTGGCATACGGTAAAAAACGGTGAAGCCGCCGTGAGCCATGTCCATCTCCTCAGGCAGGCCTTGTCAGGATGCTCGCCCAGGGGCCACATCTGAGGGGGATGCCAGTCAGGGGGAAGGGTGCCTAAGGGGGCGGGTCCCACCGGACGGGAGCGCAGCCCGCATCAAGCGGGCTACGTCTCTCTCCTCACTCCGATGCGCAGGCCGGCTCATGCCCGGAGCCTGCTGTCCGGTCGGGAATCTCGTGACCGAGCGCGCGCAGCGCGCGGACATATTTCGGCGTGCTGTGCGGCTCGCCCGCGCCGGCGGTGCGGAGCCGGGCCATCACCGCTTCGATCAGGGCAGCCTCGGCATCGAACAGTTCCACCTCGACCTCGCCGAAGACCTCCACGGTGACATCGCCGGAGCGGACCGACACGCGATCGTCGGCGACCTCTGCACTGCGCGTCTCGCCGGCAAGCAGGTCGACGGAGTGACGGTCGGTCACCAGCTGGGCAACGGGGTGCAGCACAACGTCCCCGACCGCCTGGCGAATCACCTCGACGGCAGCCTGAGGTGGGCGGTCGGGCGGCCCGGGGAAGTCGGTCTCCTCGCGAGACACGGCGTCCCCGACCCTGCCGTCGCCGGCCTTGAGCGTCCATTTTCCCTGCTCTCCAGGAGCGCTCCGATAGCGCAGGCCGAGCTTGGCGTGGAGGAGGCTCAGCGCATCGGTGTCCCAATACGTCGCCGACAGCTCCACCCTGCCGCGATCCACCGTGCGGATGCCGTCGAGGACGCCATCAAGGTCCGGCAGCACGAAGTCCATGCCGACCGGCATCTTGATCTCGCGTTCTTCGGGCATCGTCCCACTGTAGGACGGCGGCACCGACATCCGGCGCCCGACCCCTACGGCAATCGCCTGCAGCAGTTCATCGACAACACGCTTGCCCCGCACGGCTTCTGGGGTCACTCCGCCGAGACGCGACGTCGTCGACGAGGCCGCGCGCGCCACGGCCGCGGCACGAGTCCGGGCGCGGCGGCGCGCCCGGAGCACCTCGCTGCCGGGCTAGGCAGGCGTCAGAGGAACTCCTCGAACCCAGGCCAGGCCGTGACCATCTGCTTGCGGAGCTCGTCCGAAAGCGGCAGGTACGTCCCGGTCGCCTCGGCCACGACGCCGCCGTCAGGGAGCACCACTCGCCCCTCGGTGTGCAGGGCGCGCCGCAGGAGCCGGGTGATCCGTCCTTCAACTCGGAGCCGGGTCCCTATCGGCGCGGCGCGCCGGAAGCGCACCTCGAGACGGCCGGTGACCACCCAGTGACGGTGCAGCGCCGAGCACCGCCCCATCACGTCATCGAGCACTGCGCTGATGATGCCGCCGTGCGCGAAGCCGGGAAACCCGGCGTGCTCGTCTCCCGGCGTCCAGTGCGTGAAGACCAGCGCGCCGTCGAGCTCGTACTGGAGGTGCAGGCCAGAAGGGTTGCGCAGCCCGTGCACCCAGTTCTGCTGGAATTCGCTGCGATCGTTGAGCCAGGCGGGATCGATGTCGTGGTTGATCACGACGCGCCCAGACGTTCGAGGCCGCCGAGGTACCCGCGCAGTGGTTCGGGGATGAGGACGGTGCCGTCCTCCTGCTGGTAGGTCTCGAGGATCGCGTCGAAGGTGCGCGGCACGCCGAGGCCGCTGCCGTTCAACGTGTGCACGTGGCGCGGCTTCTCACCGGGCCCGGGCCGGTACCTGATGTTGGCGCGTCGCGCCTGGAAATCCGCGAACACCGAGCACGAGGACACCTCGAGCCACTGCCGCAACCCCGGCGCCCACACCTCGACGTCGTACTTCTTCCACTGCGCGAATCCGAGGTCGCCGGTGCACATGAGCAGCACGCGATAGTGCAGGCCAAGGCGTTGCAGCACGTGCTCCGCATGCGAGGTGATCAGCTCGAGGGCGTCCAGCGATGTCTCCGGGGTGGTGAATCGCACCATCTCCACCTTCTCGAACTGATGGAGCCGGATGTATCCGCGCGTATCCTTCCCTGCCGCGCCGGCCTCGCGCCGCCAGCAGGGCGTGAGCGCGACATGGGCGATCGGCAGCTGCGCCGCCTCGAGAATCTCGCCGGCGTAGAGATTCGTGACCGGCACCTCGGCGGTCGGAATCAGGAAGAGGCCGTCGTCCGCGTGATACGCCTCGTCCTCGAACTTCGGGAGCTGCGCGGTGCCGATCATCGCCTCGCGACGCACCAGGAACGGGGGTGCGATCTCCGTGTACCCGTGCTCGCGCGCGACGTCGAGCATGAACGACGTGAGGGCTCGTTGGAGGCGCGCGCCATCACCGCGCAGGATGACGAAACGCGACCCGCTGATCTTCACCGCACGCTCAAAATCGAAGACGCCGAGCCGCTCGCCGACCTCGTAGTGCGGCTGCGGATCGAAGCCGAAGCTCGGTGCATCACCCCACGTGCGCGCGACGACGTTGTCCTCGGGACCTGCGCCGTCAGGAACGCTGTCGTGCGGAGGGTTGGGCACCTCGAGCAACAAAGCGTCGACACGCTGCTCGAGCTCGGCGAGACGCGTCTCGCCCTCCTGGATGCGCTGCTTGAGCGCGGTCAGCATCACTCGCTGTTCGTCGGATGGTTTTCCCCGCACCGCCGCGGACGCGGCGCGCTGCTCGGCACGAGCCTGCTCGACCTCGGTGCGCAGAGCTCGTGCTTCGGCGTCGACGGCAAGCAGCTCATCGACGGGTGCGCTCTCGCCCTTCCTGCGCGCGCCCAGGCGAACCGAGTCGGGGTCCTCGCGGATACGTTGCATCGACAGCATCAGGAGTCTCCACCGCGGTGCTGCGGGCGCATGGTCGGGAACAGCAGCACGTCGCGAATGGTCGGCGAGTTGGTGAGGATCATCACCAGCCGGTCGACCCCGATGCCAAGCCCGCCGGCAGGCGGCATGCCGACCTCGATCGCCTCGAGAAAGTCCTCATCGATCGGTGGGATCTCGGAGTCGCCCGCGGCGCGCAAGCGCGCCTGCTCCTCGAAACGCGCGCGCTGGTCGATCGGGTCGTTCAGCTCGCTGAACGCGTTGGCGAGCTCGCGACCCGCGACGATCAGCTCGAAGCGCTCGACAAAGCGGGGATCGTCACGACGGCGCCGCGCCAGCGGGCTCACCTCGGCCGGGTAGTCGAGGACGAACGTCGGATCCCAGAGCTCGGCTTCGACGCGCTGCTCGTAGATCTCGAGGAGGACACCGCCAGGGCCCAGGTTGCCGGACACCTCGATGCCGATGCTCGCGGCGGCCTCGTGCATGGCGTCCCACGATGCGAGCGCGTCGATGCCGGTGTGCTCGCGCACCAGGTCGACCATCCTCGCCGCGCGATACGGCGGCCGGAGGTCGAGCGAGCGCCCGAACACGGTGCGCGTCAATGGGTCTTCGCACGGCGCGCTCCCGCCCTCCGGCTCCTCGGCCACCTGCGGTCCGGCGGCGTTGGCGGCGGCGGTGATCAGCGACTCGGTGAGCTCACGCATGTCGTCATACGTCGCGTACGCCTGGTATGCCTCGAGCATCGTGAACTCCGGGTTGTGCCGGGGCGACAGGCCCTCGTTGCGAAACACCCGGCCGATCTCGTACACACGCGCGTAGCCGCCGACGATGAGCCGCTTGAGGTGCAGCTCGATGGCGATGCGCAGGTAGACATCGGTGTGCAGCGCGTTCCAGTGCGTCTCGAACGGCAGCGCATGACCACCACCCGGGATCGGCTGAAGGATCGGGGTCTCGACTTCGACGAAACCGCGTTGATCGAGCGTTGCACGTAGCGCGCGAATCAATCGGGTCCGGGTGGCGAAGTGGCGCCGCTGCGCGGCGTTGCTGAGGAGGTCGAGATAGCGCTTGCGATAGCGAGTCTCCTGGTCCTGGAGTTCGTGGAACTTCTCGGGTGGCGCGTGGAGAGCCTTGACCAGCAGGGTCACGGTGTCGACGAGCACCGTCGGTTCACCACGACGCGTCCGCGTGATCGGCCCCTTGACGCCGATGATGTCGCCGAGGTCGAGCATCGGCACCATCGCGTGCGCCTCGCCGGGGCGATCGGCGCGGAACCACGCCTGAAGGCGACCTGCCTCGTCCTCGACGTGCGCGAATGCCGCGCCGCCGAGATCGCGCAACTGCATGATCCGTCCAGCCACGGCGACTACCGGTCGATCGGGTGCGTCGGTGTCCGCGCCGGGATGCGCGGCCTCGTACGCGTCGAGCAGACGGCGCGCCTCATCCGTTGTCGCGCTTGGCGCGAAGTCGACACCGTAGGCTGGAATCCCACGGGCGGCGAGCTCATCGACCTTGCGCCGGCGCTCTGCAAAGAGGTCGTCGGATGGCATGCGGCCTATCTTCCCCGGCGAGGCTCGCCGCGTGCGCTTGACGCGCCGCGCAATGCCCTAGTTGATCTTGACGATCTTGATCTGGCGGGAACCACCGGGGCTGACCACGTCGACCGTGTCGCCGACCTTGTGACCCAGCAACGCTTTGCCGACCGGCGACTCCATGGAGATCCGGCCCTCGGCGACATCAACCTCGGCAGGCCCCACAATCGTGAGCGTCTGTTTGCCGAAGTCATCCTTCACGTCAACAGTCGTGCCGACGCTGACGATGCCGCTCTCGCTGCCCTCTTCGATGATGACCGCATTGCGAAGCATGTTCTCGACGACGAGGATGCGTCCTTCGAGCATTCCCTGCTCGTTCTTCGCCTCATCGTATTCGGCGTTCTCCGAGATGTCACCGAAGTCCTTGGCGTACTTGATGCGCTCGGCCACCTCGGCGCGACGAACGGTGCGCAGTTCTTCCAATTCGTGCTCAAGCTTGACGAGACCGTCTCGCGTGAGCAACACAGGTTTGTCCATTCAATTCCCTGGTGATACGAAAATGTTGGCGGGGTGTCGGCCCACCTCCGCTCTGCGGAGCCCGGAGTATAGGCGAGCAACATCCAACGGGGCGTAACAAGTTGTCGTTATTCCTTGACGGAATTGGCTCTTGTTCATATGATCCGCAGCGAGGTCACGGTGGGGATCTCTATCACTGCCCCCCCTCTCGGGGCGTCTCTGGTTTCCAGAGGCGCCCTTCTTCTTTGTAATCCGTCATCCATCGCCGCTGACGAACGCCGGCCTGAACCATCCCTCCGGGTGCGGGCCCGCGGCGAGGGCGCGGTCGAGCAATGCATCCAGACGATCGCGCGTGTCCATGGTCTGGACCTCCGCTCGAAGCCGCGCAGCTCCGGCGCATCCACGAATTGTCCAGGCAACGTACTTGCGGCCGATGCGGAGCGCGCGCGGCTCTCCGTGATATCGGCACAGCATGTCGAGGTGCCGCCGGGCGAGCGCGATCCGGTCGGCGAAGTCGAGATCGGGAAGCCTGGTGCCGGTCGCCAGGCGGTGGACGGCCTGACGGACGAACCAGAAGTTGCCGAGCATCCCGCGGGCGATCACGACGCCGTCGACCATCCCCGACTGGATCCGCAGCGCCAGGGTGTCGACGTTCTCAACATCGCCGCTGCCGAGCACGGGGACGCTGACCGCCTCCTTGACCCGCGCGATCTCGGCCCAGTCGGCGGTGCCCTCGTACTTCTGGCAGCGGGTCCGGCCATGGACGGTGACCGCCGCGACGCCCGCGTCCTGCAGCGCGCGAGCGAGCTCGGGCGCGTTGATCGTGGACGCGTCCCACCCGAGGCGCATCTTCACGGTGACCGGGACGGGGACTGCCTCGACCATCGCCGCCACGACCCGGGCCGTGGCGCCGACGTCGCGGGCGAGGGCGGCGCCGCTGCCCCGGCTCACCACCTTGGGAACCGGGCAGCCGAGGTTGACGTCCACGAGCACGGCCCCGCGCTCGACGCACACCTGGGCGGCGTCGGCCATCATCGCCGGGTCGCATCCCACCAGCTGAGCGGCGACCGGCGATACGTCGCCGGGGAAATCGAGGAGATGCAGCGCGGCCTCCGTGCTCCGGACCACGGCCTCGGCGGCAACCATCTCGGTTGACACCAGGCCGGCGCCGAACTCTCGGCACAGGGCCCGGCAGGGCGCATCGGTGATGCCCACCATCGGTGCGACCAGCACCGGTGAGGAGAGTTCGAGGCTGCCGACCCGGAGTGGGCCGACAGCGGTCGCCGCGACTGCCATCAGACCATGGTACGGGGCAGATCGGCGTCGTTCAGCGATTCTGGTCGTAGATGAGCCGGAGCCCGTGCAGGGTCAGCCGCTCGTCGACGATGTCAATTGCCGGGATGAGTTTCGCCAACGATGGCGCGAGGCCCCCGGTGGCGATGACCTTGGGCTGGCCTTCCATCTCCGCGCGGAACCGCCCGACCAGCCCCTCGACGAGACCGACGTAGCCGAAGACGATCCCCGACTGCATGCTCCCCGTCGTCGAGCGGCCGATCGCCTCGACCGGAGCGGTGAGCTCGACCCGGATGAGCATCGCCGCATGGTTGACCAGAGCGTCGTGGCTGAGCTGGATGCCGGGCGCGATGGCGCCGCCGAGGTAGTCGCCGCGGGCGTCGATGGCGTCGAAGGTCGTGGCCGTCCCGAAGTCGACCAGGATGGCCGGCCCCCGGTAGAGGTGGTGAGCCGCGATCGCGTTCGCGATCCGGTCGGCACCAACACGCCGGGGATCGTCGTACTGGATGCGGATACCGGTCCGCGTGCCCGGTCCGACCACCATCGGCGGCTGGTTGAAGTAGGTATGGGAAAGTTCATCGATGCTCCGCGCAAGCGTGGGAACCACGCTGCTGACCACGACGGCACTCACCTGCGCCGGTGCGAGGTCACGCTGTGAGAGCAGGTCGACGACGACGAGCCCGAGCTCGTCGCCGGTGAAGCGGTCATCGGTGTGGATCCGGAAGTCGGCGACGAGCTGTTCGCCGTCGAACACTCCGACCACGATGTTGGTGTTCCCGACGTCGATCGCGAGCAGCATGGCGGCGAGTGTAGGCATCATCGCCCGGTGATCGCGCTTCTCGACATCGGCGGCACCAAGATCGCCGCCTCCGCCGGACGTGGGGCCGCGATCGGCGCGGTCCGCCGGATCCCGACCCCCGTCGAGGCACCGCTGGCGACGCTGCGCGGGTTGGTCGAAGGCGTTATGGGCGGCGTCCTCCCCGAGGCGATCGCCATCTCCGCCCCGGGTCCGTTCGATCGCACCACCGGGGCGCTGCGCAATCCTCCCGGGATGCCCCCCTCATGGCACGGGCTGGAGATGGCGTACCTGCTGGGTCAGCGTTTCGACTGCCCGGTCGTTGTCGAGAATGACGCCAATTGTGCCGCGCTCGCCGAGGCCCGCCTCGGCGCCGGAGCAGGGCACCGTACCGTCGTGTACTGGACGGTCTCCACCGGGATCGGCTGCGGCGTGGTGCGTGACGGCCGGATCATCGTGGGGAGGCACGACACCGAGGGCGGTCATATGGTGCTCTGGCCGGCATGGCTCGGCGGACCGCCGTGCCACTGCGGTGGTGCGGGATGTCTCGAGGCGCTGGCCAGCGGGCGAGCCATCACGCGCCGGTATGGCGTTGCCCCCGAGCACCTGAGCGATCCCGACGCGTGGGTCGAGGTCGGCCGTTGGATCGGGCTCGCAACCGTCAACGTCACCGCCGTGCATGATCCCGACGTGGTCATCTTCGGCGGGGGCGTCTGTGCCAGCTGGCCCCGCTTCGCGCCCTCGCTGCACGAGACGGTCCAGCGCTACCTGCGTCTGCAGCCCGAGCCCGAGATCGCCCGCGGCACCCTGGGCGAGGATCGATCCCTGCTCGGTGCCCTGCTCATCGCCGAGGACAACGGCGAGGACCCGGCGAGACTGCTGACGGCGCGGTAGGCTACGGCGCCATGCCCTCGGTGCACCTGGTCTGCGACAGCACGGCCGACCTCGATCCGGCGTTTCGCGCCGCGCATACGGTGCGAGTGGTGCCGCTCAAGGTGATCTTCGGCGACGAGACCTTCGCCGACGGGGTCGACATCACCGCGGAGGATTTCTACGCAAGGCTGGCCGCCCCCGGTCCGTTCCCGCGAACCTCGCAGCCCACGCCGTCGGAGTTCGAGGACGTCTTCAGGGAGCTGGGCGCCGACGGCGGCACCATCATCTGCACGACCATCTCGGCGGATCTCAGCGGCACCTACGCATCCGCGACCCAGGCGCGAGCGGCCCTGCCCGACCTGGACATCCGCGTCATCGACACGCGCAGCGTGGCGGTGGGTCACTATGCCGCCGTCCGCGAGGCGGTGCGGATCATCGAGTCAGGCGGCGACGCCGACGCGGTGGTGGATGGCATCGCCGCGGTCCGGAGCACCGACAAGGTGCTCTTCACGGTCGAGACCCTCGAGTTCCTGCGGCGCGGCGGGCGCATCGGGGGGGCCCGTGCGCTGCTCGGCTCGGTGCTCGACATCAAGCCGATCCTCGAGATCCGCGATGGGGTCATCGAGCCGGTGGGGCGAGTGCGCACCTACCCACGCGCCATCGACCGTGTCGTCGAGGAATGCAGGCAGGCAGCCGGGGCCTGGGGGGGCGCCGAGGTGGTGGTCGCTCATGCCAATCGCCCGCGGATCGCCGCCGAGCTCGTCGAACGGTTGCGACCGCTGGTCCCCGGCGAGCCGGCCCTGACCGTGGTCGGGCCGGTGGTCGGGTGCCACAGCGGCCCCGGCGCGATCGGCCTGGGATTCCACAAGCCGATCGCCTGACACGGCACCCTCATGGGGTGCGGAAGTAGTGGCCCTGGTCGAGGTCCTCGACGAGCCCGGGCTGCGCCGGCTCCCATCCCATCAGCTCTCGCGTCAGCGTGCTCGACGCCGGGGCGTCAAGCCCGATGAACCCGGCCAACCACGTGAAGTGCGCGCCGGCATCCTCGGGGGCGACGGACGCCGGCGGCAGGTGCAGATGCCGCCCGATCACCTCGGCGATGTCGCGGATCGGCACGCCCTGGTCCGCGACCGCGTGCAGCGTCGATCCGGCGGGGGCCCGCTCGGCTGCCAGGCGGAAGAGGTGCGCCGAATCGAGCCGGTGCGCCGATGGCCAGCGGTTGGCCCCGTCGCCGATGTAGCCGGCGGTACCGTTGGCGCGCGCCATGCTGACCAGCGCCGCGGCGAACCCGTGATCTCCATCGCCATGGTTGATCGGGGCCAAGCGCACGACCGACGACCGGATCCCACGCGAGGCGAGGTCGAGCACGAACTCCGCAGTGTTCCGCCGGGTCATCGGACCGGGGCCGTGAGCCGCCATCGATACATCGGCGGAGCCATGCCCGTCCCGTTCGGTGGCCACGCGCCCGGGTGCGATCCCGAGGGTCCCGGAAGCTATGACCAGCGGCCGGTCGGAGCCTGATAGTGCCTCACCGAAGGTCTCCACCGCGCGGCGATCCGCGTCGGCAGCGCCCTGAAAATCTCCCGAGAAGGCGATCTCGTGCTTGAAGGCGAGGTGGATCACCCCGTCCGCCGCGGCCGCTGCGCCGCGCAACCTGTCGAGGTCATCGAGAGTGGCGCGCAGCGGAGTCGCCCCTGCGAAGGTGATCGCATCGGCGGAGGCGTCAGACCTCGCCAGCCCGATGACCTCATGGCCCGCGCCGATGAGCTCGGCAACCACAGCGGAACCGATCCAGCCGGAAGCGCCGGTGACGAAGACACGCATGAGGACCCTCCTTGTGTGAGACGGCAAGTGATGTCAGTTACTGCCATCACGGTAGCACATCCAATGTCAGCCGCTGACATCACGTAGGATGAGCACATGGGACGGTGGGAGCCAGACGCGCCGGGTCGCCTTGCCCAGGCGGCAATGGAGCTCTACGTCGAGCGCGGGTTCGAACAGACAACCGTCGCCGAGATCGCCAGGCGCGCAGGACTCACGGAGCGAACGTTTTTCCGGCACTTCGCCGACAAACGCGAGGTGCTCTTCGCCGGGTCGGCATCGCTCGAGCGCCTGCTCGTCGAAACCGTCGCCACGGCGCCTGCGAACCTTGCGGCCATCGACGCCGCTGCTGCTGGCCTCGACGCGGCGGCGGCGCTCCTTCAGCAGCGGCGCGCGTTCGCGCAGCAGCGTCAGGCGGTCATCGCCGCCAATCCCGATCTCCAGGAGCGCGAGCTGATCAAGCTCGCCTCGCTCGCCGGGGCGCTGGCCAGGACACTACGCGTGCGCGGAGCCGGAACCACCACAGCGGACCTCGTCGCCGAGGTCGCGATCGCGGTGTTCAGGAGCGCATTTCAGAACTGGATCGACGAGGACAACCAGCGCGATTTCCCGCAACTCATCCGGGAGTCGCTCGAAGAGCTCAGAGCCGTGGCCGCGGGCGTGTGACCGCATGAACCACCATCGACTCGAGTTCAGCCAGATCGCGCCCGCGAGGTTAGCATTGCGGTTCAGGTTGAACCCGTGAGAGACAGCGCCACGATCCTTGCCACTGACGTCAGCTCAGCCGTGCAGGGCGTCGACGCCGGCGAGGCGGGCAGACGCAGCCAGATCGTGCGCGCCGCTGCAGCGGTCCTGGGCCGCCGGGGGTACGCCGAGACCTCGCTCAAGGACGTCGCCCGTGAGGCGAAGGTCGCGCCGGGCCTCCTCCACTATTACTTCGAATCGAAGGAGGAGCTGCTCCTCGAGGTGGTGATGGTCACCGAACGTCAGATGGTCGCCAACTGGAAGGCGGTGGTCGAAGCGGTGGACGACCCGCTGGAACGCATCGTGACCGGTCTCGACCACGCCGAAGCGCGCTGTGCCGATCAGCCGGAGTTCTTCCGCATGCTCATCGACCTCTACACGGTCAGCCTGAGCAGCCCGGCGCTGCGGGTCCGGTGTGCCGAAATGCGAACCCACCTCATGGATGAGATCGAGATCGAGCTTCGCCAGGTGCTCGGGCGGCTCCCCGCCTATTCGCTGGTCTCCCCGCGCGAGCTTGCCGGCGCGATCCTCAGTGCCATCGACGGCATCGCGCTCTCGGGCCTGGTTGCACAGCAGGCAGCCGCAGCGCCGTTCCGGGCCCTGAAGGTGCTGCTCCTCTCGCTGGTGGTCACCGCGTACGTGACCGCTGGCCAGGAACCGCCGATCGCGCGCCTCGGCGAGATGCTCAGCCGCCACCCCTGAGGCGCATCACATTCAGGCGGAGCTGACCGGCAGCGGCGGGAGGATCGCGACGGTCGCCCCGATCGGACCCGGCTCCTCACCCTCGGCGCGGCCCCAGAAGCGTGAGAAGCGCCCGTCATAGCCGACCGCGAGGCCACCGTGGAACGAGATCGGCACGTCGTCCCAGTGCGGGGTGTGCCCGTGCACCACGCGCCGGACGGCGAAGTGGTCGAGATACCGGCGCAGCCGCACCGGGTCGTCAAAGCCGTGCCGTCCGATGGTGTAGCGAAGCGCCTGGAAAGCGCCGCCCCGCGTCGCGAGCCACGCACGCACCGCCGAGTTGACCGAGTCGACGCTGTCGCCGATCTCGGCATACCGGTCGTCGTCGGTGTGCTGTGCGAGGGTGCCGTCCTCGAGCTCGACGAGGAAGGGCAGCGCTCGCAGCCACGCCTCGAGCTCGGCGTCTGACGCCACGGCGTCGAGGTCTGCCCAGTCGCCGCGGCGGCTCAACCACAGATCCTCGATGCTCAGCCCGTCCCGTGTCCGCCAGGCGCCGAGCTGGTCGCCGCCCCGAGATCGCTCGACCATCACGAGCAGGAAGAGGTCGTGGTTGCCGAGCACCGAATACGAGTTTCGACGCGTCATGGCGAGCCTGGCCGCGGCAGCACCGCCGCCGGCGCCGGGCTCACCGCCCTGGAAGAAGTCGCCCAGGAAGACGGTGTCGACATCGTCCTCAGGGTAGGGGCCGAGCGCCTGCCGAAGCCTGTCGACGTCACCCTGGACATCGCCGACGATGAGCGTGGCTCTGGTCACGGACTTCAGGATACGTTCGCTCGCGAGCTCAACCGCCCGCTGCGGCCCTCCGCGTTCGGGCGACGAGCGAGCGGGCGCGAGTGAGCTGGCGTGCGACCGAGCGGGGCCCGGGACCGCCCGGGACATCGCGGCGGCGCAGCGCCGAGCCGGGATCGAAGAGGTCGAGCACGCTCGGATCGAACCGATCGGATGCGGCCTGCCACTCGCCGAGGCCGAGGTCGGCGAGCGTTCGCCCCGCGGCGACGGTCCGCGCCACCACCGCGCCGACGATGCCGTGCGCCTCCCGGAAGGGCACGCCGTTGGCGACCAGGTGCTCGGCCACGTCGGTGGCCTGGAGTGCGGGGTCGGAGGCGGCGCTGCGCATCGCATCGACGTCGAAATGCACGACGGTGATGAGCTCGGTGAGCATGCGGACGGTGGCCGCGGTGGTGTCGACCGCGTCGAACAGCGGCTCCTTGTCCTCCTGGAGGTCGCGGTTGTAGGTCAAGGGCAACCCCTTCAGCGTGGTGAGCAGTGCGACGACGTCACCAATCACGCGACCGCTCCTTCCGCGCGCGAGCTCGGCAACATCGGCGTTCTTCTTCTGCGGCATCAAGGACGAGCCCGTGGCGTGGCTGTCGGGGAGGCTCGCAAAACCGAACTCCGCGCTCGACCAGAGCACCAGCTCCTCGCCTACACGCGAGCAATGCACCATTGTCAGCGCGCAGGCGGCGGTGATCTCCACTGCGAAATCCCTGTCGGCGACGGCATCCATGCTGTTGGCGGCGATGCGCCCGAACCCGAGCTCGTGGGCCACGCGGTCGCGGTCGAGCGGCAGCGTCGATCCGGCGAGCGCCCCGCTGCCGAGTGGGAGCTCGTCGCACGCTGCGCGTGCCGCGCCGAGGCGCACCGCGTCACGCGCGAACATCTCAACGTATGCCAGCAGGTGATGCGCGAGCGACACGACCTGGGCGCGCTGCAGATGCGTGTAACCCGGCATCGGTGCCGTGCGATGCTCGGCCGCACGCGTCACGAGTGCCTCCTGCATTCCCGCGATCGCAATCAGCAGATCGGTGCATGCGCGTCGCGCCCACATGCGCAGGTCCGTTGCAACCTGGTCGTTGCGGCTGCGCCCGGTGTGGAGCATGCCCGCGACCGGTCCGGCGAGCTCGAAGAGCCGGCGCTCCACCGCGGTGTGAATGTCCTCGTCGCCGGGAGCCACGACGAACGTGTCGCTCGACAGCTCGAGCGCGATGGCGCGCAGCCCCGTGTCGATGGCGCGATGCTGCGCGACGGTGAGCACGCCGATGGCGCGCAGCATGCGTGCGTGAGCGCGCGAGCCGGCAACGTCATCGGCGCCGAGACGGCGGTCGACGGCGAGGCTCGCCGTGTACGCCTCGACGCGTTCCGACGTCGGCGCGCTCAGTCGGCCCGCCCACACCTTCGGTGCGCGCGGGGCGCGCGCCCGCCGGTCAGGCGTCGCCACGCCGTCTGGTGCGCCGCTCGACGTGGAGTGGCGCGCTGTCCTCGAGCGCTCCCTGCACACGCGTCTGGGTGCGCAGCGGCAGCCCGAACAGCTCGATGAAGCCGCGCGCTGCCGCATGGTCGAACGTGTCGCTCACGCGATCATAGGTCGCGAGGCCGGCGCTGTAGAGCGATCGGTCCGCGCGGCGGCCGATCACCTGAGCAACGCCCTCCTCGAGTCGCATCCGGACGGTGCCGGTCACGTGTACCTGCGTCTCCTGAACGAACGCGTCGAGTGCGCTGCGCAACGCCGAGAACCAGAGACCGTCATAGACGAGGCGCGCCCATTCATCGCCGACGATACGCTGGAAACGCGCCACGTCGCGCGTGATCGTGAGGCTCTCGAGCGCGTGATGTGCCGTGTGGAGCGTCACCGCTGCCGGTGCCTCATAGATCTCGCGCGACTTGATGCCGACCAGGCGGTTCTCGACGTGGTCGATGCGGCCGATACCGCGTGCGCCCGCGGTGGTGTTCAGCTCACCAACCAATCGATCGCCCTCGAGCCGCCGCCCGTCGATCGAGACGGGGACACCACGCTCGAATCCGATCTCGACGACGACACCCGGGGCCCTGCCGTGCGCGGTCCATTCGTAGACATCGTCGGGTGGGGCCACCCAGGGGTCCTCGAGCACTCCCGTCTCGATGCTGCGCCCCCAGAGGTTCGCATCCACGGAGTACGGAGACGCCTTCGTGACCGGGACCTCGATGCCGTGCTGCGCTGCGTACTCGAGCTCTTCGGGGCGCCCCATGTCCCAGTCGCGCACCGGCGCGACCACGCGAAGCTCGGGCGCGAGGGCGCCCACTGCGACGTCGAAACGCACCTGGTCGTTGCCCTTGCCCGTGCATCCGTGCGCGACGGCGGTCGCGCCCTCCTCACGGGCGACGTCGACGAGCAGCTTGGCGATCAGTGGGCGCGCCAGGGCGGTCGCCAGTGGATAGACACCCTCGTACAGGGCTCCGGCAGCAAGGGTCGGAAAGCAGAAGGCATCGACGAACACCCGACGCGCGTCGGCGACGTGAGCGCTGAGCGCACCGGTGCGCAACGCTCGGGTCACCACGGCGTCGACATCTTTCGACTCACCGAGGTCCGCAGTCAGCGTGATCACGTCGTAGCCGAGCTCCTCCTGCAGCCAGCGGATCGCGACCGAGGTATCGAGGCCGCCGCTGTATGCGAGGACGCAGCGTTCTCTGACGGTCACGCGTCCGCCTCCGACATCGAGTTGAGGCGAAGCAGCAGGCGCTGTGCGGCCGGTCGCGACCGCGCGATCACCAGCACCGTGTCATCCCCCGCGATGGTGCCGGCAACCTCGTCGAAGCGCGAGCCGTCGAGCGCGCCACCCACCAGCGGTGCGCATCCCGGTGCCGTGTGCACGATGCCGAACAGGTCGACGAATTCAATGCCGAGGACATGCTCGCGGATGGCATTGCGCAGTCGCTGCATGGTGTGCTCCGCGTCGAGCTCGGCGACCGGCGCCATGTAACGAGGGCCGGCATCGTCGTGGACACGGAGCAGGCCGAGCTCGCGGATGTCGCGGGAAACCGTCGCCTGAGTGACCGGGAACCGCTTGCGGTGCAGCTCGGCGACGAGATCCTCCTGGGTGCGGATCACCCCGGCGCGCACCAGTGCGAGGATGGCGCGATGGCGCGACGGCTTCGCGGCAGGACCAATCATCCGGGCTGTGGTCGCGCTCATCCGTCCGCGCCGGTGCCGCCCACGGCGTCAAACGCGCGGCCGAGGCGCAGCACGGCCTCATCGACCTCGTCGCGGGTGATGACCAGCGGTGGGACCAGCCGCAGCGTGCGCTCGCCGATCGCATTGACGATCAGCCCCCCGTCCAGAGCGGCGGCGGCCACATCGCGGGCGACGTCGCGGCTCAGCTCGATCCCCAGCATCAGGCCCCGGCCGCGCACCCCGGCGATCGGTGCGCCGCGGTCGGCAAGCCCGCTCAGCGCTTCGGCGAGATAGTCGCCGATGTCGGCGGCGTGCTTGACCAGGCCCTGGCTCTCGACCGCCCGCATCACCGCAACCGCAGCGGCGCACGCGAGCGGCCCGCCTCCGAAGGTCGATCCGTGGTCACCGGGCTCGAACACGTCCGCCCGAGGGGCCGCCAGGATCGCGCCGATGGGAATGCCGCCGCCGAGCGCCTTGGCGACGGTCATGATGTCGGGTGCAGCGTCCTCGTGCTGGTACGCCCACCAGCGGCCGGTGCGTCCCATCCCGGTCTGGATCTCGTCGAGGATGAGGAGCACGTTGCGCTCGTCGCACAGCCGCCGGATCCCCGCGAGCCGCCCCCGCTCGAGCGGGACCACGCCGCTCTCACCCTCGATCGGCTCGAGCATCACCGCGCAGGTCGCATCGTCGATGGACTGCTCGAGCGCTTCGAGGTCGCCGTACGGGATGTGCACGAATCCTTTCGGCAGCGGCTCGAACTGCTTGCGGTAGCGGGGATTCGCGGTGGCTGCGAGCGCACCCATGGTGCGACCGTGGAACGCGCCCTGCGCGCAGACGATGACGTGCGCGCCGTCCCGATGCACCTTCCCCCACTTGCGCGCCAGCTTGATGGCGCCCTCGTTCGCCTCGGCCCCGCTGTTGCAGAAGAAAACGCGCGACGGGAAGGCGGACGCGACCAGGAGCTCGGCCAGCTCGAGCTGCGGCTCCGTGTAGTAGAGGTTGCTGGTGTGCACGAGCGTCGCCGCCTGCCCGGCGATCGCGTCGCGCAGCGCCGCATGGTTGTGGCCGAGGACGTTCACGGCGATACCCGCGACCATGTCGAGGAGCTCACGCCCGTCGTCGGTGGTGACCCATACACCGTGGCCGCTGCGAAGCGTGATCGGCTGGCGCTGATAGGTGTCCATGAGCGCGGCCTTCGCGCGCTCGGCTGTTGTTCGCCTGACAGTGCCAATGGCGTGTGTGCTCATGCCGTGTCGGTCCTGGTCAGCATGGTGCCCACCCCACGTTCGGTGAGCACCTCGAGGAGCAGTGCATGCGGGACGCGCGCGTCGATGATGTGGGTCGCGCAGCCGCCGTCGGTGGCTCGGATGGCAGCCTCGACCTTGGGGATCATCCCGCTGTGGATGACGCCCGCGGCGAGCAGCTCACGTCCACGGGCAGCATCGAGCTCGCTGATCAGGTTGCCACTCCCATCGCGGACGCCCTCGACGTCGGTCATGAGGATGAGCTTGGTCGCGTCGAGCGCAACCGCAATCTCGGCGGCAACCGTGTCGGCGTTCACGTTGTACGCGTGTCCGTCGTAGCCGAGACCGATGGACGCCATCACCGGGATGCGCCCCTGGTCGAGGATCGCGACGATCGGCTCCGCGTTGACCTGCACCACATCGCCGACGAAACCCAGGGCGGAGCCATCCGCACCGGCACGCGGGCGGACCAGCAGTGTCGGGCCGTCCTCACCGGACAGCCCGATCGCCCCCGCACCGAGCGTGTGGATCCGCGCCACGATGTCGGGCCCGATCTTGCCGGTCAGGACCATCTTCGCGATCTCCATGGTCGGCGCGTCGGTGACGCGGAGCCCGTTGATGAATCTCGTCTCGATGCCCATCCGCTCCTGCCATGCGCTGATCTCCGGGCCGCCGCCGTGCACGATCACCGGTCGCATGCCCACGAATCGCAGCAGCACGACGTCCTCGAGCACCGAGCCGAGGTCGGCCGCGGCGCTCGCTGCACCGCCGACCTTGATGACCAGGATGTGCCCGGCGAACCGCTTGATGTAGGGCAGTGCTTCGATGAGCACCTCGGCACGATGGATCCGCTCGTCGATGGTCTGTTCAGGCATGGTGGTTGTGGTGGGTGCTCCGTATCACGTGGTGTAGTCGGCGTTGATGCGCACGTAGTCGGCGGAGAGGTCGCAGCCCCACGCGTGACCGGAACCGTCGCCCGCACCGAGGTCGATGACGATATCGAGACGTGGTTGCGCGAGGGCGGCGCGGATTCGCTCGGCCCCGATGGGTTCGGGAGCGCCGCGGTCGAAGACGACGAGCCCGCCGATGGCGACGCGGCACCGATCGAGGGTGAAGGTCGCGCCGCTGCGGCCGAGGGCTGCGACGATGCGGCCCCAGTTGGGATCGCCACCGTGGATGGCCGTCTTCACCAGCGAGCTTTGCGCAACCACCCGTGCGGCGATGCGTGCCTGCCCGGGGTCGGCCGCGCCGTTGACCGCGACCCGAAAGTGACGCGTGGCTCCCTCCGCGTCGGCGACGAGCTGCTCCGAGAGCGAGTTGCACACCTCGAGGAGCGCGGCCTCGAAATCGGCCAGCGCGCTCGATCCCGCCGTGAACGCTGCGCCGCCCGCGGCGCCGTTGGCAAGCAATATGCAGGAGTTGTTGGTCGACGTATCGCCGTCGACCGTCACGCAGTTGAACGTGCTGTCGGTGACGCGCGACAGCACCGGCTGCAGCAGCGCCGCATCGATCGGCGCATCGGTGGTGATGAACGCGAGCAAGGTGGCCATGTCGGGGTGCAGCATCCCGGCACCTTTCGCAGTGCCACCGATTGTGTAGGTGACGGAGCCGGCAACGAATGTGGCCTCGGCCACCTTAGCGACCGTGTCGGTGGTCATGATCGCTCGGGCGACGTCGCCTCCCGCGGAGGGGGACATCGAAAGCACGGCGGCGCGGATGCCACGCACGACCCGGTCCATGGGCATGGGGCGGCCGATCACACCGGTGCTGCACACCAGGACGTCGCTTGGGTCCAGATCGAGCGCATCACCCGCGGTGGTGCACATCACCAGAGCATCGCGGAAGCCCTGCGCGCCGGTGCAGGCGTTGGCATTGCCGGCGTTGACAACCACGGCGGAGATCGGCGTGCCGCGGCGCAGCGTCAGCTGTGAGATCACCACCGGCGCCGCCTTGACGGTGTTGCGAGTGAAGACACCCGCGGCGGCGGCGGGCGTGTCCGAGCGGATCACAGCCACGTCGGTGCGCGTCTCTTCCCCGTCGCCGCGGATCCCCGCAGCGGCGACGCCCCCGCGAAATCCGAGTGGCGCGCAGACCCCGGCACGCGATTGCTGTGCCATCGGCGCGGTCACGGCCACAGCACGCGGGACTCCAGCCCGGCCGTCTCGTCCAGGCCGAAGCGAACGTTCATGGCGTGCACGGCCTGGCCGCCGCCTCCCTTGCCGAGGTTGTCGATCGCGACCGTGACCACGGCGGTACCGTCCTGCCAGCCCGCATGGATTGCAGCATGATTGGTCCCGGTCACACGCTTGGTCGCCGGCGGCGTGTGGACGTGGTCGAGGAAGGGGCTCGTGGCGCAGAACGCCGAGTAGAGGTCATGGAAGTCCGTCTCGGTAACGCCCGGACGGGGTCGGAGATACGTGGTGGCCAGGATCCCACGCGTCATCGGAATCAGATGGGGGACAAACGTGAGCTGCACGTCACCACCGGCAGCGTCGTGCAGCTGCTCGAGCATCTCCGACTTGTGGCGGTGCCCCGCGACGCCATACGCGTGCACCGACTCGTTCACCTCCGAAAAGAGGTTGGCGACCTTCGCCTCACGGCCCGCGCCGCTGACCCCGCTCTTTGCGTCGACGATGATGTCCGGCTCGATCAACCCCGCACGCAGCGGCGGGACACACGCGAGCAGCGCGGCAGTCGGATAGCACCCGGGCACCGAGATGAGATTCGCGCAGGCCAGGCGGTCTCGCTGGAGCTCGACCATTGCATACACCGCCTCATCGAGCAGATCCGGCGATGGATGGTCGACCCCGTACCAGCGACGGTAGGCGGGAGCGTCGTGGAGACGGAAGTCCGCCGAGCAGTCGATCACCGTCGCACCGCCGGCGAGCCAGCCCGGAGCCAGCGAGGCCGCCACCGTGTGCGGGAGCGCGGCCATCACGACGTCGACCGAACCGGGGTCGAGGCTGTCCTCGATGGTCAGCTCGACCGGGCTCCCCGGCACCACGTCGCAGTAGCGCTTCCCCGCGCTGCTGTGCCCGAGCACGCGGGTGAGCTCGACGTCCGGGTGAGCCGCGAGCAGCGCCGTGCACTGCATGCCGATGTAGCCGGTGGATCCGACCACGGCGGCGCGAAGCGGTGTCGTCTGAGCCATCGGCCCAGAAGTATACGGTCAAGCTGCATACTTATGCAGTCCAGGGTCCGGCTGCGAACTCAGCGCTTGCGCAGTCCCCTGACGCCGAGCGTGCGCTGGCGGGCACGCTCCATGTTCACCGCCGCGCCCACGAGGGAAAGATGCGTGAAGGCCTGCGGGAAGTTGCCGAGCAGCCGTCCGCTGCGCACGTCCACCTCCTCCGAGAACAGTTGGAGCGGCGAGCTGAAGTGGAGGAGTCGCTCGAAACGGCGCTCGGCCTCCTCGAGCTCGCCGACGTGCGCGAGCGCGTCCACCAGCCAGAACGAGCTGAGAAAGAACGCGCCCTCCTCGCCGCGCAGGCCGTCCTCGCTCTCATCCGTACGGTAGCGATTGACGAGCACACCCTCGCCGAGGTGTTGCGCGATGGCGCGCACCGTCGAGTGCAAGCGCGGATCCTTGTCGCGCAGAAAGCGCACCTGCATCATGCGCAGGATCGATGCGTCGAGCGCGTCGTCGTCGAACTCCTGTGTGAACGAATGGCGGTGCTCCGAGTACCCGCGTGCGGTGATCGCCCGATGGATGCGCAGACGCGCGCGTCGCCAGGCGAGCTTGTCGTATGGGAAGTCGTAACGATCCGCGATGCGGATCCCACGATCGACCGCCACCCAGCACATCAGCTTGCTGTACACATACTGGCGGCGCTCGCTGCGCACCTCCCAGATCGATGAGTCAGGCTCCTCCCAGCGGGCAATCGCGATTTCGACGATGTTGCTCAGCTCTTCCCACAACGTCTGGCTGATGCTGCCATCGAAGCGGGCGAACACGTAAGCGCTGTCGAGCACCTCGCCGTACACGTCGAGCTGCAACTGATTGACGGCTGCGTTGCCAATGCGCACCGGCCTTGATCCGCGGTATCCCTCGAGGTTGTCGAGCGTGTGCTCCGTGGCGTGCGCATGACCGCTCAGGTCAAAGAGGTTGGGGATGTCGGTGGACTTGCGGTCGGCGAGATGACGGTGCGTGAGCCAGTCGAAATACGCGGTCGCCTCGGCGACGAGGCCGAGCTGAAAGAACGCGTAGAGGGTGAACGAAGCGTCGCGCAGCCAGGTGAATCGATAGTCCCAGTTGCGTTCACCGCCGATGTTCTCCGGAAGGCTCGTCGTCGGTGCGGCGATGATGGCGCCGGTCGGCGCATAGGTCATGAGCTTGAGCGCCAGCGCGGATCGCCAGACGTGCACCTGATAGGGACCGCGGTAGTCGACCTGACCAACCCATTGCCACCAGTACTGCTGACTCTCGCGGAGCAGGGCGCGGGCTCGCTCGACGCTCCACGGCCTCGCCCCGCATTTTCCCGCCACCCCGGTGTGCAATGCGAATGCGACCGCATCTGAGGCGCGCAGGTGAAAGGTGTTGTCCGGACCCTCGAGCTCGACAGTCGAGCTGAGACAGAGATGGAGTTGTTGCGCGTCGGCGTGGAGCTGCCCGTCCTCAATGCTCAGCGTCACCGGCAGGCGTGCGAACCCGGGGGCCGGATCGAACACGTGGTGCATGGTCATGTCACCGGCCAGGCACTCGACCAGCCGGACCACGCGCACGCGGTTGTGCGGTTTGGCGTGCTGAACGACGCTGTGCTCGTCGACCGGCATGAAATCGGTGACCACGACCACGCCGGTCCCGGTCGAGAACACGGTGTCGAGGAGATTGGTCCGGTCGCGGTAGCGCTGGTGGACCTGGTGCGGCTCGTCGGGATGGATCTGCCAGCTCCCACCCCGCTCAGCGTCGAGGATGCGGCCGAACAGGGCGTCATCGTCGAAACGCGGCAGGCAGAGCCAGTCGATGCTGCCGTCGAGACCGACCAGCGCGGCGGAGCGGCAGTCCCCGATCAGCCCATAGGCGCCGATCGGGAGATACCCGTCGATCCGCTCGTGCGAGACGGTGCGACCCCTGGGTTCCTTGGGGCTAGTACTCGTCCTCGGGGCGCGAGTCATCGTCATCCTCGGTGTCGGCTCCGGGCGGCGTCTCCTCGGCGTCGGACTGGAAGGTGCTCATCCCCAGCTCCCCGAGCTCGTCCTCGGCATCGTCCGCAGCCGGCCGGCCGACGACCTCGTCGCCGTCGTCGTCGAGCGGGCTCGAGTCGATCTCGCGGGACGACAGGAGCGATTCCTTGGCGTAAGGCCGGAACTCCTCGCGGCGGCCGCCCTTGGCCAGTGGGAACGACGACTTGCGGGCATTTTCGGCCGCCTGATAGGTCTCGCGGAGGATGATCTCGACCCGCTCATCCTCCAGCCTTGCCACGGCGGCCGAGTAGCGGTTGCCAGTCTCCATGAGGGGAACCAGCCGCCGGGCGATCTTGGTGTCGACCTCGCCGAGCGAGACCCCGCGCGATGTCTGAGCCCGGAGCGTCGACCCCTCCCGGTAGAGCTCGACCACGTCGCCGGGGGCGATCGAGACGGTCGCCGACTTCGACGGTGCGCTCAGGACCGTGATTGCGCTCTTGCCCGGCTCCTCGGTGAACAGCTCGACGTCGATTGCGGCCGCCGAGCCTGAGGCGGTGCTCTTGCTCTCCAGCATCGCGGTGAGCTTGCGCACGTTCTTCTGCGCGATCAGGTTCAGAGGGTTGAGCTGGAGCGAGGCCGAGTAGGAGGCGAGCGCCTCCTCGCGCTGGCCGAGCTCCGTCAGCGCCTTGCCGATACGGTTGAGCGTGTCCTCGTCGGCGCCATGGCGCTCGACCAGCGACTGGTTCACTGCCAGCGCCTCGGGCCAGCGGCTCTCGAGGGCAAGCGCGATAGCCTCGTCGACGAACAGGCTGCGAGGCTTCACACGTTCTTCAGACACCAAACACCACTCCGGATTCAAGGGTCAATGACCGCTGCGAGCGCGCTCGCCCCCGAACCCACGGCCGAGCGAGGCAATCGGGTTCGCTATGATACCTGCTCAGTGAGGCGCGTCCGTTCCCTTTGCGATCTCTTGACACCGCGCCGGCCATGACGCGGATCATTTCGGTCGCGAATCAAAAGGGCGGCGTCGGCAAGACCACGACCGCGGTGAACCTCGCAGCAGCCATCGCGGAGGCGGGCCCGAAGGTCCTCGCGGTTGATCTCGATCCCCAGGGTCACCTGACCATCAACATGGGGTGCCGGCGGCCGGATGAGCTCGAGCGGACGATCTACGACCTCCTCACCGACCATCGCGTCAACGTCGCCGACGTGCTGCTCTCATCCGATGGGATGGGGCTTGATTTCATCCCGGCCAACATCGATCTCAGCGGCGCGGAGCTGCAACTGGTCACCGAGTTCGGACGCGAGTTCGATCCTCAAGGAGAAGCTCGAGCCCATCGACGGCCGCTACGACTACGTGGTCATCGATTGCCCACCGTCGCTCGGGCTGCTTTGCATCAATGCGCTGGTCGCGTCGACGGACGTGATCATCCCGCTGCAGTGCGAGTACTTCGGCATGAAGGGGATGCAGCAACTGCAACGCACCATCGATCGCGTGCGGGCGAAGCTCAACAGCCATCTGCGTGTCGCCGGCATCCTGCCGACGCTGTACAAGTCACGCACCCTGCACAGCCAGGAGGTCCTCGACCTCGTCAAGGGCGCCTATCCCGACCTCGTGTTTCCGATCACCGTCGACTCCTCGATCAGGTTCGCCGAGACGCCGTTGGCGGGCCAGTCGATCCTCGAGTACGCCCCGAACTCGCCTGGGGCTCGCTCCTATCGGGCCCTCGCCAAAGCCGTCATCGCCCAGGATCAGGGGGACGGCGACGCCATTGAGGTCTCCGGGAGCGCGGAACGTCCACGCGAGCGGGTGCGCGCGGCCCGGCGGTGATGCGCGGATTTCGCCGCGCCCAGCTGCGCGGCAGCGACGAGCTCTTTCGCTCCGATGAGCCCGAACAGCTCGATGCGCCGCTGTCGCCCGGCGGCAACGACGATGGAGTCCACCCTGTCCCGACCGCCCCGGCTCCGCACATGCGCTCGGTACGGCTGACCGACGACGAGCTGCGGATCCTGTCGGACGCGGTTCAGCACCTCAAGTTTCCCGCGAAAGCGCCGACGCGCCCTTCGGTGGACGACTTCGAGAAGCTGGAGGTCCTCCGCCAGAAGCTGCTCGACGCCCTGTGAGGATCGGAGGGGACGGCATCGACTGCGGCGGGCACGGGGTCGGAACGCCTTCGCCGTTCCGCCCCTCGCTCTCGCCGGGGGGGGTAGCCCCGGCTGCGAGATGGCCCGCCTCCGTCGATGCCATCCCCTCCTCGTAGCGAATGATGGTCATCGGCACGCTGACGGTCACGATCCAGGTACCGGACAGCGAGTCCCTCAAGGACAAGCGCCAGGTGGTGCGCTCGCTCACCGCCAAGCTCCGCAACACGTTCAACGTCGCCGTGGCCGAGGTTGCTGATCAGGATCTCTGGCAATCGGCCGTGATCGGCGTCGCGTGCGTGAGCTCGGACAGCCGGCACGCGGACGAGATGTGCCAGAAGGTGCTGCGTTTCGTGGACGACCACGGCGAGGCGCTCGTCCTCGGCTCGCATTTCGAGCTGATCCACGTCTGACCAGGCCCCGCTCACGCGGGATCTCATCGAGGCCTATCAGGCAACGCTCCCCTTCACGCTCGACGAGTTTCAGCGTGAGGCGATCACCAAGCTGGAACGGTCGCGCGGCGTGCTGGTGAGCGCGCCGACGTCGAGCGGCAAGACGGTTGTTGCCGATTACGTGATCTGGCGCAGGCTCGACGCCCCCGGCGCACTGCGACGGCCGATCACCGACGCGGCCGACGTGGTGTACACGACGCCGCTGAAGGCCCTGAGCAATCAGAAGTACCACGACCTCTGCGAGCGCTTCGGTGAGCATCGAATCGGGTTGATCACCGGCGAGCACACGCTCAACGACGGCGCGCCTGTGCTGGTGATGACCACTGAGATCCTGCGCAACGTGCTCTACGACGAACCTGCGCGGGTCGATCGAGTCGGCGACGTCGTGCTCGACGAGGTGCACTACATCGACGACTACCCTCGTGGCACCGTGTGGGAGGAGCTGATCATCGAGGCGCCTCGTCACATTCGCTTGATCGGCCTCTCGGCGACGATCAGCAACGTCGGCGACGTGGCGGCGTGGATGTCCGGCCTGCGAGGCACCATCGAGACGGTCACCAGGACCGAGCGTCCGGTCGCGCTCGAGATGTGGCTCGCCATCGACAACGCGTTGCATCCGTTGTTCGACAAGGCCGGGAACGCCGCGCGCGGAACGCTCGAGCTCGCGCAGGCGGATGCCGTGCAGCAGCCGCGGTTTCGCGAGGCACGGCACGCGCCCGACAACGACCTGCTTCAGGTGATCGAGGTGCTGCGCCGGCGCTCGATGCTCCCGGCCATCTACTTCATCTTCTCGCGCCGCGGATGCCGGGAGGCGCTGCAACGGTGCGGCGTCCACGGCATCGACCTCACCAGTGATGAGGAGAAGGAACGCATCGACATCGCGATCACGGAGCGCATATCGGCGCTCAGCGATGCGGATGAGCGCCAGTGCGTGCTCCTCGAGCTCGACCGCCGTCTCCTCCGGCGCGGGCTGGCGATGCACCATGCTGGTCTGCTCCCCTACGCGAAGGAGACCGTCGAGCACCTCTTTCAGCAGGGGCTGATCAAGGTTGTGTTCGCGACCGAGACACTCTCGCTCGGTCTCAACATGCCGGCGCGCTCCTGCGTCATCTCGACGTTCACCAAGTTCGACGGGGTGAGCTTCGCCTCACTCACCAGCGGCGAGCTCACCCAGCTCATGGGGCGGGCCGGACGTCGCGGCATCGACACCGTCGGGCACGGAGTGATCCTCAAGGAGAGTGACGTCGACCTGCGCGACATCTACGACGCCGCCATCTCCGGCGAGTTCGCGGTGGACTCGAAGTTCTCCCCGACGTACACGATGGTGCTCAACCTGCTGCGCACGCGCTCCGCGGAGGCGGCCGAGCTCCTCCTCGACAGCTCTTTCGGGCAGTACCAGGCGCTCGAGCGTTCCGCCAGATGGGGGCATCGCAAGGCCAATCTCGAGGCTGAGCTGCACGATCTCCGGCTGCGCCGGTTCCAGCACCCGCGGGTCCCGTGCACCGAGCGGACGCTGACCTCGTACCTCACCACAACGACACAGCTCGGCGAGGCCCAGGTCGCGCTGCGGCGGGTCAGGCGCGGGCACTGGACCGATGCGCGCCGCGGCCGGTACGGCAAGGCGGGATCCGATCCCGGGCAGCGCTACGAGGCCCTGCGCAGGACCACGCGGTCATTGCAGGACCGGCTCAACGAATCGCCGTGTCGCAATTGCCCCTACTTCGGGGAGCATCGTGCCCATCACCACCGGATCGCCGACATCGAGACGACCCTCGCCGGCGCCGAGGAGGAGCTCGAGCGAGCCCAGCATCGCTTCCGCCAGGAGTTCCGGGCCCATCGCGCGGTGCTGCGCGCTGCCGGCTTCCTCGACGGCGACACGCCGACCGACCTGGGGCGTCTCGCAGGCTCGCTCTATGGCGAGAGCTCGCTGCTGGTCGCCGACGCGATTGCCTCCGGGGTTCTCGACGGGCTGAAGCCGGAGGAGCTCGCCGCGACCCTGGTCAGCCTCGTCGCCGAGGACCGCGGCCGCGAGCGGCCCCAGCCATCACGACGCCACTTTCCGACTCCGCGCATCGAGGAGCGGCATCGCCGCCTGCGCAGCGCCATGCGTCGATTCGTCGAGCTCGAACGGGAGCATGGGCTCGAGACCATGCCGCCGCTCTCGCTCGAACAGATACGGCCGGCATATGAGTGGGCGTCGGGCGTGCCTCTGGCTGATATCGAGCCGCCGCCGGGAGCCGATACCGGTGACGTGGTGAAGGCGGTGAAGAGCCTCTACTCGCTCCTCCGTCAGATGGAGCAGGCGCTGCGCGGACACGCGCTGCATCCGGTGGTCGCGCTGGCGCGCGAGCGGGTGGAGCGCGATCTCATCCGTCGCATCTGAGCGTGGGCTCTGTGGTATTCAGCCGCGTTGCCGACGCCAACAACCTCGAACAAGACCAACGACGACGAATACCGTGCGATGGCCGTCCCGCGTTACGGTCAAGACGCCACTTGACAGCCGCAAGCAGCGTCCGTGCTAGCATGCCCGCACTGTGCTGACACCAAGAGTTGTGCTCGCAACCATGATCATGCCCCGCGGAGGTTTCCGAACGTAGGGGCACGCGCGCCCACGTTGGAGACCTCCCGGACCACAAGCCCGGGAGGTTTTTTTATGTCCACCATCAGCCTGCTCGAACGCTACGGTCGAGCCCCGTCGGGGGCTCACGTCAGCTGTCTGGTCTGTCGGGCCTGCGGTCACGAGACCCCGGTCGAGGCGACCAATATCTGTGACCGTTGCTTTGGCCCGCTCGAGGTTCGATACGACTACGAGGAGGTGGCGCGGCGCATCTCACGTGAGAGCATCGCCGCCGGCCCGCCGAGCATCTGGCGGTATCGCGATCTCCTGCCGGTCGACCTCGAGGAGGCGGAGCCGATCACGTTGGGCGAGGGCTTCACGCCGCTGATCCACGCCCGCAACCTCGGCGCAGAGCTGGGGCTGCGCAATCTCTACCTGAAGAACGACACCCAGAACCCCACCGGATCCTTCAAGGACCGCGTCGTGAGCGTCGCCGCCACCTGGGCGCGCGAGCACGGGCTCACCACCATCGCGTGCGCCAGCACCGGCAACCTCGCGAACTCGGTTGCTGCCTATGCGGCGCACGCCGGACTGCGCGCCGTCGTGGTCGTGCCCAGCGACCTGGAGCCGGCCAAGATGATCGGGACCTCGATCTTTCGCCCTACGATCATCGCGGTCGACGGGAGCTACGACGACGTCAACCGACTCTGCACCGAGCTTGCGGACTGCGTCGACTGGGGGTTCTGCAACCTCAACCTTCGCGCCTACTACAGCGAGGGGAGCAAGACGCTCACGTTCGAGACCGCTGAGCAGCTGGGCTGGCGCCTCCCCGACGAGATCATCGTGCCGGTGGCCTCCGGGTGCCAGTTCGTGAAGCACCGCAAGGCCGCGGGGGAGTTGATCGATCTCGGATTGGTCGAGAGCGGGACACGTTTGCCACGCCTCACCGGCGCCCAGGCGCTTGGCTGCTCGCCGGTGGCGACCGCGTTCTCCGCCGGTGAGATGACCGTCGTCCCGGTCCGGCCGTCGACGATCGCGCGCTCGATCGCGATCGGCAACCCCTCCGACGGTGCCGACGTCCTGCGTATCGCTCGAGAGACGGGCGGCGTGGTGTCGAGCGTCACCGAGGACGAGCTCGTCCAGGGCATCGAGTTGCTGGCCGCGAGTGAGGGCATCTTCGCCGAGACCGCCGGCGGGGTCACCGTGGCCGTGCTGCGTAATCTCGCCCGGGCGGGCCGATGGATGGGAGACGAGACGGTCGTGGCCTACATCACCGGCGCCGGGTTGAAGACCGCCGACTGCGTCGCCTCGCGGGCTCCAGAGCTGACTCCCGTTCCCGCTTCGCTCCGCGCCGTCCGGGAGCGCTACGCCGGCCTGATCTGACCTCACCCGACCGGCCTGTTCGCCCCATTGCCGGCGGACTCTTCATCGGGGTCGTCATCCGACTCTTCGTCGGACTCCTGAGCCTGAACATCGGTTTGCCCCGGCATCGGCCGTGGCATAGTGAACTCGATGTATCACCAGATCGCGCGCAACAAGCGCAAGAGCGTCATCGTGGTCGCGGCCTTCTTCATCATCTGGGCAGCGATCGGCTATGTGATCGGCTATATCGCCTCGGGCGCGAGCGGCGGCATCTCCGGCATCATCATCGCCGCGATCCTCGCGGGCCTCGTGGTGCTCTGGTCGCTGACCTTCGGCCAGGCAACTGTGCTCGCGGTCTCGGGCGCGCAACCCGTCACGCAGCAGCAGGCGCCGGTGCTCTACGACATCGTGTCCACCCTGGCGATCGGCGATGGGCTGCCGATGCCG
This sequence comes from Candidatus Dormiibacterota bacterium, assembly GCA_963708605.1. Taxonomy (GTDB): domain Bacteria; phylum Chloroflexota; class Dormibacteria; order Aeolococcales; family Aeolococcaceae; genus Palsa-851. The sequence continues at coordinate 16,886 of CAVPTG010000004.1, read as the reverse complement.
CAGGTCTACATCATCGACGACCCTTCGCCCAATGCCTTCGCCACCGGCACGAGCCCGAAGAAGGCGGCGATCACGGTGACAACCGGGTTGCTCGCGATCATGAATCGCGAAGAGCTCGAGGGTGTGATCGGCCATGAGATGAGCCACATTCGCAACCTCGACGTCCGGCTGGTGCTGATCGTGGCGACCTCGGTCGCGCTCATCGGGCTGCTCGCGAGCCTGTTGTGGCGCTCGCTGTTCTTCACCCGCGGCGGCAACAATCGCGACAGCGGCTATCTGATCATCATTCTCGTCGCCGCGGCGGCGCTGCTCTCCGTGGTGGCCGTGATCGTCGGTCCGCTCATGCAGTTCGCACTGTCACGCTCGCGCGAGTCGCTCGCCGACGCGAGCAGCGTTGAGTTGACACGCAACCCCGCGGGTCTGCTCCACGCGCTGCAGAAGCTCCAGCAGAACGACAAGCCCTTCGCGAAGATGACCCACGCCACCGCGGCGATGTGCATCGACGATCCGTTGCAGCATCACGGCGGCTTCATGCATCACCTTTTCGACACGCATCCGCCGATCGAGGAGCGCATCGCGGCACTCCAGGCGATGATGCAGGTCAAGGAAACCTAGAGCTCGGTCAGAAGGCTCTGGACGCGGCGGTCGATCTCGTCGCGAATCCTCCGGACCTCGGCGAGTGGCCTGCCTGCCGGGTCGTCGAGCTCCCAGTCCAGGTATCGCTTTCCGGGGTAGAACGGACAGGCATCACCGCACCCCATGGTGATGACCACGTCAGCTGCGGACACGAGTTGATCGGTGATCGGCGTGGGAAACTCCTCGCTGATGTCGAGGCCGATCTCGCTCATGGCTTCCACGACTGCCGGATTGAGGCTGTCCGCCGGCTCGGAGCCGGCCGAGCGAACGCGCACCGCTCCCTGAGCGCGATGGTTCAGCAGCGCAGCGGCCATCTGTGAGCGTCCCGCGTTGTGGACGCAGACGAAGAGGACTTCGGGAACGCTCGTCACGCCGATCGTCGCTCCGGCAACGTCAGGCGGGCGGCGCCGGGGAAGGCGGCGGCGGGGCAGCGGCCGTCGGCGCCTGAGGAGCGAACGACACCGTCGGGGCGGCACGTTCGGAGTCGGCTGCGGCGAAGAACGCGAACGGCTGGAAGTGCAGCATCTGGCCGAGGATGCTGGTTGGAAACGTCTGGAGCGCGGTGTTGAAATCGCGCACGTTGCCGTTATAGAAGCGCCGCGAGAACTCGACCTTGTCCTCGGTGTTGGTGAGTTGCTCCTGCAGGTTCAGGAAGAGCTCGGATGCCTTGAGCTGCGGGTAGTTCTCGGCCACGGCGAGCAGCTGCCGCGTCGAGCTGGTCAACGCATCCTCGGCGCCGGCCATGGCTGCCGGATCGCCGGTCTTGGATGCAGCCAGGGCGTTGCTGCGCGCAGCAGTCACCGCCTCGAACACACCGCGCTCGTGGGCCGCATAGCCCTGCACCGTGTTGACCAGGTTGGGGATGAGGTCGTACCGGCGCTTCAGCTCCACGTCGATGTCCGACCACGCTTCCTGGGTTCGAGTGCGCAAACGGATCAGACGGTTGAACCGGTACGCGACGTACAGCGCGATCAGGACGAGGATGATCACGACGATCAGCAGGACGGTCATGTCTTCAGTGTCTCACTCCTCGCGCAACATCGCTTCGGGGACGCTGACGACTCGGTAGGGCATGTCGGTGATGTCGTAGTAGCGAATCGGTTTCTTCAGCCGCTTGGCGATGCCGATCTGCACCTTCACGCCGAGCGACGGGTTGCCGAAGACCCACATCTGATCGGAGCGCACGATCAGATTGTTGAACGCTTCGCGCACCACGTCCTTGGGCACGGTGTGGACGAGGTAGTAGTCGAAGAGCATGAAGGGAACGATCGGCACCTGTCCCTCGTCGAGGACGAACTTGGTGATGTGCTGCCGCCAGTAGAAGTTGCGGTTGCTCAGCGCGCAGTAGATCAGCTGCTTGGGCCGCCGGAGCGCGCGCTCGGCCTGCTCCGCGGGACTCGCCTTGGGTGTCGGCGCAAAGATGCGCTCGAGAATGTCCTCGGCGTTCTTGACGGCCGGCTCAGCCGGCGAGGTGGCCTCACCGCGAATCAGAGGTGCGCTCCCACGACGCCGAATGTCACGTTGGCGCAACCTTTCTCCCCGTCACAGCAAGTGCGAGAACCGATGATAGCATCGCGATTCGTCGACGAAAGTCGATCGGCTGGTGGCGGCTCAGCCGGCCGCGTCGGCCCATGCGACCATCTCGCGCAGCGTCAGCAGCGCCTGGTCCAGCAGCGCCAGTCGCGCGGGATCGTTCAGCCATCTGCTCTGCCCTGAGGGATGCGGCAGGGGAACGAGCACCGGCGTTGCCCGAGGCGCGCCGGTGACCGCAACCCCCGTCGACGCGAACGCGGCGCCGATCACGCTTTCGAGCCGCTGTCCCGGGAGAAATCGCTCGAGTGCCAGCGAGCCGATCGGGATGATGAGCCGGGGGCGGAGCAGCGCGAGCACGCCGTCGAGCCACGGTGCGCAGAGCGCCACCTCGGCCGCGCTGGGCCTTCGGTCCCCGGCTCCGTCCGGTCGGCGACCGGGGAAGCACGTGGTCATCGCGGTCATGTAAATGCGGTCGCGCACATCGTCCTCGTCGCGGAAGCCACCGCGAACCAGCCATCGCATCAGCTGCCGGCCTGCACGTCCCGCAAAGGGCCGGCTCTGATCGTGCTCGACCGGTCCCGGCGCCTGGCCGACGAGCAGGATGTGCTGGCCGGCGCGGCCGCTGAACACTGGGTGGGCTCGGGCGATGAAGCCCGCGTCGGCGCAGCGCGTGCACGCGCGCTGCGCGAGTTGCAGCGATCGCAGGGAGCGAAACCGGACGGCTTGTGTCGGCATGCAGACCAACTCTCGACTCGCCGGAGTAGCGTCGCCGAACCCCAGGCGATATCATCTCCTCACCGCTCCTCACACTCTCCGTCACAGTTGAGCGGCCGTCGTGGTCAGCCGTCGTACTACGAGGCTCCATGTCCGACGAGTCTTCTCGATCTGCCCGGCCTTACGGCCAGCGACGAAACGACGGCGCCCCAACGTGGTGGGCCGCGCTGGACCGCGCAGATCTCCCGGACAGCGAGGTCGTTCCCGCCGCGCATCGGCGCTGGTACGAGGATGCCCAACCGGCCGCCCCGGTCGTCGAGATCGCCGGCCGCGTCGAGCGCGCGCCGAACCGTCGCGGCTGGCTGATCGGGCTGCTCGTGGCGCTCGGGGTCGCGGTTGTGCTCGCCATTGCGTGGGCTGTCGACGTGACCGACATGGAGGTCTTCTTCGTCACCCTCCTGATCGGGATCCCGGTAGGCCTGGCCGCGACCGTCACCATCGTGATGGCCCGCCGGAGCAGCTGACCGCGCGTTCGGCATCTGTGGGACTCAGGTGAGCCAGGACGCGCCGCGGCGCAGGGATCGCATGAGGCGGCCTCGACGCCCGCATCTCGATCCCATCCCGGGTCTGGCACTTCCTGCAGGCGACGATGAGACCGCCGCGGCGCCATCGCTGCGCGAACGCTTCGAGGCCGCGATGGCACCAGGCCCCACGGACGGCGCTGCGCCCCGCGACGTTGACGTGGCGAAGACGCTCGCCGAGGCTCCGGTCGAACGGATCGCCGAGGTCGTATACGGAAGCAACGCGGTCTTCCTCATCGAGCTCGAGGCACCCGACCCGGCGGCTCCCACCGAGCCGCTTCGCGCTGTCTACAAGCCGGTTCGCGGCGAGCGGCCCCTCTGGGACTTCCCCCGCCGGACCCTGTATCTGCGCGAGGTTGCCGCGTACATCGTGGATGCCGCTCTCGGGCTCCACCGCGTCCCGGTGACGGTGCTCCGTGACGGACCGCTGGGACCGGGGTCGGTGCAGCGCTTCGTTCACGTGCTCGAGGAACCCTTGACAGCTGAGCGAGCCGAGAAGCTCGAATCGCAGCTGCAGGCCGTCGCCCTGCTCGACGTGCTCATCAACAACGCCGACCGCAAGCGCACGCACCTGCTGGTGATCGACGGTCCCAGCGTGAAGGCCATCGACAACGCGCTGAGCTTTCTCCCCTACCCGCGCCAGCGCACCGCGCTGATCGCGCTGGGTGGCTCGCAACTCCCTGCCAAACTCGCCAGGCGCGTGCAGGATTTGGCCGGCGACGCGAATCGGATGACCGCGCTGCGGTCCAGGCTCCTCCGGCTGCTGAGCGAAGGTGAGGTCGACGCCTTCGGCCACCGGGTCATCGAGCTTGCCGCGGATCCGACCTTCCCAGTCCTCGACGCCTGGGACGGGCGACCCTTCGAGTGGTGGTGAAAAGCGGCCCGCCGGAATCCGGCGGACCGCCCTGAGGGGGAGGAAGGGAGGCTAGCCCGTGGTCGTCGAGCCGCTCATGTTCGGACACTGGTGTGTCGTCGAGGGCGTTTTCGTGGCCGGCGTCGTCGGTGACGGCGTCGCGGTGCTCGCCGTGAGAGATGCGGCGCTGCTCGACGCCATGGTGCTCGACGCGGCGTGCGCGATCACGAAGCTGCCGACACCCGTGCCGGCGAGCAACCCGACCGAGAGCAGCGCCGTCGCCGCAATCTTGCGCATACCCGTCCTCCGTTTGGCCGGCTCTTCCGGCGGCGGGGGCGGTGGGATGAACTGGTCGCCGTCCATGGTGTTGTACCTCCTGGGTGGACTGACGTTGACGTTGATCAGCGTCGCGCCCGCCCGTGAGAACGCCGTGGGCTTGACCTGGGAGATTGCTCAGAGTTGATGGACATGCGGTCCGAGCCATGCCGCGCATTCAGCCTGACGGCGGCCGTCAGACACCGTGGCTTGCAATCCGTCAGCGGAACTCGTATACCGGTATGAGCGAGCGAACTCCATGAAACCTCAAGGCAACGCCTGGCTCACCCGGCTCGGAGCATCCCGGCCGTTCTTCTCGGTCGCTGACGAGCGCCAGAGCCGCGAAGCCTGGGCGATGGGGGAACTCGCCGCCGGCGCGATCCCGGCAGCGGTCCGCGCGAGCCACGGCTACCAGGCGCAACTCCCAACCGACGCGCGGGTTGAGCTGCGAGCTCCGCGCCCTGGCGACTTCTTCCGCAATTAGAGGCTGGTACGCCCGGAGGGACTTGAACCCCCGCACCCGGCTCCGGAGGCCGGCGCTCTATCCAACTGAGCTACGGGCGCCCGTCGCGGCTCGCCGGGGCAACCGTTGCCAGTATAGGGCTCAGTCGGAATCTTCCTCTGAGGCGAACATCAGGCTGTCCTGGACCTCATAGAGCGCATCCATCCACTCCGAGATCTGCAGCTCCCGTGGTGACCGTCCGATCAGGTGCGTGTCGTTGCTCACCAGGGCAACGGCGCGCCCGACGAGCTCGTAGGGCACCTCGACCTCATCGGCCAGATTGAGCTTCTCGAACTGGTCGATGAGCTCATCGATATAGCGGATCCTCTGCCGCCGCGCGTTGCGTGCTTCACGCAGCGAAGTCCAGCGAGCTTCCAGCTCGCCGATCTCCACGCAAGTCTCCTGGATCATCAGACCACCACCCTCACAACCTCTATCCCTGTAATAAGTTGCATCGTATGTCGCAGGATCGAGCCGGTCAAGAAGCGCGTTTTCCGACAGAAGCGCCTTTTCCGACTCTTCGAGTGTTGCGGGTGGCGCGCACCCGGAGCACCCAGGATGTCGTCCTCCGGGCGGCTCGCGAGGGTGCAGGCGAGGGATACACCTGTCTCGCGGCGGAGCAGACCGCGGGGCGCGGGCGCCAGGGACGGCAGTGGGTCGCCCCTGCCGGCTCCGCGCTGCTCGCGTCGGTGTTGGTTCGGCGCTCCCCTGCTGTGGCGGGCGGCGTTCCCTTTGCCGCCGGGCTCGCACTCGTTGACGCGCTTGCGACCAGCCACGGCCTCGCAGCCGCGCTCAAGTGGCCGAACGACGTGCTGGTCGACGGCCGCAAGCTGGCGGGAATCCTGTGCGAGGTCGAGCCCGCTGCGGGCGGGGAGCACCGCGTTGCCCTCGCGCTCGGCGTGGGCGTGAATCTCCGCGTGGAGTCATTCGACGACGGCGTTCAGGGAGTGAGCCTGCACACACTGGTGGAGACCCCGCCGAGCGCGGAGGAGCTGCTGATGGCATGGGGGACTGTGCTGAGCAACCGAATCGCCATGCTCGAGCAGGGCGGGATCGGCGCGCTCCTGAGCGACTGGCGTCGTCACGCGGTCGGCCTCGGTGGACCGGTGTCCGTGCGCACTCCGACGGGGATGCTCAGCGGCGTCGCGGTCGACGTGGATGACGACGGCGCATTGCGGGTGGAAGCGTCAGGTGAGACGCATCGGTTTCTCGCCGGGGACGTGCACCTCGGCCCCCGTGCGGCTGATGGGCACACCGGTGCCGCTTGAGGAAGAAAGCCCGGAGAGCTAGCCGGCCGGCGAGGGGGTGCCTGACGCCGAGGGCGTCGCTCCCGCGGAGGTCGCCGCGGCGGCCGAGCCGGTTACCTTGATCACGCCCTTCATGTTGGGTGCATGGATGGTGCAGAGGTAGTTGTACGTGCCCGGCTGGGTGAACTTGACCTGCCAGGTCGCGCCTGCGCCAAGCGTGTTGTCGGTCAGGCACCCGTCGTTGTTGTCCTGAAATGTGACGGTGTGCGTCTGCTGGCCGGTGTTCTTGAACTCGATGACGTCGCCTACCGCGGTCGGCGTCGAATCCGGGACGAATACGAGGTTGTCAGTCGCCTGAATGGTTATTGCGGGTGTGCCGAGCGAGCTCACCGCGGCCGAACCATTGCAGGCTGCAGCCGGACCACTGGAGCCACCGCCGGGCTGACCGTTGCCACAGGCGAAGACGCCGACCACGACGCACACTCCCAGGCCGACCGCCAGCGTGCGCAAGTGACTCATATGCATCTCCGGAGGCATGTTAAAGGATGAGTTCGCCGGGACGCGTCGGTATTCAGCGGAGCGCCTCCGCGATGCGATCCGCAGCCAGTTCCTCGTCCCTGCCCGGGTCGGAGAAGAGGCCCATGAAGACCACGATGATTGCGATGAAATAGACGATGTTCCCAACGCCGAGCATGATCACGCCGCCGTACTGCTGGTCGGTGAGGGCGGACAGTCCCCAGAGCCGCGGCGCCTGCTGGTAGAAGCCGTACAGCGGGGCGGATGCGAGGGCGAACACGATGCCCAGGACCGTGGGTGGTATACCCGCGATCGTCAGCGCGGCGATCTTGGTCAGCGGATTCACGTTCGCCGTGCGCTCGTCGCGGATCGGGTCGACGACCGACCACCACAGGATGATCCCGACGGCGATGAAGCTCAGGTGCTCGACGATGTGCACCGGGACGGTGGTCAGGGTCGTGTCGTAGAGCGACGGGATGTGCCAGAGAAGCAGCACCGCGTTGAAGATGAGCACCGCGGGCCATGGGCGGGTGACCGCCCACCAGACGGTGCGCAGGGTGGTGTGTCGGTCTCGAGCTGCGGGCCGCGCGCCCGCGATGCCGAGGAGTAGCAGCGGCGGCGCCACCATCATCAGCAGCATGTGCTGGACCATGTGGAGCGAGAACAGATAGAGGTCGCCGCCTCGATCGATTGGCAACTCCAGGGCGACGAAGGTCAGCAGCAGCCCGGTGAAGAAGAGCACCGGACGCAAGCGCTGATGGCGAAACCACGGGGTGACATCGTCCTCCGGCCCGATCGTGCCGCGGCGCATCGCGATGATGTATCCGGCGGCCACTGCAACCAGGCCGCAGATGACGGTGGGATCCCACGTCCAGTCGCCGAACCCCAGATGTGCCGTCAGTGCCCTCCGTCCTCCGGGAGCTCGAGATACTCGTTCCTCGCCCCGCGAGCCCAGAAGAAAAGCGTGACGATGAGATAGATCAACCCGATGCCCCACATCGCCGGTCCGACGACCGCGCGGATGTCGGTGAGGAACCCAGTGAGGGTGATCGCCAGGGCGAGCGCCAGGTTGATCGGGACGAAGCTGGGCGGCGGCAGATGAGGATGCTCGTGCTCGGCGTCCTCGTCGTGCGTCGCGGTTGCGACCGCGTCGTCGCTCATTCGACCGACCTCATTTGGTCACCGCGAGGAAGATCGCCGCCCAGACAAACGCCGCGCCCATGAGGATGAGCAGCATGATGAACATGGCGACGCCCATTCGCATGTTCCTGCGGGCGAGCTTTCGGTTCATGGTCGCGTCCTCCTCAGAGCCCAGTCACGCGGTCGATCGCCATGATCGCGAAGAGCAGAGCCAGGTAGATCATTGAATGGTAGAAGAGCCGGCGCGCCGAGCGCGCCGTGGGGTGCCGGGCGGCCACCACGGCGTCGGCCAGCAGGATCGCGTCGAGCACCGCCGCACCCCCGAGGTAGACGGCCCCGAAGGACCGGGTGAGCAGCGGGAGCACGGTGACGAGGCAGAGCACGATCGTGTAGAGCACGATCTGGTAGCGGGTCTGGCGATCACCCTGGATGACCGGCATCATGGGGACTCCGGCGCGGGCGTAATCGCCCTTGATCAGCAGCGAGAGCGCCCAGAAGTGGGGTGGCGTCCAGTAGAAAACCACCGCGAAAAGGAAGACCGCGGTGATGTCGAGGCTGCCGGTCACCGCCGCCCAGCCGACCAGCGGTGGAATGGCGCCGGCCGCGCCGCCGATGACGATGTTCTGCATCGACGAGCGCTTCAGCCACATGGTGTAGACGAACACGTAGAAGAGCAGCGCGAGCAGCGCCAGGCTCGCGGCGAGCACGTTGACGGTGGTGGCCAGCAGCGCGAACGATGCGGCGCCGAGGAGGACGCCGAAGCCGAGTGCCTGACGAGGCTCGAGCCGACCGGCGGGGAGCGGACGGGTCCGGGTCCGCCCCATGGTCTGGTCGATATCACGGTCAAACCAGCAGTTGATCGCGTTCGCGCCGGACGCAGCCAGCCAGCCGCCGGCGACGGTGAGGAGGACGAGACGCCAGCCCGGCCACCCTCGATCCGCGATCACCATGGCCGCGACCGCGGTGACCTCGAGCAGGAGGATCACACGAGGCTTGGTGAGCGCCACGTAGTCGCGTGCGACGTCGGCGATGCGGCGGCGCGGAAGGACCTCGAGGCTGACTGCGACGGTCACGACTGCGCCACCTTGGACTGCGGCAGGAGCGTCTCACCGCGGTGCGGCGCCGTGGCCGCGGCGACTGGCTCGTTCATCGGGATGCTGCCCACCACCGCCACCAGGACCACCGAGCCCCAGAGCAGCGACGCAAGCGCGATGTGGAGGCCGCGAACCCATGCGGGGAGCCCGAGGATTGCGACCAGCGCCCCAGCGGCCACCTGCAGCACGAGCAGGAGATTCACCGCCATCACGCCGATGCGGACCACGCGGTCGCCACGTCGCCGGCGGGCGACCGTGGCCATGAGTCCGCCGAGCAGCAGGACGACGACGAGCGCGACCACACGATGGGCGACGTTGATGGTCGCCGCCTGGCCCGACGGCAGGGAAAAGCCGCTACCGCACAGCGGCCAGCTGGTACACCCACCTCCGGACCCGGTCTCGACGACGAACGCACCGCTCAACGCCACCAGGTAGGTGCCGGCCACCGCAATGGCCACGGGCCATTTGACCGAGGGCGCGAGTGCGGCAGAGAGGCTCGGGCTCCGACCAGGGGTTCCCACGGTGCAGGCGACCACCGCCACGTAGATGAGCACCGCGAACAGGAGGAGAGCGTTGGCGAGGTGGATCATCACGACGCCGCCCGGCAGGTTGTATTCGACGGCGAGCGCTCCGAGCGCGATCTGCACGACGAAGAGCCCCGCGGCGATGCTGGTGCCGACCAGGATCCGGCGCTGATGCCGGTGCCAGATCCACGTCGCCACCGTGAGGATGATCACCAGCAGGGTGCAGATCGAGGCGATCCAACGGTGCGTGAACTCGATGAGCGTGTTGATCTGCCAGGCGGGCAGCAGCGACCCGTGGCAGAGCGGCCACTGATCGGTGGTCCCACACCCGTTGCCGCTGCCGCTGACGCGGACGATGCCGCCCCACACGATCAACAGGTACGTGAGGATCGCCGTCCACACCGCGAGGCGGCGGAACCCTGCCGACGGCCGCGCCGGGATCACGGTGCCACCAGCCCTACGCGGGCGCTCCGGATGCGGCTGCCTTCTTCTGGGCGATGCGCCGGTCGCGCACCGGCCTCAGGCTGAGCACCTCCTGCTCCTCGTCGAAGTTCCATGCCGGTGGCGGCGACGACGTCGCCCACTCGAGCGTGTTGCCCTCCCACGGATCATCGGGCGCCGTCTTCGGCGCGCGCATGCTGATCACGAAATTGATCATGAACACGGTGACCGAGATGGCGATCACGAACGCACCGAAAGTGATCAACGAGTTGAGATCGCCCCAGCCGCGATTGTCGAGGTACGTCGCGATCCGGCGCGGCATCCCGAGCAGCCCGAGGGCGTGCATGGGCAGAAATGTCAGGTTGATGCCGATGAGCATCAACCAGAAATGCAGCTTGCCGAGCTTCTCGTTGAGGAAGCGCCCGGTGACCTTCGGGAACCAGTAATAGAAGGCGGCGAACACGCCCATGACGCTGCCGCCGAACAGCACGTAGTGAATGTGCGCAACCACCCAGTAGGTGCCGTGCACCAGCCGGTCGACAGCGAGGCTGCCGAGATAGACACCGTCGATGCCGCCGATCAGGAACATCAATAAGAAGCCGCACGCGAAGAGCATTGGCGTGTCGTATTTGATGCTGCCCCCCCACATGGTGGCAAGCCAGCTGAAGATCTTGACCCCGGTCGGTACCCCGATGACGAATGTCGTGAAGGCGAAGAACGTCTGCACCACGAGCGGGAGCCCGGTCACGAACATGTGGTGCACGAATACGATGAATCCGAGCACGGCGATCGCCGCGATGGATGCCGCCATCGCCTTGTATCCGAAGATGGGTTTCCGGCTGAACACCGGGATGATCTCGCTGATGATCCCGAACGCGGGCAGGATCATGATGTACACCGCCGGGTGCGAGTAGAACCAGAACACGAACTGGTACAGCAGCGCGCTCCCGCCGTTGACCGGGTCGAAGAAGTTGGTGCCGATCTGACGGTCGAGCAGGTTCATCGCCAGTCCCGAAGCGAGGAATGGAGACGCGAGAACGACCAGTGCCGCGGTGATCTCCTGCGCCCACACGAACAGTGGCAGCCGTCCCCAGGTCATGCCCTTGGCGCGCATGTTGTGGATGGTCGCGAGGAAGTTGACGCCGCCCAGCATCGATGAGATACCCACCAGGTGGAGTCCGATGATCCACAGGTCCTGACCCATGCTGCAGCTGTAGTGCGCACCCGTGAGCGGCACATACCCGGTCCATCCCGCGTCACCCGGACCGCCGGGGCAGAGCAGGCCGGCATGCGTGGTTGCGGGGACGAGGAAGCCCGAGTACATCACCAGGCCGCCGAGCGGCAGCAGCCAGAACGACAGCGCGTTGATGCGCGGAAACGCCATGTCGCGCGCGCCGATCATCAGCGGGACCATGTAGTTGCCGAAGCCGGACCACACCGGGATGATCCACAGGAAGATCATCGTCGTCCCGTGCATCGTGAAGATCTGGTTGTACTGCTCGGGGGTGAGGAACGTGTTCTGCGGCTCCGCCAGCTGGACGCGGATGAGCAGCGCCATCACGCCGCCGACCAGGAAGAAGAAGAACGTCAGGAACAGGTACATGATCGCGATCTTTTTGTGGTCGACCGTGGTCAGCCAGCCGAGGACGCCCTTCGACTTGTCGACGCGGGCAAAGCGTGCCCGTGGAAGCGTCGCGTCCATGACCGCCATCAGGATCCTCCGAGAGTGCACGACTTGCTGGTCGCGTCGATCGAGCCACTGGGATTCCCGAACACGCACGACTGGAATTGGTTCATGGGCAGCGCGATGACGTCGAATGTCATTTGCGCGTGGCCGACGCCGCAGAGCTCGGTGCACTGCCCGTAGTACGTCCCCTGACGGGCATCGATGGGCGCGGTGTTGACATCACCCGGGATCGCGTTCATCTGCTGGCCGAGCGCGGGCGCGAAGAAGCTGTGGTTGACACCGCATCCCTGGCTGGAGATCGCCGCGGCCAGCGTGCTCCCCGACGGTACCGATGGGCTCGCATTGCACGGCGGATCGGTGGACACGATGTCGAGCGCGACATCGGTGTTCTCGGGCACGTACAGCGTCCCGAAGCTGCGGACGCGCTTACCGCTGCTGCTCGCGCCGTAGTCGAACGTCCAGCTGAACTGCTGTCCGATGACGGTGACCGTGTACTGGGTGCCCGCATGAGTGTTGTTGATGAAAGGCATGTTCGCCGCGGTCAGGCCGAAGAGCGAAAGAAACGTCGCCAGCGGAACCAGTGTCCAGGCGATCTCGAGCCTCGTGTTGCCGTGGAACTGCGGGGGGTCGTCGGAGTCGCTGCGACGACGAAATTTCACGAACGCATAGAGCAGCAGTGCCGTGACGATGACACCGAGCACCACCGAGGCCCAGAACACGGCGGTGTAGACGCCGAGCGCTCGGTCGCTGATCGTGCCACCATCGCCGAAAGCGCCGGCATTGTTGACACAACAGGTGGACGCTGCGAGCAGGTTCATCCGCGACGCAGGATGATCGCATAGCGGCGTTCAGGCGGGCAATCCGAGCCTTCTCCGGCCCACGGTCGCGGGGGCAGGATCAGCGCTGCCATATCTTGGTCTTGGTGTTGATCTGGCGTTTCACGAGCTCGGTGATGTCGGTATTCACGAGTGCGGCGCGGTCCCACGAGCCGCGGTTTCCGGGTGGCACCGAGGGGTCGGGGAGCACCTCACCGGTCGCCGCCGACCGCTGGCGCCGCCGCAGCCGCCCGAGCAGCGACCTGGGCGCTCCGGAGCTCACAGCCGGAACATCCTGCGTTGCGCGGCGCGCGTGGTGTCACCGGCGGCGATCGCGACTGCGCTCTGGTAGGCGTCGATGATCGAGCTCGCCCAGATGAACAGGCCGGCCAGGAACAGGCCGATGAACGCGAACACCGAGACGAGCGCGATGAGCAGGAAGAGCGCGCCCGAACCGTGGGTGAGCAGGGTGTGTCCGATCGACTGACCGGCCATGATCAGCAGCACCGCCGGGCCGATCGTGAAGACGGTCCAGGACAGGTAGTACAGCGCCTTCCGCGGAGACCCCGTGTACAGCTGACCGAGCCCCGGGATGATCGAGAGTCCGGCGGCCAGTCCGGGGTTTGGCCGGCGCAAGGGGGTGACCCCTCCCGCCTCAGACACCATCATCGGCGCGACGACACGTCCCGAGGGCGCGGGCGCCCAGTTGTGCACTCACGGTCATCGCCCGACGAAGGCTCGGTAGACGTAGTACGCGGCGAGCAGCAGGGTGCCGAAGGACCAGATGGCGACGAAGAGAACGTCGCCCCAGCCGGCCTCGCCGGGATACAGCTGCGCAAGCAACGGTATGGGCATGTGCGTCAGTGGGCCTTGAAGTTCTCGAGCAGGAACTCGCCGTAGATCAGCACGAAGGTGAAGACGAGCAGACCGAAGAAGACGACGAGCGTACCGATCAGGTCTCGCGCGAAGGTGCTGCGGCGTTTCACTGTGTTGCTCTCATGGAAGCGTGCTGTAGCTCTCCCAGTGGCGAATGAACTGGACGAGGATATTGATCTGCGTCTGCGTCAGCACCGGTGAGGTGTTGAGCACCGCCCCGGGACCGGGGGGATTGGTCTGCGGGTTGTAGTCGCTGGCGATGCCGCCCCAGTTGGGCATGATGCTGCCGTAGTGCTCGAAGTCGGTGAAGCCGTACTGGATGCAGCGGTAGTAGTAGTCCTCGTTGAAATAGCCGAGACGGTCCTGGTTGTTGAGCGGCGGCCCGGCGCCGCCCTCACCCTGTCCGCCATGGCAGCGCGCGCAGTTCGCGTAGTAGAGCTGCGCTCCCTCGGTGAAGGTGTAGACGGGGTTGATGATCAGGTTCTGATGCGCATTGGACTCGTCGAGGCCGAGACGGTTGCCGTTGTGGCACACGATGCAGCCGACCTGGTCGATGCCCAGCGGACCCGTCACCGGGAACGTGGACGCACCGTAGTTGGTTGACGGATCAAGGAAGGCGGGAAGCGGGCCCGGCTGCTGGACCGTCACCTTGGCGGCCGGCGCTGCGCCCGGCGGCGTGTACGGCGTGTATTCGAAGGGGGTGAAGCTGGTCGGCCCATACGCCGCGTAGCTCAGCGACGGCGGGTAGTTGCCGCCGGTGGACGTGATGTACGCAGGATGGATGCCGCTGAGGTGGTATTCGGTGGCCAGCTGCTGGGCATTCGGCTCGTATTTGAAGAAGTCCTGGCTCAGCCGCTTGGCTGCTTCGACAGGGCCGATGGTGCCGATGTCGGGGACGTGACAGGAGATGCATCGTTCGACGCGGTACGTGTCCCCCTCGATGGTGGCCTGGGGAAAGGCCGGGAACAGCTGCTGGACCTGGACGTTGAAGTCCGAGCTCGGGTAGTCCTTCAGGTACTGCGACTGAATGGTGATGTAGGTCCGGCTGCTCGAATCCTTGAACGCCGCCCACCCGACAAGGCCCAGCAGGACGACGCCGAGCCCGACGAAGAGGATCCTCGTCCTCATACGGGGGAGCTCAGTCCCGGGTGACCGAGGATGAGTGTCCAGTCCCAGTTGAAGGCTTCGCCGCGGAAGAACTCACCGATGACGACGAATGCCACAGCGAGGCACACGTAGACGGTGAACAGCACGATCGCCACCCTGCGGTCCTGGGGGCGGCGGCTCGGGTTGCGGTCGAGGTAGGGGGTCAGGATCATGAAGATGATCACGAAGCTCGGGAACGCGACCCCGGCCATGATCGGTGGGAACCGCTCGAGTAGCTCCTGGAGGCCGACGAAGTACCAGGGCGCTTTGGCCGGGTTCGGCGTGATCGAGGTATTGGCGCGCTGCAGCAACGGCGCGTTCACCTGGATGGAAACGAGCATGAGGAACACGAACGCAGCCAGCCCGGCGAGGAACTCCCGCCAGACGAGGTAGGGGAACGTGACCACCGTCTCCTCGTCCTCGCGACGGCGGATGACCAGTGGGGTGTTCGCCAGCTCGGGTCCGGATACGGGCGGCCGCGGCCGCGGCGCCACCGCTCCGCTTGGGTCGCGTCCTCCCTCGACGACCGTTGCCATCAAAGGCCTCCTGTGAACCCGTCTTTACGGACGCGCCAGAAGTGTACGACCATCAGCAGGAAGCCGATCAGGGGCAGGGCGATGACGTGTAAGACGTAGAAACGAATCAGAGCACCTTGTGCTACCTGGTCGCCACCGAGCAGGAGATATCGGGTATAGGGCCCCACGATCGGGGCGTACTTGGCCATGTTGGTTCCGACTGTGATCGCCCATATGGCGAGCTGGTCCCAGGGAAGGAGGTAGCCGGAGAACGAGAGCAGCAGCGTGATCAGGAGCAGGAAGGTGCCGATGACCCAGTTGAACTCGCGGGGTGGCTTGTAGGCGCCCTGGTAGAAGACGCGGGCCATGTGCAGCCATACGGTGATCACCATCGCATGCGCGGCCCAGCGATGCATGTTGCGGATGATGTCGCCGAACACCGCGACGAACTGGAGATCCTTGACGTTCTGGTACGCCGAATCCACCGAGGGGATGTAATAGAACATCAGGAACAGCCCGGTGATAGTCAGCAGGATGAACAGGAAGAAGGAGAGACCCCCGAGGCACAGCGTGTAGGACACACGCACGGCGGACTTCTTCACACGCACCGGGTGGATGTGCAGGAAGAAGTTGGTCAGCGCGGTGCGAGCTGCCACCTTGTCGTTGGTCGGCAGACCGTGGCGGAATACCGATCCCCAGAGCTGCGCGACGAACGCGCGGACCGGATTCGCCTCGCCGG
The DNA here is from genome assembly GCA_963708605.1 of Candidatus Dormiibacterota bacterium. Lineage (GTDB taxonomy): Bacteria > Chloroflexota > Dormibacteria > Aeolococcales > Aeolococcaceae > Palsa-851. The sequence goes on along the minus strand of CAVPTG010000004.1, from coordinate 1,012 downwards.
GGGTTGCGCTCATCTCCGGAGACCCCTCATTCGCGTAGCCCGCCTCCTCATCTAGACCCCGAGGGTCTTGCCGTTGCTCTTCTGCGTGTCGACCAGCAGGCGCCATTGTGGCGCTTGATTGTTCCCAGGGCCACGAGTTCGCGACCAGCGCGGCTCGGTCCACGGCGAAGAACCCGTCCGGGGTGACCTCGATGTTCACCCAGTCCATCGGCCGCGGAGCCGGGCCGTAGAAGTTCGTCGAGTCGATGAAGTACCGGCTGCCGTGACAGGGGCACGCCCAGCCGTTGGGGCTCTGCTGGTCGGGCGCACGGTCGCCGCGAGCCTTCGCCACTGATGGTGAGACCCCGGACCCGGTGGTCACATCGGTGACGTAGTTCGGCGTGCACCCGAGGTGCGTGCAGACCAGGTAGACGGCGTAGATGCCGGCATCGTCAAGCACCACGGTGACGCGCTTGTCCGTCTCCGAGAGCACGTTGACGGGTGTCACGGCCTTGCCGTTCACGACACCGCCGGTGAGCTGCGCAAATGTGAATGACGTCTTGAACAGGGCGGGCGCATTGCCCGACGCCTGGGGGAACATGAATCCGAGGACCTTGATGCCTCCGAGCAGGCTCGCGCCGGCGGCCGCAAGGCCTCCCATGATCATCAGGAACTGACGTCTCGTCGTCTCGGCGCGAGCACGCATCCTCCCTCGCGGCGATTCGTACGGATTCAGCGCCATACAGTCCTCACGAGGTGGCTCGTCCCTGCGGCAAGTTTACGAGCTTGCAGCACTGAAGCCGCCTGACCGGGGGTCGCGGTACACCTCATCCCTGCTACAGGAGTGGGTTGCTTGCCGGGGGTGTGAGGATGTTGGCGAAGACGATCGCCGAAATCATGATCACGACGAACGCCACGATGATGGCGAAGCATCCGAAGTCAGTGCGGAGAGCGACTATGAGGCGTTCCATATCTCGTGTTCGGAGCGTCAGACGGCCGAAAGGATACGTCACCGCGTACGCCAGGCCGCGTG
>CAVPTG010000003.1:0-127860 GCA_963708605.1 Candidatus Dormiibacterota bacterium | reverse complement strand
GGCCTTCGGCGGACTCGTGGGGGCGTCTGGCCGGAGCCGTCATGTTCGATCTGGTGGGGGCCCTGGCGTTCCCCCTGGACGAGACGGGCTTGCCCGACCCGACGTCGGCGCGAGCCCGATTGCTGGCGAGGCTCGTGGTCGCCGCGGCGGTAGCGGCCCTCGCCACCCTGGTGGCCGCTCAGACGCCGACCAGCGCCGGCACGACCGACCGCAGGTAGCCGAGCGAGCTGGCGAGCCAATCCAGGTCGCGCGATGACCAGGGGATCGACTCGATCTCCTCGGGGCTCCATCGAGCCCTCGGCGTATCGGCGATCGCACTCCGCCGCGAGCTTGACCACGGCGGCGAGCGAGTCGGGCCGGAGGCCGGGGAAGAACGCCAGCCACCGGGGGTCGTAGATCGGCAGGTCATAGGTCCGCGGATGGAGCTCGATCGACAGCGGGATGCCGGGCCGGGCGCGGAGGACGGCGGCGAGGAGGTCGGGCATCGGCAGGATGCCGGAGCCGACGGGCCGGGCCTGCCAGCAGAGGCCCCGCGGGGTGAATGCCATCGCGATGTCCTTGATGTGCGTCGCCACGACGAACGGGGCGAGCCGCTCGGCGGCCGCGAGCGGGTCATCGAGCCGCATCGCCAGGTTCCCCGTGTCGAGGGTCACTCCGGCGATCGCGGGGTCGAGGCGTTCGAGGAATGCCAGCAGCTCGCACGTGGTGAAGTCGGAGTGCGTCTCGATCCCCAGACGGATGCCCAGCGCCTTGAGCCGAGGGGTCAGCTCGCGGATCACCTCCAGGGACGCATCCAACTGGTCGCTCCAGGATGCGTCGGTGCGGAAGCGGTCGTGGCGGTCGCCGATGTAGGCCCGGGCTTGCCGGCAGCCCAGGGCCGCGAGCGCATCGACATGCGGGGCCAGCAGGCCGGCCATCTCGCCGGGCGAGACCACGCGGCCGAGCTCGCGCGAGCGGCGGCAGGGATTGGGCGAGGGTATCCCCGCCTCGACATACAGGCCCATCCCGTCCGCCTGGGCGCGGAAGTCCGCCAGCACCCCAGCATCAAGTGAGCCATCGATCGAGGCCGCGTCGAGGAACTGGACGCCATCGAACCGGTGCGCCCGCGAATCGGAGCGTCGCCTCGGGTGTGAATCCGCATGCGCGATCGTGTAATGATCGAAGCCGATCCGAGCATCCATCGCCTCGACTCCCCCCCACGCGGAATTCATCCAGGGCCCGGCCCCGACCGTCCCCACGACGCTCGACGGTGACCCTGGCGGACCGCGCCGAGACCGCTCAAGTAAGAATCACGCGTCGCCGTCTATTATAGCAATGGAAACGAGGTAGGTAGGGCCGGGCGGCTCGCTCCGACAACCGGTCGCATCGGCGATCGTCGTCAGTGAGTTTGACAGGGATCGCTCGCCGTGGCAATTACCCCGAGCGCGTGCGGCGAATCACACCGGCGCCGATCGGGAGCCTCCGGCCGTCGCCGAGCCGCCCGGCGCCTTCCATCGTCCGGAAGTGACGGTCGGACCCGACGGGAAAACCCACAAAAAAAATCGGGAGAGGGTTGACGTAACCGGCCTGAATTCGTAATTTGGCGCTCGATTGACGCCGATCGATGGCGAGCGGGTCAGTGAAGAGGCATGATATTCATTTATTTATTAGAATTGTCATGCATCTTCAAGTGGAGAATCCCTGAAGAAAATCGCGGGTCGATTCCGGGCGGCAGGGAAGCGGTTCGTCGCGGTTCGTCCCGTCTGTTCCGAGGCGGTCCGGGAGCTCGCTCTCCCGAACGAATACCTCGATCCTTGGCCACTCGGTCCGCAGGCGATCCTGCATGGATGTTTGGTTCGTCGCGGGCCACGTAAGGCCAAAATAAGCCCTCAGATGACGCAGGCACGATTGGTGGCCCGACGCGGGAGTTGGCCGGCCGAGGCGATCGCGTGGAGCGCGGCCCCCATGACGGGGGCGATGACAGGGACCGATCGAGGCAGCGGGGTGGCGGTCACGTCAGCCTTCGGGCGGGCGTGATCGCGCCCATACTATCATTTCGAACGCTGGCCGGTTCTCGAGGCGTGAAACGGGACTCGGGAACAGTTCCTCAGAGGTCCGGGCGATCCGGGTAGGGGGCCTCGATGTAGTCGCGCATCATCTCATAGTCCGAGACGGCCTCGCGGGAAAAGTAGGGGTTCCCGGCCGGAGAGCTCGGGGCCTTTTCGGGGATGGCCTCGGGCGGCGGGGTGCCCAGGCGGATGCCGACGCGTCGCAGCAGCGCCTTCGAGAACAGTTCGTCGCCGAACCAGCCGACCCGGCAGCTCACGCGCACGTAATCGGCTTCTGGGGCCGGAGCGTGATCGTGACGCCGCGGTTGTCGGCGGTGCGGCCGTCGATCTGGGAGGCCGGCCCGTCCTGGTTCCGGCGAGTGACGGCGATATTCAGGTCTTGCATCGCCTCGAGGACTGCGGCCGTCACCGTGCTCGACGGGAATTCGAAATCCTTCATGGCCCGGCCGGCGGAGTAGCGAGGCGCGAAGACGGGCGGCTCGACCGCCGCTGCGGCCGGACCGGAGGGCTCCGATCGCCGGGGGACAACCGAGGTGGTGGCGAAGCAGGCGAGGGCCAGCATACCCGCCGCGGCCGCAACCGCGGCCACGCACCGCATCCGCATGCGACGTCTCCCTTCCCGAACGGTGGCCGACCGCCGGCTCGCGGGCCGCGGCGCCGCCGCGGCTCGGCCGAGAGCAGGGGGAGGCTATGCGGCCGCCCGCATTCGGTCAAGGCGATCAGCGTTGACGTCGGCCCGGCGGCCCCGGTACTCGGCGCCATGACCGCCGGCGATCGATTCGGGCGAGCCGACGGCACGTGGACCCGTGCGGGAGCGGCCCTCCGGACGGGACGCGAACTGGCGCCGACGCGTGTTGTATTCGGGGCCGCCGGGCCTATAATGCTACGCTGGAAGAGTCCGCCCCTTGCGTGGAGGGTCGGCTTCCGAGTTTCACTCACGTTGATTCGCTGAAGAAGCCGGAGACGCGATTTCCGCCTGGCATCGATCGGGGATTCGATCGATCCGAGGAAATGGCTCTTCGGTGGCTTATGCGGCTGTCCGTCCCCCTGTTTCGTGGGGGTGGTATTGAAGCGAATCGAACATGGTAGATCGTAATCTTCTTCGTGAATTTGATGTCAGTGATGATGAGCTAACGGCCCTGGTCACCGCGCGAGGACGGCACCAACAGCCTCGACCAATTCTTGGGCGAGGGCCAGAGCTTCGAGATCGGCCGGATCGTCTCGGGCAAGGTCGTCGAGGTCGTCGGCGACCAGGTCGTCGTGGACGTCGGCTACAAGTCCGAGGGCCTCGTCCCGCTCAACGAGTGGGAGGACGAGCCGCCTCCTGTGCACGGGCGATGAGCGTCGAAGTCCTGCTCGAGGGCATGGAAGACGAGACCGGCGAGATCGTCCTGTCGCGCAAGAAGCGCACCGGATGCGCGCCTGGGAGATGGTCATCTCCCGCTATCACGAGGGCGACGTCGTCAAGGGCCGCGTCACCCGCAAGATCAAGGGCGGCCTGCTCGTCGATATCGGCGTCAACGTCTTCCTGCCCGCCAGCCAGGTCGATATCCGCCGCCCTCCGACATCGCCGATTACATCGATCAAGAGATCGAGTGCATGATCCTCAAGATCGACGAGAGCCGGCGCAACATCGTCGTCAGCCGGCGAAAGCTGATCGAGATCACCCGCGAACAGCAGAAGAAGCAGCTCCTCGAGGAGATCAGCGTCGGCCAGGTCCGCAAGGGCACCGTCAAGAACATCGCCGACTTCGGCGCCTTCGTCGACCTGGGCGGCATCGACGGCCTGCTTCACATCACCGACATGAGCTGGGGCCGGATCAACCATCCCGGCGACATGCTCAAGATCGACGATCAGGTCGAGGTCATGGTCCTGCACGTCGACAAGGATCGCGAGAAGATCGCGCTGGGGCTCAAGCAGAAGTCCGCCAGCCCGTGGGAAAACGTCGAGAAGAAGTACCCGGTCGGCACGCGCGTCACCGGCGAAGTCGTCAACGTCATGAGCTACGGCGCATTCGTCAAGCTCGAGGAGGGTATCGAAGGCCTGGTCCATATCTCGGAGATGAGCTGGACCAAGCGGATCAACCACCCCAGCGAGCTGGTGAATATCGGTGACAAGATCGAGGTCGTCGTCCTGGGGATCAACCGCGACAAGCAGGAAATCTCGCTGGGCATGAAGCAAACCCAGGTCAACCCCTGGGATCAGGTCGCCGGCAAGTACCCGACCGGAACGATGGTCGATGGCACCGTCCGTAACCTCACCAACTACGGGGCGTTCATCGAGATCGAAGAAGGGATCGACGGCCTGCTGCACATTTCTGACATGAGCTGGACCCGCAAGATCGGTCACCCCAACGAGATCCTCGAAAAAGGCCAGAAGATCAGTTGCCAGGTCCTGAACGTCGACCAGGACCGCAAACGGATCGCGCTGGGGCTCAAGCAGCTCAAGGACGACCCCTGGGAGACCGATATCCCCGGCCGTTACGAGCCGAACGACGTCGTCAAGGGCAAGGTCACCAAGCTGACGAACTTCGGTGTCTTCGTCGAGCTCGAGCCGGGCCTCGAGGGCCTGCTCCACATCTCCAGCCGAGAAGATCTCGGAGCACTTCGTCTCGATGCTCACCTCGGAGCGGTGCTCGCCGGTACTCGGGGTCGGGGGCGCCGACGCGCACGGGGCTGCGCATCTGACGGATCGTGCCGAAGCGCGGATGCTCCGTCTCGACGATCATGCCGCGCGCGGCGGTCTGCTCATCCTGCAACGCCTCGGCCACCGTGTTGACGGGGCTGCAGGGCACCCCGGCCCGGCCGAGCATGTCGAGCCATTCCGATGCCGTGCGCGACTCGAACACGCGCTCGAGGACGGCGAGCAACGCGTCCGCGTGGTCGCGCCGGTCTGCGAACGTCGAGAAGCGGGGATCGGTCGCGAGCTCGGGACGGCCGATCACATCGACGAGGCGTTCCCAGAACTTCTGCTTCGGGCACCCGACGACGATCCACCCGTCACGCGTCTGGAATGCCTGGAACGGAACCAGGGACGGATGCGCAGAGTGACGCGTCCGTGCCGGCGTGAACGCACCGTTGAGGTGCCAGATCGCCGGGTAGGTGAGCATCGCGAGAGCGGTGTCGAAGAGGCTGAGGTCGCAGTCCATACCGACACCGTCGCGTCGCGCGGCGTGAATGCCTGCGAGCATCGCAACTCCGGCGACCAGACCGGCCGAGTAATCGACCAGCGAGAGACCGGACTTGGTTGGCGGCCCAGACGGCTCCCCGGTGATGTCCATCCACCCGGCGATCCCCTGCAGGAAGTAGTCGTATCCGGGCTCGCTCTGCCGCGGGCCGGTGGTGCCGAAGCCGGTGAGCGTGCAGCACACGATTCGCCGGTTGAGGTGCTCGAGGTCGGCGTAGGTGATGCGGAGGTCGTGCGGGACGTCGCCGCGGAGGTTCGAGTACACCGCGTCGCTGATGCGCACGAGGTCGTCGAACACGGCACGCCCGGCAGGTCGCTTGAGGTCGAGCCCGATGCTTCGCTTGTTCCTGTTGAAGGTCTCGAAGAAGAGGCTGTCCTCACCCTCCTGCAGCGGGGGCACGTACCGGCCGATGTCCCCGCCGGTCGCGGGATCCTCGATCTTGATGATGTCGGCGCCGAGGTCGGCCAGCTGCACGCTGCCGAACGGCCCGGCGGCGTACTGCTCGATGGCGATGACGCGGACGTCCTCGAGGGGCCTCACGCCGGCGTCCGGGCTCTCGCGGCGATCATGGCCTCAACTCGAGCCATCTCATTGCCGACGATCATCATGCCTTCGTCGACTCCCATGCCGGGTTTGGCGAGCACCTGCGTCGCGCCGCAGGCCATCGCGACGTGCGCCGATACCTGTGCGGATCGGTCGGTCTCGTTGCAGCTGCCGCCGCAATATGCGGCGAGCCCACGGCGCGCGACCATGAGCAACGCCTCGATGGTGTTGTTGATCCCGCCGAGATCAGGCGTTTTGACATGGATGACATCGGCCGCCTCGGCCTCGACAAAAACCGCGATGTCCTCGAGCGTGTTGCACCATTCGTCGACGGCGATGCGCACGTCACTCCCGCGAGCGCGGAGCGCGGCTCGCAGCGCGGCGAACACACGAACCTGCGCATCACGGCTCCCGGCGTCGATGGCATGCTCGACGCAAACCGGGAATGGTCGGGCGGCCTCACCGAGTCGCGCGAGGTAGCCGGCGACCCTGTCGACATCACCGTCGAACACCAGACCAATGGTGCCGTAGACATCGAAGTGCAACCGCGGCGAGTAGTCTGACCGCGCCCGCAACCTGATGATCCGATCGCGAACCCACGCGGCGTAGTCCAGCAGGAGCTGACCGTCGCGGCCGAGCTTGGTGTCGACCTCGTTGATCAGGCCATGCGGGAGCACGTCCGCCTCCTTGAGGATCATCTTGTCAACGTTGGTGTACCGGTCGTCGCCCGACTGAACGAAGAGCGGCACCGGCGCGATCGTTATGCCGGTAGCAAACTCGTCGCGGACGACCTCGGCCATGGTGATGCAATGCGCGCGGGCGACCGCGTCGAGCAGTGCCTGCGTGACCCCATACCTGATGGCCGCATGGAGACGCCGGCCGTCGACCATGAACGCGTCGACCTCGCGTGCGGCGTCACGAAAATTGGTGAAGTCCCTGCCGCGCAGCAGCGGCGCGATGTGACGCTCGATCATCTCCGCCGCAGGATGAGCGAGGAAGAGTGGCTCGCGCCCGCCCACACCCGAGTACTGCACCGCCGCGCAGTCACCGTGCGCAATCTGTCCGTCATTCAGGAGCAGCAACACCGACACCGCCTGACCCGGCTGGCGGATCGCGCTGAACCCCGCCGTGATCGGCACCCCCCCGTAGGTGAATCCATCATGAACGGCTCCTGCGCGTATGGCTGCCTGATCGTCGGCAAAGAATCCCGAACGGACCGGGACTGCGACGACGTCGGTGATCACCATTGGATTCGGACGGTTGTCGTCAGCGTGCCGCTGCGTCCGGCGGCGACACGGTCGCCCACACGTTCGCGATCTCGCCGGCGGTCGCGATGTCGAAGCGATGGCGCATCAGCAGCATCGACGCGTCGTGCTGTTCCCTGTCGTCGCTCGCGACGCCATCGCCTGCGATCACGACGTAGAGGTCGTTGAACATCGCATCGCGTGCCGTCGAACTCGACGCACCCTTCGGTGGTGCAACCACCGATCACGACCGTCCGGATGCCATTGCTCCGCAGCAGCAGCTCGAGGTTGGTGCCCCAGAAGGCGCTCGACCGGTACTTGCGCACCACCGGCTCGCCGGAGCCAGGAGTGAGCTCCTTCACGAACTCGTGGCCGGGGGTTCCTTCGACTGAGTAGCGGAGCGGGACGTCATCAGGGCGCTTCCCCGCATGCATGCGCAGGTTGAAACGGATCTGGGCCGCCGAGTCGCTCATCCGATCCGGCAGCGCTGTGTTCTGGACATGAATCACGAGTACCGCCGCACGACGAGCGGCGTCGAGCAGAGTGGCCAATATGGGGACAGAGTGGGCATACATGGAGAGGTCAACCCCAAGCTCACCGAACAACCCGTCCGGCGCGACGAAGTCGCGTTGCATGTCGATGAGAAGAAGGGCGGTGTGCGCGGGCTCGACGAGCTCGGTCAGGTCGGTGAAGACCTCCTTCCCCTCAATGGTGATCACCTGGTCGCTGCCACCGATCTGCACCTCTGCGTCTGGGTCGTCGGGCAGAGCATAGCCCGTGCTGCCGGCGACACCTACCCTGCGAAGGGCCACCGCGGGGCGCCGAGCTCGCGCGAGATTCCGCGCGCAGCGTCGACCACGGCATTGGCGAGGCCGCGAGCAGGGCCCCGTGAAAACACGCGATCGGTGTCACCGACCACGGCGATGGCACCGCTGGCTTGGCCGGCTCGATCGAAGATGGGCGCTGCGATGCTCGAACTCGCCGAGGACCGCCTCGTCGCGCTCGGTCGCAATCGCCTGGAGGCGGATGGAATTCAGCTGGATCCGCAACGCCGCGGCGTTGGGGGTTCGCTTGGTCAGCCGCTCGAGTGGCTCGGACATCAGGTTGTCGATGACGTCTCCGGAAGCGAACGCGAGCAGGGCCTTTCCGAGCGCGCTGGCATGCAACGGCAGCTGCGAGCCGACCTCGAGGATCTGCAGGGTGGCATCGGGTCGAAACACGTGGTGCACGACCACGGCACTCGGGCCGTGCATGACTCCCACGCGCACCGCGAACTTCGTGCGCACCGCGAGCTGCGCCGCATAGGTGATGGAGCGCGAGCGCAACTCATTGACGTCGAGGTACGAGTAGCCGAGCTGCAGCAACCCCGCCCCCAGCTGGTATTTCTCCGACACACGATCCTGTTCGACGAAACCCTGGGCCAGCAGCGTCTGCAGCAGACCGTGCACCGTCGGCCGAGCAAGGCCGAGCCGGTCCGCAAGCTCGCTGACACCCAACCTCCCCGGACCACCGGCGAGCGCCTTGAGGATTGCGGCAGCGCGATCGACGGACTGGATGGTCGTCGGTCGCCGGCTATTCGGCATTGCTGAATTATGGTCGAGGATGTAGACTAGTTGGAATTCTGAACCGATGACGTGACAGTGAGGGAAGTCGTGGCCGTCGGGATTGTACTGGTCTCACACAGCCAACAACTGGCGACGGGGCTGACCCTTCTTGCCGGGCAGATGGCCGGGCCGGATGTGCACATCGAGCCCGCCGGCGGGGACCAGGACGGAGGTCTCGGCACGTCGGACGAGCTCGTTCGCGCCGCAATCGAGCGAGCCAACCAGGGTGATGGCGTGTTGCTCCTCTGTGATCTGGGCAGCGCCATCCTGACGGTGCGCGAAGTGCTTGACGGCGATGGCAACGGGCATGTCAGGCTTGTTGACGCGCCGTTTGTCGAAGGTGCGGTCGCGGCCGCGGTCATCGCGTCGTCGGGCGCGCCACTCGATGAGGTGGCGCAGGCAGCCGAGGAGGCTCGCGATGCTCGCAAACTCTGAAGCCACCATGACCCTGCCCGAGGGGGTCGCACTCCACGCCCGTCCCGCGGCGCTCTTCGTGCGTACGGCCATGCGCTTCCGGTCGAAGATCATGGTCGCGGCGAACGGGCGCGAGGCCGACGCCAAGAGCATCCTGAGCGTGCTCGGCCTGGGCGCAACCGCAGGCACGACGCTGACGGTCCGCGCGGACGGCGAGGATGCTGCGGCGGCGCTCGATGCGCTCGCGGAAACGCTAGCCGGCGTCGTCGAGTAGCGCGCGCAGCGGGCGTTCCAGCAACTCCACCTGCGCCGCGGAATCGGCATCGAGCGCACGCCGCGCGATGGTTGCGGCCTCGGCGAAATCCAGGGCACGCACCCAGGCCCTGACCCGCGCCACCGCTGCCGCACCGACGCTGAGCTCGTCGACGCCCAACCCGACGAGCAGCGGCATGACCAAGGGGTTCGACGCCGACTCGCCACATACTTCGACGGGGATCCCGACGGTCCGTGCCGCCTCAAGGGTCACGGCGATCAGCCGCAGAACCGCGGGGTGGTGCGCCGGCGATCCCCCGGGACGAGTCCTGTCGATGCCGAGCTGAAAGCTCGTCAGGTCGTTGGTGCCGATGCTGAACATGCCCACCTCGGGCGCGAGGCGGTCGGCCATGACCGCGGCCGCTGGGACCTCGACCATGGCGGCCACCAGCGGAACCCGGCTGCCCCTTCGCGCGGCGATGCGTTCGATGGCCGCCCTCACCGCCCGAACCTGGCCGGGCTCCGTGACCATCGGGATCAGTACCCGCAATTCGGTCGCATCGCCGGTCTCGAGGATGGCTTCGAGCTGCGCAGAAAGTGCCTCGACATCGTCCAGCAGGAGTTCCACGCCCCGTCCGTGCACTCCTTTAAGAAAGGGGGGCGTCTTGTCACCCCCGAAGTCGAGCAGGCGGACCGTCGCGGTCAGGCCCCGGAGAGGGGTGAGCACCGGCTCCAGGGTCCGGCGGTGCTCGGCCACCGTCGGCCAGTGGTTCGCCTCCAGGAAGGCGAGCTCGGTGCGAAGGAGCCCGACCCCGTCGGCGCCCGCCTCGAGCGCCGCGCGCACTTCGGTGGGGGTTGCAGCGTTGGCGAGCACCCGCATCGACCTCCCGTCGCGGGTCACCGTGGGCAAAGCTCGAGCAGCCATCGCCCGGGTGTGCGCGTCGCGGGCGGCGGCGCGGGCGCTCCGGACCGCGTGCACCCTCGCTCCATTGGGCGACGCGATGACCACGCCGGCGTCGGCATCGACGATGCAGAGCTCACCCTCGACCAGCGAAAGGACATCGCCGCCGACACCGACCACCATCGGGAGCCCGAGCCCGCGAGCCACGATGGCGGCGTGGCCGGTGACTCCCCCGACCGCAAGCGCGATGCCGGACACGTCGCTGTCCAGCTCGATGACGTCGGCCGGCCCGAGATCCGACGCGACCAGGATCGCCTCGCCGGCCGCCATCCGGCGGGTGCCGCCGGACGCGTCCGAGGCCAGGCGCGATGCTCGTCGAGCAAGGCTCCTCACGTCCGCGGCGCGCGCCGCGAGCTCCGCATCGCCGAGGGTGTCGAGTTGCTGCGCGGCGGTCTCGAGCTCGATGAGAATCGCGCTCGCCGCAGTGAGCCCGCGCGCGAGCACCGCATTCTCCACCAACTCGAGCAGCATCGGGTCCTCCGCCATCATGGTCCCGGCGTCGAGGATGTCGGCCTCCTCGGTCCGGCCATCGGCTCGAAGCTGCGCAGCGAGCTCGTCGAGCTCCCGGGCCGACTGCGCCAGGGCGTCGAGAGCGCGCGTGGCGGCAGCGGGACGAGCGGCGACATCAAGAACGGTCCCCTCGACCTCGCCGGCAGCCTCCAGGCGCCGCACCTCCCCAAACGCGGTCCCCGGTGACGCCGGAACGCCAGCGAGCACACGCTCGGTCATCTGTTAAGGAGTGCCCGTGCTAAGGAGTGCTCGCGACCGTCCGTTCGAGGGCGCGCATGATCATCGCGGTCGAGGTCGCTCCGGGATCCTGGTGACCGATTGAACGTTCGCCCAGGTAGGAGGCGCGTCCCTTCCGTGCCTGCATCGGGATCGTGGCCCGCATGCCCGCCTCCGCGGCCTCCGCGGCGGAGCGAAGCATCTCTCCGCTCGACGCCCCCCGCGCCAGCCCCTCTCGCATAGCGGTCACCGCCGGTTCGAGCGCATCCACCATCGTCTTGTCACCCGGCACAGCGGCGCCGAGGTCCTGGATCGATGCCAGCGCAGCCGCCATCGCATCGACCAGTTGCGCGAGATCGAAGGTCGAACCGTCGCCGAGGGCGCGGCCCGCCTTCCGAAGAGCGGATCCCCAGAGCGGCCCGCTTGCGCCTCCCACGGTGGATACCAGCGTCTTCCCGGACAGGATCAGCAGCTTTCCCGGGGTCCCGTCCGGCTCGGTGCTCAGCGCCAGCGTCACAGCGTCAAACCCCCGATTCAGGTTGATGCCGTGGTCGCCATCGCCGATCGCCGCGTCGAGCTGGACCAGGTAGTCTCGCTCGGCGCGGACTGATGCGGCGATCTCGTTCATCCACGCGGTGACGGTCTGCGCATCCATTGCTATAGCGACCGCCACGATAGCATCAGCCTCCCCAGCGAAGTGCGGCCGTGTGCACGGGCGCATCCCACAGTGCAATGAGGTTGTCGTCGAGCTCGACGACGGTCAACGACGCTCCCGCCATCTCGAGCGATGTGATATAGCTGCCCACCAGGTTGCGGACCGGGTTGAGTCCCAGTGCGCGAAGGCGCTTGTCGACCTCGCCGTAGAGAAGATAGAGCTCGAGGAGCGGCGTGCCGCCCATGCCGTTGACGAAGGCGAGCACGTTTGCGCCAGACTTGGCAGCAAGGTCCGAGGTTGTGGCCTCGACCATGATGTCTGCGATTTCCGCGGCGCTGCCGAGCGGCGCGCGACGGCGGCCCGGCTCACCGTGGATCCCGATGCCGACTTCCATCTCGCCCTCGGGCAGGTCGAAGATGGGGTTGCCCGAGGCGGGCGGGATGCAGGACGACAGCGCGATGCCAAACGAGCGGCCGCGGGCATTGACCTGCTTGATGACGCTGACCACCGCTTCGAGCGAATCACCGCGCTCAGCGGCGGCCCCGCCAATCTTCTCTGCGATCACGGTCGCGCCGACGCCACGACGGCCGGCGGTGTAGAGCGAGTCCTGGACGGCGACGTCGTCGTCGATCACGATCGCCTCGACCTTGATCCCGTCGTCCGAGGCCTCGTCGGCGGCCATCTTGAAGTTGAGGACGTCGCCGGTGTAGTTCTTGACGATGTGGATGACGCCCGCGCCACCATCCACCGCCTTGGTGGCCGCGAGCATCTGGTCCGGAACCGGTGAGGTGAACACCTCGCCCGGGCAGGCCGCATCGAGCATGCCCTTGCCGACGAAGCCGCCGTGCAGTGGCTCATGCCCCGACCCGCCGCCCGAGATCAGCGCGACCTTCCCCTTGACCGGCGCGTCTGCCCTGACCAGGATCTGATTGGCGACGTCATACCGGAGGATGTCCGGGACCGAGGCCGCAAGCCCGGCGAGCGACTCTTTGACCACCTGGTCGGGCTCATTGATGATCTTCCGCATGCGCCTGGTGGCTGTGGCCATGGCTCGGCACTCCTCTGATTCGACATTATCGAACGTTGGTCGGAAATTACTCTTATGCGTAGGGTGATGTCAATGGGTTTGCCGAGATCCTCCTGCCGGGTTCTCCCAGCGCCGTCGCCCCGGTTCCGCGGTGTCCTCCTGGGGAGACAGGGTAGGCTCGGTTGCTGATGGCTGGCAGCGCGTGCGTGACCGGAGCAACCGGCTTCCTCGGTCGGGCGATCGTCCGGGATCTGGTCGCGACCGGCAGGCCGGTACGGGCCCTGACCCGGTCCGACGCCGCCGCCCAAAGCCTCATCGATCTCGGTGCCGAGCCGGTGCGTGGCGACCTCCGCGACCGAAGGTCACTCGAAGCCGCATTCGCCGGATGCGAGACGGTCTACCACGTGGCCGGGGTGAACGCCTTCTGCCTGCGCGACCCGCGTCCGATGTTCGAGGTCAACGTCGCCGGCTCGCGAGCGGTGGTGGTTGCCGCGGCCGCCGCCGGCGTGAAGCGTCTTGTCTACACATCCTCAGCAGCGACCATGGATGCCCCGTCCCCGGGAACCGAGGGGCGTACGCGCCGTTTTCTTTCGAACTACGCCCGCTCGAAGCATGCCGCCGAGGAGGCGGTCATGCAGGCCTCGGCGGAAACGGGTCTCGCTGTCATCTGCGTGAATCCGGCATCGGTCCAGGGTCCCGGTCGAACCAGCGGGACAGCGCGGCTGCTCATCGGCTTCCTCAACGGCAAGCTGCCGGCCGCGGTCGACGGCCCGCTCAACGTGATCGACATCGCCGACTGCACCCGCGGCCACGTGCTGGCGGAGGAGCGCGGCATCCCGGGTGAGCGCTATCTCCTCTGCGGGGCGTCGATGACGCTGCGCAGCGGCCTCGCCCTGCTCTCGCGTCTCACGGGGCTCGACGATCCCCCGCGCTTCCTCCCGCCGAGCCTCGCCCTCGCGGCGTCCGCCTGCATCGAGCTCGTGTCCCGCGCTCGGGGGAAGCACACGCGCTACTGCCGCGAGATGGTCCGCACCCTGATCGAGGGTGCTCCGTACGACGGATCCCGGGCCGCGCACGAGCTCGGGCTCGACTACACCCCGATCGAGACGACCATGCGCCGCACGATCAGCTGGTACATCGAGCAGGGGCTCATCGTGCGGCCGTTGCCGGCATTCACCGACTCCGGGGACGCCAACCCGGCGAACGCCTGATCGAACGGTAGCGCACCGGGGGCGTCTGATCGCCGGCCGCGGCGGCCGCGACCGGTGTGTGGGGACGGCGGCGAAGGCTTGGGAGACGCAGCGTGAAGCGGTTCTCGGCTCCCCGGCGCAGCCGATCGATGTTGGCGCGGTGGAGGACGATGATCGCCGCAGCCGCACCGACCGTGAAGAGGACTTCCGCCAACGTGCCGCCGAAGACCAGCACCAGGGGTGGCAGCGCCAGTGACGCGGTGATCGAGGCAACCGAGGTGTAGCGGGTGGCAAGCAGGACCATCCACCAGAGCGCCGCCATCACCACAGATGCCAGGGGCGCGATGACCAGCGCGACGCCGACCGTTGTGGCCACGATCTTGCCGCCACGCTTGAAGCCGAGGAACAGCGGTCGCCAGTGGCCGATCAGCGCCCCGCTCCCCGCGACCACGGCGCCGGTCGGGCCGCCGACGGCCAGCCCGAGGCCGGCCGCGGCGGATCCTTTGCCGATATCCAGCATGGCGACCGCGAAGAACATCTTGAAGCCGGCGTGGCGCCATACGTTTGCGGCGCCGGTTCCCCTGCTCCCGACCTGGCGGATGTCCTTGCCCGTGAAGAACCTCGAGAGCCAGTATCCCCATGGGAGACTCCCGAGCACGTATCCGGCGGCCCCCAGAAGCACAATCGTCAGGGGGCTCACCAACCGATTCTAGATGCAATCCCGGAGACACGCCGATGACCCGGCGGCGGTGGTGGGATGCACACTGACGCGGTGACCCGTCATCTGACGCTTCCAAACCAGCTGACGATCCTGCGCATCCTCCTGGTCCCGGTCATCGGGGCGGTCCTGGTCATCGATTTCAACGATCACTACCAGATCGGCGCCTTCGCCTATGTCACTGCCGCGGCAACCGACACGCTGGACGGACGCATCGCGCGGGGCCGCAACCTCGTGACCGAGCTCGGCAAGTTCCTCGATCCGCTTGCGGACAAGCTGCTGGTCATCACCGCGCTGGTGATCCTTGCCACCCAGTCGCTGCTCCCCTCGTGGGTGGTGGTCGTCGTCGCGGCGCGCGAGTTCCTCATCACCGGCCTGCGCTCGGTGGCGGCGGGTCAGGGGGTGGTGGTGAGCTCGACGCAACTGGGCAAGTCGAAAGCGTTCACCCAGAACTGCATGATCCTGCTGATCATCCTGGCGCAGCCGTATCCATGGCTCGGGCTTCCGGCGGTCGTGTTCACCTGGATCGCCGTGATCGCCACGATTGCGAGTGGCCTCGACTACCTGTGGCGATACCGTCGCTTCATCATCTAGCCGTCAGTCGTCATCGTCGACCCAATCCAGGGTCCGCTGCACGGCCTTCTTCCACTTGCGATAGCCGCGCTCACGTGCGGCTTGATCCATGTTGGGAACCCACTCGGCGGCCTTGTGCCAGTTGGCTCTGAGGCTCTCGACGTCCGGCCAGAATCCCACCGCGAGCCCCGCTGCGTAGGCGGCACCGAGTGAGACCGTCTCGGCGACATTGGGGCGCACCACCGGGACGCCGAGCACGTCAGCAAGGAACTGCATGAGCAGGTTGTTCGCCGTCATCCCACCATCGGCCTTGAGTGACGTCATCGCCAGGCCTGAATCCGCGTTCATGGCATCGAGGACCTCACGCGTCTGCCACGCCGTCGCCTCGAGCACCGCGCGCGCCAGATGACCCTTGGTGACGTAGCCGGTGAGGCCGGCGATGACGCCGCGTGCGTCGCCGCGCCAGTGTGGAGCGAACAGCCCCGAGAACGCGGGGACGAAGTAGATGCCGCCGTTGTCGTCGACGGTACGGGCGAGCGTCTCGACCTCCGGCGCGCTCCCGATCAGCCCCACCTTGTCGCGGAACCACTGGACGAGTGCGCCGGTGACCGCGATCGACCCCTCGAGCGCGTAGGTCGCGGGCTCGTCGCCGATCTTCGATCCGACCGTGGTGAGCAGTCCGTGCCCTGAGAGCACCGGTCGGCTCCCGGTATTGAGCAGCAGGAAGCTTCCGGTCCCGTAGGTGCATTTGGCCTCCCCTGCCGAGAAGCAGGTCTGGCCGAACAGCGCGGCCTGCTGGTCGCCGAGGGCGGCCGCGATCGGAACGCCGCCGAGCGAGTTGCTCGCCTCGCCGTAGATCGCCGATGAGGGCTGGATCGCCGGCAGCATGGCCCGCGGGACGCCGATGGCATCGAGAAGGGTGTCATCCCAGTCGAGCGTCTCGAGGTTCATGAGCATGGTCCGGCTGGCGTTGGTCACGTCGGTGACGTGGCGCCCGGTGAGGTTCCACACGAGCCAGCTGTCCATGGTTCCGAACAGCAGGTCACCCCGCTCGGCTCGCTGCCGCAGCCCGGGAGCGCTGTCGAGCAGCCAGCTCACCTTGGGCCCCGAGAAGTACGTGGCGAGCGGCAGGCCGCACCGGTCTCGGAAGCGGTCCTGGCCAAGCTCAGCACCGAGCTTGCGACAGAGCGCGTCGGTGCGCGTGTCCTGCCAGACGATGGCGTTGTGCACGGGCTCGCCGGTATGCGGGTCCCACACCACGGTGGTCTCGCGCTGGTTGGCGATGCCCACGGCAACGAGGTCGCGCACGTCGAGACCTCCGGTCTCGAGGGCGCCGTGCACCACGTCGATCACGTTGCGCAGGATCTCGCGCGGGTCGTGCTCAACCCACCCCGGCCGCGGAAAGATCTGCTCGTGCTCCTTCTGGCTCAGCGAGACGATCCGTCCCTGCAGGTCGAACACCAGGCATCGTGATGAGGATGTCCCCTGGTCGATCGCGGCGACGTACCGAGCATTCAAGGCCATTCCTCGTGACGGCTGATACTGCGTGTCATCACCATGGAACCGCTCCCAGGTCGCGCGAAATCGTACGCGCACCTTCGCGGACATACGACACCAGCTCGGCGCGCGGCTGCGCGTCATCGCAGAGCCGTTCGGTCGGCCCTGAGATCGCGATGGCACCGACTGCAACGCCCTGCCGGTCGCGGATCGGTGCGGCGAACGACGTCTCACCTTCGATGAGCTCTTCGAGCGACGCCGCCCATCCCTGTTCCCGCACCTGTTCCAGCTCGATGGCGAGCAGCTTGGGGTCGGTGATCGTGCCACTCGTGAAGCGCTGCAGCCTGCCGGTACCGTTGCCGAGCTGCTCGGTCAGGTAGGGGTGAAACGCAAGCAGCACCTTGCCCATCGCCGTCGCGTGCATGGGCAGCAGCGCACCCACCTCGAGCACCTGCGGGCTGTTGTCGGGACGGAACACGTGGTGTACGAGCAGCACCTGACCATCGTGCAGGGTGCCGAGACGCACGCTCTCGGTGGTGCGCGCGGCCAGCCAGTCCGCCCAGTTGAGCGCCCTGGTGCGCAGCTCGTTGCCGTCGAGATAGCTGCTCCCCAGGTGCAGGAGCGCTGCGCCAATCCGGTACTTGCCCGAGTCCGGGATCCTGCTCGACGAAGCCGACCGAGAGCAGCGTGCGCATAATCCCGTAAACGGTGCCCTTGGGCAGGCCGAGCTCGCCGGCCACCTCGGCGAGGCTCAGCCGCCGGGTGCGTCCCGACAGCAGCCGGAGAATCGCCGACGCTCGCTCGATGGATTGGATGGGTTTGGGCACGGGCCCTAAGCCTATCAATTCCTTAATAGGGCGAAAGGGCCATTGCCAAAGGTGATTGACAATGCCCTACGGACGAGGGTACTGTCCGCACACCCACTCAGGGGTAGAAGCTCGCCAAGGAGGTGGCACTCATGCCGAACCACATTTTTTTCTCGGAGGTCATAGGTACAGGCCTACTGATCCTTCTGGGGGACGGCGTCGTCGCAGGGGTGCTGCTGTCCAAGTCGAAGGCCGAGAACAGTGGCTGGATCGTGATCACGTTCGGGTGGGCGATGGCCGTCGCGATGGCCGTCTATGCCGTCGGTCAGTTCGACGGTGCACACCTCAACCCCGCCGTGACCATCGGGCTGGCGGTCATCGGCGTGACCGACTGGTCCAACGTTCCCTCGTACATCGGCGGTGAGCTGGTGGGTGCGTTCATCGGAGCGGTTCTGGTCTGGGCGCATTACAGCCATCACTGGCAGGAGACCGCGGATCCTGGTCTGAAGCTCGCCGTCTTCTCGACCGGCCCGGCAATCCGCAACCCCGTGTTCAACCTCATCAGCGAGTTCATCGGCACCTTCGTGCTCGTCTTCGGTGTCGTGGCGATCACCTCGGGTGGGAACAAGCTCAGCGGCGGCCTCGCCCCGCTCCTCGTCGGCCTGCTGGTCTTCGCCATCGGCCTGTCGTTGGGTGGTCCGACCGGATACGCCATCAACCCAGCCCGCGACCTCATGCCACGCATTGCCCACTTCCTGCTCCCCATACCCGGCAAGGGCTCATCCGACTGGGCGTACTCCTGGATACCGGTGGTGGGGCCGATCGCCGGGGGCATCGTCGGCGCGGTGGTTGCGCACCAGCTTCCCATCTAGCAATCACGACTGAACGCGCGGTGCTGCATCAACGAAACATGGGCGAAAGGAGTTTTTGATGGCGAAATACGCAGCGGCGATTGACCAGGGCACGACCAGTACCCGCTTCATGGTGTTCGACCACAGCGGCAAGGTTGTCTCTGTCGATCAGAAGGAGCACGAGCAGATCTTCCCGAAGCCAGGCTGGGTGGAGCACGATCCACTCGAGATCTGGACTCGCACGCAGGAAGTTGTGAAGGCCGGCCTCGACAAGGTCGCGATCGGCGATATCGCGGCGGTCGGGATCACCAATCAGCGTGAGACGACGGTCGTTTGGGATCGTGGTACCGGCAAGCCCGTCTACAACGCGATCGTCTGGCAGGACACGCGCACCGACAAGATCGTCGACCAGCTGTCCGCCGACGGCGGTCAGGACCGTTTTCGCGCCAAGGTAGGGCTGCCCCTGGCGACCTACTTCTCAGGCCCGAAGGTCAAGTGGATCCTCGACAACGTTGACGGCGCTCGAGCAAAAGCCGAGGCGGGCGACCTCGCCTTCGGCAACATCGATGCATGGCTGATCTGGCTGCTGACCGGCGGGACCGACGGCGGCGTGCACGTCACCGACGTGACCAACGCGAGCCGGACCATGCTCATGAACCTCGAGACCCTCGACTGGGACGACGAGATCCTCCGCACGATGACCATCCCACGGTCGATGCTCCCCGCGATTCGCGCGTCGAGCGAGACCTACGGAACAGCCACGGGTGTGCTCGCGGGCATACCGGTGGCGGGCGACCTCGGCGATCAGCAGGCCGCCCTCTTCGGGCAGACGTGCTTCGCCGTCGGCGAGGCCAAGAACACGTACGGCACAGGCAACTTCCTGCTGCTCAACACCGGCACCAAGCCGGTGCAGTCGAAGAACGGCCTCTTGACGACGCTTGCTTACAAGATGGGCAGCGCCGACGCAACATACTGCCTCGAGGGTTCGATCGCGATCACCGGTGCACTGGTCCAGTGGTTGCGCGACAACCTGGGCATGATCGAGAAGTCTTCGGACATCGAGGTGCTCGCCAAGACCGTTGATGACAACGGTGGCGCATACTTCGTACCCGCGTTCTCGGGCCTCTACGCTCCGTACTGGAAGTCGAGTGCCCGCGGCGTGATCGCGGGGCTGACCCGGTACGTCAACAAGGGCCACATCGCACGCGCGGCGCTCGAGGCGACCGCGTGGCAGACGCGTGAGATCGTCGATGCCATGAACGCCGACTCCGGCGTTGCGCTCACCTCTCTCAAGGTGGACGGCGGCATGGTCTTCAACGACACGCTGATGCAGTTCCAATCCGACGTGCTCGGCGTGCCCGTGGTGCGACCGACTGTCGCCGAGACGACCTCGCTCGGTGCCGCGTATGCCGCCGGCCTCGCCGTCGGATTCTGGGCCCAGGTGGAAGACCTTCGCGAGAACTGGGGCAAGGACAAGGAATGGACTCCGCAGATGGACAGGGCCAAGGTCGACCAGGAGTACGCGCTCTGGAAGAAGGCGGTCACGCGGACGTTCGACTGGGCTGAGTGACGCTCGTCTGAGGAAGATGGAGCAGACTGGATTTCGTCCCCCGGTGGGAGTTCCGGCGGCGCCTTCACGGCGTCGACCGGCCCCCGGGGGACGAGCGGACGGAATCGGCGAGAGCCACCCCTGAAAGGAGGTCCAATGGCTGGCGAGGGTCAGGAACCTGATGTCGTCCCCGAATCGGACGACCACGAGCATGGGCACCAGGGCTCCTTTGCCACCGGGCAGGAGACCACGGAACACCACCCCGAACTCGAGGTAGAGGAAGGGGATTTCGCGACCGGAGAAGAGTTGGTCAAGCCGTCGCACGAGGGCAGCTTTGCGGAGGGCCAGGAGGTGGTCGAGCATCACCCCGAGCTTCCCGAGAACAAGGGCGACTTCGCCGAGGGTCAGGAGGATGAGCACACGCATCCGGGCTAGATCGAAGTAACCCCGGGTGGTCGAGCGATCGGTACTCACCAACTCGATACGCTCATTCCAATGCCAACCCAGAACCCGTCGCTGAGCTCGCTCGAGGCTGACGTCCTCGTCATCGGGGGAGGGTCGACGGGCGCCGGGGTCGCGCGAGACGCGGCCCTGCGCGGCTTCTCGACCATCCTCGTGGAGCGTCGTGACCTCGCGGACGGGACCACCGGACGCTTTCACGGCCTGCTCCATTCGGGTGGCCGCTACGCCGTGAAGGATCCGTCGGCCGCACGCGAGTGCATCGCCGAGAATCGCATCCTCCGGATCACCGCGGCCGACTGCATCGAGGACACCGGAGGGCTCTTCGTGGCCACGCCGTGGGACGACCCGGAATACGGCGACCAGTTCCTCCTGGGTTGCAGCGCGACCGGCGTTCCGGCCGAGGAGATCCCGGTCGCCGAGGCGCTTCGCCGCGAGCCTCGGGTCAACCCCGACATCCGGCGCGCGTTCCTCGTCCCCGACGCGGCCCTCGATCCCTGGAAGTTGGTGTGGGGATGCGCCCGATCGGCAGAGGAGCACGGTGCTCGCATCCTCCCCTACCATCGCGTCCTCGCTCTCGAGATGGATGGTGAGCGGGTGGTCGGGGCGCGCGTCCGGAGTGAGCGCAGCGGCGAGGAGCTCCGTATTCATGCCACTGTCGTCATCAACGCCGCGGGCGCATGGGCTGGACAGATCGCCGAGCTCGCCCACTGCATCGTCAACGTCCGTGCGGGGATGGGGCTGATGATCGCGATGAACCATCGCCTCGTGCACATGTGCGTCAACCGATGCAAGCGCCCCTCGGACGGCGACATCCTGCTGCCGTTGCGCACCGCCTGCGTCATCGGGACGACCGATGTGTTCGTCCCGGATCCCGACCAGACCGAGATCCGCCAGGAGGACATCGACCTGCTCCTCGACGAGGGCGAGAAGCTCGTACCGGGGTTCCGGCAGGCGCGGGCGCTGCACGCCTGGGCGGGGGTCCGCCCCCTGTTCGAGGACACGGCAGCGGTCGCGGAGACGCGCGACGTCACGCGCTCGCATGCGCTGCTCGACCACTCCTCTCGTGAAGGCGTCGCCGGCTTCCTCACCATCACGGGGGGCAAGACCACCACCTTCCGTCTGATGGCGGAAGCCGCTGTCGATGCGGCGTGTGAGCAGCTCGGCGGCCCGCGCCCCTGCAGGACGGCGGAGGTGCCGCTCGCTGGTTCCGAGAGCCACGAGCTGTACCTGATCAGCCACCGGCTGGCCGCTCGCGAGCCCATCCCGCAAGCCGAGGAGATCATTTGCGAGTGTGAGTTGATCACCAGGTCGCGGCTCGAGGACACGCTCAAACAGCGCGACACCACGAGTCTCGACGACATTCGGCGTCTGCTGAGGCTGGCGATGGGGCCGTGTCAGGGTGGGTTCTGCATCTACCGGGCAACCGGCATCCTGCACCAGGACGGGAAGGTGGACCAGGCGGGTGCAAATCAGTCGTTGCTCGACTTCCTCGAGGAGCGGTGGAAGGGGATTCATCCCATCCTGCACGGCGACCAGCTTCGGCAGACACGTCTCGACGACTGGATCTTCCAGGGCATCCTCGACGTGGAGCACCTGCCGGTATGAGCTACGACACCGTCGTCATCGGCGCCGGTCTCGCAGGTCTCACGGCGGCGCTGCGTCTCAGCGAACGAGGGCAGCGCGTTCTGGTCGTCGCCCGCGGCGTGGGGGCGACCCATCTCGCTCCCGCGACCGTGGACGTGCTCGGCTATCTGGGCGATGTACAGGTGACGGCACCGGCAGCCTCGATTGCTGTGCTCACCTCGAGCACGAGCACGAGCACGCCCAACCACCCCTACGCGCATGTTTCCGCCGAGCAACTCGCAAGCTCGCTCGAGTGGTTCTGCACCAGGACCGGCGCACTCGGATATACGGGCAACGCCGACCAGAACATGCTGCTCCCGACAGCGCTCGGCGTTCCCAAGCCGTCGGCGCTTGCGCCGCGCAGCATGTCGGGTGGCGATCTTCGAGCGGGTGGTCGCTTCGTGTTCGTCGGGCTCACGGGATTCAAGGACTTCCATCCCACGCTGATCGCCGATAATCTCAACCACGCACGGCTCCCCGTTCCGATGGAGGCCCGTGCGCTCGAGCTGGCACCTCCGCCGAGCCGCCGCGGCGATCTCGGCGGCCGCGTGCTTGCCGCCAGGTTCGACACCGACGGCCTCGCCGGCTGGCTGGTCGGCGCGCTCGAACATCGAGTAGACCCGGATGAGCGAATCGGCATCCCCGCAGTGCTCGGGCTGCGCCGCGGCGACGCGGCCTGGCAAGAGCTCGAGCAACGCCTGCAACGCACGGTGTTCGAGGTCTCGACGCTGCCCCCCTCGGTTCCCGGGATGCGACTTTTCGACGTGCTTTCGGGCGCGCTTCGCGCCGGCGGGGCGCGAATCGTGCTCGGTGTCAACGCCGTGGGCGCCCGTGCGAACCAGGGAAGGATCGAAGCCGTCGACGTTGCCAACGCCACCGGCACGGCGTCGTATCCGGTCAGCTCCGTGGTGCTCGCATCCGGTGGGTTCGCCAGTGGTGGGCTCGAGCTGGATTCGTTCGGGACCACGCGCGAGACGGTGTTCGGCCTGCCGCTCACCGGCATCCAGGACACCGGTCGAGTTCGTTTCGCTCCGCACTACTTCGACTCGCAGCCACTCGCCACTGCGGGTGTCGCAACCGACGATCGGCTGCGTCCGCTCGACGGCTCGGGGTCAGCGGTGTACGAGAACCTCCACGCAGCCGGTGCGATTCTCGGCGGCGCCACCCCCTGGAAGGAGAAGTCAGGCACCGGCATCAGCGTCGCGACCGGGTATGCGGCCGCGGAGGCAATCCTCGCGCCGGCGCCGGCGCCGTCCCCGGTGACCGAGGCGGTGCGATGAACGACCTCATCCGCGACTTGCTCGACCACTGCGTGAAGTGCACGATCTGCGAGACCTACTGTCCCGTCGCCCAGGTCACACCACTGTTCCCGGGACCCAAATACGTCGGACCGCAGGCGGAGCGCTACCGCGGCGCGGGACTGTCGGCAGACTCGTCGGTCGACTACTGCTCGGGGTGCGGCATCTGCACGCAGGTGTGTCCGCAGGACGTGAAAATAGCGGAGATCAACTCGCGCGCGCGAGCGAATCTCTGGAAGCAGCGCGGCATCCCGCTTCGCAACCAGATGATCGCCCGGCCGACGGTGATCGGACGCCTCGGGACTCCGGTTGCACCGCTGGCAAACTGGGCGCTGCACAACCGTGCGGTGCGCGGACTCGTGCAGAGCGTCGTCGGCATCCACCGTGATGCGCCGATGCCAAGCTTCGCCGGCAGGACGTTTCAGAGTCGCGCACGACGCCATCGCGGACCGGCCGGCGCACCGGCAGTCGTCTACTTTCACGGCTGCGGCACGAATTACTACGAGCCGCTGGTGGGCGAGATGGTGGTCGCCGTCCTCGAGCACAACGGCTTCCGGGTGGTCGTCCCCCAGCAGGATTGCTGTGGACTCCCCCTGCAGTCGAACGGGAACTTCCCTGCCGCGCGCACCTACGTGCGCCGCCTCGTCGACCGCCTGGTTCCGCACGCGCGCGCGGGACTCCCCATCGTCTCGAACTCGACCAGTTGCGGCCTCATGCTCAAGCGCGAGGCGCACGAGATCCTGGGAATCGACGACGACGATCTCAAGGCCGTCAGCGAGTCGATGTACGACCTGTGCGAATTCCTCCTCCGCCTGCACGACCGCGGCGAGCTGCGCACCGACTTCATGTCGCTGCCGATGACGGTCCCCTACCACGCTCCCTGCCAGCAGCGCGGCCACGGCATCGGCAAGCCGGCCCTCGATCTGCTCGCGCTGGTTCCCGACCTGCACATGATCGAGCTCGATGTCGACTGCTGCGGGATCGCGGGCACGTACGGGCTCAAGAAGGAGAAGTACGACATCTCGATGGCGGTCGGCGAACGTCTCTTCAAGGACATCACCGCCTCAGGCTCCGACCTGGCGGCATGCGACAGCGAGACCTGCCGCTGGCAGATCACGCACGGGACCGGCGTGAAATCGGTGCACCCGATCGAGCTCCTCTATCGCGCGTACGGCCTTGACCGACGGGCGCAGGCCGGATCGGTTACGCGCGAGGTGCAAACCACAAGCGTGAGCGAGTGATGATGACCAGACGTCGAGCCGCGCGACCGGTGGTCGAGGAGGCGCCGAACGGACAGGCGATCATGCGCGTCGACGACGTGCTGCTCTCGCGCGCCGAGCGGGGCACGTGGCTGATCGATCTCAAGGTTCGATCGGCCGGCGGAGATCGATCGCTGCAGGTTCCGATCGGCAAGCACCGGGCCATCGACCGGCTTGCCTCGGAGATCAGGAGGTCCGAGAGGCCGTCCTGACCGGGTCCGGCGACGACTGATTCACCCCACACCGCGGCAGCAGGCTGCGAGCGCCGACCAGCAGCGAATCACACACCAGCGCGACGCACCGCTTGCGCTGCGATGGATCCATGAGCATCGGGTCGGCGTGACTGAGGCCGGCCATCATCGCCGACACGTCGCTGATGTTCACGTCCGGCCTGATCCGGCCGGCCACCTGCGCCCGCTCGAGCAGTTGCGAGACGGCATCGATCAGCTCGCCGGAGATCTGACTCTTGGCAGCGCTGAGGTCCACGCCTGACGCCACCATCGCATCGGCGAGCGCCTTGAAATCCGCAAACTCATCGCAGAGGTTGCGTACGAAGGCAACGAAGGCCTCGCCGGGCTCGTCGGCTGCTGCCGCGGTTCGCGCCGCGGCCACGAGCGGCGTGATCCGGGCAAGGAGGAGCGCCTCGAACAGGGCCCCCTTGGTCGGGAAATTGCGATACACGGTGCCGACGCCGACCTGAGCCAGGTCGGCGACCTCGTCGATGGGTACATCGATGCCGTGGATCGCCATCAGCGTGGTGGCGGCCTCGAGGATGCGCTCGCGGTTTCGCACCGCGTCGGCGCGCATGGGCCGTTCAGAGCTCATGGGCGCACCTTCGCCCTGGTCTCTCGCGGTCGTCCCCGTGCTCATCATCGTCCTGGAAGTGGATTGACAAACGGAACCATCGTTCCGTATAGTACTCCTAACCGGAGCCCTCGCTCCGATTCTACCCCAAAGTGAGGACGAACGCTATGCAACCAAGACGTGTGAACCCCTGGCTCGTCCTCGTGATCGTGGGCCTCGCGCAGTTCATGGTCATCCTCGACGCGACCATCGTGAACGTCGCGCTGCCATCCATTCAGCGTGGCCTCCACTTCTCGCCCGAGAGCCTTCAATGGATCGTGAACGCCTACACGCTTGCGTTCGGTGGCTTTCTGATGCTCGGCGGACGTGCTGCCGACCTCATCGGACGGCGCCGCCTGTTCCTCATCGGGATCGTGCTGTTCTCCGCCGCCTCGCTGATGAACGGCTTTGCCGGCTCGGCAGGAATCCTCATCGCCGGCCGTGCGCTGCAAGGCCTCGGCGGCGCACTGGTCTCACCGGCTGCTCTCGCCGTGCTCACCACCACGTTTGCCGAGGGCCGCGAGCGGACGACCGCGCTTGGCGTCTGGAGCGCGGTGGCCGTCGGCGGCGGGGCGATCGGGCTCCTGCTCGGCGGCGTGCTGACCACCCTCCTCTCGTGGCAGTGGATCTTCTTCGTGAACGTCCCCGTCGGCGTGATCGCCATCCTGCTCGCCCTGCGGTTCGTTCCTGAGAGTCGCGTGGAGCACGCTCGTGGAGGGATCGACATCGCGGGTGCGGTGTCGGTGACGGCCGGGCTCGTGGTGCTCGTGTACGCGCTCGTCAACGCTGAGACGGCCGGCTGGATCTCCGCCGAGACCCTCGGCCTTGGAGCTCTCTCCGTTGCACTGCTGGCGGCGTTCGTGGTGATCGAAACCCGGCTCCGCCATCCACTGATCCGGCTCGGAATCTTCCGGATGCGCTCGATCAGCGGAGCGAACGCGGCGATGCTCCTTGTCGCCGGCGGCATGTTCGCCTTGTTCTACTTCGCCTCCATCTACGTGCAGGAGGTGCTCGGTTACAGTGCCCTGCGCGCCGGGCTCGCCTTCCTCCCGGTCACCCTGGGGATCATCGCGGGTGCCGGGTTGTCCCAGCAGCTGATTCGTCGAGTCGGCGTCCGCGCCGTCGGGCTGACGGGCATGTCGATCGCGGCCGTGGGGCTGATCGTCCTCAGCAGAATCCCCGTGGCGGGAACCTACCTCGGTGACCTGCTCCCCGGGCTCATGATCATGTCCGTCGGCATGGGGCTGACCTTCGTTCCGATCACCCTGATCGCGACCACCAACGTGGCCGCCGAGGACGCCGGGCTGGCGTCGGGACTGCTCAATACGTCGCAACAGCTCGGCGGGGCAATCGGTTTGGCGGTGCTGTCAACGCTTGCCGCCAACACCACGTTGAACACCGTGTCGGCCCTCGGCCACGCGCCCACCGCGGCCGAAGGAGTCAGCGCGCTGGTCTCGGGTTTCCACGTGGCGTTCCTGGTCGGCGCGTTCCTCATGCTGTCCGGCGCGGCCATCCTGGCGGCGACCGTACGGCGGGGTGACGTATCGCGGATCGACAACGCCAACGAGGACCCGATCGAAGAGCTCGCGACCGTCGAGTCGATGGCGAGTTGAGACCGGATGCACAGCAGCCGCCGACCAGATGTGTGCGCCAAGGACGAGGTTTCCTCCCATGAGTTCTGACACAGTTGCTGAGGATGACAGCCATGCACGCAGCCTTTCGTCGCATCGACGCAGGAGCCGGTGAGATGACCGCGAGCCGTGCCCCGGCGGTCATGAGCGGGGCGGCTGACGTCCCGGCGATCGCGCCGATCAACCAGGCCAAGTGGCGCAACCGCATTCGCGCGACCGGCACCGTCCGAGCCCTCCGCGTCCAGGAGACGCAGACGGGGTCCAGCCTCGGCTGCGAGATCGGCGACGAGGCCGGAAGCCTGCTGCTCGTCTTTCCCGGCAGGCGGCGCATCCCCGGTATGGAACTGGGGGCCCGGGTGCTGGTCGAGGGAATGGTCGGACGCTGGCGGCGCCAGCTGGCCATCCTGAACCCGTACTACGAGCTGGTCGGCGACCAGGCCTGACCAGCTCCCCCACCGCCGGGGGGAACTTCAGGGCTCAGGCGATCGCCCGAACGTCCTCGTCGACGCAACCTCCTGGGCCGAGCGCAGTCATGAAGACCCGCTTGGTCGCCGTGAGTGAGCCCGCGAACGGAGCGCGATAGGTGCCCGAGAGCGGCGCCACGTCCCCGTAATCGCGGCCGACGGCGACGGTGACGTACTCGTACCCGGTGGCGCGGCCATGAGTCGGATCGAGTGAGAGCACCCGCGCATGTCCGGTGCGGTCCGGCACCAGGACCTCGACCCAGGCGTGGGAGCCCCCGAAACCGAGCATCTGGCCCGAGATGTATCGCGATGCAAGTCCAAGCCGGCGCGTCAAGGCGAGGAGCAGATGGGCATAGTCCTGACAGACGCCGGCTCGACGAGCGAGTGCCTCGGCGGCGGTGGTGCGCACCGAGGTCGCGTCGTGCTGATAGGTCAGGGTGTTGTGCACGCACTCGTTCGCGGCGCTTGCGAGCGCGCCGCCGGTCAGCCCGCTCGCCAGGAGTTCCTCGGCGAGCAGGTCGATGGTGTGGTCGGCGCTCGTGAGCGGCGACGCGTCGAGGAGACGGCGGTCCTCGAGCATTGCGGCCGGCTCGAGGTGTGGCCCGTGTCGGGCGTCACGCTCCACCACGCACGAGGTGACGAAGGTCACCTCCTCCTCCACCCGCGGGATGTGCAGCGTCACGACCGTGTTCCCGAACAGGTCGACGCACGCGTCGACGCTCCGTGGGGTGGCGTTGATCACGCTCAGCCGGCGGCTCAGCCGTCGCTGATCGCCGTGGACCCTTCGCGGCTGGACGACGAGGCGCTGCTCCAGCGACCGCACCGGGCCTTCGTAACGGTAGGTGATTCGCTGATGGATCCTGTAGCGGGTTCGCTCCACCCTGCTCCAGTCCACGTGGAGCGGACCCGACGACCAGGTGCGCGTCGAGTTCGGGGGCGTCGGTTCGCATCGTCATTCGGTCGGATCACCGTCGAACTCGCCGACGACCGCGGGGACGGCACTGGACCATGGAGCGGCCTCGATCGGCTCAGCCACCACCCGCATCGCCCGCAGCGGTGCCGCGCCGTAGTGGGTCATCATCGCGATGTCGAGCGCATCACGGCCGCGCCCGATGAGCACCCGGCCGGTGCGTCGCGCGTTGTTGCGCGGGTCGAAGACGTACCACCGATCGCCGACATAGGCCTCGAGCCACGCCACGAAATCCATCGGCTCGAACGCCGCGACGTCGATATCAGGGAGATACCCGAAGCAATACCGCGCCGGGATGTTCAACCCGCGGAGAAATGCGACCGCGAGGTGAGCGAAATCGCGGCAGACACCCTCACGCTGGAGGTAGACGTCGGTCGCCCCGGTCGCCGATACGGTGCTGCCGTGCCGGAAAGTGACGTTATCGTGAACCCAGTCGACCACCGCCATGACTCGCTGCCACCCCGGCGGCGCGTCGCCGAACAGCCGCCACGCCGTGTTGCTGAGCGTGTCCGATTCGCAGTATCGGCTGGCGAGGGTGAAATGCAGCGTCGAGTCCGGTAGGTCCGCGACCGCAAGCTGGGACGCCGTCTCGTTCGCCTCGTCAACGCCGCCGTCCACCTCGACCTCGGCCTCGTAGCGGATGCGCACGCTGCCTGGGCCAAGGACGAACCGCTGGCACGTGTTTCCGTACATGTCGGTGTACTCGCGAAGGCTGGTGGGCGGCCAGGTCTCCACCCCGGCGGTGCTCAGCACGCGCACCGAGTTCCGGGCGCGGTTCCACCTGGAGGACAAACGTGACCGGCCACTCGAGGTCGTGCAGAAACTCGCAGCCCACGCGAAGCCGTCGACCGCTCGTGGGGGCGTCGAACACGACCGTCACTGTAACCCCGAACACGCGCACGTGGACCCATCGGAATGCACAAGTGCAGGATCGGGCCCTTGTGCAACGCGACCAATGACGGCGTGGCGGATGCGGGGAGTACTGTCCTCGAATGACAACCGATGCCGGTGTCGCGAGAGAGCTGGCCTTCGGTTTGCCACGGGCTGCCGACGAATGCATCGACCTCGACGGTGTGGTCCGGCGGCCGTATACCGAATTGCTGGCGACGCTCGAGCGCGCGGCCGGGACGTTGCCGCAGATCCGCCGCGACGCGCAGCAGTGGTTCGCCGACCGCGGTGTGACCTTCGGCGTCCCCACGGAGGGCGTCGCGCCGATCTTCCCCTTCGACCCGGTGCCGCGCGTGCTCTCGTCGGCGGAATGGCGGTCGCTCAGCCGCGCCCTCTCCCAACGAGCCATGGCGCTCGATCTTTTCGTTTCCGACTGCTACGGCTCCCAACGCGCCATTCGACACGGCGTGGTGCCCGGGCGGTTGGTGTACAGCAGCACCGGCTATCTGCGCGACATCGTGGGTATCCGCCCTCCCCGGGCCACCTGGTGCCATGTTTCGGGGATCGACGTTGTGCGCGTCAACGGCACCTTTCTTGTGCTCGAGGACAATGTGCGCATCCCCAGTGGCATCGCCTACGCACTCGAGTCGCGTCGTGCGATGGAATCACTGGCGCCCGACTGGTTCGAGCTGGCCCAGGTCCGGCCGATCCATGGCTATACGGGCCGGCTTCGTCGGATCCTGCAACGCATCGCTCCGCGCCAGTGGGACGCCGATATCGTCGTGCTGACACCCGGCTCGTTCAACGCCGCGTACTACGAGCACCAGCTCCTCGCCGCCGAGATGAATGCCACGCTCGTCGAGGGGCATCAGCTCATCGTCGTCGAGGACGAGGTGTACCGGCGGGATGCCGAGGGCGCTGCCCAGCGTGTCGACGTCATCTACTCGCGCGTCAATAGCGAATGGCTCGACCCGCTGGTCTTCCGGCGCGACTCGATGCTCGGGGCCCCGGGACTGATCGAGGCATGGCGGCGGGGCAACGTGGCGATCGCCAACGCTCCGGGGACCGGCGTCGCCGATGACAAGGTGATCTACCCGTACGTCCCCGCGATGATCCGCTACTACCTCGGTGAGGAGCCGCTGATGGACAACGTGCCCACCTACGACCTCACCGACACCCGGCAGCAGGACCACGTTGTGGCCAATATCGACAGGATGGTGCTGAAGCCGGTGGACGCGAGCGGTGGCTACGGCATTCATTTCGGCCGGCTGATGTCGACCAGGGATCGAAGCGAGTTCCTCAATGGTGTCAAGGCAAACCCGCGGCAGTGGCTGGCCCAGGAGGAGGTGGTGCTGAGCCGCGCGGTGTGCCTGCGAGCGGGCGGCGGATTCGAGCCTCGCGCCGTCGACCTGCGTCCCTTCGTGCTCCTCGATGAGCGGCCGTGGATCGTTCCGGGCGGACTCACCCGGGTAGCCGGCGACCCCGATGAGCTCGTGGTCAACTCGTCCCATGGGGGTGGGAGCAAGGACACATGGGTACTGACACGCTGACCTACTCGGTGTCGCACCGCACCGTTCTGAGGTACACCGCGAAGGTCAGCCTGTCGTACAACGAGGTCCGCATGCGCCCTCGCGACCGCGGCTCGCAGCGCACGCTGGCCTTCTCGCTGCTCAGCAATCCCTGGGCGGTGCCGCGAAGCCGGGTCGACTATTTCGGCAACTTCGTCCACCGTGTCGACGTCACGACGCCGCATCAACTCCTTGAGTTCACCGTCGATGCGGTGGTCGAGAACACCGAACCCCGCCGTCGACGACTGTCGGAATGGGACCAGGACGCGCTTGCCGGCGACCCGCGTCTCGAGTTCGTCCTGCCGAGCCCGCGGGTCCCGCTTGGCGAGAACACCCGGTCCCTCTGGCACGCGTGGAACGGCGACGACACCAGCTTCGACAGCGTCCTTGCGACCGCGCAGCGCATCCGCCGGGAGCTCCGATACGTCAGCGGTGCGACCACCGTGGAATCGAGCATCGACGATCTCCTGGAAGGAGGCGCCGGTGTGTGCCAGGACTTCACGCACCTCTTCCTGGCGATGGTGCGCGGCGCGGGCTGGCCTGCGCGATACGTCAGCGGGTACCTCGGACCCATCGGCGAGGAGAACGTGGTTGAAGGACAGTCACATGCGTGGGTCGAGGTCTGCGGTGCCGACGGGCGCTGGCTGGGTCTCGACCCGACCACCGGGGAGCACGCGGGCGCCCACCATCTCAGGCTGGCCGTCGGGCGTGACTATGGCGACGTCGCACCCCATCACGGGCTCTTCTTCGGGACGGCAAAAGGCGCGCCGCCCGAGGTGACCGTGCGGATCGCCCGGATGTCCAACCAGCAGGTGGATCGCGTCGAGCACCATGCCGCTGTGCACTGGCAGCAACAACAACAACAGCAGCAGGGGTAGATCGACCTCAGGTCCAGGGTCGCGCCGACCGGGCGGCCCAGTACCGCTCCGGCGGCTCGGCAAGGTCCGCAATCTCGACGGCACCAACCTCGAGAGCGCGGAGATTGCTCCTCAGCTGGTCGATGCCGGCGGCGCCGCTCAGCACGACCGACACCCATGGCTGAGCAAGCACCGCCGCGATGGCGAGCGCGTCCGGCGTTGCGCCCGCGGCCGCCGCCGCCCTTCCGAGTGAGGTGTGAGCGCCACCGGCGTCACCCACCGATGTGAGCCTGCCGTTGGCGACGGCCTCCTTGACGATCACACCCCATCCGGCTGCCGCCGCCTCGCCGAGCGCCGGCCCGGCCGACGGCTCGAGGAGGTTCCACGTGGCCTGCACCGACGAGAACAGCTGGAGCCCGTCGACTCGGACCTCCAACGCCCGCCGGAGGGTATCGGCCTGCCTCGGACCGGTGGTGGTGAGGCCGAGCAGCAGACCCTCGCCTCGGCGCCGGGCCAGCGCCTTGAGCAGAGGCGCGTTCTCCATCGCCCCTGACTCGATGGTCAGCGAGTGCACCTGGTAGAGGCGGAGGTGGTCGCCCAGCAACGAGCGCGTCTCGGCGTACTGCCGCTCGAACGTGGCCAGCGAGAGGTCCTTGACCTCCTGCACCGGAGCGGCCATGTCCCAACCGCCGACGTAGGTATATCCCCACTTGGAGCCCACCACCGCGTCGCCGGTGCCGCTCCGGCTCGCGAGCCATCCGCTGAGAAACGCTTCGGCTGCGCCGTACGAGCGCGCCACGTCGACGTAGCGGACCCCGGAGGCGTGCGCAGCGTCCAGCAAACGGTACGTCAGCCCGCGGAGCGCCTCCACGGAGCGGTCGCCGCCGAGGTCCGAGACACGATTGGTGGTGATGTATGCGGGACGTCCGATCGCCGCGAGCCCGAGACCGATCCGGCTGACGAGTGGTCCCTCGCGTCCCAATGTGGTGATGTCACGAGAAGTACCCCGATGGGCCGATGGACCTTCCGTCGTGGGCATGCGGCACATAGTGATCGCGCAGGATCTGGACCACAAGCTCTCGGCGGCTTCTGACGCCAACCTTGTCGAACACCGATTTCAGATGATCCTGCACCGTGTTCGGTGAGATCCCACTGTCGGCGGCGATGTCGATGGTCGACATGCCCCGGCACACCAGACCGGTGATTGCGCGCTCCTGCGCGGAAAGCCCATATGCCAGCATGATGATCGGTGCCACCTCGGCCGCCGAGGCGCCGTCGATGATCACCGCGACGGCCTCGGCGTTTCCGGTGGGAAGACGTGACGCGTGGAGCACCGCCCAGCGTCCGGCTCGCGTGCGAACGCGAAGACGGGGGATGCCGCCTTCCGGGTTCGTGCGTCCGCGGAGTTGCGCGGCCACTGCGAGAATCTCCGTCGGCGTCGGGGTGTCGGGACCGCCGTCATATCCCAACTCGTCGAGCCATCGTTCTGCGGCCGGAGTGCATCCTGTCACTGCAAGGTCCGAGCTCAGCAGGACGACGCCGGGCGCGGTGTCGACGGGTATGTCGTCGATGGCGGCGGCAACGATGCCGGCACGAAGCCCCAGCGCGATGTGGGGCGAGATGGTTTTCATGAAGAGCATGTCCTGGGCAGAGAACGGCCGATCTTCCCCGCGATGGAGACAGACGAATCCCCAGGACGCTCCAGCGACCCGGAATACCGCCCGCAGCTCGTCCCCGAACCCCAGCGGCTCGAAGATCTCGGAGTAGCGCGCGCTCCGCGACATCAGGCCATCGGTCGACTGGAGCAGCGTCTTGACACCATCCTTGTCACGAGCCACGCCGGTCCATTTGTTGACATCGTCCGCGAGGAACTCGTTATGTACGAAGTAGGGCTTCGACGACGCGGGGATCTCCTCCTGGTACGTCCCGGTGAAGAGCAGCGTGGCGGGATCCGCGGTGGCCCACCAGATGGCATCGGCAGGGACCGCGCGCTTCAGCAGCGGCAGGAGCCTGGCTCGGAGCGCCTCGGGGCCGAGACCCATCTGACAAACTTCGAGGATTGACTGAGCCGCATCCCGGCGCATGATGTCGCCGTTCATGGCGTGTACTCTCCTTCGGCCTCGGAGTTCTGACTATACGGGCCTCGGCCCCGATCGTCGTCAGACGGCTGAGGGGCCGACGATCATCTCGTACTGCCCGCGCTCGAGCAATTCGACGCCGGTTGCCGCCACCGTCCGGGCGCGAACTCTGATCCGCGGAGGCGTCGCTCGACAGCGCAGCCGCTTCAGTGCTCCACAGGGTCACGGTCAGCGCCCTCCGGCCGGCGGAGTCGACGAGAAAGAACGCTCCGGCGTTTCCCTCGAGGCCTGCGACAAAAGGACGTACCGTTTCCACTGATGCGGCCCACCTCTCGATCGCTTCCGGCGTGCCGCCCCAGGTTGACGTTCTGGCAAACATGTCGATCCTCCGTATCTGCTGTTCCTGCGACGAGCATGCGGGGATGTCGACAGCCACACCATCCCAGAAAAGTGGGAGGGTCGATTGCGGCATCCATCCTCGTAAGATCGATGAGTGGCAACACTGCTCGTGGATGGCTTGGATCTGCTGGTGAAGATGTCGGAGCTCGAGACGTTCGAGGCGATGCATGCGGACCTGCGCGTCCCGCTGAGCACGGTGCGAATCGTGCGAGTGGTCGACGACGCGTGGCCGGAGCTGCGAGGCATCCGCGCGCCCGGGACCGGCATTCCTGGAGTGATCGCGGTCGGCACGCGACGGGGCTCGTTCGGCAAGGACTTCGCCGTCGTGCATGGGCGCGAGCAGGCGGTCGTTGTCGAGCTCGATGGCGCGGCGTACTCGCGCATCGTCGTGACAACACCCGAAGCGGACAGCATCGCCGTCGAGATCCGACGGCACCTCATGCCGGCGCCGGCGGCCTGACTGACCCTTCAGGCAGTCGTTCGCAGTGGTGCACTCCACGCCGCGCTCACCCGCGGCGTGGAGGACACCGCGCAACCACCTGTCTGACCTCCCAGGTCAGGGGACGAACAGCAGACCCTTGGCCTGGATCGTGGTCACAGCCGGCGTGACGTGGCCGGTGCGGAGATCGAGCTGTCCCAGGTAGTTGGGATGATTGACCGGGTTGTTTGCATCGGCGGGCGTGACCGCGACATACGCCGTGCCCGTGTCGAAGGCGCCCCACACCGTAAAGATCTCGTTGTCCACGCTGTCGGTCACCAGCAGGGTGCCCTTCGAATCGGTCACCCACGCGGTGTCATCCACGGACTGGGAGAGATTCAGCACCGAGAGACGCGGCGTCGAGCCCGCGGCGCCGTCAACGTAGACCTGTTGCTCATCGCCCTGGCTGTCGAGCATGAAATCGCCAGCGAACCGAGGGCTCGCAGCGGGGACGACCGCATTGGAGTCCGGGTCTGTGAGCGCGAGTGCGACGTGCGTTCCATATGACGAGCTGTTGCGGTTGGCGACCGTCGCGGTGCTGTTGTCGAAGAACACCGGCTGCAGCACGGCGACCGATCCATCGAGGTCCGCTCGGTACACCGCAGGGCCGCCGCTGGTCGTCGGCGCCGACGCGCTGATGAGGATCACGCCGTGGTCGACGGACACGGCATCGGTCCCTCCTCCGTGAGGCAGGGGGTTCAAGTTGAAGTGGTAATGGTGGACCCGCGCGCCGGTCGGAGCCTCGGGCGAGATCACGAAGAGGCTCGAGTTACCGTCCTCATTGACCGTAACGAGCAGTTGATGGGTAGCAGCGTCAGCGGTCAGCCCGTCGGCATGGCCCTTGACCTTCCAGGTGGCGACCCGATGTCCGGAGGGGTTGTAGCCGATGACGTCGCTGGCGGTCGCGCCCGTCGAGCTCGGCTGGCCGCTCGGCCCGATGCCGTTCTGCCACACGACGTAGACGGTCCCATCCAGCCACGTGATGTCGTCGGGACCGAACACGGTCGCGCTCCCGCTGGCGAAGACCCGGACCGACAGGTGCGCGTGCCCTGCGGTGGTCGCGGCGGAGACCGGAGCCGCGCTGATGGCGGCAGGAATGCCCAATGCGGCAGTAGCTCCCGCGATGATCAAGCGTCGATGCAACTTCTTGGTCACGTTCATACCGTCCTCTCTGCACCCTGATCCGGCAACGTGTCGACTCTGATGAGTGGATCGTTAACCCGGGGTAAAGAGGCTGGGTCAGCTGCGCAGACGAGCTGAAGTGATAGACGCCCGGAGTGAGCGCTTTGCCTCCGAGGTTCACGCCCGACATGTTCTTGAAGGGCGTCGCATGCGCCGCATCGTTACGAGTCGTCGCCAGGTCTGTCTGTGCCTTGATTGCGACCGCGTTGCCCTCGTCCTTGGCGCCGGTGACCACGCCGGGCGGGGAACCGGTGACCGACAAGGCCTTGTTCGGGCTGATCGCCAGGTTGCCGGTGATCGAGGTCGAGCCGGTGTTGGTGATCGCTAGCGGTACCGATGCGAGACCATTTCCCGATGGAACTCTCCGGGGTCGTCAGCGGGCTCGACGCCCAGTTGGGGAACGCCATCGAAGGCGCGATGACACGCCACCACGAGCGCCGCCTCCGAAAGATCGGCTGGGGACGGGCACTGCAGGGCGACGTGGCCTGGGCCGAAGATCCCCCGCCCCGCGACGGGAACCGAGTTCACGTCCACATCGACGGGATGTCCGCCCTCCCGGCGATCGCAGCGGCCGTTCGTGCGGCCCGAACCTCCGTGCACGTCGCGGGCTGGACGTTGGATCCCGACTTCGAGCTCGAGCGCGACCCGGCCGTGGTCACAGTCCGAGACCTCCTGGCAGATGCCGCACAGCGAGTCGACGTGCGCGTCCTGGTGTGGGCCGGAGCGCCACTCCCGATCATGCAGCCGTCACGGGCCAAGGCGCGCGCGCTCATGGATCGGCTGGTGCGCGGCACGCGGATTCGTGGAGCCGTCGATCCACGCAATCGCCCGATGCACTGCCATCACGAAAAGCTGGTGATCATCGATGGAACGCTGGCGTTCGTGGGTGGCATTGACCTCACCGCGCTCGCCGGCGACCGGCTCGACGGCTGGCCGCACGATCGCAACACCGTGTTGGGGTGGCACGATGCTGCCGCGAAGCTCGAGGGTCCGGCGGTTGCGGATGTCTGCTCGCATTTCGCGATGCGGTGGCGGGCGATCACCGGTGAGGTGCTCGCCGCCCCCGGGCCGATACCGCCCGCGGGAGACAGTCGCGTCCAGGTGATTCGTACCGTTCCGGAAGGCACGTACAAGGCGCTGCCTCATGGCGACTTCAGCATCCTCGAGACATACCTGAGCGCGTTTCGACGCGCGCGACGTCTCATCTACATCGAAAACCAGTTCCTCTGGAGCACCGAGGTCGTTGCTGTGCTTCAGGACAAGTTGCGGCATCCACCCACCGATGAGTTTCGCCTCTGCATCGTCCTTCCACGACATCCGAACAACGGAAACGACGATACGCGGGGACAGCTCGCCGTCCTGCAGTCGGTCGACCATCAGCACCGGCTTCTGGTCGGGACGATCGGTCCGCTCGGCCGTCAGCGCCCTCCGGTCTACGTGCACGCCAAGATCGCGACCGTCGATGACAGCTGGCTCACCATCGGGTCGGCGAACCTCAACGAGCATTCGCTGTTCAACGACACCGAGGTCAACCTGGTCACCGATGATGCGAATGTCGCCCGCGACGTGCGCGAGCAGTTGTGGAGCGAACATCTCAATCTCGACTGCCGTGGTGTCGATCCCCTGCAGGTGATCGAGACGTCGTGGCGGGCGTCGCTGACTGCGCGTCCCCCGTTCATCACACCACTCCGGCCGTTGCCCGCGGTGTCCCGGCGCTCGGCGCGAATGCTCGGACCGCTCAAGGGATTGCTCGTCGACGGCTGACGCCGCGCACGCGGCGTGGCCGTCAGCCGAAGATCGCGCTCAGATCTCCACCGGCTGACGACGCCCCGCCGAGCAGGCGCAGGCCGAATGCCTCCTCGATGGTGCGCAGCGTGCTGTAGTGGTCACCGGTGGTCGTCATCGCTCCACGTCCCCGCGCCCTCGCCGAGACGACGATCATCGGGACGCGGCCCCCGGCGGCGCTGCCGCAGCACGAGCCGGATGGTTCGGCGTCATTCTCGTCCATGGTGATGACCACGGTGCCGCGGTCGGCGAACCACGTCGACGAGAGGACGCTTGGGAGAGTGGCCCGAAGCCACGCGTCACCGCCGGCAACGCTGCCATCGTGCATGTCGTGCGCGAGGTTCGGCGTGATCCACACAAACGCGGGCGGGCGGTTGGAGTCGAGCGTGGCCACCATCGCCTGGACTCCCTGATAGGGCACGACGTGGGTCGCGCATCCGGTGCCGCGGCCGGCGCTGAAATACAGGAAAGGGTTGTGCTTCTCCGCATATTCGCCCGCTCCACCGACCCGGTCGCACGCCGACGGCATGCCTTCCATGTATGCCAGCCATGGGATGCCCGCGGCGGACAGCTCGCCGCCGAGATCTGACGCGTGGAATGGCCCGCAGCCCCCGCCGTCGGGCGTACAGTCCGACCCGATTCCCTGCGTGCTACCGCTGTCGAGCGCCACGTAGTTGGGTGCGCTCGGGTGCGAGATCGCGTACCACGCGGTGAGCGACGCGTAGCCTGCCGCGAGCGAGCACAGGTATGGATCAGCTGTACAGGAGCCCAGCGTGGCCGCGTACCCGCGGTTCTCCTCGATGATCACCATGATGTGGGGAGCGGCCGTCGAACCAGCCGGCGCAGTGCTCGACGTCTCAGGTGATTCCAATGGCGGTGGCGTCTGCTGCGCAGGGTGGCTCGTGTCCGAGGCACAGGACGAGCCGGCTGCCACAATGGCGACGGCCACCACCATTCGAATCGCGGTTGGTGCGTGCGTCATGCGCCGATCATGCAGCCGATGAGCGAGCGCGCTAACGGACAGTGAAGCGCTGCGAGACTGAGGCTAGACCCTCGTGCGACCGCGCATGGCATACCAGGCGATCAGCGCGATCACGATCACGATGACGATCACGTACACGATGATCTCTTTGGTACCGAACACGTTGAACGCGAGCATTGACTGCCTCCTTGGTGGGATGCTGGTTCGCCTGCCGTCGCGACGAGCCGTGCGCCGCCATCCTACGGTGCTGCTGCGCTCTTGTGTTCCCGGGTCGCGCTGCCGGCCCGACCCGGAATCTCGCGTCTACAGGCGTCCGGGAGCGGCCGGCAACCGCGGGCGGCCCGGGCTACGCGCGGGCCGCCGGCACCGGCACCGGGTGGCCGGCCCGTAACTCCGACCGTGGCTGAACCCGACGGCGACCTCGTTGCCCTCCGCGGCCGTCTCGGTGACCTGGATCAGCGGATCGTCGAGTTGATCGCCGAGCGGTTCCGCGTGGTCGCCGACGTCGCCAAGGAAAAGGCGGCGTCAGACTTTGCCATTCGCGATTCGGACCGCGAGCGTGAGGTTCTTGCCGCTGTGGAGCACGTCGCTCGAACCGAGGGCGCCCCGGTCAACCTGGTGCGACGCATCTATCGCGATCTCCTCGCCGAATCGGTGAGCCGGCAGGTCTCGAGCCTCTCGGGTCTGCAACGCAAGGTGGCGATGCGCGTCGCTGTGCGCGGTGGCCACTCGTTCGGCTTTCTCGCGGCGCAGAAATATCTCTCGTCGCGCGAGGTCGACGGCGAGCTGGTCGTGACGCCGACCTACCAGGCGGCGGTCGACGCGCTGAAAGCGGGAGACGTCGACCTCGCGGTCCTGCCCATCGAGAAC
This sequence comes from Candidatus Dormiibacterota bacterium, assembly GCA_963708605.1. Classification (GTDB taxonomy): domain Bacteria; phylum Chloroflexota; class Dormibacteria; order Aeolococcales; family Aeolococcaceae; genus Palsa-851. The sequence continues at coordinate 88,378 of CAVPTG010000003.1, read as the reverse complement.
ACGGCCGCCGGGAGCGTCGACGAAACCTACGATCTGCTCCGCGAGAACGAGGTGTCGATCGTCGGTGAGGAGACGTCGAGCGTCGAGTATTGCCTCTGCGGTGTCAGCGATATCCCCCTTGGTGCGATCACGCAGGTCCTCGCCGCCGTCGACGCGTTCGAGCAGTGCTCCCGCTTTCTCGAGTCGCTTCCCGGCGCTTCGCAGATCCTGCATTTCGATACCGGTGCGGCGATGCGCCTCGTGCACGCAGAAGGGGATCCAACGCACGTCGCCGTGGGCGCATCCGAGGCTGCGGCCGCTCACGGTCTGGTGGTGCTGCGCCGTGGGATCGCCAACCACGCGGAGAACTACACGCGATTCGTCGTGCTCGCCCAACACCCGGTGCCCGTCGAGCTCAGCGCGCCGTGCAAGACGAGCCTGATCCTGATCGGCCGCCACGAACATGGCGCGTTGATGCGATCGCTCGGGGTGCTTGCGGCGAGCGGTCACTCGATGACCAAGCTCGAATCGCGGCCACGCCCCGGACGGCCGTTCGAGTACCTGTTCTTCATCGACTTCGAGGGAAACATCGCGGACCCGAGGACGGCCGACGCGCTCGACGACCTCCGCTCAACGGCACTGCACCTCAAGGTGCTCGGTAGCTACCCGGCGACGACGACGCGCGGTGACGCACAACCCGGCGATGCCACGCCGCTGGTGCCACCGGCCTATACGGGCGGCGCGCTCGAAGCCGCTGTGCCCCCTCGCCCGGCGTCCAAGGCCTCGAAGAACTACCGGCTCGCCGGGCGCGGTGCCCGCCCTGACGACACGGTGATCCCGGTCGGCAACCTGTTGATCGGCGGTGGTGGCTTCCTCGTCATGGCGGGGCCCTGTTCGGTCGAGTCGGCCGGCCAGATCACGGCCACCGCCCGTGCGGTTCGCGAAGCCGGCGCCCAGATTCTCCGCGGCGGCGTCTTCAAGCCTCGGACCTCGCCATACGCATTTCAGGGACTCGGCTGGGAGGGTCTCGAGTTGCTCGCCGCTGCGGGCAGGGCCACCGGGATGCCGATCATCAGCGAGGTCATGGCCGTCGACCAGGTCAGGCGCATGGCCGAGATGGTCGACATCCTGCAGGTGGGCACCCGGAACATGCAGAACTTCGACCTGCTGCGCGAGCTGGGCAAGGTCGATCGTCCGATCCTGCTCAAGCGAGGTCTCTCCAGCACGATCGATGAGTGGCTCGGGGCAGCCGAATACATCCTCGCGATCGGCAACCAGCAGGTGATGCTGTGCGAGCGAGGGATCCGCACCTTCGAGACGAGCACACGCAACACGCTTGATCTCTGCGCAATCCCCGTGCTGCGGGAGCTGACCCACCTTCCGGTCATCGTCGATCCCAGCCATGGCACCGGCCACCGCGCCTATGTCGCGCCAATGTCGAAGGCGGCGCGCGCCGCCGGTGCGCACGGGCTGCTCATCGAGGTGCACCCTGATCCGGACAGGGCACTCTCCGACGCCGAGCAGAGCCTGTCGTTTCCCGAATTCCTGTCGCTGATGCGCAGCCTGCAGACTGTCGGCGTCGCTCCCTAGGCCTGCCGGGGCCGCTCCACCCACAGGAAGCTGGTGAAGTTCTCATCAAGGTCCTCGAGGTTGTCCTCGACGACGCGCAGACCGTTGAGCTCCGCGAGCATCCTGCTCCCCATGGTCGCGATCGAAGGCGGGAGCTCACCGGTGCCGAGCAGCTCGGCCACCTTGGCCTGGTCGATCAGGTCACCGTCACCGCTTGTCTGACGAAGATTCGCGTATTTCTTCTCGAGGTTGGTCCGGCACTGGCGCAGCACCTGCGGGTGGGCCATGACGGTGTCAACGTTCGAGAAGTCGGCGCTGCCGGCAATCATCAACGCGTGTGCGATCTTGATCGCAAACTCTTCGACGATCGCAAATCGATACCGGGCCATCGCCGCAACCGACTCACCGACCATGCCGCCGACGGAATTGTGGATCGCGAAAACGCCGCGATCGATCTCCCCTTCGTGGAGCGCGCGCAGCACCCGTTCGGTGGTGTGCAGATACACGATCTCGAAGGGAAGCTCCGGCGTCCGGCCCATGTAGTATCGGGCGGCATCCTCGTTGAAGCTGCCTCGCCCGCCCTGGATGCCGACCACCACGCGGTCGGCGACGACGCGGTTGGGGAGCAGCAGGTCGAACACCGAGTCCTGCGCCTCCGACATGCGCAGGCGCATGCCCTTGGTGTGTGGGTTGAGGGTCTGCAGATCGACGAACAGCTGCCACGTGTCGTTGCTCACCTGGGACGTGACGTCGTGCAGCCGTCTCGTGCCGAGCGTGTCGATCGCCGTCTGCGCAAAGCCGAATCGCTCGAGCGTCCGGCCGACGAAATGCGTGACGCCCTGACTCTCCGCTGCGAGCCGATCGTGCTCGTCTGCGGACATCGGGACGACGATGAGGCCCTTGGAGGTGAAGTACGCCGTCCAGGCGTCGAGTGCTTCAGGTGGCATCCGATATCCATCGACGACGATCGTCTGGCCCTCCAGCCCGCTCGCCGCAACGCTGTCCGGCCCGAAGAGCGGATGGGTGAGCAGCGCCTGGTATGTGGCCGGGAGATGCCGATCGAACACCTCGCGGGGGTGCAGCTTCACCGACAGCACATCGATGAGCGTCCGGGTGCCGCCGAGCTCCTCGAAGACCGGCAGGTGCTCCTCGAGCGTGCGCTCGAACGCCGATATCGGGACGCAGTAGAAGACGGCGTCGGCGGCGAGGGTTTCGTGCAGTGATGCCGGTGTCACACCCTGACGCTGCGCCTCGGTCCGCTGGCCGGGATCGGAGTCGTACGCGCTGAGCTTGAAGTCGCCCTGCAGCATCGATGCCCAGAGGCGTCCAAACCGGCCGAGGCCCACGACGCCGGCTGTCGCCGGCAGAAGGCGGGTCACGAGGGATGAGTTCCTTGGATAGGGGGCTCACGGGGGATTCCCCCGTGTGTGGTCATCACCGGGGCTAGTGTACGAATCCGCAGAGGAGCCGCCTCCGCAGCCAAGACCGGGGCGTCGGTATGGTTCTGCATGAGATGGCAACCCCGGCAGAGCGTGAGACCGCCGACCGCAGCATGCGAGACACGGCGCGCCAGGAGATGCCGCGGGCGCTTCGCGACGAGGTGCGGCTCATCGGCGACGCACTCGGTCAGGTGATCGCCGAGCACGGCGGTGAGGGGCTGCTTGCCGACGTGGAAGCATTGCGCCGCACGGTGATCCAGGCGCGCGCCGGCGCCGCGACGCGGGGCGGCTATGCGAACAGCGCCGATGCGCTCGTGTCCTCATGGTCGCTCGACCGCGCCGAGCAGGTGGCTCGAGCGTTCGCCTGCTACTTCCACCTCGTCAACCTTGCCGAGGAGCGCTATCGCGCTCGCGCGCTCCGCGAGGCCGACTACGGTGCGACCGGTCCGGCCGAGACGCTCCCGGCCGCGCTCGCGACCGTGCGCGCCGAGCTGGGCGAGAACGGGCTCGACGAGCAACTCGCAGCGCTCCGCGTTCACCCCGTGTTCACCGCGCATCCCACCGAAGCACGTCGACGCGCCGTGACGTCGGCACTCCGGCGCGTGGGCGACCAGCTCGAGCGCCTGGCCGCCCCAGGGGTGGCGGAGGCACCGCAGCTGGAGATCCGCCGGCGATTGCTCGAGGAGATCGACGGCCTCTGGCGTACTGCTCAGCTGCGTAGCCAGGAGCTGCAACCGCTCGACGAGGTTCGTACGCTCATGAGCGTTTTCGACGAGACGCTCTTCCGGCTCGTCCCCGCTGTCTACAGGGAGCTCAGCGGTGCGCTCGACGCGGGTGAGACCGGTGCACAGCGGCCGGCCGCACCAGCGTTTCTGCGATTCGGCAGCTGGGTCGGCGGTGATCGTGACGGCAACCCGCACATCACCGCCCACGTCACCCGGGAGACGATGCTCATCCAGTCGGAGCACATCCTGCGGGGGCTCGAAGCGGCAGCCACGCGCATCGGGAGTGGTCTGACCGCGGACGTGGAAACCACCATGCCTGACCAGGGATTTCTCGGCAGGCTCCGCTCCGCTCGCGAGACCGCCGGCGGCCGCGCCGCCGCCATCGAAGCACGTTCCCCGGGCGAGCCGTTCCGGCAATTCCTGCTGATCGTGGCCGAGCGAATCGAAGGCACCCGTCGAGGGGATCTCTCGCTCGCATATGCGGGACCGGAGGAGTTGCTCGAAGACCTCCACTCCCTCCAGGATGCGTTGGTGCAAGCCGGCGCTCCGCGGCTGGCATATGGCGAGTTGCACGGGCTCATCTGGCAGGTGCAGACCTTCGGGTTCCACCTCGCCGACCTCGAGATCCGCCAGCACAGCGGCGTGCTCCGAAATGCGCTCGCCGAGCTGCGCGGCGCAGGATCGCGTTCTGCCGAGACCGATGAGGTGGTGGCGACGCTACGCACCATCGCGCTGTTGCAGCAACGCCTCGGCGAGCGCGTCTGTCATCGCTACGTGGTCAGCTTCACGGAGGGCGCTGACGACGTTGCCAACGTGTACGCGCTCGCGGAACTGGCGTGCGCGCCCGGTGCCGCCCCGGAGCTCGACGTCGTGCCGCTGTTCGAGACCATCGCGGATCTGCGCAACGCGCGCGCGACGCTCGACGCGATGCTCGAGCTCGAGCCCGTGCGCCGGCGCATGGGTGCGGCCGGACGCGCCGTGGAGGTCATGCTCGGGTACTCCGACTCAGCGAAGGAGAGTGGTCCGGTCACCGCGACACTCGCGCTGTACGCGGCCCAGGCCGACCTCGCCGCGTGGGCGTCGGAGCGTTCCGTTCAGCTCACGCTCTTCCACGGACGCGGCGGTGCGCTCGGGCGGGGGGGCGGACCTGCGAATCGCGCTGTGATGGCTCAGGCGCCGGGTTCGGTCTGCGGGCGTTTCAAGGTCACGGAGCAGGGCGAGGTCATCTTTGCTCGCTACGGCAACCAGACCATCGCGCAACGGCACCTCGAGCAGGTGACCTCGGCGGTGCTGCTGACCTCGACGCCCGTGGTTCGCGAACGCACCGCACGCGCGGCGATTCGCTTCGAGGCGCTGGCCCGAACGCTCGATGCCGCCGCCCGCTCCGCGTACCGCGAACTGATCGACGTCGAGGGGTTCGTGGAGTATTTCGCGCAGGTGACTCCGGTCCGGGAGCTGGCCCGCCTCCATCTCGGGTCGCGCCCGGCCAATCGCGGTGGCGACCGGAGCCTGGGATCGCTCCGCGCGATCCCGTGGGTCTTCGCGTGGTCGCAGATCCGGCTCAACCTCCCCGGGTGGTACGGGATCGGCAGTGCGCTCGAGCGAGTACCGGTCGAGGAACTGCGGGGTGCCTATGCGGAGTGGCCGCTGCTCAAGGTGCTCATCGACAACGCGGAGATGAGCCTGGCCAAGACCGACCGATTCATGGCGGCGGAGTACCTGCAGCTCGGAAACCGTCCCGAGATCGTTGAGCTGATCTTGGCGGAGTACGACCGAACCATTGAGGGCATCCTCGACGTCACCGCGCAATCGCGTCTCCTAGAAAAGCGGCGGGTGCTGTCCTGGGCGGTCGAGCTGCGCAATCCATACATCGACGCGCTCTGTCATCTGCAGCTCCGTGCGCTGCGAGCCCTGCGCAGCGGTGATGCCGGCGACGCTGACAGGAGGCGGCTGGAGCAACTGCTCCTGCTGACCGTCAACGGCATCGCCGCCGGGCTGCAGAACACGGGGTAGCGGGCCGGTTGCCTACGATCGGTCATCGCGCTGCACGACACGAACCGATACGAGGAGAAACGGGTGGTGATGCCGTCATGAAGGTCGGAGTTGTCGGGATCGGGAAGATGGGGCGGCCGATCGCCGAGCGTCTGATCGCCGCCGGTCACGACGTCGCCATCTGCAACCGCTCGGACAACGCGGGCGTGCAGGCGCTTCGGGACCGAGGCACGACCGTCCTGCGTACCCCCTCGGAACTGGCTGCCAGAAGCGAGGTGGTCCTCACCGCGCTCCCCACCGAGGAGACGGTGCGACAGGTCTACGACGACATGTCGGGGGTTGCCTCGAGCGGGCAGCTCTACGCAGACCACTCGACGGTGAGCCCGGGGCTCAACCGGCACTGCGCCGAGATCCTCGCGAAGCGCGGCGCGAGCTTCCTCGATGCACCGGTCTCCGGCGGCCCCGCCGGCGCCGAGGCTGGAACGCTGACCGTGATGGTCGGGGGCGACGAGGCGACCTTCAATCGCGCCTTCCCGGTCTTCGAGGCGTTCGGGAGCAAGATCCGGCGCTGCGGCGGCGTCGGGGCGGGTCAGGCGGTCAAGCTCGTCAACCAGTACCTCGTCGCCGTGCACACCATGGCCGCCTCCGAGGCCGCGGTGCTCGCGGTGCGGCTCGGAGCGGATCTCGGGACGGTTCAGGACGTGATCGGCACGTCGTTCGGAAGCTCGACGATGCTGCTCCGGAATCTTCCGCGCTTCATGGCCCGCGACTTCAGCCCGGCAACACCGGTGGGGTTGATCGCCAAGGACCTCTCGATCATCCACTCGGAAGCGAGGGACGCCGGTGTGCCGCTGCTGCTTGGCGGCCTCGTCGAGCAGCTCTACCTGGAGGCAACAGCGCGTGGGTGGACCGGCGAGGACATGGCCGCATTGGTGAAGCTGTGGGACCGGCAGGCGGGATAGAGTGCCGAGGCTCGCAGCCAATCTGACGATGCTCTGGCAGGACCTCGAGCCGTTCCAGCGGTTCGAGGCCGCGGCCGCGGTGGGGTTCACCCACGTCGAGCTGCTCTTTCCGCACGAGCTCGATGCCGACCGGCTTGCGTCGACCCTCGATCGGCTCGAGCTCGAGATGGTCGTCTTCGACCCCGCCGCAGGCGACTGGGGCCGCGGCGAACGAGGTCTCGTCGCGCTTCCCGGGCGCGAGGACGAGTTCGTCGAAACCATCCATGCGGCGATCACGCTGGCGACACGAATCGGGACATCGAAGCTCAACGCGTTGGTGGGGGTGCCGCCTGAGGATGTGAGCCACGATCACGCGCGCGAGACGGCGATCGCGAACCTCAATCGCGTCGAGCCCCTGGTGCGCGCGGCGGGCATCACGTTGCTCGTCGAGGCCATCAACAACATCGACATGCCGGGGTACTGGGCGAATACGGTCGACGCCGCGGCGGATCTCGTGCAGACGGTCAGCAGTCCGAACGTGTGCCTGCAGCTCGACCAGTACCACGCAGCGATGGCGGGCGAGGACGCCCTTGATTGCCTGCGCCGCTACTTCGCGTTGATCCGGCACGTCCAGATCGCCGACGTCCCGGGCCGGCATGAGCCTGGCACGGGGATGCAGCCGATTGGAGAGTTCATTCGCGAGCTTGACCGCCTCGGCTACGACGGGTTCGTGGGCCTCGAATACCGGCCACTCGTGGACACGGCGTCGAGCCTTGCGTGGATCCGAGAGATGGACCTTCGGGCCTAGGGGTCGTCGATCGCTCGTTGCTGGTCGCCGAGCCCGTCGATCGCCTGTTGGGCCGCTCTTCGCAGCAGCGCCTGAGCGTGACGCATCGGGTCGAGCCGGCCGTCGAGCGCGTCCAGCCCCAGGACGCCGCTGAAGAGTTTCGGGAGCGGATCGAGAACCGTTCCGGCGATGGCAATGCACGGGATCCCGCGGCCCGCCGCTCGCAGCGCGACCTCTGCGGGCGCCTTGCCCGTCGCCGTCTGGCGGTCCAGCCGCCCCTCACCGGTGAGAGCGACCGTCGCCCGATCCAGTGCGACATCGAGCCCGACCAGGTCGCAGACGGCGCTGGCCCCGGGTACCAGACGAGCTCCGGCGAGAGCCAGCCCGAAGCCGCATCCACCGGCAGCGCCTGCTCCGGGAAGCGTCGAAGGGTCGCCGCGACCCAGACCAGCGGCCAGATCGGCAAATCCCCCAAGCGCTCGCTCGAGGCGACCGACGTCCTCCGCGCTCGCCCCCTTCTGGGGCGAGAACATCTGCGCCGCCCCCTCTGATCCGAGCAGCGGCCCGCGAATGTCGCAGGCCACCTCGATCGTGCAACCCACGACCCTTCGGAGCACCCCGGACAGGTCGATGCCGGCAGCATGCTCGAGCCCCGCGCCGCCCGGGCCGATCTCCTCGCCATGTGCATCGGTGACGTGTCCGCCGAGCGCCTGGAGCAGGCCGGCGCCTCCGTCGGTGGAGGCACTGCCGCCCACGCCGACGACGATCCTACGAGCGCCATGGTCGATCGCGATTCCGATGAGCTCGCCGGTCCCTCGCGAGGTCGTATGCAGCGCGTCGCATGCCGTCGCGCCCATGCGGCGGAGCCCTGACGCCTCCGCCAGCTCGACGACTGCCCGGTCGCGCCCGAGCCATCCGAGCCTGGCCATGATCGGCGTGCCCGCGGGTCCCGTCACTCGATGGCGCGTGACCCGCGAATCCGCACCACCTGCCGCCAGCAGTACGTCGAGCGTACCGTCGCCGCCGTCGGCGACCGGGGTCTCGATGGCGACTGCCCCGGCGTCACGGACACCCCGCGCCATTGCCGACGCGGCCGCGTGCGCGCTGAGCGTGCCCTTGAAGGCGTTGGGCGCGCAGACCGCAGTCACGTCCCGGCCGGCTGGGTGTCTCACGACCTGCATGGTGCGGAATCCTCGACGGCCGGCGGCGCTCAGAATGTCGGTGTGACCAGCCGGGCCGTGACCGCGGGACTCGGCGCTGTCTACATGGCTGCTTCCGCGGTCGCGCCGCTGATCCTGAAGACCACGCCGTCGGACCTCGACCTGTATTTCTGGCCGTCAGCCGAAACGGTTGTCTCGGGGCACCCGCTGCTCATCTACGCGGCGCACGCGCACGACGTGTATCCGAACGCCAACGGGCCGCTCGGATTGGTGCCCCTGATCCCGATCGCGGCCCTCGCCAACGCCTTGGGGTGGGCCGGGTCGCTGGCGGGTCGCGCCGCGCTCGCCGGTGCGGTGGTTTCACTGGCCGTGCTGCTGCTCGCCTATCAGACGCTCCGGCTCATCGAGGCTGCACGAGGCCGTGTCCGATGGCCCCTGCTGGCCGTCTGCACCGTGGTCCTCGCGCCCGGGCTGTGGATCGCCGTTCTGGACTACGGTCACGTCGAGCAGCCCGTCGAGCTGTGCTTCATGGTGCTGGCGATCAGGTGCTTTTTGGGCAATCGCAAGGCGCTGACCGGCGTCGCCTTCGGCGCCGCGGTGCTCACTCGCACCATCGCCGGGTTCTGCGCGCTCCCATTGCTGCTGGTCCCCGCGGTCACCGGCCGGCTCCGGGTGTCGGCGACGATCGCTCTTGCCGCGGCGGTCACGATCGTCGTGGTGATGGCGCCGTTCTTCCTGGCGGACGCACAGGCGGTGACACATTCGCTGCTCACCTACCGGGGCGGCCTTCCGATCGGTTCGGGGTCATTCTGGATCACCGTTCGCGACGCATCCTGGGCGGGAATCATCAGGACCGGGGACGTGTACGTCGGTCTCTGTGTCGCCATTGCACTGCTCGCCGTCGCGCTGCGGCGCAATCCAACCGTCGCGCGTACCCACGCCGGGCTGGCGGGCCTCCTGACCGTCGCGTCGTGCTGCTTTCCGCTCTTCGCCAAGACGGTCTTTCCCTATTACCTCCTCGAGCCCTACGTCTTCGCCGTCCTCTGGTGGCTGAGCCGCCCCGGCAACGCGCTGAACTGGCGAGCCGTGGTCCCGCTCCTGCTGACCCTTGACGTGTTCATCCTCAAGGCCGCCACGTCGGTGGCGCCCGGCGGCTGGGGCGAGGCCGCGAGCGTGGTCTCGTCCACGGTGATCGGCCTGGTGATCGGGCTCGTGACGCTCGATCTGCTCCGGCCCGCGAAGCCGGCGATCCAGGCCTCGGTCGCTCTCCTCGACCACGACCACCGTCACCAGGGCATCCCGGCGTTCAGGATGCTCGAGGATGACCGCGGTGTCCGGTCGCTATCTGCGCCTGGGCTCTGGCGAGTTCCGACCGGTGGTGCCCGTGTCCCTATGGTCAAGAATGTCGGTCGGATGAATGCTCCCAAGGGGCGCTGGCTCCTCGCGGCTCTGCTCTTCACGATCGTCGGATGCTCGCCCGCGGCTGCCCCCATCGCCACGACGAGCGCTGCACCCGCGACCCACGCGGCTGCGACGGCGGCGCCGTCCGTGTCCCCATCCCCGTCGCCCACGCCCCACCCCAGCTCGAGCCGCCTGCCCGGTGCGCCGTTCGGCCTGCCCGCGCTGCCACCCGGCGTGGCCTTCACGGGCAAGCTGCTGATCGCCGATCGTGGCAACGGCAGGATCATCGAGATCAATCCGAGCGGTGCGGTGGACTGGGTGTTCCCGCGGCCGGGGCAGCATCTGCCGGTCCCCTTCGGCGCGCCTGATGACGCCTTCTACACCGCGAACGGGACGACCATCATCGCCAACGCCGAGGGTCGTCAGACGGTGACCGCGATCGACCGGGCGACGGGAACCATCCTGTGGCAGGTCGGCCACTACAACGTTCGCAGCAGCGCCCGCGGGTACTTCAACGAACCGGACGACGCGGTGCCGCAGCCGGACGGAACCATCTGGGTTGCCGACATCCGCAACTGCCGCCTGGTGCACCTCTCCGCGGCGGGAGCCTGGCTGGGAACGATCGGCAATCGCTCGTGCCGGCACAACCCTCCCTCGAGCTTCGCGGAGCCCAACGGCGCGTTTCCCACCACCACGGGAAGCCTGATCGTCACCGAGATCGGCGGCAGCTGGGTCACCGACCTGGTGCCAGGCGGCTCGGTCGCGTGGTCGGTGCGCGCGCCGGTCCGGTACCCGTCCGACGCGATGCAGATGCCGGGTGGCTCGGTGTTGCTCACCGATTACTCGCGGCCAGGGGCGGTGGTGCGGCTCAGCAGCACCGGCCGAACGCTCTGGCACTACCGGCCGACGGGCAGAGCCGAGCTCAATCACACCTCGATCGCCATCCCCCTGGCGAGCAACCGCATCGCCATCTGCGACGACTTCAACAGCCGGATCATCGTGGTCGATCCCGCCACCAACCAGGTGATCTGGACGTTCACCGGGAGTGGTGCGTCTCGTCTCTTCTACCCGGATGGGATCGATTACGAGCCACCTCAGTGACCTCCGCGCGACCCGGGCTCGACGTCAGGCCGTCGCGCTGAGCGCCGCGCTGGTCGCGGTGATGACCGGCTGCGCGACATCGCCGGTGCAGACGTCGCCCGCAGGCACGCCGGCCACGAGCACGCCAACCCCGGCGCCGACCACCGCCCCCGCGACGTCAACGCCGGTCGCCGCGATCACGCTCGCAAGCTGCGCGGCCCGGGTGGCCGGCGCCGCGCTCCATGTGGTCCACCGATTCGGCGTCTCGCCTGATGACATCGCCGTCGACGCCTCGGGCGACCTGTGGGTCAGCGCGCGGACGGCAAACGAGGTCTTTCGTCTACGCCCCGACGGGACCACCATCAGCACCGTCACGGTGACCGGCGGCCCTGAGGGTGTCGCGGTTGCTCCGTCCGGTGTCTACGTCGCGCAGCAGAACGTCAATGCAATCGAGCAGATCGAGCCCCAACGCCACATGGTGATGGCATTTCCAAATCACACCGCCAACGCCGGCATCGATGGCATCAACATCGGGGCGGCGAACCAGACCCTGCTCGTCCCGGACAGCCCGAACGGCACGCTGATCGAGCTCTCCCTGACTGGGGCCCCTGGGGCCCCCGGTGCTTCCAGCGCGCGAGTGATCGCGAGCAGGCTCGGCCGCCCGGTGGCGGCATCCGCCGATCCGCACGGCGACATCTTCGTCGCGAGCGAGTCATCGCCGGGGCTCGTCGAGCTGACGCCGGGCGGCACGGTGCGGCGGCTCGGAAGCTTCACCGACCTGGACGAGGTCGTGTACTACGCAGGCCTGCTCTACGTGACCGAGTTGAACCGTCGTGACGTCGTCGCCGTCGATCCCACGACAGGCGCGTCGGTCGCCGTCGCGGTGAATCTTCCTGCGCCGCAGGGGCTCGCCGTCACTGCCGGCGGTCTCCTCGAGATCGTCGACGCGACCACCAACACGCTCTACTCATTGCCCTCGTGCGGGGTTGCGTGACGCCGCGCCGCCGGCTCCCCCATCACAGCGACGTCACGAGCAGCATCAGCGCGGCAGCACTCATGACCACCGCGGCAGTCCACACCAATCCGTTGCTCACCACCCCGCTGCGATGTTCGTCCATGACGCGCCGATCGTGAGCCAGGAGCGCAATCAGGATGAGGATCGGCGGCGCGACCACACCGTTGATGATTGCGGTGACCACCAGAGCCTGGATGGGATCGATGTTCAGAACGTTCATCACGACACCGCCGACCAGCGCGATGACGATCAGTCCGTAGAAGGTCGGACGGGATCGCGGTGTCTCGCTGAGACTGCCACGGAAACCGAAGAACTCCTTCACCGCATAGGCCGCGCTCGCGGTGAGGACCGGAATCGCCAGCAGTCCGGTGCCGATCATGCCGACCGCGAAGAGCACTGACGCAAGCGGCCCCGCGAGCGGCTTGAGTGCCTGCGCAGCCTGCTGCGCGGTCGCGATGCCCGTATGACCAGACGTGTGCAGCACCGTCCCCGACGCCAGGATGATGCAGTACATCACCAGCTGGGAGAACAGCATTCCAACTGCCACGTCAATCCGTGCCGCACGCAACTCCTTGCGGCTCGTGCCCTGGCGCTCCTGCTCGGTCGTGGCACCGGCCGCTTTCATCTCGTCGACCTCGCTCGACGCCTGCCAGAAGAAGAGGTAGGGGCTGATCGTGGTGCCGAGGATCGCCACGACGATGCCGATGAAGGTCCTGTTCAGCTCGAAGTGCGGGATGAATGTCGATTCGACGGTCTGCAGCAGGTTGGGGTGGACGATGACGACGGTGATGACGTAGGCGAAAAGCGCGAGTGTCAGGTACTTGAAGCAGCGGAAGATGATCGAGTAGGTGAGACGAAGCTGCATGAAGCCGATCAACAGCGCTGCGGGCAGAACCAGCCAGCCGGGTGGCACGTGATTGCCAGTCAGCATCGACCCTCCCGCCGCCACCGCACCGAGGTCCGCGCCCACGTTGATCGTGTTGGCGCAGAGGACGAGGATGATGCAGGCGCCGACGAGGACCGAGGGGAACTTCCGGCGCAGTGACGTCGCCAGGCCGACGCCGGTCTGGAGCGCAATCCGCGCACATGCTTCCTGGACCGCGATCATCAGGGGAAAGGTGAAGAGCGCCAGCCAGAGCGTGCCGAGACCGAACTGGCTCCCCGCCTGCGTGTAGGTTCCGATGCCCGACGGGTCGTCATCGGACGCACCGGTGATGAGGCCGGGACCCAGGATGTGAATGAATCCGCCGAGTCCCCTGCGACGCGCCTCGTCGACCCCGCTGCGCCCTGCAGACGGGGTCCCGGTCGCGGCCTCGGAGGTGTCGCCCTTGGCGACAGCCTCGGCGCGCGGCTCCTCGGCTACCGCACTGACGCGCGAGACAGCCGAGCGAATGGGATCGGGCCGCTCGTCCGTCGCGGTCTTCGATGTGTTCGTCCCCATGGGATCAAGGGTTCTGCGGCGGCTACGCAGCTTCGACGCGGCCGGCCCAGAACTCGTAACGAGTCATGTAGCGCTCCCGCTGCATCCGCAGGAGTCGCTGATCCACTCCGGCCTCCCGAACGGCATCGCCAGCCATGGATTTCAGGGCGGACTCGGTGCGCTCCAGGAGCACGGTGGTGAGTTCGATGAGATCGCGGTAGACGCCCAGCCAGCGCACCGCATCACCAGGGTCGATGGAATCGGGATCCTCGCCGGGCAGGAGTGCCTCGGGGTCGACAGCTTGGACGACGTCCGACTCGAGGTACATGGGCCTCCATTAACGGTGGTGGGCTAACGAAATATGATAGCGAGACTAGCATATTTACCTTCCTGGGCGCAACAGCAGGCTTCAGGCGGTGACCGGCGTGTAACACGGTTTCGCGAGGCGTCGGACATCTCGGCACGCAGGCGCCGGCCTGCGCTTGATTAGCAGTCGTATGAGCCAGCTTTTCCGCCGCAGCCGGTCGGCCCTGCCGGCACCGGCACCGGCGTCCGTTCCCGTACAGCGCACCGGGGTGGTCTGCAAGGTCGCCGGGTGCTCGAACGACACCGCCCAGCCGTGCTCCTACCGCGACGGGCGAGGCCGTGCCTGCCGCGCCGTCTGCTGCCCGGATCACGGCGCCTCCACCGGCGGCAACTTCTACTGCCGCCGCCACGCGGGAATCCTTCGCGCGGTGGGTGCCGAAGCAACTCAGCATGGCGGATTGCCGGATGTCGACAACCGCGCGCCGTCGCTGGTCAACTGGATCGCCCGTGACCTCGATGCCAACGTGCAACGACTGCTGTCCGGGGCCGCGAAGGCCGGCGAGAGCGTCATCGCCGACCATACCGTGCACGTCGCGCGCGATTTCAATCGGAAGGCTCGGTGGGAGCAGAGCTGGCGGCTCGTCGATCATACCGGCCTGATCCTCAAGGTCACCATCCAGGTGCTCGAGGAGAACGACTCGCTGGTGCGGGTTCATGTCGGAAGTGGTGTCATCGCCGACGGAGTCCCGCCCTGGATCGCCCGGCGCACCGAGGACAGCGACGTCGCCACTGATGCCGCGCAGCGCGAGCGCTTCTACCAGTGGCTGGACGAGAGCATCTTCATGGCCGTCGACCGATTCAGGACCGAGCGCGAGCAACTCCGGTAGTCAGCCGGCCGTCGACGGTTGCGGAATCCCATCGACGGGTTCCGACTGGGCTCGTACGGCACCCGCCCCGGGGCTGTACACGGTGACGGCCCCGGCGCCGAGGCAGCGCCACACGCCGGCTTCCCAGAGCGCGCACGTCCGCTCGTCGACGCCGATCAGCACCGCATCGGGCAGCGCTTCGCGAGCGGACGGATACCACTTCTCGCCAAAGGTGTCGTGATGTGGCAGCACGGCCGCAGCCTGCACCACGCCGAGGCCGGGGAGCGCACGACGTTGCGTGTGTCCTGGGAATGACTGACGCACCAGCGTGTCTGAGCACAGGGCCATGGCGCCGGCCGACGACCCGGCGAGTGCCGCGCCGCTCCGCCACGCCGCGATGAGCGCGTTGCCAACCGGGCTGTCGCGCAGGACGTTTGCCGCCAGCCCCGGATCTCCCCCAGGATGTAGCAGAACCCTGCTGCGGCGGCAATCTCCGCGAGCGCCGGGTCATGCGCGTGCGCACGCGTGTACACCGCGAGCTCGACGACCCCGAGCCCGAATCGCTGAAACCATCGCTGGGCGTTGCGCACGGCCATGTCGGGGCGTGACCTCGCCGCGGCGGTCGCGAGAACATACGCGGGGCCGCGAGCCGAGGCGGCAAGAAGCGCATCGTGCGGTTCGTTGCCCGCGTGAAACTCGTCGCCGCCAACGAGCCCGAGCAATCCTGCGCGCAACTCACGAGCGGTCACAGGTCGGGCTCAGGTGTCGGAGTCAGGCAGAGATGCGCTGTGCTTCGAGCACTGCCTCGAGGCGCAATCGAGCATCGGCGTCCCGCCTTGCCTCGACAACCACGTCCGACAGAATGCGGGACGTGTTTCGCTGCTGCAGATACGTCTTGATCGACCGGCTCTCAGCGTGATCCGCACGACGCTGCTGCCACCAAATCCAGGCCATCTGGGGTTTCCTTTCTAGACACCCCCAGTCTAGCTCTGATGTTCCGCCTCCGCTGCACTTACCAGGCGACGGCGATGTACTTGCTCTCCATGAACTCGAGGAGACCGTCGTGGCCGCCCTCGCGGCCGAGACCGCTCTGCTTCACACCGCCGAAGGGCGCTGCCGGGTCGGAGACCAGCGCGCGGTTCAGGCCGACCATGCCGGACTCGAGACGTTCGCTGAAGCGGAGCCCGCGCTGCAGATCGCCGCTGTAGACGTAGGCGACCAGGCCGAACTCGGTGTCGTTGGCGAGCGCGACCGCCTCCTCCTCGGTGTCGAAGACGACGACGGGGGCTACCGGTCCGAAGACCTCCTCACGGAGGATGGCCGCACCCGCCGGCACGTCGACGAGCACGGTTGGCGGGTAGAAGTAGCCGGGCCCATCGGGCGAGACTCCGCCGACGGTCAGCCGAGCGCCGTCACGCAACGCCCCGGCGACGAGCAACTCCACCTTCTCGCGGCCGGCGGCATTGATCAGCGGGCCGAGCTGGACCCCATCCTCGAGACCCGGGCCCACTCGGAGCCCGCCCATCGCCTCGGTCAGCCTCCCGGCGAACGCGTCGGCGATGCCGCGCTGCACCAGGAGGCGGTTGGCGGCTGTGCACGCCTCGCCACCGTTGCGCATCTTGGCCACCATCGCGCCGGCGACGGCAGCGTCGAGATCGGCATCATCGAACACCACGAACGGCGCGTTGCCGCCGAGCTCCATCGAGCAGTTGACCACGCAGTCGGCCGCCTGGCGCAACAGACCCCGGCCGACCTCCGTCGACCCCGTGAACGAGAGTTTCCGCACACGCGGGTCGTGGAGCATGGCGGTGACAACCGGACCCGAGCGCCTCGACGGCAGGACGTTGACAACCCCTGCCGGGACGCCGGCTTCCGCGAGCAGCGCTCCCATGGCAAGCGCGGTCAGGGGTGTGTCCGACGCCGGCTTGAGGACGACGGTGCATCCCGCCGCCAGCGCCGGTCCAATCTTGCGGGTCGCCATCGCCGCCGGGAAGTTCCACGGTGTGATGAGGACGCTCACCCCGATCGGCTGGCGCAGCACAAGAATCCGGTTCGTGCCGGCAGGAGCCGTCTGCACGTGGCCTTCAGCGCGCACCGCCTCCTCCGCGTACCAGCGGAAGAACTCCGCCGCGTATGCGACCTCGCCGCGCGCGTCGGTGAGTGCCTTGCCGTTCTCCCGGACGATCAAGCGTGCGAAATCGTCAGCACGCTGCGTCATGAGCTCGAAGGTCCGCCGCAGCAGCTCGGCACGCTGCCGGGGTGGCGTCGCCGACCATGCCGGCAGCGCGGCCGCTGCAGCACTGACCGCCGCAAGCCCGTCCTCGACCGATGCGTCGGCGACCGACGCGATCACCTCCCCGGTGGCGGGATCGTCCACGTCGAAGGTCTTGCCATCGGAGGCGTCGACCCAGCGCCCGTCGATCATCAGCTGCGTCCGAGCAGCGATCGCCTCGGCATTCAACATGGTGGTCATGACTGCATTGCCCTCTCGATGGTGCTGACGATGCGCTCGATCGACGGGATCGCCATGTCCTCGAGCGCGTCCGCGGATGGGAGCGGAATGTGCGGCGTGGTGATTCGCAGCGGTGGTCCGTCCAGGTAATTGAAGCACTCCTCGGCCACGATCGACACCAGCTCGGCGCCCCACCCGCACAGGCGGGGATTCTCCTCCACGGTGAAGAGCCGCCCGGTCGCGGAGACCTCGCGGAGGATCGTCTGCGTGTCCAGCGGCACGAGGCTCCGCACATCGATCACGCCGGCCTCGATGCCCCGTTCCGCGAGCGCGTCTGCCGCGGCGACGGCGCGAGGCACCATCGCTGCGAGGGCAACGATGGTCGCGTCGCCACCGGAGCGAAGCACCTTTGCCGAACCGAGCGTGTCGACGATCTCGCCGTCGCGAACCTCGCCCCTGCTCGAATACAGGCCCTTGTGCTCGAAGAACATGACCGGGTCCGGGTCGCGGACCGCGGCGGCGAAGAGTCCGATCACGTCGGTGGGATTCGACGGCGCAACGACCTTGAGCCCCGGCACCGCCATCGCCCAGTTCTCTACCGACTGCGAGTGCTGCGCTCCGAAGCGCAGACCGCCGCCGTTGCCGGATCTGATCACCAGCGGGAAGGTCACCTGTCCGGCCGTCATATATGAGCTTTTCGCAATCTGATTGGCTACCAGGTCCCAGCACACCGCGAAGAAGTCGGCGAACATGATCTCTGCGATGGGCCGAAGCCCGGTCATCGCCGCTCCCATGGCCGCGCCGAGAATCGCCTGCTCCGAGATCGGGGTGTCGCGCACCCGCTCCGGACCGAAGCGTTCCAGCAACCCCACCGTCGCCTTGAACACGCCGCCCGCGCCGCCGACATCCTCACCGAGGAAGACGACGTTGGGATCGCGCTCCATCTCCTGCGTGATCGCGCGAGCGACCGCGTCGCGATAGGTCAGTTGCGCCATGACGATCCTCCATCCGCCCAGACGTCGCGCATCAGGACGTCCGCTCCCGGCGCCGGTGATGCTTTCGCATTGACGGTCGCGATCTCGACGTCGCCGTCCGCCGTCTCCTCGATGGCATCGAGGTCGGCTTCGCTGACACCGCGGGCCACGAGACGCGAGCGGTACAGCACGATCGGGTCGTATGCCTTCCATGCCGCGACCTCCGCATCCGGGCGGTACTTCCCCGGGTCGGCGCGCGAATGCCCGGAGCTCCGATACGTCCGCGCCTCGATGAGCGAGGGGCCGCCGCCGTTGCGCGCCTGATCCAGGGCCTCGCGAGCGGTGAGGTACATCGCGTCCGCGTCGTTGCCGTCGACCAGAATGCTGTCCAGGCCGTACGCAGACGCACGACCGGCGGCGGGGTTCGCGACCGCGGTGACCGCACCGATCGGCGTGTACTCCATGTACATGTTGTTCTCGCAGACGAACACCACCGGCAACTTCCAGACGGCGGCGAGGTTGAGCGACTCATGGAACGCGCCGATGTTGGTGGTGCCGTCTCCGAAGAAGGCGACGGCGACCCGTCGCTCACCTCTGTACTGCGCCGACCATGCCGCTCCCAGCGCGATGGTGAGGTGGGCGCCGACGATGGCGTACGAGCCCATCACGCCGCGTTCTACGTCGGTGAGGTGCATCGATCCTCCCTTGCCCGACAGAAGGCCGCAGGAGCGTCCCAGCAACTCGCCCATCACCCCGGTCATCGATGAGCCGCGGGCGAGCGTGTGCGCGTGGCCGCGATAGGTTGCGAAGGTGTAGTCCCCCTCCTCCATGGCCTCGCCGAAGGCGGCGGCGATCGCCTCCTGGCCGAGCGACAGATGGCTGGTTCCCTTGACCAGGTTCTCCATGAAGAGGTCGTAGGCTCGCGTCTCGAACTTGCGCATGCGCACCATCTGACGGTAGAGCGCGATCTGGATCGGCACGTCGACGCTCCCTTCCGGGTGATGCAGCATCGCCGGGTCGATGCCGGGCGGCCCCGCCGGCGCGACCGGCTCATCAAGCGTTGATGTCATGGTCTTCTCCTCTCGATCGCACGCGCACGGGCGCTAATACCTGTTGGTGACAAACAGCTCTTCGGCGGGGAACAGGGTCAGCACCGAACAGCCGCTCGACGTGACCACCACCTCTTCCTCGATGCGTGCGGCCGACTGACCGTCGGTCGCGGGGCAGTACGTTTCGAGCGCGAACACCATACCCTCACGCAGCTCGATCGGATGGTCGAGTGAGTTCAGACGGGAGATGATCGGCCGCTCGTGCAACCCGAGTCCGAGTCCGTGCCCGAACTGCAGGCCAAAGGCGGCCATCTCGCTCGGGAAACCGAAGTCAGTCGCCTCCGGCCACAGGCGCGCGATCTGATCTGTGGTGGTTCCCGGTCGCACCATCTCGATCGCCGAATCGATCCATTCGCGCGCTCGCGCATACGCGCCCCGTTGCGCCGGCGTGGACCGGCCCACCGCGAAGGTCCGGTAGTAACAGGTGCGATAGCCGTTGAACGATTGGATGATGTCGAAGTACGCCTGGTCACCCGGGCGGATGAGCCGATCGGAGAAGTTGTGGGGATGCGGGTTGCACCGCTCGCCCGACACCGCGTTGATGGCCTCGACGTCGTCGGAACCCATCTCGTAGAGGCGTTTGTTGGCGAGTGCGACGATCTCGTTCTCCCGAACGCCCGGCTTCAACGCCTCGGCGATGTCCTGGTAGACACCGTCCACCATCGCCGCGGCGGTGGAGAGCAGGGCGATCTCATCCGCCGACTTGATCAGACGTGCATCGAGCATCACCTGCTGCGCGTCGCGCACCACGACACCGGCACTCAGCAACTCGAGCAGCATCGGCGTCTCGGCGATGTCGACACCGAGCGGCATGCTCGCGACGCCGGCGGCCGCGAGCTCCGACTGAATCTCTGCCACGGCGCGAGTGATGAGCCCCGCGTCCGGCGCCACCGCCCCGCGAAGACCGAGCATGCCCGCCCGGCTGTTCTCGGGACGGATCCACGGCGAGTACAACTGATGGTGCCGAGCCGCCGACCCGAAGTCCCAGACAATCGGCTCCCCACCGCGAGTCAGCAATGCGTAGCGCGCCACCTTGTCGCGCGCCCACTCGCCGATCATGGTCGCCGAGACATATCGGATGTTGTTGATGTCGAAGAGCAGGACCGCCCCAAGCTCCGAGGCGTCCAGTGCCTCGCGAGCGCGCGCGAGCCGGTACGCCCGCAGGCGGGTGAAGTCGACGCGCTCCTCGAAATCGACATTCATCCGGCCGGGGCTCGGCGGGATCCCACCCTGGCTGTGGAGGCTCATGACAGATCTCCTGTGTGCGCCGTTGGTGCAGCGGCGCGTCGTGGCACCGCTGCCGAGGTCGCCGGCGCGGTTCCTTATCTCAGCTGCTCGCTCATCCAGTCCGCCATCGCCGGCCGGTACTTGTACGAGATGTTGTTGCACACGTGGTTGCCGTCCGGGTACATCAGCAG
Organism: Candidatus Dormiibacterota bacterium; assembly: GCA_963708605.1. Lineage (GTDB taxonomy): Bacteria > Chloroflexota > Dormibacteria > Aeolococcales > Aeolococcaceae > Palsa-851. The sequence goes on along the minus strand of CAVPTG010000003.1, from coordinate 67,745 downwards.
CGTGGCGTTCGGCGCCTCGCGCGCGATCCGCTCCGCCTGCTCGGGAGGAAACAGGCGATCGCGGGCGCCATGGATGACCAGCAGCGGCTGCGTGACCTTGTCGAGCACCCCATGGAGATTGAGGCCGTCGGCCTTCTCTCGCGCCTCCGTCTCGGTGGCGGACTTCGTGTAGAAGATGTAGCCACCGCGCGTCAACGGGTTCAGCGCGTCCCAGCAGTCGCCGAGGTTGTACGGCCCGGCGAGCCCGACCACTGCGGTGAGACGCGGCTCGTGCGCGGCCGCTCGCGGACCGTAGATCGCTCCCATGCTGATGCCCATGAGCCCGGTCGAACCGAACGTTGCCGCGAGCCCGATGTCCGCAAGGTGATCGAGCACCGGCGTGATCACAGTCTCCCAGTTCGGTCGGATGGCGAAGTCGACCGAGTTCTCCGACTGACCCGGACCGTCGATGCTGAGCGTCGCCATGTCCCGGCGGAGGAACTCCTCCTCGATGGTGAACATCTCTTCCTTCGAGGAGTTCGAGGCCGGGCACGATGAGCACCAACGGTGGCCTGGCAACCGCTCGTGGACGACGGAGATGACCAGGGATGCTGTGTCCCTCAAAGGGAATCTCGATGCGCTCCGCGGGTGGGTCGAGATGAGACAAGGTCCGGCGATACACCGAGACCGCCTTGTCACGCAACGTCGCGTGCAGCTGCAGGTCCTCGAACCAGAGGAACTTCCCGAGGTGGTAGCACCATGCGGCGCGCTGGTACGCGGCGGCGGCCGACACCGGGTGTCCGTGACGCTCCGCCTCGCGGCCGATGTCCTCGTGCACGGTTCCCATCGCGAGCCAGTTGGGTCCCCAGTCAGCCCACGCCTGCGTGCGCGCGAGCACGTCTTCGAAATCGTTCACGTCAATGCCGTTGGCGACAAAACGCGGCTTCCAGTGATGCGCTGCCAGCTGCACGCGGTTCACGGACGCCTCCATCAGACAGGTGCTCCCAGGAACAGCCGCCCAATCTCACCATTGCCGAGCACGCTCGCGCCGGTGCCCTCGAGGCGGACACGTCCGCTCTCCAGGACGACGCCGTGACTGGCCAGCCCGAGCCCGGAACGCGCGTTCTGTTCAACCAGCAGGATGGTTCTGCCTGACCTGTTCATGTCGCGGATCATGTCGAAGACCACCGTGTGGGTCTTCGGGTCGAGCCCCATCGACGGCTCGTCGAGGATGAGCAGCTTCGGATCGAGCATGAGCGCCCGGGCAAACTCGATGATCTTCTGCTGACCGCCCGAGAGCGCGGCGACACGCTCGTGACGGCGCTCGGCGACGATGGGAAACGTGTCACACACCGTCGCCATCCGTCGTTCGAGCAATCCACGATCGGAGAGCGTGTACGCGCCCATGCGTACGTTCTCCCAGACCGTCATGGTGGGAAACAGGCTGCGCTCCTGCGGGACCTGCACGATGCCGAGTTTGAGGATCTGCCGCGGACTCAGGCCGGCGATCGACTCGCCGCGAAAACGAAGGCCGCCAAGGCGAGGTCTGATCAAGCCGCTGACCAGGCGCAGGATGGTGGACTTGCCCGCACCGTTGGGACCGACGACGCACGTGATCCCGCCCTCCTCGATGGCGAGGTTGAGGTCGTGCAGCACGTCGCCACCACCGTATCCCGCGGTGACGCCGTCCAGTTCGAGCAGCGCGCTCATCTATGACCCCAGGTACGCATCGAGCACGGCGGCGTTGCCTCGGACGTCGGCCGGCGTGCCCTCTGCCAGCACGGCGCCGCGGTGCAGCACCACGATCTTCTGACACAGTCCCATCACGAAGGGCATGTTGTGCTCGACGAGCAGGAACGTGACCCCCTGCCGGTTGAGCTCGCGAATATGCCCGCCGATACGCTCGATGAGCGCCGGGTTGACGCCGCCGGCAGGCTCGTCGAGCAGGACCAGTTGCGGCTGGGCCATCATGACCGCCGCCAGCTCGAGCAATTTGCGCTGACCGTACGAGAGCGAGCCGCCGAGCAGGCCGGCGACGTGGGCGATGTCCATGGCCGCGAGCATGTCCATGGCTCGAGATCGCTCTTCGTTCCACTGGCCACGCGAGACCAGCGCGCGAAAGCCTGAGCGTCGCACCGGTACGAGCATGTTCTCCAGCGCGGTCAGGCGCGGGAAGATTCTCGCGAGCTGAAAGGTGCGGCCGATGCCGAGACCGTAGATTCGATTCGGTCCGAACCCGGCGATCGACTGCCCATTGAAGCGCACGTCGCCACCATCCTTGGCGAGAAACCCGGTGATCAGATTGAAGACCGTGGTCTTGCCGGATCCGTTCGGCCCGATGAGCCCGGTGATGCTACCGAGCTCCAGCGTCAGCGAGCATCCGTCAACTGCGGTGACACCGCCGAAACGCTTCGTCAGGCTCTGCACCTCCAGGAGCGTCACGGCGATGGGACTCCGGCGACGGTGTGCGTGTCACTCGTCGACGCGGTATCGGAAGGGCCGACCGCGCGTCGCGCTGCCATCCGCTTGATGAGGTCACCGACCGACGGGATGATGCCCCGGGGGAGCAGCAGGATCACGACAAGGAACACGGCTGCGTAGAAGACGAGATACAGCAGGCTCGCGCCGAAGTTGTACGCCAGCCAGAGCTGCGCCGGTTCCAGGATGACCGCACCCAGCACGGGACCCCAGAGGGTCCCGAGCCCCCCGAGAAACACCATCAGCACCAGCGAGATGCCGACCAGCGGGTCAATCGCGTACTGCGGATAAATGTACGTGACGTAGTAGCCGTACACGGCACCGATCATCCCCACCAGACCGGCGCTGATGACGAACGCGGTCAGCTTGTAGGCGTGTGCCGGTACGCCGACCGCAAGCGCCTTGTCCTCGTCGTCGCGAATCGCGAGGAGTCCGAGGCCGAACTTCGAGCGTCGGATCCACCACGAGAGCAACAGCGACACCATGGCCATCACCAGCATCGCGTAGTAGAAGGGCGTGTCGAAGAAGTCGCCCGTCCACGGCGGTACCGGGAAGCTGAGCCCGGATCCGCCACCGGTGAGGCCAACGAGGTTCTCCGCAAGCAGCTGGATCATGAACATCATCGCAATGGTCACGATCACAAACGTGGCCGCTCGCGTGCGCAGCGCGATCCACCCGATCAGCAGTGCCAGCACGACGGTGAGCGCACCGGCGACGGGCACGAAGAGAAACGGTTCGTACCCCGCCTGGATGCCCAGATGCGCGAGCACGAGCCCGAACGCATACGCACCAAAACCGAAGAACGCGGCGTGCCCCAGGGAGACATAGCCGGTGTAGCCGCCCATGATGTTCCAGGCCGTGGCAAGGCCGATGTACATGACCGTGAACACGGCGATGTTGACCGTGGCCGGATCGGATTCGAATGCGGGAAACAGCAGCGCGATGGCGACGATCACCACCAGCGCCGCCCATTTCGCGGCGCGGATCCGAGGCCGAGATCTCATATTCGCTCTCGTACGCGGATGCCGTAGAGACCCTGCGGACGGACCACCAGAACGATCACCAGGAGCAGGAAGAAGGCGAAGCTCGCCCACACCGGCGAGATGACCACCGCGGTCACGTCCTCGATGATCAGCATGCCGACGGCGGCGATCACCGCGCCCCGGAGGCTTCCCAATCCGCCGAGGACGATGATGGTCAGCAGTCGCGATATCAGGTCGTAGTGGCTGCCGGGGTTGAACGCATTGGTCATCCCGAAGATGACCCCACCCGCCGCGGCGGTGGAGACGCCGATCCCGAAGGCGATCGCGGAAACGCGGTCGACGTTGACGCCGACCAGTTGAGCGGCCGTGCGGTTGAGCATTGTCGCCCGGACCGCCGACCCGAAAGTGGTGCGATAGAGCATCACGAAGATGCCTGCGAGGATCGCGAGGCACAGGCCGAACCCGAACACGTAGACGTAGGCGATACGAAAACCGAAGACGGCGAACGATGCCGTCTCGTACCAGGCGGTCAGTTGCACGAGGTTATCGCTGAAGATGAAGCCGAGCAGCCCCTCAATCCCAAGCGCCAACGCGTACGTGACCAGCACCGACAGCGCCTCGCGGTCCTCCTTCAACGGCCGGATGAACACGAGCTGCAGCACCACCCCGAGGGCGAACATCGCCGGCATGGTGATGATCAGGCTCACGAACGGGTCGATGCTGGCCGAACGGAGCAGCGCGAAGCTCAGGTACGCCCCGAGGATCACCAGGGCGCCGTGGCCGACATTGATGATCCGCATGACGCCGAAGATCAAGGTCAGCCCTGACGCCATCAGCGCATAGACGCCGCCCGTGAGGACGCCGAAGACGACCGCTTCCAGGATGAGGGTCACTCGGCCCCCCTGGTCACGGTCACCCGGAGAAGGCGGGCTTGGGGTACTCCGGCTGTGCGACAGCCGCCGAGGGCGGGTAGACGGGGACGGTCAGACCGTTCTGCCACTGGACGAGGAAGCTTGCGCCGCTCGGCCTGCCGACCGAATCGAACGACATCGGCCCCTGGATGGTCTGGTACGTGCCGGTGTGCAGTGCGGCGATGAGCGCCGAGTTGCTGATGCTGTTGGCCTTGCGCGCAGCCTGGTCGACGACCTGGCCGACGCTGTAGGCCTCCGCCGCGTCGGAGGAGACGCCGCCCGGGGTGCCGCCGTACTTGGCGATGTATTCGCTGACGAACGTCGCGTTGAACGGCGTCTTGGCGCTTGACCACCATCCCGCCGGCACCATCACGCCTTCGGTGTTGGCACTCCCCACCTTGGTTGCGAAGTCGGATCCCTGGTCCGGCCCCGCGGTCTCGACCAGCGCCTTGGGGTTGTAGTGCTGCTGCTGGAACGCCTTGATGAATGCCACCGCGTCGGGCTCCTGGGTCCCGAGGATGACCACGTCCGCATTGGCGGCGATCACCTGCTGCGCGAGTGGGGTGAAGTCGGTCGTCTCGGCCGGGTAGACCTTGTACGAGGCTGTCCTGACTCCGCCGGCCTCGAGCAGCGCCTTGGCCTTGTCAATCTGCGGCTGGGTGAAGGGGTCGTCCTCGGTCGAGTAGGCGGCGGTTGCCGGTCGCTCGCTCGCCGGGAGCGAGAGGACCCACTGGGTGAAGCTGACGAGGTTGTCCTCGACGGGAGCCGGTTGCACGAAGAAGAGTGAGTGGATGCCGCGCGTGAACACGCTCGGCCCACCGCCGGCGGGCTCGGGGAATGCGTAGCCGAAGCGGTTGGTGACTGTTGACGCCGGAATCGTGAGCAGGCTGCTGAACGGCCCGAACACCAGCGCGACCTTGTCCACGTTGATCAGGTTCTGGTAGTTGGTGACCACCTGTGTCGTGCTGCTGGCGTCGTCCACGTACTTCATGGTCACGTGGTGCCCGAGCAATCCTCCCTTGGCGTTCTCGTCCTGCGCCCAGAGGTTGTAGCCCTGGACGAGCGCCTTGCCGTCTCCCGAGAAATCCCCGGTGAGCGACACCGAGACGCCGATGGTGATCGGCGTCCCCGCCTGGGGCGAGCCGCTGGTGGAGGGGCTGGCACTCCCGCAAGCGGCGAGCGTCAGGGAGCCCAATGAGACGATTCCGGTCACTGCCAAGAGCGCTGGCTTCCGCATGCTCGTCTCCCGCTCGCGACCCGGCGAGCTGTTCTGCCGATGAACAAACGATTGCGCTAGCCTAGAACCCCACTGAAACCAATGTCAAGGGCCAACCCAATATGCCGGTGACGCTCAAGGAGCTGGCGGCCCGCGCCAACGTCCATCCCTCCACGATCTCGCGGGTGGCGAACAACGATCCTGGATTGAGGATCGCCACCGGCACCCGTTCGCGCATCGAGGCGCTGCTGCGCGAGACCGGCTACCAGCCCAATGGGATCGCGCGCGGGCTGAAGCTGCGCCAGACCAACGTGCTCGCCGTGGTCATCCCCGACGTGACCAACCCGTTCTTCGCGGCGCTGTTCCGGGGGGTCGAGGACGTCGCCGCTCCGCGGGGCTTCAACGTCCTCCTCTGCAATACCGACGGCATGCCGGAGCGCCAGCGATCGCACCTGCAAAGCCTCCAGGCGCGCCGCGTCGACGGGGTCATCATCGCCAGCAGCTTCCTCAAGGATCCGAGCGTTCGCGATCTTCGCGCCCAGAAGCGTCCCTTTGTCCTCGTCAACCGATTCAGCGACGAGGGGGAGGACCCGTTCGTCGGCTCGGACGACCTCCTCGGTGGGCAACTCGCCACGGCGCATCTGATCGACCTCGGGCATACGAGGATCGGCCATCTCGCGGGAAAATCGACGGTCAGCACCGGGATGCTCCGGCGGCGCGGCTACCTGGCGGCACACACCGCGTCCGGGTTGGCGGCCGACCCTGCCCTCGTCGTCGAGGCCGGATACACGGAGGAGAGTGGCGCCGCGGCCGCGCGGCACCTGCTCTCGATCCCGGATCCGCCGACCGCGATCTTTGCGGTCACGGACATGGTCGCCCTCGGCACCGCCGAGGTGGCCCGGCAGATGGGCGTCCGGATACCCGAGGACCTCGCCATCGTGGGCTACAACGACATCCCGCTGGCGAGCCGCGTGAGCCCTGGGATCACCACCATGCACGTTCCGATCCACGAGTTCGGCTCGGTCGCCGGCCGGCTGCTGCTCGATCAGATCGAGAACGACGAGCCCGCCCAGCGCCGAGTGCGTTTCACGCCTGATCTGATCGTCCGCGAATCCACGGTCGCCGGGCTCACCAGTTCAGCGCGGAACTCGCGGTGGAACGCCACGGCCGAGTAAGGGCCCCGCGTTGACATGGCAAAAAAAACTTGCGACTATGCTAGGCAATCGTTTGCGCAAATGACAAATCCGTCGGACCGGCCACTGGAGAGGTGAGGACATGACCGACCAGGTGCCAACCCAGACCCTCGGCTGGATCGGGATCGGGCGCATGGGCGAAGTGCTGGCGACGCGGCTCCTGGACCAAGGGTGCGACCTCACCGTCTACAACCGCACCAGCGCCAAGGCCGGGCCACTGGTGGACCGTGGAGCCCGCGCAGTCGACCGCCCCGTGGATCTCGCCGACCGGGACATCGTCATCACCATGGTCGCCGGGTCCCGCGACTTCGAGGAGGTCATGACCGGTCCTGAGGGTCTCCTCACCGACCCCTTGCGCGCGCCCGGCCTGGTGGTCGACGCGTCCACCGTGTCGATGGCGGTGTCCAGCGAGATCCGCGAACACGCGGCACTCCGGGGCGTGACCCTCCTGGCCGCTCCGGTCTCAGGCAATCCAAAGGCAGCACGGGCAGGGATGCTGAGCGTGGCGGTGTCGGGTCCGCGCGGTGCCTACGAGCGTGCGCTGCCATATCTGAAGATGCTGGGACGAAGCGTTTCCTACGTCGGTGAGGGCGAGTCCGCGCGCCTCGTCAAGATCTGCCACAACCTCATCCTCGGCGTGGTCGCGCAGATCCTCGCCGAAACCACCGTGCTCGCCGAGAGCGGCGGTGTCGCGCGGGCGGATTATCTGGCCTTCATCAACGACAGCGTGCTTGGCTCGACATTCACTCGCTACAAGACCCCGGCCCTGGTGAACCTCGATTACACGCCGACCTTCACCAACCACCTGTTGCGGAAGGATCTCGAGCTGGGGCTCGACGCTGCCCGGCAGCGCAACGTCCCGATGCCGCTGACGGGGCTGACCGACCAGATTGTCGTCAGTCTGATCGGACTGGGATTCGGCGAACAGGACTTCGCGGCATTGCTCGAGCTCGCTGCTCGCGGCGCCAATCTCGACCTCGTCCCGGATGCGCGCTTCGTTCCGGACGGACTTCGGGTCATCGGAGCAATCCACCGCCGAGCGCTGAACGCTCGGGGGGTCGCGATAAATAAAGACCCCGGAGGGTGACTCCGGGGTCTCCCCCGCATCGCGGGGACCTACCGGTCACCTCGATACGGCGTCAGCGTGGGGTCCGTGCGGAGAACCATCGCTGCTCCTCCATCTGGTCCTTTTGCGGACGGCTCAACGCTAGCGCGACGTACCTCGGCATGCAACCGGTCGCGCGCCGGCGAGACGTCAGCCGGCGGAGTGTCGGTACGCGACGCTGATGCGCGGGCCGGCGGTCGCCACCTTCGGAACCGCGTGCAGCCACGTGCGCTGGCTGGTGCCACCCATGACCACGAGGTCGCCCCTCCCGAGGGCGAGGGTGAGCTCGGTGCGTCCCTCGCGTGGACGCATGACGAAGCGACGAGGATGGCCGAGCGATACGGTGGCGACGATGGGCTCGACGATGCTGCTCGGGATGTGATCACCGTGCCATGCGACCGAGTCGCGTCCATCGCGGTACAGGTTTGCGCTCACCGAATCGAACGGCCGCCGGTAGCGCGTCACCAGTAACGCGCGCATCTCCTCGATCACCGGCGGCAGCGCCTCGATGTCAGCAGGCGACGTCCAGCGCGCGACCAGTCGCGGCGTCACCATGACCTGGCCATAGAGCTCCTGGGTGGTCGATTCCCACGGGGTCGATTGCATCAGTTCCTCGAAAAGCGAGTCGGCACCCTGCAGCCACCCGGCGACGTGGTCCACCCACGCGCCCTCATCCAGCTGATGACGGACCAGGCCGGAGAAGTCAGGGTCCGCCCGCGGCTGACCCTGGGCGAAGAGGGACGGCTGCCAGAGGGATCCAGGAGGTTCCACGAAGATCTGGTACCGCGGTGTTCCGTCTTTCGAAACGACGCCCGACAGCGGGCCGCCGGACGGTACATGACCGCTATCATCTGCTGCGATAGTCACACTATCAATTGTCCGAGATTCGAGATTGAGGTAGTCACTGTGCCCACTGATGCCATCGCCGTCCTGAAAGCAGACCACCGCGTGGTCGAAGACCTGTTCAAGAGGTTCGAGAAGACCGGCGAACGCGCTCTGAAGACGCGTCAATCGCTGGTTGACAAGATGTTGCGCGAGCTGATCACGCACGCCTACATCGAGGAGCAGGTCTTCTACCCGTTCATCCGCACTCTCAGCAAGAAGCTGAATGACGAGGCGCTCGAGGCTCTCGAGGAACACCACGCCGCCAAGGCGACCCTGGCCGAACTGCAGCTGATGGAAGCTTCGCAGGAGCGTTTCACCCCCAAGGTGACCGTTCTCATCGAGAGCGTTCGCCACCACGTCAAAGAGGAGGAGAAAGAGCTCTTCCCACAGGTTCGCCAGGCATCGACGCGGCGCGACCTCGTCGAGCTGGCGCCACGGCTGGAGGCGGCCAGGGCGAGCGCTCCTTCCCGGGCGATGCCCAATGCGCCGGATACGCCCCAAGGCGAGAAGAGCTCACCGCCGTCCCTCGGAGGTGTGCTGGACCAGCTCACCGGAGTCCGATAGCGCGCAGAACGCGGCCGTCAGGACGCCCGGAGGTTCCTGATCGCCGCGTAGTTCGAGGCGTTGGAGGCGTCCACGTAGTACACCTCGAGAAACGACGCAGCCAGCCTCAGCGCCCCGCCGAGCCCGGTCCCGAGAGGGGTCGCGGTCTGGAAGCCGAACTCAATCACGGTCCGGTTGATGTGGCCGTATTCAGGGCAGTGGTTGAGGCGTACGCCGGAGCCGGCGGGGGATCAGCCAGCCGGCCAGGACCACTGCCAGGATGATCAGCACGGGCACTGCCGTGACCAGGGCATCGACCATCGCCCCGGTGACCTGACCGGCGTTGTGCCACCCGTTGCTGAGCCCGTCGTTGACTGCGCTCGGCACCGCCGCCACCAGTGTCGAACCACGCTCTGCGAGCGCGACGGTCGCAATGGCCATGGCAACCGATGCGGTGAGCCCATTGAGCTGACCCTGGTAGGTGTCGATCTCCACCTGCACCGTCTCGATACGCTGCTCGATGGTGGTGATGTCGGTGAGCGTGGTCGCCTTCGCGAGGAGTCCGTCGAGTGCGCGCAGCTGCGCATGCGCCGACGTCAGCTCCGCATTGACATCGACGAACGCCGCGTAGTGGTCGACGCTGGAGAAGTCGATCGACGAAGCGACGAACGTCGATGGCATGCCATTGAGAAATAAGGCGAGTCTCGCCGAGGGGATCTGCAGGGTCACCGAGCCGGCGACGATACGACCGCCTGATGCGGGAGTGGTCGCCGAGGCGGCGACGTACCCGCCCAGTCCAACCGCCCGTGCGATGACACCGTCAAATGCGCTTAGAAACGTTCCGGACGGGACCGTATATGCCGCCCGAACCGACCGCTGAACGTCGGCGGTCGGTGGCATCCCGATGGTGATCCCCGCCGGTGCGGATGCAGTGCTGCCATCAGTTGTCGTCCCGCCCGAAGACCCACCTCCCACGCCGTGCTCCGCGGCGGGGACGTCGGCACTGCTTGTGACCGCACTTGAACACGCCGCGAGCAGCCCCGCCGTTGCCAATACCCCAAAGCCTGTTGCGATGTAGCGGGTGCGCATCGATGATCTCCCGTGCCGACTGGTATCGGAGGTGAGACGCGATGGGGCGGTCGCAGGTTCCCGAACGCAGGGTCCTGGCGGGCTCCGACTGCATCCGCGCCGCGTATTGATTGTCAGAACGCGCCTTCCCTTCCCGGAGACCCTCGGCGATGTGCGGGGGGTCTCCTCTGCGCGCTACGTCGCAGCCGTTCCCGCGTCGCGCTGAATCACCGCCCCTGCGTCTCGCTCGCGGGACATGAACGCGCTGAGCTCCTCGATCGTGCTCATGATCGGGGCGGGAAACACCACCGTCGTGTTCTTGTCGACCCCGATCTCGATGAGGCTCTGCAGGTTGCGCAACTGCAGCGCCACCGGGTGCGCCATCATGATGTCGGCGGCCACGCCGAGCTTGTCGGCGGCGAGCGCCTCGCCTTCAGCGGCAATGATCTTGGCGCGCTTCTCGCGCTCTGCCTCCGCCTGGCGCGCCATGGCGCGCTTCATGCTGTCCGGCAGCTGGATATCCTTCAACTCCACCAATGTGACCAGCACACCCCAATCCGACGTGGCAACGTCGAGGATTTCGCGAATACTCAGGTTGATGCGGTCCGTCTCGGCGAGCGTCTCATCGAGCGTGTGCTGACCGACGACCTTGCGCAGCGTGGTCTGCGCGATCTGGTTGATGGCGGCGCCGACGTTCTCGATGGCGACCACCGACTTGACCGCATCGACCACCTTGAAATACGCCACCGCCGAGACGTCGATGCTCACGTTGTCGCGCGTGATGATTCCCTGCGACTGGATCGGCATGGTGACGATGCGCAGGGAGACGCGGCGAAGCAGGTCGATGATTGGCACTATCGGGCGCAGCCCAGGCCTGCGAAGACCGATCACCTTCCCGAGGCGAAAATGAACGCCCATCTCGTACTGCTGAACGACGCGGATCGAGAGAAGCAGCCCGAGGACGACCACTGCAGCGACCACGATCGCTGCGACGACGAAGGCGTTCATCTACAGCGTCTCCAACTATAGCGGGGCCTCGAGCTGACCGCAGAACGAGCTTGCCGGCGCTGACCGGCAACGCTGCGAGATACAGGTCAGGGTTACAAGCCTCGAGGATGCTTATGAGCCCGTCCCGGTGTCACTTCCAGGTTCGGTGACGCGAGGACGCCGGCTGGCGCGTCCCGTCAAGCCGACATGCTGGTCTGGTGTCGCGTCCCGTAACGCATCGAGGACGTCGTGGAGCGCCTCGACAAGCCGTCGCATGTCGTGGTCCGGAACCGCCCATACTGACTCAGCCTCTCGCTGCAGCACCCCACCCCCGGACAGCCTGGGATCCCACGCACCGGCCCATGACGGGGCATCCGTTCCCCGCTCCCAGAAGTCCGCCGGATCGCCGGTCCGGAGGTTGTACCGGAACCGGTTTCCCACCGCGTCACCGCAGTACGCCATGAGATTTTCCGAGGGGTCGTCACCGACGACGGCGAAACCGGGGTCGAGATACCCGTGCGCGTCACCAACGAAGAGCATGTTCTGGAACGGTCCGGGCTCGAAGGTGTCGCCCACGGCGAGATGCAGGTCCTGCGAGAAGCCCTTGGCCTCCGCTCCCGCGGAGTGATACAAATGGCCGGCGACGCGCATCCAGACGACGAAATTCAGCGCCGACCCATTCCCGACGTTGCGGACCCGGACGGCCGCCCAGGGCTGATCGCGGATCCCGATCGGCGGCTCGTCCAGAAGGACGAGCACCGGCATCGTGGCGACGGCAGCCTCCTGGCGCAGTTGCTCCATGAGCCCGCGCGCAGCGTCGGCCTGCTTGGTCGCGGCTGCTTCGAGGAGCGCCACGTTGTTGTCGACCAGGCGGCGCAGCTCCCTGTTGAACGCCCGATTGTGCCGAGCCAACAGCACGATCGCCACGGCGATGGCAATCAGCGTGAGACCGACAACACCCGCCGTGATGGCCAGGATGATCGTCGTCGTGTCCATAACACGAGTGTAGCCACGCGGGTATGGCATCGGCGGGGCTCTGCGACCGCTGGGCACTTCCAGAAGCTCGCGGAAGCTGGCCGCGTTGGCGCTGGTTTTGGCAGAATCCGCGATCGTGAGCACGGTGACCCCGCCGATCACGGTCGTCGTCGAGGTGACGCCGAAGCGCTCGTTCGCCTCTGCGATCGAGTGGCCGGGTTGGACCCGCAGCGGGCGCACGCCCGCGGCCGCGCTGGAAACACTCGCGGCGTATGCGGATCGCTATCACGCGGTGGCGACCACGGCGGGGCTGACGGTGCCCACCCTCACCGGCGTCGAATCGTTCGCCGTCATCGAGGAGGTCGAGGGCGATGCGACCACCTCGTTCGGTGCGCCGAGCAAGGCTGCGACCGTCGAGTGCCAGACTGTCACCGGGAGGGAAGCCGATCGTGTCGCGAAACTCCTCGACGCCGCGTGGACGGTTCTCGACCAGGTGGTCGCCACATCGCCGGCGCAGCTTCGTAAGGGTCCGCGCGGCGGGGGGCGCGACCGCGACGCCATGTTCGAGCACGTTCTCGGCGCGGAGCAGGCCTATGCGGGGAAGCTCGGGGTTCGTGTGCCGCAGCCGTCAGGCGGCGACCGCGTGGCAATTCGGGCGATGCGTGAGGCGCTGCTGGCGGTCGTCCGTGGGGATCGAACCGGCCAACCGGCCCGCGCTGGTGGCTGGACTCCGCGCTTTGGCGCACGCCGTCTCGCATGGCATGCGCTGGACCACGCCTGGGAGATGCAGGACCGCAGCTCCTGATGGCCAAGCGACCGCATGTCGTGATCGTCGGCGCCGGGTTCGGCGGCCTCGCCGCAGTGCGCGCTCTGCGACGCGTCGACGTCGACGTGACCATTGTGGATCGGAACAACTACCACCTGTTTCAGCCCCTCCTCTATCAGGTGGCGTCGGGACTGCTCGACCCATCGGCGATCGCGAGTCCGGTTCGCACGATCGTGCGGCGCAGTCGCAACGTCGACGTGCTTCGCGCGGAGGTTACGGGCGTGGACATGACCAGGCGGCAGGTGACAACGGCTGCCGGGCCGGTCGACTACGACTACTTGATCATGGCGACCGGGAGCGTGACCGATTACTTCGGGAACGAGGATGCCCGCGTGCACAGCGTCGGATTGAAGGATATGAGCGAGGCGCTCGCGCTCCGATCACGCCTGATCGGTTGCTTCGAGCGTGCAAGCCTCAGCACCGATGCGGCCGCCCGCCGGCGCGTGCTCACGTTCGCGGTCGTCGGGGCCGGTCCGACAGGTGTCGAGTACTCCGGCGCGGTTGCCGAGTTGATCAAGCACGTCCTCCCGAAGGACTACCGGCGCGTCGACTTTGCCGAGGTGTCGGTCGTGCTCATCGAAGCCGGCGATCGCATTCTCGCGACGTTCGCACCGAGGCTGAGCCGTCTGGCATCACGCTCGCTGGAGCGCAAGGGCGTTCGCATCATCCTTGGTCAGTCCGTGCGCGGCGTCGACGACCTCGGGCTGGTGCTCGATGGCGGTGAACGCATCGAGACCAGCAACGTCGTCTGGACCGCCGGAGTCCGCGCGACGATGCCGCCTGACTTCGCCACGGACGTTCGAGGTCGAGCCGGGCGGGTGCAGGTGACCGGGTCGCTGCATCTGGCCGATCACCCCGAGGTGTTCGTCATCGGTGACGCCGCAGCCGTGGAGCAGGCGGGAGCGGTGCTCCCCATGCTCGCGCCGGTCGCCATTCAGGGTGGCAAATACGTTGGAGGCGTCATCGGCGCGCGAGTCGGGGGAACCGCCAGCTCACCCTTTCACTACCGCGACAAGGGCACGATGGCCACGGTCGGCCGCGGGGCTGCGGTGGCACAGATCGGACCGGTGCACGTCAACGGACTGGTCGGCTGGTTCATCTGGATCTTCGTCCACCTGCTCTATCTGGTGGGCTTCCGCAACCGAGCGCTGGCGCTCTGGTCGTGGGCCTGGAACTACTTCTTCTGGGACCGGCCGGTGCGCCTCATCATCGCGCCGTCAGCCGACGGCCCAACGTCACCGCCGGCTGCAAGCCCCGACCGCTGACGCGGTGAGCTCGACGATCGGGTCGAGATCACGCCGAATCTGCGCGGCCGCCTCGCCCCACAACTCGGGCGGGCGAGGTGCAGCGGAGGCCCTGCAGCCGCCCCGTCGTCATCGCCGAGGATCAGCGTGGAAAAGGCCCGCGTTCCGGTGGTCGCGTTGGGCGAGAGCAATGTCGGGCGGCTGCGTCGGTATCCGGCCCCTGAGCGCACGCTACGGACCCGCCATTGCGCTAGACATGATCAACCGCACATATCCGCACTGTTTCCGGTGCTGGATCGACGGCGAGCAGCCTGATGTCGAGGTCGCGACTGCGTCTGCGCTCCTGTCGGCGGAACGGCTAGCACTGCGCTGTGGACCACCTTAAGCCAGCTGCTTCAAGCAGCCGGGTTCACGGTGACGGGAATCAGCAGTTGCAGCACGAGCGGGCAGCTCGCACGCTGGGGGCACGTTCCCGTGCCGAAGATGACGTGGAGATGCGTTGTCCCGGGGTTCTGCGCCACGAATGTCCACGTCCCCGCGCCCGCCACGCCACAAATGGACATTAGATGACACTGTGGGTTGGCCACAGATGCGAGCACCGACGGCTCCAGAACGGACACTCTCTGGCCGACCCCTGACTGCAGCACGATCTCGATCTCCTCACCCGCCACCATGGAGAACGGGGCCGATGTCGCGGGCTCGAGCAGCAGGACCGGCCCGTCAAGCACGAACGTATCTGTCGCGCTCGGCGTCGGTAGCGGGACCGGCACGGGAGGCGTCCCTCGTGTTGCATAGAGGATGCTGCTGAGGAGCACTCCGATGGCGATCGGAAGTGCGATGACGCCGGCAATGACCAGTCGGGGGCCCTGTCGCGCCGTTCCGTCGCTCAGAAGCCTCGTCGCGATAGCCCTCCTGGCGTCTGCAGCGGGTTCCACGGATTCTGACGTGGGTCGGACGCCAGTTAGCGCGCGCTGGTCGACTGAAAACGAAGTTGCTTCATTCTGCCACGAGAGGATGGCGGCCAACTGACTGGGAACAAGGGGCCGCAGATTCGAGTCCTGTGGCTCCGAAGGACGCGCAATCGAGGGGGGTAGGCCGTGACGTCGAATTACTCCGTGTAGTCACGCCGAACAGTCTCGATCGCGCAGTAGATCGGCGCAGATGTCGACGTATTGACTGAGATGGCGCGCGCCCAGAAAGGCCTGCTCCACTCGTGCGTGCGCGGCGGAACCGAGCCGTGCGCAGAGAGCCTCATCCTCGAGCAGAGCGCAGACAGCGGTGCCGAATTCTGTGGGATCGCGAGGATCATGCAACAGCACGCCACTGATTCCCTCTTCGATCTGATCGCGGATTCCGCCGACCTCGCTGGCCACCACGGGCCGCGACTTCCACATCGCCTCGGCAACGGTGAGGCCGAACCCTTCCGCAAGACTCTTCTGCACGATGATGCTGGCTCGCCGCTGCAGGGCGTTCACCATCACCGCATTCTCGTCTTCGTCATACGTTGGAAGACATGCTAGGTGCACTCGTCGTCGTGCGTCTGGCGCCAGCATCTGCCAGGATCGTGCCACCTCCGCGTAGACCTCAGCTCCTTCGGGATCATCGTCAACGCCCTCCACGTTGGGCCCGGCAAGCAGGAGTTGCGCGTCGCAGCGGGGAAGGACCCCACTCACGAAACCTTCCATGACTCCCAGCGGGTCCTTGAGGCGGTCCCATCGTGAGATCTGCACGACCAGCGGAGTGGCGACCTCGAGCGGCTCGGACTCGAGCATGACCGCGGTGTGCTCCACGCGAGCAACCTGACCGTCGGTCTTCACGTACTCAGCATCGCCGGAGACGGTCCGAAGGATCCCGGCGGCGCTGAGAATCTCGTCGACCGCTCGTGCGTCGAGCATGCGGTTTTTGTTTGAAAACGGGTCGATCGATGGTGCCACCACACGGGTGCGTCGCTCGTCGAGACAGTCCCAGGCGTACGCGCGACGCGAGAAGACGTAGCAGTCCGCACATTCGACGTATCGGAGCAGCCAACTCCATGCCTGGCGTGCGATCGTGTTGGGCGAGTCGGTCCCGACATGACACCGCCAGATCAGGGCCGCCCCGGTTGTGCGGAGGTGGGGCGCGAGTCCCGCGGTCTGAGGATCGTGAAGGATGACGATGTCGTCCGGGCGGATGCGCTCATGTAGCTGGCCCGCCTGGGCGGTGAGCACCGCCTCGTAGTGATGCCGATCGGGCTCCGAAAGCTCCTCGCCGTCGCCGGCCATACCGTGCAGGCGGTTATGGATGCGCTTGGTGACGGTGAAGAAACGATCATCGCCGCCAATGACCAGCCAACGGGCGTCGATCCCCGTGCCGCGCGCATAGGGGAGTAGCGCCGCCAGTAGTTCAGCCACGCCGCCACCCCTGGCGGTGGAGTTGATGTTCCACACCCGTCGCCCGGCGAGCAGGTGCTGAGCTCGTTGCACGGTCCCTGCGAACGCCGACGCACGCTCGCCCTCGAGTACCTCGAGAAATCTGTGAGGATCTGCCACCTCGGCCGGGACGTCGGTCACCTCGATGAGATCGACAGGTTGAGCGGCCATTTCAGCGTTTGCCCCCTCAATGAGTTAGTGGAGTAGGCGGGTCAGCTAAGCTTATAGTAGCACTATAATGTTAGCGGCCAGCCAGGGGAGCGGGCCGGAGCCAGTTTCGCTAGACCCTCAAGGCGCGTGAGCTCATCGAGCGGCACCCGGATGGCGGACGGCCGCGGAACTCGGGGCCGTCCTGAACTCAACCCCGCCGTTGTAGCGGGCTGGAGCCCAAGGTGAGGATTGAACTCACGGCCTACGCCTTACCAAGGCGCCCTTTCCGACGACGCCCCGTCCTGAACTCGATGGAGGAATCCTTGGCCTGATAAGGACAATGCCTTCGGGTTCTGAGACGCCGATGGAGCACGGTGGATACGTCGAGAGAAACTCTACGGCGGGCAGACTCCAGGCGTCAACCGGTGCCAACGCGGTGAATGCTCACCCGGGCCGGCGTTACCAGCCGTTCGATACCAGTTACCCGGCATACCGCATTTCCAGAAAGTAAACGCGACCCGTCAGGCGCCTTGGGACCGTCTCATGGATACAAACAGCACAGTCATCCGTCAGGATCTGACTGATTGCGACTTGCGGTTGGCATCGGACGGACTGCCAATCCTGGTCATTGGAACCAGCCGTCCACATCGAGCACCGCGTTGATGGAGCCCATGGCGTTGAAGAGGTTGACGTCACCGGCGTGTGCTCCCGACGCCAGACCCACCACCACCAGGTTGGGCAGGGCGATGCCCGGCTGCAGGTTGAGGTCCGAAGCGTTCGGCTTCGGGCTCACGTCAGCCGGATATACGGTGAGAAGGGTCGGCTGGCTCCCGCCCACCGCGGTGAGATTGGCGATGATCGCCACCGGCCCGCTCCTCGGGATCCCGCCGACGCCGGCAACCGCCACGAGCAGGGTGCCGCCGGAGGTCAGCTGGTGTCCCGAGCAGAGGGTCCCGGTCCCGCTCCGTGTGTCGCAGATCCGGGTCGGCCCGATCGCCTGATACTGCGCGCCGGTCGGCGGACTGCCGGTTGTCGATGATCCAAACCAGCCACCTGCATCCAAGACCACGTTGATGGTCCCGGCCGCGTTGTACACGCACACATCGGTATTCGGCCCCCCGCTGTGGCTAGGTCCGAGCCGCACCATCACCCGGTTGGCCTCGGCCCCGCCCGCCGACACGTTGATGGTCGACGAGGCCGGCACGCTGGTCGGACAGGTGCCATTGCTCGGGGTCGGGAAGACACTCAGCCAGGTGGCTTGCGTGCCCGCCACTGCGGTCAGGTTGAGCACCGCTGCCTCGGCGCTGCGATCACTGGGGATGCTCGCCGGCGTGCCGCCCACCCCGCTCGGGATGCCGCTGATATTCACCTTGAGCACTTGCGCTGGGCCGATCTCGTTGTCGGTGCTGTGCCCGAGGTTGCAGCCGTTGGCCGGCTGCTTGGCACGGGTGTCACAGACCCGCAGCGGCGCAATCGCATGGAACTCGCCCGCCGGGTTGCTCGACGCCTGGGGCACAAAATATCCCTCGACGTCCACGACCACGTTGACGGTCCCCAGCGCGTTGTAAATACTGACTTCACGCTGGCTGTCGGACGCGCCGTTCTGGCCAAGCGCGACCGTCACCAGGTTGGCGATGTTCACGTGTGCGGGGAAGTTGAGGTTCGAGGCCAGTGGTCGCCCGGTCCCGCTCGGATAGAGCGTGAGCAGGCTCGGTACTGAGCCGTTCACGGCGAGCACGTTGAGCACCACCGCGGTCGCGTTCGTGGGTACCGATTCACCGGTGCGCGCATCCGTGTACCCGGTAACTTGTAGGGTGAGCGTCTGCCCGGTTCCGATCGCTGGACACGTGTGCACACCGCAGAGGCCGGACCGCGTGTCCAGGATCCGGAACGGGGTCACCGGGACAAAGCTGCCCAACCCCGTATAGATGTATCCGTCTGCCGGCGTGAGCACGCTCGCCCCCGCCAGGTCGGTCACCTGGACCTGGTCGTACCCGGCGGTCTCGGCCGGGGTTGTGAAGCTGAACGAGGTCGCCGTCATGTTCGACGGCGTCACCCCGATCCCTCCGATGGTCGCGGTCATCCCGGGGACGAACCCACTGCCCGTCACCGTGACCATCTGGCCCCCGCTCACCGGACCCGCCGACGGGGTCACCGCAGCGATCACCGGTCGACCCTCATAGGTGTACGTGTCCGCCGGGTTGAGGGCGCTCGCACCGAACGCCGTGGTCACCTGGACCTGCACCACTCCCGCCGCGTGAGCAGGGGTCGTGAAGGTGAACGAGGTGGCGTCAACTCCCGACGGGGTGACTCCAATGCCGCCAATCGTCGCGCTCATGTCGGGGGTGAAGCCGCTCCCGGTCACCGTGACCGCCTGGCCACCACTGACCAAGCCGCCAGACGGCGTAAGCGCGCTGATCACCGGCAGGCTCCCGTACGTGTATTCGTCCGCCGCCGTCATCGCACTGGTCCCGTCCAGGGTGGTGACCTGGATATAGACGAGCCCCGCGCTCTCTGCCGGGGTGATGAACGTGAACGAGGTCGGCAGCACGCTTGCCGGAGCCACTGCGACGCCGCCGATCGTCACCGCCATCCCCGCCTCAAATCCGCTCCCAGTCACCGTGACCGACTGGCCCCCAGCCACAAGACCGACCTCTGGTGTCACCGACCCGATCGTCGGCGCGTTTCCGTAGCTGTAGTCGTCTGCCGACGTGAGCACGCTTGTCCCATCCAAGGTCGTTACCTGGAGCTGCTCGAGGCCTGCGGGCTCGGCAGGCGTGATAAAGGTGAACGATGTCGAAGTCACGCCCGAGGGCGTCACTTCGACGCCTCCAAGAGTGGCCGTCATCCCGCCCTCAAACCGAGTCCCCGTGACCGTGACCGTCTGGCCACCGCCCACCGGCCCCTCCCCAGGGCTTACCGAGCTGATTGCCGGCAGATCGCCGTAGGTGTAGTCATCGGCAGGGGTGAGTTCGCTCGCACCGGCCCATGTTGTCACCTGGATCTGCACCACGCCTGCCGGCTCCGGCGGAGTCGTGAATGTGAACGAGGTGGCAGAAACTGCCGTGGGTGTCACCGCCGTGCCATTGCTGGTCGCGGTCATCCCATCTTCAAATGCGGTACCCGTCACCGTGACAGTCTGACCGCCACCCACGGGGCCCTCGAGCGGCGCTATTGAACTGATCACCGGAAGGTCGCCATAGGTGTATTCGTCAGTTGGTGTGAGCGCGCTCACGCCTTCTGAGGTGGTGACTGCGACGTGGTCCATGCCGGCTGGCTCCGCCGGAGCAACGAAGGTAAAAGATGTTGCCGAGACCGCGGAGAGTGTTATCGGAGTGGCGCCAAGCGTCGCTGTCATCCCAAGCTCGAAACCCGTACCGGCAACCGTGATCACCTGGCCGCCGGTGACGGGCCCTTCCGCCGGTGTGAGGGAACTGATGACCGCTGGCCCCCCACCGAATGCCGTGATCCCATTTGGGGTACCGAGGCCGGTGGGGCCGTCCCAGCCAATCCCGGCTTCGCACAACAGGATGACGCAGACAGGAGGACTGTACGTTATCCAACTCTCGTAGTTGTTCCCGCTCGTGACGTCATTCAACGCCGTCGTGTGACCGTACAGATAGGCGGGCGTCGTCACCGCCGTGTTGCCTGCTAGGGCAAAAACCGATGCGATGATCGGCGAAGCCACACTCGTACCGCCGAAAATCCCCCAACCAGCCTCGCGGTCATAGGTGTCGTACACCGCCACCCCCGTATAGGGATCGGCAACCGCCGACACGTCAGAGGAGGCGCGCCCGGTGCACCCCGTACCGGTGATGTTGGTGTTCGCCGCCTGCCAGGCTGGCTGCGCCTCGTATGCGCTGCACCCGCCTCCGCTAGCTCCGCTGGTATTGTTCCAGACGACCTCACTCCAGCCTCGTCCGTTGCCTGTACGTACCAGCCTCGTACCGCCCACAGCGATCACCGACGGGACCACTGCTGGGTAACTCGCGCCATAGCCCCAATCTCCGGATGCGGCGGTAATCGCTATTCCGGGATGATCGAAATACCCGTCGTATTGGTCCTCACCAGTCCAATCGGGACCGCCCCAGCTGTTGCTGATCGCAGCAGCCCCCAGTGCCGCGGCCTCGTTGACGGCAATCCCCAGGTCGGTCATCGAGTTCTCGTTCGCTTCGACGAGCACGATGTGGCAGTAGGGACAGATCGCCGACACCATGTCCAGGTCAAGACTGATCTCCCCCGACCAACTTGCGTCAAAAACGGGGTACGTAGAACCACCGGTCTCGTTCACCTTTGTGAAGCAGCCGTTGGCCGTCGTGCAGGGGGGGATTCCGAACTCCGCTCGATACGTTCCGAGATCAGTCTCCGCGGTGGGGTCGTCGTACGCATCGGTAACAGCCACCGTCAGCCCACTTCCCGCGACCGTCGACGGCAGATTGTAGGCACTGCGCAAATCCGTTGGCCCATAACCGCTGGGCGTGGAACCCGTAATGAGTTGCCTCGCCCCGGGGGCATTGACCACTTGCAGCGATAGACAGCGCGCGTATCCCGGTGCGACGCTCCCGCACAACGCCTGGATTGATTCTCCACCTGCCGCGCGGGCGCTCGTTGATGCCATCGGAACCCACGCCATGGCCGCCGCGACCAAGCCGATGATCAGAGACTGCGGGAGCCCAGAGTGATCACGATGGGTTCGCATGAGAGCACCTTCCTAACGTTCAGATATTTCGTTACAACCCATACTTGGCTCGCGTTGTGAATAAGCGCACGCGCTTCTGGTTACTAGATGCGGTGAGGTTGATACGGATACAACCATGTGAAGCCTAGTCCCGCACGATGCGGATGCTGTGACTAATGGCTTCTGCTGGCGACTGATTCTCGTGTTGCGGCAAGGTACCTGCGCCTGACTCGCACCGCAATTCGTCGTTCGTCGTGGTTGCCCTCGTCAGCGTCAACTCTCGGTCGCCCAACGCTGCCCTCCGCACCCCTGGCGCGACGTGCTTCTATCGCAAATGGCAGTCAAGCGCTTGCAGCGCGGTCGAGCGACTGTGACGGAGGACCATTTTCGTGTGTCGAACGACCTACAACAAATGTGTCAGCGACGCGTCCGGCGCATGATTGTGTCGCGATGTAGGCTGAAGTGCGTGATGTCGCATTTGTAACATCGCGCAACTGAACGCATTTGGACGGATGCTGTGACGAGCCGCGGGTCGCCAGCAATTTCCGTTGAAGAAGCGCAGGCTCAGGTTCTGCTCAGGCCACGGCTCGTCGTGGCGCGAGTCACCGCCGCTGCCGCGAAGGTTATGGTCACGCTTGGAGGAGTTCCGACGCACAAGACGACAGCCCTTCGGTCACCGCTGTCATCGAACGCCCGGAAGGGACAGCCGGGGGCTGATCCCCCGGACGCTGTTACGGCCGATTTCATGAGTTTTGTGCGGTGATCGAGAAGCCTTCGATTGTTCGCACACTGGTCGCAGTGGGTGCAGCACTTGTTGTGCTTCTAGTGGCCTGTGGACAGGGGCCCAAGAGTCCGGGGCCAAGGGACTCCGTGAGTACAACTCAGGTTGCGCCAACTCCCTCGGGGCCACCAACGCATGGCATCTTGGCATCCGGCGGCTCTGGTGGCGCCGGCGGCGAACTGTACTTGTTGAACCCGACGACAGGCCAACCGGCGTTGAGTTTGACTGGGTACAATGGGGACGCCCAGCCTTGGATTGAAGGCGGTCTTGCTTGCCCATGCGCAGAAGGGATCACAGAAGGTGGGTGGGCGAACACATCGCCGTGGAGCGATGAAGCGGTTTCGGCCGACCTTTCTCGGGTGGCGGCTGTACCTGACGAAGATTGGAACGGACCGGCTGGTCACGTCGGATGGATTGATCTCATGTCTGGAGCCGCGACGGACGTGACTGCTCGTACGGCCTCTACAGCGCTCGGAGCTTCGCCCGACACCGATGCCTATCCTTTGTTTGATCCTAAGGACAACAGCTTTTGGTTCGTCCGTAATGGCACCGACGTGATGCGGGTGCCTGAGGGCAGCACTCAGGCAACGAAGGTTGGAACGGTTCCAGCTGGAGATAGCTTCGTGATCTCGAGAACCGGGAACCTTGTGGACATCCCCAGCACTACCGATTCGATCGGCGATACGCAGATTGGCATTTCCTACGGCTCGCCCCTTAGCGCCGATTCGGACGGTACCGAGTTTAGTACGTTCTCCAACACCGGTCTTGAGTTAGGACCGACAGGTAGGGGCCCCTGGACTCCTTCGCCCATAGCCGGACTCGGCTCGTTCGAAGGCGGACTAACCGCCACATGGCTCAACGACACGCTACTCATCGCGCCCTTGGCATCGGGCGCCGTCGATTTGCTCACGTATACACCCAACGATTCCTCTCTCACAGCCGCGACGTTGCTCACTACTACCCCGTCGAGTCCGACGTTCACGATTAGTCCGGACGGAAAGACCCTGGCATTCCTAGCTAGCTTGGCCGGTGGCGGCCTCGGACTGTACGAAATCTCGTTGGGCGAGGCTGGAGCGCAGGCAAGGTTCGTGGGTGCAACCACCTGCAACGAGTTGATAGGGTGGCGCTGATCCAAGTGCGAGGGGCGTGAAGTCAGCGCAGCGTCCGCGCGAACAAGAGTCGCGTCAAGCGGGTATTCAGCACAAGGCCGCGGACCTCTAGTCCCCCTGAGCAGCCAACGACTGCACAGTCACTCCGCGTCAAGGCGATCACCTGCGCCAAATTGCGGCAGCAGCCACGTGGCAACAAGAAGACTGGGTGACCGCCGCTGAGGTTGCGAAGGAGTTCCGCCTCAGCGCGCAGACGATCTAGCGACTGTTGGACCATGGCAACATCCAAGCCGTGCGTGGGCGGATCGTGGCGGATCAGCGTGGCCGCGACGATGCTAGCGGCGACCCCTTATCCGCTATAGGCAATCCGGAGCGAGAGGGATTCGACCCTCGTGGCGGGTTTCCCCACCAAACCGCGTTTCCAGACCGTCCGAACGGAGTGCAGGCACGGGCACAAGCGGCCACCGCGTATTCAAAATCGAGGGGGCGACGGCAATGTGGGGCACGAAGAGGCACAGGCGTTGAGACTCCGTTGGGTCTGTGCCGACAGGCTCAGGTAGCCGTCAGGGCATGACCGATTGCGACTCCCAATTGGCATCCAGTGTTGGGATCGGCCAGTAACAAATCGTGGTCATTGGAACCAGCCGTCGACGTCGAGTGCGGCGTTGATCGAGCCCATCGCGTTGAAGAGGTTGAGGTCACCGACGTGCGCGCCTGACGCCAGCCCGACCGCCACCAGGTTGGGTAATGCAACGCCCGGATTCACGTTGAGGTCCGAGGCATTGGGCTTCGGGCTCACGTCGGCCGGATACAGGGTGAGAAGGGTCGGCCGGCTGCCACCCACCGCGGTGAGATTGGCGATGATGGCCACCGCTCCGCTCCCCGGGATTCCGCCCACACCGGCAACCGCCACGAGCAAAGTGCCGCCTGAGGTGAGCTGGTGTCCCGAGCACGGCGTTCCCGTCCCATTCCGCGTGTCGCAGATCCGGGTCGGTCCGATCGCCTGATACTGCGCGCCGGTCGGCGGACTGCCCGTCGTCGATCCAAACCAGCCGCTCGCATCGACGACCACGTTGATGCTCCCGGCCGCGTTGTACACACAGACATCGGTGCTCGGCCCCCCGCTGTGGCTGGGGCCAAGCGGCACCATCACCCGGTTGGCCTCCGCCCCGCCCGCCGACACGTTGATGGTCGACGAGGCCGGCACGCTCGTCGAACACGTGCCGTTGCTCTTGGTCGGGAACACGCTCAGCCAGGTGGCTTGCGTGCCCGCCACCGCGGTCAGGTTGAGCACCACCGCTCCGGCGCTGCCATCGGTCGGGATGCTCGCCGGCGAGCCGCTCACTCCTGAGGGGAGGCCCGTTACGTTCACCGTGAGCACCTGCCCGGGGCCGATCCTGTTGTCGGCGCTGTGCCCGAGGTTGCAGCCGTTCGCCGGTTGCCTGGCACGACTGTCGCAGACCCGCAGCGGGGCGATCGCGTGGAACTCACCCGCCGGGTTGCTCGACGCCTGGGGCACGAAATACCCCTCGACGTCCACGACCACGTTGACGGTGCCCAGCGCGTTGTAGAGGTTGATTTCACGCTGAATGTCGGACGTGCCGTTCTGGCCGAGCGCGACCGTCACCAGGTTGGCGATGTTCACGTGGGCGCTGAAGTTGAGATTCGAGGCCAGCGGTCGTCCGGTTCCGTTGGGGTAGACGGTGAGCAGGCTCGATGTGGAGGCGTTGATGGCGAGCACGTTGAGCACCACCGCGGTCGCGTTGGCGGGAACCGACTCACCGGTGCGTGCATCCGTGTATCCGCTGAGCTGGAGGGCAAGCGTCTGCCCTGGCCCGAGCGCACCACACCGGTGGATCCCGCAGAGCCCGGAGCGCGTGTCCACGATCCGGAACGGGGTCACCGGCACAAAGCTGCCGAGCCCCGTGTAGATGTATCCGGCAGACGGCGTGAGCGCGCTCGAACCCGCCAGGTCGGTCGCCTGGACCTGCTCGTACCCTGCGGTCTCTGCCGGGGTCGTGAACGTGAATGTGTGCGCGGTGATCCCTGATGAGGTCACCGTTGTCCCGCCGATGGTCGCCGTCATGCCGGCGACGAACCCGCTGCCGGTCACCGTGACCACCTGGCCGCCCGTCACCGGACCCGCTGACGGGGTCACCGCGCTGATCACCGGCAGACCTTCATACGTGTACTCGTCCGCCGGAGTGAGCGCACTCGCACCGATCAGGGTGGTTCCCCGAACCTGCACCGTCCCTGCCGCCTCAGCCGGGGTGACGAAGGTGAACGAGGTGGCAGAAACGCCTGAGGGCGCCACCGTGGTGCCACCGATGGTCGCGGTCATGCCGGCCGTAAACCCGGTCCCGGTCACGGTGACCGTCTGGCCACCCGTCACCAAACCGGCGGCCGGCGCCACCGACGTGATCACCGGCAGCGTGCCATAGGTGTAGCGGTCAGCTGAAGTCAGCGCACTTGGACCGAACGAAGTCGTCACCTGGACCTCGACCGACCCCAGCGGTTCTGCTGGCGTGATGAATGTGAACGAAGTGGCAGAAACCGCCGTCGGCGTCACCGTCGTGCCGCCGACGGTCACGGACATCCCGGCCTGAAACCCACTCCCGGTCACGGTGACCCTTTGCCCACCGGTCAGTGGACCCCCCGCGGGGGTCACCGAACTGATCCTGGGTGCGAGCAACTGGAGCGCCTGCTGCCAGGTGAACACCACGTCGGTCGGGGGAGGTCCGCACGCCCCGACAAAAATCTCGGCAAACGAAGTGCCGTTGGTTGCGGCGCCCATGTAATCCTGGACCTCAGGGAGCCCCCATGAGCTACATATGCTGGCAGTCGCATAGCCGCCGAGGATGTTGTCGCGGTGCGCCCAGGCGGTGAGGCCGCCGTCGTCGTACATCCAGACATAGTTGGCTCCGAGGGGATTTACCCATCCCCCCGCCCAGTTAGCGCCGCCGATGACTACCACCGCTCCACCCGTAAGGCCCGCGGGGAAGGATGGATCATCATTGATAGCGGCTCCCGCCTGCGCGAGCGTGTCGAGCTGGGTCGTCAGCCCGGCGATCGGGGGAAGGCCCCGGGCCACGCGCTCTACATTGGCGATCACGAAAAGCTGCTCCGGTCGGGTCATCGCCTCATATGGAGTCAGGCTCAAGGAGAGTGCGGGAAGGCTTTCAAGTATCGTCCGAGCACTGTTGGTCGCTTGCACTACGTCCTGATTACACGCGTCGCTATCGTCGAACACGGCGAATCCGCACGTCCCATCGGCTATGAAGTCGGGATTCGGCCACAGGCTTTCAGAAGGATCGCTGACACTCACTTCAGGAGTGCGCGAAGGCTCTCGAGAAATGGTCGATGCCGCACCCAGCCGCAACGCGCGAATATCAGCACCTGTGATGGACCTGGCACCTGCAGACATCGACGTAAACCCTGCACAGGCTGTGGCGGCCAGCATCGCGATCGCATGCATTTTCTTCATGAGGCAGCGACCGCAGTCGGCGTCCGGCGCAAAGGACTAGCGATTGCCCTCCAGCCTAGCTGCCAGGCCGAACGGAACGACGGTTTCTCGGCGAGACCACCGACGGCCGCATGCGACATGTCATCATCCTCAAACCCTGGTATAAGGACCAATGATCGGCAGCCGTTGTGACCGAGCGGCGGATGATCCGGTTACTAAAGACGGCAAAGCTCAGACAAGAGCCAGTCAGCGTCGCCATGAGCCGGTGGCATCCGTGGTGAGATGTCAGGCCTGCTTCGGAGTTGCGCGCAGCACCGTCGTGCCACTGTGACCAAAGACCATGCTCGTAGGTCGGAGAGCCGACGACAACCGTTTCTGCGACGAGCCCTGCGCACAGTTGTTTCGCCGCCGTAGGTTGAAGCGCGACATGACGCAGCCACATTGAGGTTCTGCGCAATGGCTACACCACCGGCGACATCACAGCATTGGGGCAAACGCGCCGCTACCTCTGAATCCCCAAGAATGGGACGTCGCAGGCATGTGACACGATGAAGCCTTCGCTTAAACTCCCAACACCAGTCTCAACCGATGGCCACCACCGGTGGCGTCGGGAGCATCTACGTTACCGACGAGCGACTCCGGATTCGGGTCCCGGGCAGCGCCGGCGTCGTGTGGCGCTCCGGACGTGAGGTCACGATTCCCTGCGGCGAGCATCGGGCCTGGTACGCCATCAGCCGGATCCGATGGGGACCGCTCTTCCGGCCCATCGACCGTCATGGCCGGGTCGGAGCCACACGGCTCACCGACCGCGCAGTGGCGCTCGTGATCAAACGAGCAGCCCGCCGCGCCGGCCTCGATCCCGCGCGGTACGCGGGCCACTCGTTGCGCGCCGGCTTCGTGACGGCTGCGTTGGCAGGTGGCGCTCCTGAGCGCGTCATTAGGGCGTAGACGGGTCTTCGGTCCTTGTCGGCCGGGCGCAGCTCCATGGGTCTCTTCGACAAGTCCGCGGCAGCCTACCTCGGTCTGTAAGCGCCCCAGAGAAGCCGCGCGCGTTCGATCGACTTCCCGCGCCACTGCGGCACGACACCTCCGGCGCGGTCGAGCTCGGGCCAGTCGTCGTCAGGCGCTCCGAGCGGCCAGCGGCCGCAGGCCGAGCTCCACACGGACGGCGCATGGACGGCGCACGGTGCCGATCATGCAGCGGCCGGGTCCCGGGGAATCCGGATAATCCAGATCGAAACTCCCTCACATCCCTTATGAAATTGCCATATTTGGCCAATTCGTCCGTGTGCCGTCCATGCGCCGTCCGTGCGCCGTCACCATCGAGAAGCAAAACCCCATGCCCTGAAAGGGATATCTATCCCGCGACCGCCTTGACGACTGATCCAACCAAGGTGGATCATGACGACATGGAGTGCACGGTGACGATGCCGAGGGCGACGTCCTTGGTCGTTCGCCGCCCGGATCGAACTCACGGCATATGGTCAGCGGCGGAGACGCGACGTGAGCATTCGACGTGACGGTAATCGCCGTCGAGATGCACTCGCCCTTCGCGGGATGAGCCCACCCCAGTTGGTAAGCAGGCAAGCGGTGAGCCCGGACCGCGTCGTCCAGCGACTCCCTACCAAGCGGCGCGGAGCGATTGCAGATCGCCAGGTGCGCGGCGTCCCGGCTCACTGACAATGACCCAAGAGATTTCGATCAGCGACGATCGATCATTGTTTCCCGGCTGTCGAGGACCGCGGCCATGAGCGAGCGCCTCGAACCCGATCACCGTCGATCCGAGTTCGCCAGTCGCTGTGCCACGCAGATCGAGAAGCCGTTCTGGAACCCTCGCTCCGGCGCCTTCGATGGCGCCCAGCTGCGCAGGGCCATCGTCCTGCGTGGCTGGACCGTGCGTGAGTTTGCTGTCGTGTCCAACATCAGCCTGGCGTGCCTGTATCGAGCCCTGGGCGACTATGGGGTCACGGACGACACGGCAACCAAGATCTTCGAAGGTTTGCGCCAGCGTCAGCTGCTCCCGCCCATCCCCGAACTCGCGAACGCGCGATAGAAGCCTTCCGCCTGGGCGTGCTTGTTCGCTGTGTAGTACCGCCGCACCATGTCGAGCGAGCGGTGGCCGAGGGCGTCCTGGAGATGGAACATCGGGACGCCCTTGTCGACGCACCGGGTGGCGAAGGTGTGCCGGAGCTTGTGCGGGTTGCAGTGGATCCCGCTCTGCGCCCCGAGACGAGCCATCAGTCGCTCGACGCCGTCGCGGGTGAGCGGCGTGTGCTGCCCCTGGGCATCGCGACGATGGGCGAGGAACAGCTCGCGGTGGAACGTCGCCGGCCGGACTAACTCGATGTACTGGCGGAGCCGGCCCGTATAGCCACGGCCGAACCCGCTGCTGTCGTAGTCGACGACGATCCGGCGTTCCCGAGGTGTCTTGGGGCGGTGGGGATTGTGCACGCTGCCTTGGACATCGAGGTAGGCGGGGCGGGTCTCGAGATGGAGCGCATCCAAGGTGAGTGCGCAGAGTTCACTGACCCGCAGGCCGGAGAGCAGGAAGGTCTCGACGATAAGGCGATCCCGGGGGACGTCAGCGCAGGCGGCGATGAGCCGCAGACACTCGGTCTCGCTCAAGGCCGTGGGGATACGCTCCACCAGCGGGGGGAGGCGCAGCCTGATCAGTGCGTCGCCCCGGAGCCCGGCCTCGAACCCGGGGGTCTCGGCACAGAAGACGGCGAGGCTGGCGAGCAGGGTCTTGACCTTGCGCAGGGTCGCCGGCGCGGCACCCCGGTCGCGCAGGTAGCGGAGGTAGGCGGCACCGGCCTCGGCGCTGAGCTGGTCGATGGTCACGATGCCCCGCTGGGCGCGCCACCCCCGCGCCCGGCCGCTCTCCAGGTGCTGGTGGGTCGCCGCTGCCGTCGAGGGTGCGAATCCCCGCGCGCTCAACCAAGCGGCGATGGCCTCCTCGACGGTGGGCACGCGGCCGGGCCGCGCCAGGGGTCGGACCGACGCCGGAGGGTCGATGGGACGCGACCCTCGAGCCACGATCGGGCGGTCCCAGCTGGGTGGGTGCGACGCCGCTGCAGTGGTGGTCATGGAGCACCTATGGTGAAAAGTGCTCCATCGGTCTGGAGTCCGAATGCCCGCCCCAGAATGGCCAAAGATGGCGTTGTCCATCGAGCCGTGGAATCCCTGACAATCGAGTTCAGGAGCGGAGGGGTCGCGGTCTGGAGCCCAAGGTGAGGATTGAACTCACGGCCTACGCCTTACCAAGGCGTTGCTCTACCACTGAGCTACTTGGGCTGGGTAAGGGCTTTCTAAAACGCCGAACCGAGTTTACTAACGCGCCTACATCAAAAAGGGGTCCCCGAGTTGGTCCTTGGGCATCCGATGGCGGCGGCCCTAGTCTAGGCGACGGGTGATGACCGTCAGCCGCGATGGTCTGATCGCTGACCCCCCCGCGTTCGCGGCTGTAAGAAGCCCCAATGTGGTGGATCGCCGCCTCGTAACGGGTTGGTCGGGAGTTGGAATCGCCCGTCGCCGGTCAAGTCCCCGGTAGTCGTCGTCGCGGACACGGCTAGAACCGTGGATGGCCACACTCGGTCGATCTATCCAGGGTGTTCTGACCCTAACAGCAAATCCGAGTAGGCTTCCGGCTCTCCTAACGACGTCGCGGAGTCTCCTCTACGGACATATTCCGTCGCTGATGGCCACCGAGTCACGAACTGATCGCCGGTGGCATCGTCATACCGGATGAAGGTGACGTCCGCTACGTCAACCCAGAACAGATGAAACCGGCCGGGCGTTGGCGCCCAACCAAGTTGGGCTTGCACAACCGATGCATAGCGCGCCTGCACGCTGAAATCTCGCTCAGCAACTGCATCGCCGCGAAGCTTGTACTCACCGAGACTCCCATCTCTTCCGGTCACGACACTGTGCACAAGCACTCGATGATCTCGGAACAGGTCGGCCGCCTTCAGCGACGCCCACAGCATCGACAGCCAGAGGTCGCCATCCCAGAACAGTGGCTCGACGGGACTGATCCTCGGGGTGCCGTCTCGCCGGATGGTGCCAATCAAAACCACGCCAGGCTCGCTGAGCCGTTTCAGGCCAAGCGCCGCGAGCCTTGGCTGCTCGCGCGACATCTCACCCCAGTGCATGAGCACCTCCAGTCTGCTCAGCGGCCGTACGGGCCGGAAGAGTAGCGCGATGCTCCAGAAGCGTCTCTTTGCCGATGGGATCGCCCCTACCGTTCTCACCGTCGTGGATGTGAAGTTGCCTGACGTCGTGTCGCGAGGAAGCCGGCACCCGTCCCGACCCGATCAGGTGCGGGGCAGCGAGGCGAGCCATGCGATGGCGAAGAATGCCGTCGCCACAGCCAGCGCGGGGAATGGCCTCCGCGACCGGGTGACCGTCACCGCCGCAACACTCACGGCGAGTACGGCGAAGCCAGTCCAGAAGACCCAGCCACCCTGACCAAGCGGTGCCGCGACAAGTGCCGCCGTCACTCCGGCGACCGCAAGCGTGATCGGGCCGGCCCACTGGGAGACGCGGTCGCCGGCGATGACCGGAAGGCTCCGCCTGCCGGATCGACGATCCCCGTCAAGGTCGGGAAGCGCATTGGCGAAGTGAAGCCCGATGGCGATCAGACCGGACAGCGGTATCAGCACAAGCAGCCGCGAGGGGATCGCGCCCACGGATGCGTAGCCCTCAAGTGGGAGGACCGCCATGCCCGCCCACCAGGGCACCCACGAGAAGGGCGTCCTTCGCACACCGAGGTCGTAGGCGAGCCCGGCGCCGAGCGCGAGCGCGTCGAATCCCAACGTCTGAACATTGATCGTGGCGGCGATCGCGAGCCCGATCACGCCCAGCACGACACCCGCGACCAGCGCCGACGACCGCCGGATGACGCCACGAACCAATGGCTTGTGCGGCTTCGCCGCGGCGTCTTCGGGCAAGTCGACCACGTCGTTGATAACCCCGATGCAGAACTGGACCGGGAGCATCGCTCCGATCAACTGCAGGATTCGAGTTCGCGTCCGGGACGCGCTGCCCGGCAAGCCCTGCAATCGCGACCAGGACCGCGGTGACCAGCACCGACGGACCCGGATGGGCCATGAAGATGATCGATCGAATCGCTCCGCGCGGGTTGCGCTCGTCCCACCACACCGGGGCGGGTGGTCCTATTCCTTGGGCGGATCGGAGTCGGGATCGGCGCCGCCGGGCTCGTCTTCACCGAGCTCGTGGCTCGGATTCGCGGCCGTCTCAGCGGCCTCGCGTGCCGCGGTGAGCGAGCCGTAGCCGGCCGCCTCCTCGGCCGCGACCTCTGCTGCGAGCAGGCGGTCGTGCACGCTGTCCTCGAATCGGCGAAGCCGGCTCTTCTCGGGTTCGGGAGGATGCTCCGGGGGTGGCGTCTCGGTCATGTGCTCACTCGTATGCGGTTGGCCGCCATCGCATCGCGGCCGGAATCGCAGTATGGGCGATGACGGAGCGCAGCCATGGCCCCATCGAGTGACGCGCGAGAAAATTCAGCGAACCTTCTTGCTCGATCACCTGGCAGGTTTTCACCCCGGGATCAGAGCGTTACCAAGGAGCTTACCACGAATCCGGTTGGCCGTCAAGAAGTTTTTTGGGTTGTTTTTTGCTCTGAAGCCTTTTGGGCTCAGTCGAGGTCGACGAGCCCCTCTGCGACCGTGCGGTCCGGGCCCTTCGCCTTCGCCTGGTCGAGGCAGTCCTCGGCACGATCGACGAGTTCGTCGATCGTCTCCGTTCCATCAAGGGACACGAGGCCGGCCGAGAACGCATGTCCTTCGGGCGTCTCCTCTCGCAAGCGCCAGCAGAGTTGCACCGCGCTCACAGTCGAGCAGTTGACCAGGACGATGGCAAATTCGTCGTCTCCCCAGCGGCCCATGAGATCCTCGGTTCGGAGCACGTCGCGCCAGCGCGCGGTGGCGTCGCGGAGGAATGCCTCCGCGGCGAAGTATCCGTCGGCGCCGTGGCGGTCGGTTCCGTGTTCGAACGCGATGAGGGCAAAGCAGAGCGGGTGTTTGCTGCGCCTGGCATGGGCCACGTGACGTGCCGCCTCGTCGAGAAAGGACGAGCGATCAGGCAGGTCGTCGAGGCTGTAGCCGATCGAGCCGACACTCCGGGGGGTCATTTCCTCGCGATCCTCGGCGCCGAAGACGGCGAGGTCGGCTTCGGACAGCTCGTCGGCGAGGTTGTTCACGCCCGTCATCGGCGAGTTGCGGCGGAATCGGCGCGCGGGTGCGCGTCGAGAGGGAACGTCGTCATGCCATCAGTGTGGTTGAGGTGGTATTGCAGGACACCACCCACTCGTGTCACGGCCCTGTATCGGGCACCTCGCGGTTCGGGGGGAAGATGCCGGCACCGTCCCGCCTCGGCGCTCGCGCCGAGTCGCGCAAACGCGAGGCCAGCGCCCGCAATGACGCGCGTAGCTCCGGCGGCTGCAACACGACGAGGTCGCACTCGAGGCCGGCCAGGAACACCGCCGCCCATTCGAAGTCGTCGGCGCTGAAGCGCAGGACGGTGCCGGTGCCCGCAGCTTCGAGCGTGCCGTCGGTCGGCGACACCCGTCTCCTCGCCTCCTCGAGGCTGAGGTCAAGCAGGACCTCGCAACGCGTGCCGTACACCGCCTCGCCGATCGCCTGCCGGAGGTAGCCGATGACGTCGAAATCCTCAGGACGCTCGAAGGTCTGGTCGGTCCCCTCGGTCGCCACCATCCGATCGAGCCGGAAGGTTCGAAGCGCCTCTCGATAATGGTCGAAGCACACCAGGTACCAGTGGCCACTCTGGAACGCAACGCCGTATGGGTCGACGACCCGCTCCGTGGTCTCCCCTGCCGCGGACCGGTACGTGAGGCGGATCCCGGTGCGATCCCGCGCCGCCGTGCTCAGGCGGAGGATGGTCGCGGCATCGGCATGATCCCTCCCGGCCGGCGAGAGTCCAAGGCTGACGAAGTCCTGCATCGCCTGCATCTGCACGCGCTGCGTTTCCGGGAGAAGCCGGTCGAGCTTGGCCAGCGCCCCCTGCACCGCCGTCCCCGACGCCGAAAGCCCGAGGCGCTGCGCTGCCAGCAGGCCGATGATCATCACCAGCGCCTCGTCGTTGCTGAGCATGAGTGGCGGGAGCTTGAAGCCGCGCCGGAGCCGGTAGCCGCCGGCTGGGCCACGCTCGGTCTCTACGGGAATGCCCATCTCCTGCAGCCCGATGATGTAGCGGCGAACGGTCCTCGGCGTGACCTCCAGGCGGCTGGCGATTTCCTCTGCGTTGAGCTGCCGGTAGACCTGGAGCAACTCGATGAGGGTGAGAAGGCGCCCGACGGACAAATCCACATTGCCATCATATAGGACGGATACTGTCCTTATTGCCCTGTAGCATCACGGGCATGATGAACTGGAACGCGCTGCACGATCTCGCCCTGGAGCGAAGCCGCGACATGATCAACGACGCCAGCCATCGCCGCAGGCACCTGGGCCGCGAGCAGGACCTACCGGCTTCGGAGGTGGCGTTCCTCTACGGTCGATCCGCGCTGCTGATCGACGCCCGGGTCCGTGCGCAGGCACGCCCCCGCGTCACGGCGGCAGCGCTCGACCCGTCCTGACGGCGAGGGTCGCGGCGGCGCGAATCTGCCGCGACCCTCGGCCCGCCGAACCTGAGCGATCATGCTCGTCGACGTGAGGATCGAGGCCGTCGTCACCGATCTCGACGGGACGGTGGTTCGCTCCGACTTTTCCGTCTCCCGCGCAACGCTCGAGGCGCTGGACCTCGTGCGGTCCGCCGGGATCGCGTTTGTCATCGCGACGGCGAGAACACCGCAGGGTCTCGAACACTTCCGGGAGCTCGCCGGCCGCACCGCGATATCGGTTTGCTGCTCCGGCGCGATCGGCTGGCGGTCGGACCAGAGGACGTTGGGCTGGATGGACGACCTGCCACCCGGTGCAATCCGACGCGTCGTCGAGATCGCGAGCGGCGAGGAAGCCGGAGTGGCCAGCTTCGACGGCTCACTGTGGCGCATGACCGAGGAGTACTGGCGACTCAGCCCCACCCAGCCGCACGGGCCGACACGTGTCCTCGTCGATACCGCGGTCCTGGCCGAAACGCCGTGCTGCACCATGGCGATCCGACACGGCAGCGGCGATTTGCGTCACATCGCCGAACTCGTTGCGGCAGAAGCGGATTCGGCTGCCCTCAGCCATGTCGGACGGTCGACGGTCCTCGACGTGACCGCGCAGGGTGTGGACAAAGGCACCGGGACACGCCGTGCGTTGAGTGCGCTCGGGATCGACGCGACCGCCGCGATCAGCTTCGGAGACATGCCCAATGACCTGGCCATGTTCCGTGTCACCGGACTCAGCTACGCCGTCGGCGAGAGCGATGCGGAGGTCATGCGTGCTGCCACGGAGGTGCTTCCGGCTGTCGACGACGACGGTTTCGCACGCAAAATCCTCGAGCTCGCCGCCGCTGACTGGACGATCGAGGATGTCGACCCGGCCACGATCGCCGCGGGATAACCGATCAAGCCACGCCCTGGCAAACGGCATACCATCTGCCCAGTATGGGAACGATCGGCGGCCATCTCCCCGAGCTACTGGTCATGCTCGCGATACTCGCGGCGATCATCGCCGTGATCCTCGCGGGCATCAGCCGCTTTCACAAATACCTCCATCGACGCATGTGAGTACCGGCAGTGTTGGCCTCTGGTTCGAGGACCGGCTGAATCAACTGGACGCGTGGAGGATGCGCGGGCGCAAGCTGCATCCCGCAAGCATCGAAAAGGCGTATTGGCATAACGACGCATTCGCACGAGACTCAGCGAGGCTTGAACGCCTCGGCTACAGGGTGGAGTCGGAAGCTGACAATGATTCCTTCATCAGCGCGACCTACCCGGCAAACACCGGCGGCGGTTTTGGACAGCTCACGCGCACCATCACCCGGCGGGTTCCGTCGATCCACGCCACCTATCGCAGTTTCGAGCCACCGAACAGCACCACCTCGGCACCCTGAACGCTCTCCACGGGCAACCAGATCGGTGGCGGACCGTGTTGAGATCCAGGTATCTCCGCCACCGCCTCCCCGTCCACGACCAAAGCGAGGCATCGATGTCATTCGCGAGCATCGAACTCCCGGCAACGGCCTGCGATTCTTTTACCCGATCAGCAGCGAGGGTCAGCCCTCAGGACGTAGACCCCATTCAACCCGGTCACGACGGTGCCTGCCGGGTCGGAGGCAATCAGGGTGCCAAACGGCACGTCGGTGATGGTGGCGCGTACTGCCCCGGTTGTTTGATCCGCGCAGAACAATTCGCCAACGTCACTCATCCAGAGAAATCCGTTGCCTCGGAATACATTGAGGCCATTGGTGTGCAGATAACCGACGCCCCCCGCTCTCGGCTTGAGGTCCGTCGCGCCCAGTTCGACATTCGTACCGTCCATCCCCGTCGCATACGCGACCCAGACGTCGCCGACGAACGCGGCCAGCTTGGGTCCACCGAGGTCGAATCCGTAGTAGGCGGATGTCGATGCCACCGTGGCGCCGGTGGTTGCATTGAGTTCGGCAATGCTCGGACGGTCGGCATCGAACCCTGCGTAGATCAGCCGGCCCGTCGGGTCCACGGAGAGGCTCGAGACCGACCCCGTACCACCGAGGCTGCGGCTCCATACCACCGCACCGCTTGCGGCGCTGAGCCTCGCCACATGAGGGCCGTAGCCAATCCACAGCACGTTTCCCGCGGCCGTGAGAGCGGGTGGCTCGAAGTTGCCTGCGATTGTCAGTCCCGCGATCGACGTGCGCTGCTCCACGACGAGCGTCAACGCATTCAGGCGGTACAGGACGTTCGCGTCACTTGACGGGACCCCGGGGCTCGGACCGCTCGCAACCCACAGGTAGCCATCCGCGATTGCGAGACTTCCTGCTCCGGGGAAAAGGCCGCCGTCATGGATTGCCCCATTACCTCGGTTGATCCTCACCACATGGGCAAGCGCCGGAGAATACGTACCGGCCGGCTCGTTCTCGTTGCAGATGACATACACGCTGCTTGGGCCGAGCACGATGGCTCCGACGTCACCGACCCGAACAAAGCGACTAACCCACTGCGCAGCCGCCGGCGACGCCGAAGGACTGGGCGGCGGAGCGCTGGCAGTCGGGACGGCACGTGGCGTTGGGGTGGCTGTCGACGAGACCGGCGGCACATGCACGGGGGACGAAGCGCGCCGCGCCAGCACGGCGAATCCAATGACCACGGATCCCGCCACGACTGCGGCCGTCAGGATCGCGAGTGCGACTGCCCTGAGCGGACGCCCAATGCGAACCGACAGCAACCGCTGGTGCGAGCCTGCTCCGGTGGCACTGTCGCGGACTGACCTCAGGATTCGTGTCTCCGCATCCGCACCCGGAGCGGCGGATTCGATGACGCGTTGCAAGCCGTCGCGGACCAGGGGATCGATGTGGTCGTCGGTCATGTCGGTGCCCCGCTCACGAGCGCGGCTCGGAGCGCGATCTCGCCGCGCCGAACCCGAGACTTCGCCGCGTCGATCGAGCAGCCTGCGATCTGTGCGACATCGGCGAAGGACAGATCAAGGTAGTAGCGCAGCACCAGTGCCATGCGATCGCGTGGCGAAAGCTGCAGCAGCGCTCGGCGCAAGTCGAGGACATCCTCAGTGGCGTCAGCGCGACCGGCACCTGTCGCAAGAACCGTGGCGGTTGGATCGAGACGCAGAACCTGTGTCCACCGTCCACGAAGGAGTTCCCGACATTGGTTGGCGACGATCGCGAAGAACCAGGGCCGGAGTTCGGTCCCGGGCAGCCGGTTGCGCCGGCTACGCCAGGCTCTGAGGGCTGCCTCCTGCACCGCGTCTTCGGCTGCGGTTGGGTTGAGGAGCATTGCGGACGCGATACCAAGCGCCTGGTGGAGCAAGGGCGCCAGCTCCGCCTCAAACCGCGCGACCGCGGCGCCCGGGGCTTCTTCAGGGTTGGCCATCATGCAGGAGAGCCACGCCTCCGCCGGTGCGCTCGACAACGTCACACTCTAATACGGGGATACGGGCCGAAAAGCGTCGCGCGCCTTCGCGTGCCGGATTGGAGCCGATGGGGAGATTCGAACTCCCGACCAACCGCTTACAAGGCGGTTGCTCTACCCCTGAGCTACATCGGCTGGGCTCCCGGATTCTCCCACGGGGATCCCCCACAATTGCCCCGATCGGCCCCCTGCTGTAAGCTCGAACCTGGTTCCAATGGGAAAGGTCAGCACCCTCATCGCCCCGGCGGGGAACCACCT
Source organism: Candidatus Dormiibacterota bacterium (assembly GCA_963708605.1). Taxonomy (GTDB): domain Bacteria; phylum Chloroflexota; class Dormibacteria; order Aeolococcales; family Aeolococcaceae; genus Palsa-851. The sequence continues at coordinate 29,479 of CAVPTG010000003.1, read as the reverse complement.
GCTGGAGGCACTGCCCGACGCGGAGCGGGATACGCTCATGCAGCAGCTTCGGCCTGGGCATCTCACCGTCAAGACCGTCCTCTTCGATCCCGGGCAGCCCATCCCGTACGTCCACTTCCCGATCGACGGGGTGATCTCGCTGGTCACGCCGCTCGCCGACGGGAACATCGTCGAGGTGGCGACGATCGGCAACGAGGGAATCGTCGGGGTGCCCCTGGTCCCGGGCGGATCGCTCGCCGTGCGCGCCATCTCACAGGTTGCGGGACGCACGCTGCGCATCGAGGCCGGCGAGTTCGCCAAGGGGCTCGAGAAGCTGCCCGCCTTCCGCGAGCTGGTGCAGAGGTATGTGCAGGCGCTCTTCGGGCAGATCTCGCAGGCGGCCGCATGCAACCGGCTGCATTCCAACGAGGAACGATTGAGCCGCTGGCTGCTCATGAGCCATGACCGGGTGGCCACGGACACCTTCCCGATCACGCACGAATTCCTCGGCCAGATGCTCGGATCGCGCCGAGCCACGGTGACGCTTTCGGCCGGGCTCCTCCAGTCGGCCGGTCTGATCCGGTACCACCGCGGCCGCGTGACCATCGTTGATCGCGAGGGCCTCGAGTCGGTGTCCTGCGAGTGCTACGGGATCATCAAGGCGGCACTCGATCGGGTGGTCGCCTCCGGCTGAGCGCTCAGGACACCGGGTCCTCGCGCAACTTGCCGGCCGTGGCGCTCCCGCCCTCGAACGGCGGCGAAATCGACGCCGCATCCGGTCACGCCGGGTCCGGCCCTCCCGCGAACACCAGGCATGCGTTGTGGCCCCCGAAACCGAATGACGTGGTCATCCCCACTCGCGCGCCCACGGCGCGCCCTGTATTCGGCACGTAATCGAGGTCGCACTCCGGGTCGGGGTTGTCGAGGTTCACCGTCGGCGGGAGAAAGCCGTCGCGCATCGCGAGGATGGTGACCATCGCCTCGAAGGCACCGGCGGCACCGAGCATGTGCCCGGTCATCGACTTGGTCGACGAGACCGGCACCTTGTACGCGAATTCGCCGAACACCTGCTTCAGCGCGCGCGTCTCCGCGAGGTCGTTGAGCGGCGTCCCGGTGCCGTGCGCGTTGATGTATTCGATGTCCTCGGGACGCTTGGCAGCACGCTCGAGGGCGCGACGAACGCAGCGGACGGCACCATCACCGCTGGGTTCCGGCGCGGTGATGTGATACGCGTCCGCCGAGGCCGCGTACCCGAGCAGCTCCGCGTAAATGGTCGCGCCCCGCGCGAGCGCGTGCTCGCGTTCCTCGAGGACGAGCACGGCCGATCCCTCCGCTGCGACGAAACCGTCGCGGTCGCGCTCGAACGGCCGCGACGCATGCGCCGCATCATCGTTGCGCGTCGAGAGTGCGCGCGCGGCGGCGAACATGGCGATACCGGTCGACGTGATCCCCGCTTCGGTACCACCCGCGAGCACGGCCACCGCGTCGCCCTGGCGGATCCAGTTGGCAGCCTGTCCGATCGCGTCCGCCCCCGAAGCGCAGGCGCTGACCACGGCCATGTTCGGCCCGCGAGCGCCGACGTCGATCGAGACCATGCCCGGTGCCATATCAACAAGCGCCATCGCCGCAGCGAACGGCGATACGCGACGCGCGCCCTCGGCATCGAGGACACGAGTGGTGTTCTCGATGACCTCGAGGCCGCCGATCCCCGATGCGATCAGCACGCCGACATCGGTCGATTGGCCGGCGATGTCAAGACCGGAGTGGTGCACCGCTTCGCGCGCCGCCGCCATGGCGAACTGCACGTGCGGCGTGCCCCGGCGCGCCTCCTTGTTGCCGAAGGTCGCGGCCGCATCGAACCCCTTGACCTCGCCGGCGATCCGGACGGGCAGGCGCGACGCGTCGAAATGCGTGATCGGTGCGGTACCGCTCCGACCGGCCTTGAGCGCCTCCCAGCTGTCCGTGACGTTGTTGCCGACCGGCGAGACCGTGCCCATGCCGGTGACCACGACGCGGCGCGGAGTGGGCTCAGCCATCCGAATAGCCTACCGGTCCTCGCCGCGCCGGAGCCGTTCGAGCCGGCGCCGGATCTCGGGGTCGAGGCCGTCCTCGAGCCGGGTGCTGCGCTTGCTGTCGTCGCGCATCCGGCGCGTCTCGACATTGACGCTGCCCGCGACCCTGGCCACCTCGGTCTCGAGAGCCCGCGCTCCCATGGTCGCGACGCCCATCGCACCGACGACGTCGCGTTCCAGCCGGTCGTCGGTCGCGACAACGACCTCAGCACCGTCGCCACGCTGCGACGCCTGGTACGCAGCGCGCTCGATGACGTGGTCGGCCGTCGACCGTTTGGATCCGAAGATCACCGTGACCCCATCGAGCTTCTCCATCGACGGTATGGCGCCCGGACGCGCATGCGCATCGAAGACGACGGTCACGGCGACGCCGGTTTGCGCCGCATACTCCGCAAGCGCGCTCACGAGCGCGAGACGCGCATCCTCGAGACCGCGCTCGCGCAGCGTCGCATGCAGCGCCGGCCACGCGTGAATGATGTTGTAGCCGTCAACGATCAGGGCTCGCATCGGATGACTGCTCTCGTCAGCGGGGGGCGAAGCCGCGTTGACGTTGGGCCTCGAAGAGCAGGACCGCGGCGGCCGCTCCGGCGTTGAGCGACTCGACGTGGCCCATCATCGGTATCGACACGAGAACATCGCAGTGCTCACGGGTGAGACGTCGCATGCCCGCGCCCTCGGCGCCGACAACGATCGCGGCGGGTCCGGACAGATCGACTCTGTCATACCGATCCCGCGCATCGGCGTCGAGACCGACTCGCCAGATCCCGGCCGCGCCGATCACCTCGAGCGCCTGGGCGAGGTTGGGGACGGTGACCAACGGCAGGTGCTCAGTCGCTCCAGCCGACGCCTTGACGGCCGCGGCTGTGAGCGGTGCCGCGTGGTGACGCGGCACCACGATGCCGTCGGCACCACATGCTTCCGCGCTGCGCGCGATGGCGCCGACGTTCTGCGGATCCTGAATGCCGTCGAGGACCACGAGCAGCGCCGGCGGCCGCGCCTGGTCGAGCAGGTCATGCAGGTCGAGCGCGGCGCGCGCGTGGAAATACCCGGCTACACCCTGGTGGTGCTCGGTGTGGGCTATGTCATCGAGACGCTGGCGGGACACCTCCTCCACGAGGATGTCGCGTGCCTCCGCGTGCTCGAGGATCTCGGTGAGCCGAGCCTCCGGGCGGATCGCTGCGGCGACGACGATCTTGCGGGCCGGACGGCCCGCGCGAAGGGCTTCGAGCACGGGATTGCGCCCGTAGAGGATGTCCACCGCGTCAGCTGCGGCGCGGCGACGTCCGCTTCCAGCGCTGGCCCTGGGGCGTGTCCTCGACCTCGATGCCGCGGCTGGCGAGCTGCACGCGGAGATGGTCCGACTGCGCGAAGTCCCGAGCCGCACGTGCGGCGGCGCGTTCGTCGAGCCATCGCTGCTCCTCGGCGTCAGGCGCCGCTTGACGATCGCGAGCAACCAGCGCGAGCACGCCGAGCACGTCGTCGATGTCGGCGAGGAGATGCTGCAGGGTGCGCTGCGTCTCGGCGCTGACGGACCCGCCGTCGAGCACACGGTTGACGTCACGGAGCCCGGAGAAGACGATGCCCATCGCCTCGGGGAGGTTGAGGTCGTCGTCCATGGCCTCGTCAAACCCGATGCGCATGCCGCGCACCGAGGCGAGCACGGACTTGTCGCGCGGGTTTCCATCCTCCTCGGCAGTGCGGAGCCCCTCGACGCGTGTCTGGAAGTCGACAAGCCGCTGCACCGCGATCGTGCTGTCGGCCAGCAGGTCGTCCGAGTAGTCGAGCGCCTTGCGATAGTGGGTCCGCGCGGCGAGCAGGTAGCGGAGCGCGGCGGGAACTCGCTCCCTCCTCGAGCACGTCGGGCACGGTGGCGAAGTTGCCGAGACGCTTGGCCATCTTCTCGCCGCTGACACGCAGGTGCTGGCTGTGGCACCAGATGCGCACGAAGCGCTTGCCGGTTGCCGCCTCGGACTGCGCGATCTCGTTCTCGTGGTGGGGAAAGATGTTGTCGACGCCGCCGCAGTGAATGTCGAAGCTCTCGCCGAGCAGCGTCATGCTCATCGCCGAGCATTCGATGTGCCAGCCCGGGTGACCCCTGCCGATGCGCGTGTCCCAGCCGATCTCGTCCGGACCCACGGCCTTCCAGAGCGCGAAGTCGCGGACATCCTCCTTGGTGTAATCGTCCGCGTCAATCCTGCCGCTGGCGCCGGTCACGAGGCCCTCCGCGCGCGCGCCGCTGAGCTTGCCGTACTCCGGGAACGCCGCGATGTGGAAGTAGAAGCTGCCGTCGCTTCGGTACGCGGCGCCGGCACGCTCGAGGCGCTCGATCAGGTCGACCATCTGATCGATGTACGCGGTCGCGCGCGGATAGTGGTGCGCCGGCCGGATGCCGAGCGTCTCGCGATCCTCCTCGAACGCGGCGATCCACGGCGCGGTCTCCTCGTCGATCGAATGACCGTGTGCGACCGCGTTCGTGATGATCCGGTCGTCGACGTCGGTGAGGTTCATCACGTGGGTGACGTTCCCCGGGAACCTCCGGTCGAGCCAGCGTCGCAGGACGTCCTCGAAGATGAAGGTGCGGAAATTCCCGATGTGGACGCGGTTCCACACCGTCGGACCGCACGTGTAGATACGGACGTGGCCCCGCTCGATCGGCTCCACGACGACGAGCTCACGACTCATCGTGTCGTGCAGCTGCAGCGTCACCGCCGTTCCAGCAGCACCGTCGCCGACGCGGCGATCCCCTCGCTCCGGCCTGAGAAGCCCATGCCGTCGGTCGTGGTCGCGCCGACCGCGATCGTCCCGGGCTCGAGGCCGAGCGCCTTGGACATCGCTTCGGACATCGCCCCGAGATGTGCGGCAAGCCGCGGCTCCTCGGCGATGGCGATGACGTGGGCGCTGGTGATCACCCAGCCCTCCTCGCGGAGCTTTTCGGCCACGATCGTCAGGAACTCGCAGCCCGAGGTGTCCTTCCAGCGGGGGTCACCCGACGGGAAGTGCCGGCCCATGTCGCCGAGCCCGGACGCGCCGAGGATGGCGTCGACGAGCGCGTGCACCACGGCGTCGCCGTCGGAATGGCCGAGCAGTCCGCGAGCGTACGGAACCAGGACGCCGCCGAGCATGAGCGGCCGCCCCGGGATGAAGCGATGCGCGTCGATGCCATGGCCGATTCGCGGGGTCATCGGACCTCCTCGAGCAAGGAGCGGAGCAGGAAAAGGTCCTGCGGGAAGGTGATCTTGAAGTTGCGCGGATCGCCGGGAACCACCGTGACCGGGGCGCCGATCGCCTCGACGAGTGCGGCGTCGTCCCCGGCGCTGATCCCGCGGGCTGCTGCGTTGAGATGTGCCCGGCGCAAGATGCCGGCACTGAAGGATTGAGGCGTCTGCGCCGCGATGATCGAGGAGCGGTCGAGGGTGGCCGCGACCTGGCCGTTCTGCACCTGCTTCACAGTGTCCACGCAGGGTACCGCTGCGATGGCCGCTCCATCAGCCCGCGCCGCGTCGAGCACCGCGCGGAACACCTGGGGCGGGGTGAGCGGGCGGGCCGCGTCGTGCACGGTGATCCACTCGTGGCCGTCACAGCGGTCGATGGCCGCGGCGACGCTGTCCTGGCGGCGCACGCCGCCCTCGAGGAGCACGACGTTGGTCAGGTCGCGCTCGGCGGCGATGGCGCCGATGGCATCCCACCGGCTCGTTGGAGCGGCGATGGCGATGAGGTCGAAGCAGCCTGCGGCGGCGATCGATTCCAGCGTGATGGCGATGACCGGGCGCCCCGAGACGGATACCCAGAGCTTGTCCTCTCCCGCCCTCACGCCGAGCCCGAAGGCGGGAACGATGAGCGCGCTGCTCAGCGCTGCGCGACCTTGGGGCGAACCGGCCGCAGCACCCGAGGCTTACCCGAGTTGTCGTCGGCGAGGGTCGCGAAGATCATCCGGCCCGCGGTGGTCTGGAGCACGGTGGTCACGGTCACCGTGACCGTCTCATCGACATGGCTGCGTCCGTTCTCAACAACCACCATGGTGCCGTCTTCGAAGTACCCGACGCCCTGGTGAGGCTCCTTCCCCTCTTTGACGATGGCGATCGCGATGCTCTCGCCCGCACCGACGATCGGTTTGACCGCGTTGGCGAGGTCGTTGAGGTTGAGCACGCGAACTCCCTCGATCTGGGCAAGACGGTTGAGGTTGTAATCCTGGGTCATGAGCAAGGCGCCCCGCGCGCGGGCGAGCTTGACCAGGCGGGCGTCGACGTCGGGCGTGCCCGGGAAGTCGAGATCGACGAGCTCGCAGACCACGTCGTCCGCCTTCTGGAGCGCATCGACGACACCGAGCCCGCGGCGCCCCTTCTGGCGGCGGAACGGATCGGCGGAGTTGGCGACGCGCTGCAGCTCCTCCAGCACGAATCCGGGGATGAGCAGCCGCCCGGGAATGAAGCCGGCGGCCGCGACATCGACGATACGGCCGTCGATGAGAACGCTCGTGTCGACCAGGACGGGCTGGCCGTCGATCGGGGCGGGACCGCCCTGGTCGATGTCGACCAGAGCCGGGCGGCCGAAGAGGGCGCCGAGCGCATCGCGGCGGCGGCTGCCGGTGCGGACGCCGACGTAGATGAGCGCGGTCGCAAGGCTGAGCGAGAGCAATACGCCGAGCCCGAAGGGCAGCGGGTTGAGGAGGACGGCAACCATCGTCGAGATGAGGAGTGCTGCGATCAGGCCGATGAGGGAGCCGATGATCTGCGATGCCGGGGCCTCGTCGAGGGTCCGCTCGAGCCAGAGGTAGGGTTCGACGCTCAGCAGCGGGGCGGCGAGCGCGAGCGAGGCGGCGCCGGCGGCACCCGCTGCGAGGAGGGCGGCGCCCGCGGTGGTCGTGCTGCTATTGAGCACTCCGGGGGTGGCGGACAGGATGAAGACACCGTAGAGCACCCCGAAGACGAACCCGACGCTGGCGCCGATGATTCGCGAGACATTTCGCGCCCGCTGGACCGTCCGGGCGGCATGCGTGTGCATCTCAGCGATTGAACCACACGATCTTCGCGCCGAAAGACGGCGCGACACGACGGTCACCCGAGCAGTGCAACCGCCTCGATCAAGGTGCGGACTCGATGACAGCGAAGGCCGTCGGGAACTGCTCCGCGATAGCTCTCGGGCAGGATCACCGCCTCCATCCCGACGGCCGCCGCCTCTGCGAGGCGCACCTCGGTTCGGGACACCCTGCGGACCTCACCGCCCAGGCCCAGCTCTCCGATGGCCGCGCATTGGCGCGATACCGCCCGGTTCTTGACCGTGCCGGCAATGGCCAGCGCCGCCGCGAGGTCGGTCCCGGGGTCCGCGAGGCGAACGCCGCCGGCGACGTTGACGAACACGTCCAGCTTGGAGGCGGGGATGGCGGCGCGCTTGGCGAGCACGGCGAGCATGAGGTGCAGTCGGTTGAGCTCATAGCCAGTTGCGGTTCGCCTCGGGAGCCCGAATGGCGAGGCGACGGTGAGCGCCTGTACCTCGACCGCCATCGGCCGGAGCCCGTCGCAGGTGATCGTCAGCACGCTCCCCGAGGCACCGAGGGAAGCCGCGTCGAGCATGCCGCGGCTCGGGGCGGCGAGATCGCGCATGCCCTCGCGCTCCATGGTGAGCAGGCCCACCTCGCCGGTCGCTCCAAACCGGTTCTTGATGCCACGGAGCATCCGGTTTTCTCCGAGCCGGTCGCCCTCGAGATACAGGACGACATCGACCATGTGCTCGAGGGTGCGCGGACCGGCGATTGCGCCTTCTTTGGTGACGTGCCCGACCAGGAGCACAGGAACGCCGGTTGACTTGGCGACCTCGCTCATGCGCAGCACGGCGGCGCGGACCTGCGAGACACTCCCGGGCGGGCCGGGCGTCCCGGCCTCGCGGAGCGTCTGGACCGAATCGACGACCACCAGGGAGGGCCGCTCCGCCTCGATCGTGGCGATCACGGTGTCGACGTCCGATTCGACGAGCAGGCGAACCCTGGCACCGGTGCAGCCAAGCCGCCGAGCTCGCAGGGCAAGCTGCTCAAGCGACTCCTCGCCGGTGCAATAGAGCGCCGGCGACACCTCGGTGCCGCAGCCATGCGACAGCTGCAGCGCGATGGTGGACTTCCCGATGCCAGGGTCACCACCAAGCAGCACGACGCTGCCGGGGACGATTCCCCCTCCCAGGACGCGGTCGACTTCAAACGATCCCGTGGCCAGGACCTGTGACGGCACGGCCGTGACCGCCTCCATGGGCGTGGTGACGGCGGGGGGTGCTGTCGGTCCGGCCTTGCGCGCCGTCAGGCGGACGACATCCTCACTGAGGCTGTTCCACGCCGCGCACGCCGGACAGCGGCCCTCCCACCTCGGCGTCTCCGCCCCGCACTCGGCACAGACGTAGTGCAGTCGGTGGACGGCGCGTTGCAACTCGATGGCCATGGGCGACGAATCCTACCGAACAGATGTACGCCGGGTCAAGCAATCCAGCGCGTGCCGAACGTCCGGAGCCGCCATCGCCGAAAATCCGCTTCATCGGGGCCGCTCCCGAGTTCACGTCGATGGGTCGCTTGTCGTCGCGGAGCCCGAGGAAGCGAGGCTGCCGCAGGCGGCCTTCGTTCGTCCACTCTGCGAAGCCGATCTGCGCGACCAGTTCTGGCCGCGTCCAGTGCGTGCCGCGAGGAATGGGTTTCGCGTCTGCAAACGGCGGGGCCGACGTCTCCAGGGATCGCAGCCGCGCGCCGAGATCACGCAGCCTCGCCGCGGTGTAGCCGGTGCCGACCTTTCCGGCGTACCGGAGTTTGTTGTCCTCGTGATAGCCGACCAGCAGCGCACCGAAATCAGTCCGGCTGCCGCTCGGGTCCGTATAACCGCCGACGACGAACTCCTGCTCCCAGACGCATTTCAGCTTGAGCCAGTCCTTCGAACGCCCGGGGACATACGGTGCATGCGCACGCTTGGCGATCAGTCCCTCCCAGCCCGAACGGCATGCGTCGTCAAACCGGCGCTGAGCGTTGTCCCGCCAGGCTTCGGAAAGTTGCAGGGCCGCGCTCGGCCGGATGGCCCGCGTCAGTCGGGCGCGGCGCTCTTCGAGCGGCCGGCGAGTCAGGTCCTTGCCGTCGATCTCAAGGAGGTCGAAGACGCAGTAGACCACCGGATACGCGTCCATCTGGTCGCGAGACGGCGCGCTGGTGCCGAGGCGCTGTTGCAGCCGGCTGAAGGACGTCTGCTCACCTTGGTACGCGACCACCTCACCGTCAATCAGGAAGTCGCGTGCGCGCTGCGTTTCCAGGGCGGCGCGCACTTCCGGATACGTGCCCGTGAGGTCCTTGCCGGTCCGCGAACTCGAGCCGCACGTCGCCGCCCCGTCTGCTCGCAACGCAGCGCTCGCCGTCGAACTTGCGCTCCAGAAGCCAGTCGCTCCCGAAGTCGCGACGGTCGCTGAGGGTCGCCAGCATGAGGGGAATCGGCACCCCGGCATCGTCCTCCAGCTACCGGGAGTGGACGGGCCGTCCCCTGCCCCGGTGGGTCTGTGCGGGCTCCGGTTCCTCCACACCCTCGATGCGCCGCCGGAGTTCCACCAAGCGGTCGCGCAGCTCGGCGGCGCGCTCGAACTCGAGGTCGCGAGCCGCGCGAAGCATCTCCTTCTCCACGTCCTTGGCAAGGCGCAGCACCTCGTCGGGAGGCAGCCCGGACGCCTCCTGGAATGCGGCGGCCCGAAGCGACTGCTGCTCGCGATGCGACTCCATCTGGTACACGGCCTTGACGATCGACAGCGGCGTGATGTTGTTTTCGACGTTGTACGCGACCTGGATCGCGCGGCGGCGGTCGGTCTCGGCGATCGCCCGCTCCATCGCGTCCGACGTGCGATCGGCATACATGACCACGTGGCCGAACAGGTTGCGCGCCGCCCGTCCAACCGTCTGAATCAGTGAGCGATACCCGCGGAGGTAGCCCTCCTTGTCGGCATCGAGGATGCCGATGAACGACACCTCAGGAAGGTCGAGGCCTTCGCGCAGCAGGTTGATCCCCACCAGCACGTCGAAAACGCCGAGGCGCAGGTCGCGAATGATCTCGACGCGCTCGAGGGTGTCGATATCGCTGTGCAGGTATCGCACTTTGATGCCGGCCTCACGCAGGTAGTCGGTGAGATCCTCGGCCATCTTCTTGGTGAGCGTGGTGATCAGGCAGCGCTCGTGCTTTTCGATGCGGCGTCGCATCTGGGAGATGAGATCGTCGATCTGGCCGTGTGACTCCTTCACCTCGATGGTGGGATCGACGAGGCCGGTCGGCCGGATGATCTGCTCCACCACCTGGGTTGCGTGTGACTCCTCATAGGGACCCGGGGTGGCGCTGACATAGATGATCTGCCCGATCATCGAGTCCCATTCGGCGAACGTCAGGGGGCGGTTGTCGAGCGCCGACGGGAGCCGAAACCCGTACTCGACCAAGGGGAGCTTGCGAGCGCGATCCCCCTTGTTCATGCCGTCGATCTGGGGAACCGCAACGTGCAACTCGTCGACGATGATGAGCGCGTCGTCGGGCAGGAAGTCGAGCAGGCAGTGCGGGCGCTGCCCCTCGGAGCGATTGCTCAGGTGACGCGAGTAGTTCTCGATGCCCGCGCACGTCCCGGTCTCGCGCATCATCTCCATGTCGAAGTTGGTGCGCTGGCGCAAGCGCTGGGCCTCGAGGAGGCGCCCCCGCGTCTCGAGCAGCTTCACACGATCCTCGAGCTCGGCCTCGATGGAGACGAGCGCGCGGTTCATCTGCTCCTGCGGCGTCACGTAATGCGTCGCGGGGAAGACGGTGAGCTCGTCGCGCATGGTGAGGATCTCCCCGGTCAGCGCGTCGAAATCCTTGATCAACTCGATGGTGTCACCCATGAACTCGATGCGGGTCGCAATCTCCTCGTACGCAGGCTGCACATCGACGACATCGCCGCGCACCCGAAAGCGCGTGCGCCCGAAGTCCATGTCGTTGCGTGAGTACTGCAGGTCCGAGAGCTTGCGCAGCAGGATGTCCCGGCGCCACGACTCGCCGCGCTTCACGGTGATCGAACTCACCGAGATAGTTTTCCGGCGACCCGATGCCGTAGATGCAGGAGATCGAGGCCACCACCACAACATCGCGGCGCGTCAGCAGCGCGCGCGTCGCACTGTTGCGCAGCCGGTCGATCTCGTCGTTCCGCGACGAGTCCTTCTCGATGTACGTGTCGGTCCGCGGGATGTAGGCCTCGGGCTGGTAGAAGTCGTAGTAGGAGACGAAATACTCGACGGCATTAGTGGGGAAGAACTCCCGGAATTCCGCCCAGAGCTGGGCCGCCAGCGTCTTGTTGGGCGAGAGCACGAGCGTTGGACGCTGTTGCTCCGCGATCACGTTGGCGATCGTGAAGGTCTTGCCCGAGCCGGTCACGCCGAGCAGGGTCTGCTCGCGCTGACCTTCGGTCAGCCCGCGGCTGAGCGCTGTGATGGCGGCGGGCTGATCACCGGCTGGTTTGAAGGGCGCGAGCAACTCGAGGGCGGGCACCCTTCGAGTCTAGTCCCTGCTCTCCTCCCGCCGAATTCGAGCTCAGCGTACCGCCGTGTAGATCTCTTCGAGGCGCCTGCCGATCGCGTCCCACGAATGCTCGGCGAGGACGACCTCCCGCCCTCGCGCCCCCGCCTCGGCTCGGCGCTCGGGATCACCCAAGAGCTGCAGGACGGCGGCGCGCATTGCCGCCATGTCGCCGGCGGCCACCAGGACCCCGCCGACACCGACGGCGTCGCGCAGCCCGTCAACATCGAAGCCCACGACCGGTGTTCCCGCGGCCTGTGCTTCGAGCGCGACCATGCCCAGTCCCTCGAATCGCGACGGCATCAGCACCACCGCGGCGCGGGCGTACTCGCGGTTCAAGGCCTCGCGATCGAGCGCACCCAGGTACTCGATCCGGCCGCCGCTCGTCTGTGCGGCTCGCCGAACGTCCGCCTCGAGGCTGCCGCCCCCCACCAGGACGCCGTGCACCCTCGCGTCCGCCTCGCTGAGCGCCTGCAGCACCGCGACCGCGTCGAGCGCACCCTTCTCTCGCTCCATGCGGCTGACGAAGAGCACGCGGCCGTCCTCGTGCGCGACGCCCGGAAGGTCGACTGGGTCAACTCCGTTGGACAGGACCTCGATGCGTGATGCCGGGATCCCCATCTCGAGCAATGCGTTGGCCGTCGAGCGCGAGACCGGGAGCACCATCGCGGCACCGCGGTATGAGCGCGCCTCGACGCCGTTGAGCAGCCGCTTCACCGAGCCGCGCGGGTGCGCTTGACGATAGGTGTGATGCGCGGTGTAGACGAGCGGGGCGCCAAGCCCTCGCCAGAGCAGCACGCCGCCGGGGCCCCCCTGCGCATGGATCACGTCGGGTGCGGCCCGCAGCAGGATCTGCGGGTATCGATTGAGCTGCAGGGAGAAGTCCAGCGGCGCCCGGCCGGTGCGCCGCGCGAATGCGACCGCGTGCTCGCCGCGTCCGGAGATGGTGTGGACACGCACCCCGCGGCGCTCGAGTGCAGCGCGCATCCCGTGGACCACGACGCCCTGACCACCGAGCGGCGGATCGTCGTCGTAGCTCGCGATGGTGACTCGGGTCATCGCTGGCAATGCGGGCAGTACACGGTGGTGCGACCGGCGGTCACGGTGCGACGGAGGGTCGTGCCGCACACGAAGCAGGGCAGTCCACCGCGCCCGTACACCTGAAGTCGCTCCTGGTTGCTCCCGCGCGCGTTCCAGACATCTCGGTAGTCGTCGACGCTGCTGCCCCGATTCGCGACCGCTGCGGTGAGCACGCGCGGGATGGCATCGAGCAGCGCCGCTCGTTCGCGGCGCGTCAGGCGATTGCACCGCCGGGTGGGCCGGACGCCCGCGAGGAAGCACGCCTCATCGATGTAGATGTTGCCGAGTCCCGCCACCCCTTTCTGATCGAGCAGCGCGGCTTTCACGGTCCTCGTCGTGTTGCGCAGCACCGCGTCGAGTCGCTCCTGCGAGAACGCGTCGGACAGGGGCTCGACACCGAGCTTGGGCAGCACGCGCGCGGCGATCAGCGCGTCACGGGAACCGTAGGCAACCCTCCCGAAGCGACGCGCGTCGTCAAACCGGAGCTCGTTGCCATCCTCCAGGGACGCGCGGATGTGTGTGTGCTTTGCGACCGGCTCATCGGCATCACAGACGAGCAGGTGCCCGGTCATGCCGAGGTGCACCATCAGCTCGTCACCGGAATCGAGCTCCAGCAGCAGGTACTTGCCGCGGCGATCAACGTTCTCGAAACGCTGACCGGTGAGCAGTGCCGGGAGCATGCGTCCGTCGGGGACACGCACGATGTCGGGGCGGTCGACGGTAACCCGCTCGATGCGCCGGCCAGTGACCGCAGCACGCAGGTCGCGGGCAACCGTCTCCACCTCGGGAAGTTCCGGCACCCTCAGTCCCTCGCGATGGGCGTCATGTCACCGCGTCAGATCTGGTGGTCTGGCAAGCCCGCGAGCGGAATCTCCCACATACGATCATGCCAGTCTGGAGGATGCGGTGTCGTGACCTCGGGGGGTGGCAGCAGCTCTGGTGTGAAGGATGCAGGTGGTTGATCGGGATGGTCGTACCCGTCGAAGACGGTGTCGATGAGCCACTTCGCATCAGTGCTGAGATCATCGTCCACACTCGCGATGGGACGGTTGCGATCGAGAATCCAAACTCGCAGATGTCCCTCGCCCAACTCTTTGCGGACCAACTCCATCGTTCCGGGCGGCGGCAAGAACAGCAGGACGGTCCCGAAGTGGCCCCGCGGCCCTGTGCTGAGTCCGGTGGTGTCCCGTTCGAATGTTCCACCAGACGCGAGGATAGAACACATCGACTGCACCAAGTACCTTGATTTCATCGGCCAAATGGTCACGGTCGGCCTCGGCCTGGAACTCACGGGTTTCGCACTGCCTCCTGCCTCACTGATGATGAATTGACGGACGCGAGGCGGACACAGTGTAAGTTCCGCGACTGCCGGCCCACAAGCATCAAGGGCCGCATCAGTTCTTCGCGATCGGCGTCATGTCCCCCCAGTTGTCGCCGACCTTGACGTCAACGTCGAGGGGCACCTTGAGCGCCTCGGCCGCGCCCATGCGTTCCCGGAGGAGCACGACGAGGTCGTCCACCTCCTCCGCCGGCGCCTCGAGGAGCAACTCGTCGTGCACCTGGAGAAGGATCCGGCTGCGCAAGCCCCGCTCGCGGAGCGCCTCGTCGACCAGGATCATCGCCTGCTTCATGATGTCGGCCGCACCACCCTGGATCGGCATGTTCACGGCCATGCGCTCGGCCGCGAAGCGCAGCTGGCGGTTGGCCGCGCGAATGTCCGCGATGTAGCGCCGCCGGCCGATGAAGGTCTCGACCCACCCGTACTCACGCGCATGGTTGCGCACCCCCTCGAGGTAGGCGGTGACCGCGGGGAAGTTGCGGAAGTACGCATCGATGAAGGTATGAGCATCCTCGCGGCTCATGCCCGTGTCGCGCGCGAGCCCGAAGTCGCTCAACCCATACACCACGCCGAAGTTCACCACCTTGGCGATGCGGCGCATGTCCGGCGTTACCGCCCCGGGTTCGACCCCATACACCTCGGCGGCGGTGCGCCGATGGATGTCCTCACCGCGCTGGAACGCCTCGATCAGCTCCGTCTCGCCGGTCACATGCGCGAGCACTCGCAACTCGACCTGCGAGTAGTCGGCGCTGACCAGGCGCTGCCCGGTGTCGGCATGGAAGGCGCGACGGATTCGCTGGCCCCACTGCGTGCGCACCGGGATGTTCTGCAGGTTCGGGTCGGAGGACGACAACCGGCCGGTGGTCGCCACCGCCTGGTTGAAGGACGTGTGCACGCGCGAGTCCGCCGTGCACAGCAATGGCAGGGCATCGACATATGTGCTCTTCAGCTTGGTGAGCTGACGCCACTCGAGAATCTGCTCGACCACGGGGTGTTCCCCGCGCAATGCCTCGAGCGTGTCGGCGTCGGTGCTCCGGCCCGTCTTGGTCTTGCGCCCGCTGGCGAGACCGAGGTCGTCGTAGAGGAATCGCCCCAGCTGCTGCGTGCTCCCCGGGTTGAACGTGTAGCCGGCAACCTCCTGCACCTCGGCCTCGATGTCGGCGATGCGCTTGTACATCTCGCCGCTGATGGCACCGAGCAGGTCGCAGTCGACCGCGACTCCCTCCACCTCCATGGCGGCGAGGATGGGCACCAGGGGCAGTTCCATGGTGTCGTGCAGCCGGGTCGCGTTCGCCCGCTCCATGTCGCGCACCAATTTGTCGCCGACCGGGCCGAGCAGGCCGACCCAGACGCCGTAGTACGCGGCGGCCTCCTCCACCGGAACATCCGCGATCCCGCGCTTGCCACGGCCGCTGCCGAGCAGCGTCTCCTCGGCCTCGACACTCAGCAGCGCGAGGTCGTGCGCAAGCACCGGCAGCGTCGGCACCTTGAGGCGCGAGTTGGTGAGGTAGGCGGCGAGAAGCGCATCGAATTGCAGACCCTGGATGGCGATACCGCGGCGCCGCCAAGCAAGCAGCTCGCGCTTGAGGTCGTAGCCCCGCTTCGGAATCGTGCCGTCCGCGAGCACTTCCTCCAGCGCTGCAATCGCTGCCGGATCCGCGTTGCGCTCCAATCCGGCGTGCCATACGGGCATGTAGTAGGCGATGTCCTCGCCGGTGGGCCCGAAGGCGACTCCGATCATGTCGCCGGTTCTCGGGCTGCCGTCAACAACGGTCCGTACCGCGATCGCGCCGGCCGCGCGGATGCGCTGCAACGCCTCGTCTGCTTGATGCGCATCGACAACGATCTCGACCTCGGTCGCCGGCGATTGCAGGTCGCCGGGCAGCGCGGCGGGTTCGCTCACCGGCGCCATGTTCGCCGGCGCCGAACCGTCGTCCAGCGCGCGACCCGGCAGTCGCGGGAGGAGACTGCGAAACTCCAGGCGGTCGAACAGCTCCCGCACCTCGCCCTCGTCGTAGTTGAAGAGGCGTGCGCCCTCGAGCGGCAGGTCGATGTCGATGTCAACCTTGATGGTGGCCGTCCACTTGCTCAACCGCGCCTGCTCCATATGGCTTTCCAGCGCGCGCCGCACCCGTCCCGGCGGCATGGTCGGCACTGCGGCGAGGACGTTTTCGAGCGGCCCGTACTGCTGCACCAGTGACATCGCAGTCTTCTCGCCGATGCCCGGGACGCCGGGGATGTTGTCACTGGGATCGCCTTGCAGCGCCTTGAAATCGGCGACCAGCGGCGGCTCGAACCCGTAGCGTTCGTGAACCTTGTCGACGTCGTAGATGATCGTGTCGCTGAGACCGCGGCGGCTCGCGAAGACGCGGATGTGCTCAGTGACGAGCTGCAGCACATCGAGGTCCCCGGTGACGATGATCACGTCGAGTCCCGCAGCCTCGGCCTTCTGCGCCAGCGTGCCGATGACGTCATCGGCCTCGAAGGTCGGGATTTCCACGATGGGGATGCCGAGTGCCTCGACGACCTCACGCGCCCACGGGAACTGGGCACGCAGCTCGTCAGGCGCACGCTGCCGTTGCGCTTTGTATTCCGCGAACTTCTCGTGGCGGAACGTCGGACCCGGAGGGTCGAATGCCGCGATGGCGTACGTCGGGGTGGTGTCGTTGAGCGCCTTGAACAGCATCGAGGTGAAGCCGTAGGCGGCGTTGGTCATCTCGCCCCGGCTGTTGCTCAACGCGGGCATCGCGTGGAAGGCGCGGTACACGAGGTTGTGCCCATCCACCAGCAACAAGGTCTCGCGAGCCACAGCGATCCATGGTAGCGGCGAGGCATGGATGTCCTCGCGGGCGCACTTCCGGGGTTATGATCGAGGCATGGCCGACCTGGTGGAAATGACCGTCGACAGCATCAGGGTGCACATGCCGACCGGCCAGCACGTCGTCATCCTCAAAGAGAAGACCGCCGATCGCTACCTTCCCATCTGGATAGGCATCAACGAAGCCAACGCGATCGCGCTGAAGATCACCGGGATCACCCCCGAGCGGCCGATCACGCACGACCTGCTCGCCAACCTGCTGAGCGCGGTCGAGGTGACCGTGGAGCGGATCGTGGTGACCTCGCTCAGCAACGAGGTCTTCTACGCGCGGATCCTCGCCCAGGTTGATGGCCGCCGCCTGGAGATCGAACTCCCGCCCGTCAGACGCGATCGCCGTGGCGGTGAGGGTCGGCGCCGGCATCTTCGTCGCCGACGAGGTGCTCGACAAAGCCGGCGTTCTCCCCGAGGCGGACAAGGACGGCGAGCTCACCGAGACGGACCCGGAAAGCGAGGAGCGCCTCGCCAAGATTCGCGACTGGGTGAACACCCTCAACCTCCCCGACCTCGGGACCGGCGCCTCCGAGAGCTAGGCTCGCTGTCAGGCGCGGAAGAGCGACCAGAACCCGGGGTCCTCGAAGCCGAGCCGCCAGGCGGCGATCCCCGCCAGGCTGTACTTGTGCACCAGCGCGACCTTCCGCGCCAGGCTGTCCGCATCATCGAAGTAGGTGATCAGCGAATCGTTGGGGGACACGATGAAGGGGGTCTGGGCGGCGAAATCGTAGTCGACGCGCGCCCCCGGGACCGCCAGCGCGTTGTACAGAACGTTCGAATACGCCGCCGCCCCGCCGAAGCTGCTCCCCCAGGCGCGGCCGTAGAGCGGTACCCCGAGGAGGACGTGTGCGGGGTTGAGGTCGGGCAGGGTCGCCTGCAGGATTGCGTTGTCCCAGTCCAGCCCGGCCACCGGGCCCGGGGTTCCACCATCGCCGTGCTGGTCATACGCCATCAGATCCACGTAGTCCGCGACCTTGCCGATGGCGGCGATGTCATATGCCGCCGAGTAGGCGTTCACGCCGGCGAAGTTGTGGGGCACCACGTCGACGATCAGCTTCGCGCCGTGGGCGTGCACCGCGGTTGCCAGTTGCTGAACGAACGCCGTGAAGGGTGCCTTGTCCGCCGGGAGCATCCCCTCGAAGTCAACGTTGATGCCGCGGTAGCCGTCGTATCGAATTGCGGCGACCATCTGATTGATCAGCCGGTTGACCGCGGCGGGGTTGTCGAGCAACTGATCCGTCGCCGGAGGGTTGGTCGAGTTCGTTGGCAAGCGACGGCCAGATCGGAAGGTTTGCCGCACCGGCGCGACCCACCGCGGACTGGTCGGGAGTCCCGAGGGTCGAACCGTCCGCCTGCGCCTGCCAGCCGGTCGGGGTGACCTCGGCAACCGCCCCCAGGTGGAATGCGAGCGACGAGTTCGACGCCGAGGTGTTGATCACAAACGCGTCCACCGGGATCCCGGTGACGACCGGAGGTCCTGGGACGGTCACCCGGCGGACGGAGTGCCGCGGAATACCGGCCAACGAGAGCGTGATCCCGGGATCGAGATGCGCCTCCCCGGCCGTGGAGATGGTCGGGGGTAAGGTGATCGACGAGGGTGGCCTGCCCTTCCAGGTGATCCGGGCGTGATCGGGGTCGCTCCACGTCACGGTGCCGCCGGGAAGCGCGGCAGCGATCGCCTCCTGCGATGGAGCGTCGTTGAAGACCGCATCGACCACCAGCCCGCTCGCTGGATCGACGTGGGCGGCGAGCATTGCGGCCGTGGGCGAGATGACCGTGAACGTGAAGCTCTGGGTGCTCATGCCCGACACGGCCACCGAGAGGCGGTGGGCAGATGAGAGCGCCAGCAGCGGTCGCACTGTGGCCAGGAGGTCCTGGTGCTGGGCCGCGAGCGTCAGCGAGTTCCCGTCGAGGGTCGCGGTCACGTCCGACGCCTGCAGCGGCGCGCCGGTGGCATGCAGACGAAGGTCGAGATTCGGCGGGACATCGGCGGCGCCGGAGCGGAGGCCGACGCCTCCCGCGGTGATCACGACATAGCCGTAGTTTGGTGGTGAGCCGAACCCGCTGAAGCTGCAGCCGGAGACCAGCAGCGCCACAGCCAGGCACGCCAGGCGGCGGTGCATTGCTCCCAGTCTAGTAAAGGAGAGGCGCGGTGGATCGCGCCGCCGATCGATCAGCGGGTGGTGAGCGTCAACTCCGCGGTGAGCGGCGGGCTGTTGAGACCGGTGTAGCCGGCCGGGACCGTGGCAACCACACGCAGCTCGGTGCCGGGAGCGAGCCCGGGCGGCACCTGGAAGCTGAGCAACGGCCCGGCGGTGGTCGGCGATACGACGAATCCGGGCGCGTAGCCCGATCCCGCGCCCTGCGCCTGCGGGACCTCAACGGCGGGATGAAGGTCCAACCGGAGGCTGGAGCTGGCGATCTCGACTGACACGCACGGCACCGCAGCGCGGGCCGGCAGCGGCGCAGATGTCGTTCCCGGGTTGCCCGCCGACTGGATTGGCACTGACAGCTGGGCGTACACGACGGCGGCCTTGCCCGCGGTGACCTGGAGCGTGGGCGCCGCGAGGACCAGATGGACCGCCGGCTGGGCCGGGTCGGTGGCCAGGTCCTCCTGGCTGAAGCTCGCCGGCAGCCCGGCCCCCGCGATGCCGACGATCGCACCGCAGGATGTGGTGGGGACCTGCTGTCCCGATGACGAGCCGTGCTGGCCGGAGTTGGCGGCTGGCACCGCTGCCGAGCTGTCCGGAGTGCTGTTCGGGGTTGCGCCACCATGCAGGAGGGCTGTGACTGCCAGGAGGACAACGAAGGCGCCGGCGACGGCAGTCGCTGGGAATCGGCGCACCACGCCGAGGTTGAACCACCCGAGCCCGACACGCGGCCGGGGCGCGACTTCGGCCACGGGAGACGTCGAGGGAAGATGCACCACGTGGGGCATTTGGGCCTTCGGCATCTCTCGGAGCGCCTCCACAGTGGCCCGGAACTCCGCATACGCGGCAGCGCAGGGCGCGCACGACTGCATGTGCGCGTGGAATCGGGCCTCCTCGATCGGCGTGAGCTCGTCGTCGTACGCCGCGGAGAACAGGTCGTCCAGGTGACGGCGCGGGCTCATGCGTGCTCCTCGGCGAACCCGGGAGCCGCGGCGGTGCCACGCAATGCTTTGGCGAGCATCGATCGGGCCCGATTGAGCCGGGATTTGACGGTGCCGATCGGGACCCGCAGGGCTGCGGACATCTCCTCGTAGCTCAACTCATTGACGTCGCGGAGGACGACGACGGCGCGGAAGTCGGGGTGGAGCGTGAGCAGGGCCTCACGAACCGCGGCGACTCGCTCGCGCGCCAGGGCGGTCGCTTCGGGCCCTAGATCGGGGTCCGGGAGCTCGACGATATTGCCCTCAGCGTCCTCGAGTGGATCTGCCGGCCGGCGGATGCTGCGGCGCTGGACGTCGTGACTGCAGTTGATGGCGACGCGGAAGAGCCACGCTCGGATCGTCTGACCGCGGAGCACCGGGATCCTGACGTAGGCACGAAGAAACGTCTCCTGAACGACGTCGGCGGCGTCGGCCGGTGTCCCGAGAATCCTGAGTGCCATCGTGTAGAGCTCATCCTGGTGGCGAGTGACAATTGCTGCAAAGGCATCGCGGTCGCCGCGGCGTGCCCGTTCGAGGAGCGCCTCGTCGTCCATGCATTTGAGAGTACGCGCCACCAGGCGCTCCGGTTCCCGGTGGGAGCCGGTACGCTGTCCACCTTGCCGGGGTGGCGGAATGGTAGACGCAGCGGTCTCAAAAACCGCCGAGGACAACCTCGTGAGGGTTCGACTCCCTCTCCCGGCAGTCGCAATCTGTTGAAGACTTTAGGTTTTCTTCTCGCTGTCCATTTCGTGTCCATTTCGCCGACCGGGCAGCACCCGAATCCGCGGCCCGAATCGCGCATCGATCTCGTCCCCTAGGCCTTCGGAACCCAGCCTTGGAGTCGCCGCCGAGACGGGGTTCGCCCACCCCCATTCAGGGGCGAACCGCCGTCCGCGACGTGCTCATCCCAGGCAGCTCACACGTATGTGAATTTGTGAGTTTTCGATGAATGTCCGGCAGGACTATGGACGACCACGCTCACCGTCCCCGCCGCGTGTGGTGGGCTCGTGGCGGTGATCTCGGTGTCCGAGACGATGGTGAATTTCGCCGTCTTACCTGCGAAGGTCACAGACGTCGCCCCGGTGAAATTGCTCCCAAGGATGGTCACGAGGGTGCCACCGGCAGCCGGACCGCTCGTCGGGCTGATGGACGTCACCATCGGAACTGTGCCCGTGGTGCCGTAGGTGAACTTGTCGCCAGAGCTGATAGCCGAGGTGCCTTGACCCGTGGCCACGCGGACGTCAACGGTCCCGCTCCCGGGCGGGCTGGTCGCCGTGATCTGGGTGTTCGACACCTGAGTGAAGGTGGCCGCGGCCCCTCCGAAGGTGACCGAATCAGCGCCACCCAGGTTGAGCCCGGTGATGGTTACCTGCGTTCCGCCCCCTGTAGGGCCGCTGTTCGGGCTGACCCCGGAGACCACCGGAGAGGCCCCGAGCCCGAGGATGTACAGGTTGCCGTCGAAGCCCGCGAAGAAGACCTCACCCGCTGACACGGCCGTCGAGGCGGTGATCTCCGTTGTCGTGTTTCCAATGTTGAACGGGGTCAGCGCCGATCCGTCGGAGAGCTTGTAGGCGTCCTCGTTGCCTGCCTTGTCGGGACGAAGCACCACCTCGTTGCCGGCGCCTCCGGAGACGACCGGAGATGCGCGAGAGTGCCCGAGTGACCCGGGACTGCGCCAGATCTGGCTTGTGTGCCCCGCGCTCGTTGCCGTTGCACTCACCGCGTAGATCCACTTGCAGAAATTGAACAGGACCATGTTGCCGACGAGCGCTGTGCCCGAAACCGGGTCGGTGCTGCAATTGACGAGACTCAGGTCGAAGTCCCAATACAACGAGCCGGTGGTGAAATCGAGCGCGTACTCGTGCTGGTCCTTGCCCATGACGTAGACGACACCATCCGTGACGCCGTTGACTCCGGGCAGCGCGATGGTTGGTGGTGCGCCGACATCTGAGTCGGAGCCCGAGACGGTCTGGAAGCGCCACACCTCCGCGCCGGTGACCGCGTTGAGCGCGTACACGGAATTATCTGGTTGGTTGCTGCCGAAGACGAGCAGCTGACGTCCCAGGTGATCAACTCCGATTGCGGGCGACGACCAGCTCCCACCGTCGACGCCCTTGTTGGTGTTGTTCCATCCGTTGAACGACCAATACTGACTGCACGCTGGCTTGCCGGCGGTGTTGCCGACCCCATACAGCGCCCACTCGTGGCCTGCGTTGTGCGATTCACTGATCCCGGTGTCGCCGACGAAGACCGTGGGGCCGATCCCGGCCATGTTCACGACCAGCGGGGACGCCTCGATGCGGCCGCCGGTGTTGAAGCTGCACTGCAGCGCACCCGTGGTGGCGTCGTACGCGTACAGGTTGAAGTCTTCGCTGCCAAAGTAGACGGTGTTGCCAAATACGGTTGGCGATGAATAGGCGTCCGCCGGGAGCGTCTTCTGCCAGAGGATCGTGCCGGACGCCGCATCCACCGCGGCGATCGACGGTGCACCCGACGCGACGACGTACACGACGTTCTTACTGAGGGTGGTGTTGTAGACGACGGCCGGCGACGACGTGATGAAGCCGCCGAGTGCCACCTTGTGCTTGAGCGTGAAGGCGTCCCAGCTCGAAGCACTGACCGTCGTGTCCGGGGATACGGCCGTGTGGTACTGGTTGTACCCCATCATGGGGTAGTCGGTTGCTGTGCTTGCGTGCGCGACCATGGGCCCCGCCCCGCCGATCGCAACGACAACAGCGGCGGCGAGGCCGAACCCCAAACCGGTGTGCTGCTTACTGGGCTTGGTGCACCCAAGCGCCGATGGCTTGCCCCCCATGGCCAATCCCCTTCGTGAACGCGGCGTAGCTGGCGTCCTCGCCTTTGCGAGACTGCGTCCCGCCGACTCTAGCACGGTCGATGGCGAGACGCAATTGGGCCTTTTGGCTCCTTTTCAGTGCCTCAGCCGACAGTCGCGATCACGTCGGATCGCTGGGGTCAGGGAGCGTCTTGGCACGGCGTGGAGTTCCGCAGCCGACACCGGCGATATGGTCAGCCGGGCGGGTCCCAGCGGCGCCTGGGCGTAGTTGAAGCTCGGAGGCGTAGTTGTATGCGGCAGCGTCCTTCGTGGTCAGGTACGGCAAGCCGAACGCGATTTCCGGGTTGTCGGCGCCGCTGTTGCCGTGGTTCGGATGCCAAGCACGATAGACAGCTACGACGGGGTTTAATGCACTTTGGCGCGTCAGCCAAAGTACCCAACAAGGTTCCCATCGCTGAGGCTTTGCGCACTCGCGAGCAGGGACAACCCGAAGACCTCCTCGATCGACCGCAGCGTCCCGTAATGGTTCCCGCGCAGCGCGATGGCGCCCCTGCCTCTGGCCGTGCGCGAGATCACCACCAACGGAATCTGTCCACCCCCGGGTGTCCCCACCACGTTGTTCTCGTCCATGGTCACGATGACGGTCGCATTCCCCCGGAGGAACCACGACGAGGCGAGGACCGGGGCCAGGTTGGCCCTGAGCCACGCGTCACCCTTCTGGACTGAACCCGAGTGCATGTCATCCAGCAGGTTCGGAGTGATCCAGACGAAATCAGGCGGGGCCGGGCTGTCGAGGGCAGCGACGAGGCCGGTGCTGCCGGGATAGGGAACGTCATGACACGGGCTCGCGTTGTCCGTGTAGTAGACAAAGGGGTTGTGTTTGCGCGCGTACGCGCCGGCGTTCGCACCGCTGTAGCAGGGGGACGGCATCGACTCCATATACCCCTCCCACGGGATGCGCGCAGCGGTGAGCTCGCCGCCGAGGTCCCGTGCTCGGATCCCGGTGGCGCAGCCGTCGCTGGTGCATCCCTGAGTTCGATCCGCTGCTCGCCGCCAGGTAGTTGGGGAGGCTCGGATGGCCGACCCCGTACCAGCCGGTTGCGCTCAGATACTGCGAGGCGACTGAGCAGAAATACGGATCGGCCGAGCACGAACCCAGCGTCGCGGCGTAGCCCCTGTTCTCGAGCATGATCAGCAAGACGTGCGGTCGCATCGACGGTGGTCGGCTCTGACGAGGCGTCGATGTCGGCGTCGGTCTGAGGGACGGTCCCACTGGTGATGCCGTCGGGGCGGGAGTCAGTGTCGAAGTCGGTGCGAGGGTGTAGGGAGAGGTGAACGTCGGATCCGGTGTCGGTGTCGAGGTTCGCACTCGCGTACTGTTGCTACCGCAGGCGGCAAGCAGCAGACCGACGAACAGCAGCGGCCACACCCTGCTCGCTCGCTGACGACGTCGTGGCACCGGCCCTCCCTCCATCGGTGTTGTACTTAACTCGGTGAGGCCTGAATACTAGCGAGGCAGGTGAGAAGGGATCGGGCGGTCAGAACGACGCGGTGAGGTCGACGTTGGCAGTATCGGACCACCTTACTATCCATGCCACCCTGAACGCGTTTGAACCAGACGAGCGGGTTGTGCGCGTTTTCGTAGTACCCGAACCCCGCGGTGGCGAGTCCGCCGCCCAGGGTCGGTGAACGGTACGAGCTGGTCGCGCCAGAGATCAACGCGACGTAGTCCGCGAGACTGATGAAGAAACGATCACCATGGGTCGCCGACGATGGTAGCGACGGCGGCCGGTTCGACGCCATCGCCGCACCGGCCCGTCCGCGCGGCATCATTTCCGGCATGGATCTCGCTCAAGCCCGGGGTGCAACGCCGCGCCAGGAACCACTGTCACCGCTGATCAAATGGGTGCTCCCGGGCGCGGCGGTGGCGCTGACGATCGCGCTCCTCGGCGGGTACGAGTTCCACTGGTCGTGGACGGGGGTTACGCCCAGCGATCAGCTGTGGGATCTGCTCCACGTGATCGTGCTGCCCGTGGTGCTCGCGACGCTCCCGATCTGGTACCGGACACGCCGGCGCTGGATGATGGAATGGCACGTGGTCTTCGGTGTTGTTGGTTTGGCCTTCGTTGTCCTGGTCGTCGGAGGCTACGCGTTCGACTGGGGGTGGACTGGGTTCAAGGGCAACACGCTCTGGGACTGGCTCGAGCTGCTCGCGCTGCCGGTGGTCGTTGCCTCGCTGCCACTGTGGTTCGCGACCAACCAGCGCTTCGAGGGTCGGTGGCGCGCGGTCGGCCTGGCGGGCCTGGCCGTCTTCGTCGTCGTGGTTGCCGGCGGGTATGCCCTGGACTGGGGCTGGACCGGCTTCCGGGGCAACACGCTCTGGGACTGGCTGCGCCTGCTGATGGTCCCATTCGTGCTGCCGGCAGCGCTCGCCTGGTTCTCCGCGCGAGCGCAGTCGGAGCGTGAGCAGCGGTCCCGGGGACAGGCCTGACGAGCAGCCGCGGGCGCGCGCCGTGCCTGAGACCGGCGAGTCCTGGGTATCACCGAAGAGAGGTCGCTATCCACGATCAACGCAAGGTTCACCAGGAGGCACGCCAATGCTCATCAGCACCGCCAACGACCTGCCCGGATACGAGATCACCGAAGTCCTCGGTGAGGTCTTCGGGCTCACGGTCCGTTCGCGGAACATCGGCTCCCAGTTCGGCGCCGGCCTGAAGTCACTCATGGGCGGCGAGTTGAAGGGCATGACCCAGAACCTCGCGCAGAGCCGCCAGGAGGTCATCGAGCGGATGTGCGCCGAGGCCACCGCGAAGGGAGGCGACTCCATCGTCGCGATGCGTTTCGACACCTCGGAGATGGGCGGGACCTGGACTGAGATCTGCGCCTACGGGACCGCCGTCAAGACGCGGAAGCTCTAACCGCAGCGCCGAATCGATCGAGCCGGAACGACGAGAGATCCGCGTCGCTCGCGCCTGTCGTGATGCGCTGCACGATTGCCTCTCCCAGGCCGGCCGAGTGCTTGAACCCGTGCCCCGAGCACGGGGAGACGAGCACCACGCCCGGCAGGTCCGGGTGATCGTCGATGATGAAGTTCGCGTCCGGCGTGACCGTG
Source organism: Candidatus Dormiibacterota bacterium (assembly GCA_963708605.1). GTDB lineage: Bacteria > Chloroflexota > Dormibacteria > Aeolococcales > Aeolococcaceae > Palsa-851. Next base: position 3,571 of record CAVPTG010000003.1, on the reverse strand, counting down.
TACAGGCACCGAACCGCGCGCAGGACATGCGACGACAGGCCGGGAAGTCGCTTGGCGATCAGCGACTTATAGAGCTGGCGCGGCTCGTCGGGATCCACGTCGAGTGATGCCTCATCGGCACCGGTTGCGGTGTCGAGCTGCTCGTTGGCGACCTTGATCTCGCGGGTGCCGTCGATTGCCGGGAAACCGTAGAACGCGTTGCCGTCGCTGAGCCCCCAGATGAACACCGGCATGGCGCCGGGCGAGTGATCGACCGCGTCCGGCTGCAGCTCGTACCACTGAAGCACCTGCCGGTACACGTTGAACAGGTGCACCTGCTCCGCCGCGACGAAGTCGCGAACCCACCCTCCCACCGCGAGCACCGCGCTGCCGGCGTCGACGAGGCCACCGTCGGTGCGCACTCGCACGCCGGTCGCCGACGGCTCGACGGCGAGGACCCGCTCGTCACGGCGGATCTCGGCGCCGAGGCGGCCCGCCACCGTCAGCTGCGCCTCGACACAGCGCTCTGGACGGACGAATCCGGCGGTCGGCTCGTAGTAGGCGGATTCGTCACCGTCCAGCCCGAATTGCGGGAACCGGCCGGCGATATCCGCGGCGCTGAGCAGCTCGTGCTTGATTCCATATCGATTCGCGCAGGCGATGGTGCTGGCCAGAAACTCGTGACGGTGGTGTCCGGCAGCCCCACCTCCCGCGGACTCGAGGATCAGCCCCCCGCACTGGGTGAGCAGGGACTGGCCGGTTTCGGCCTCGAGCTCTCGCCATATCGCATGCGATCGCTGCACCAGCGGCGTGTAGGCCTCGCCCTCGCCGATCGCCTCACGGGTGATGCGCGTGTCCCCGTGCGTGGAGCCGTAGATGTGTGGTGGGGAGAATCGATCGATGCCCACCGCGCTGATCCCGCGCCGTGCCAGCTGGTAGAGGGTCGCAGCGCCGGCGGCGCCAAGGCCGACGACGGCCACGTCATACGTGCTCACCGGCGCAGCCTACTACCCTGCGATGGTGAGCCAGGACCACTACTTCAGCCCGGATCCGAGGGTCGCCTCGCGCCCGAGGACGATCCGCGTGACGCTCCCGGACCGGACCTTCGAGCTCGACACCGACCGCGGTGTCTTTGCGCACGGTCACCTCGACTTCGGTACCGATCTCCTGCTCCAAAGCCTGCCCCCGGTTCCGCCGGGAGAGGTGATCGACGTCGGGTGCGGCTACGGCGCCATCGCCATCACCGTGGCGCTCCGCAACCCGGACGCCCGCGTGTGGGCGGTGGACGTCAATCGCCGTGCCCTCGACCTCTGCGCGCGCAACGCCGAACGTGCGGGCGCAGGCAACGTCGTCCCCGCCGAGCCGGACGCGGTTCCCGGCGGTATCAGGTTCGCCGCCGTCTACTCCAACCCGCCGGTACGGCTTGGTAAGGAGGGTCTCCACGAGTTGCTCCTCGCCTGGACCGGACGCCTGGAACCGGACGCGGTTGCGACCCTCGTGGTGCAGCGCCACCTCGGGGCCGATTCGCTGGCGGCATGGCTGACGGGGCTCGGCCATCGCGTCGAACGGGTCAGGTCGAAGGGCGGCTATCGCATCCTCGAGGTGCATGCGGCAGCCGGAACTCCGCATCATGAGCGCCGTGCCCGTTAGCCCTGGCCCGGTCGGCTTCATCACCATCAACGTCGACCCCGTCCTGAATCTGGGGCCCCTGCCGATTCACTGGTATGGGGTCATGTATGCGGTGGCGTTCCTTGCCGCATATCAGTTCGGCGTGCTCCCTTACGCCAGGCGCCGCGGCCTTCCCAAAGCGGTCGCCGAGAAGATCTGCGTGTGGACGATCATCTTCGGACTGCTCGGGGGACGGCTGTACTACGTCGTTCAGCAACAGGACCTGTGGCAGAACTACGTCCTCCACCCCATCAACATCATCGCCTTCTGGCAGGGTGGTATGGCCTTCTTCGGCGCCATCCTCTCCGGCTTCATCACCCTCGCGATCTGCGCATGGCGGTACGGATACAACCCCTGGATCGCGCTCGACGGCGGTGTGATCTTCGCCGTCGTGGGTCAGCCGATCGGACGCATCGGCAACGTCATCAACGGCGACATCCTGGGGGCGCCGAGCAACCTCCCGTGGGCAACCGCGTACTCCAATTCACACGCAATCCTGCAGACGGGGTTCAGCCTCTGCACGCGGGCGCAGTGCATCGCCTATCAGCCCGCGGCGGTGTACGAGGCGCTCGGAACCATCTGCATCGGGCTCATCCTGTGGGTGCTCCTTCGGCGGAATGTGCGTCCCGGGGTGCTCGCCATCGTCTACGTCGCGCTGTATGCGATCAGCCAGCTGATCCTGTTCGAGTTTCGCAAGAGCGAGCCGCCTGGACCACTCGGGCTGCGTGAGGCGCAATGGACGTCGATCGCCACCCTGGTGATCGGTGTGCCCCTCCTCTACCTCCTCTGGCGGCGCACCAACTCGCGCTTCGAGAAGCGTTTTCCGGTTGACCCGGCTGCCGCTCAGGAGCCGGCCACAGCTCGGTGACACAACTCTTCCTGTACAACGTCATCGGCTTCATCGAGGTGGCGCTGACGGTCCTCATCATTGCGCGGATCGCCGTGTCGTGGATCGGGCTCAGCCCGTGGCACCCCGTGGTCCGCTGGCTGCGCATCATCGTCGATCCAATCCTCGCGCCCTTCCGGCGCATCCTCCCCACCTTCAGCGGCCTCGACTTCTCGCCAATCCTCGCGCTCGTCGTCATCAACATCGTGGCGCAGATCCTGCAGACGCTGGTTTTTGGTGGCGGCATCAACCCGGGCCAGAGCATCGCCCTGCTCATCGAGCAGGTGGTGGTGGATGTCGCCATTGCGATCGCGATCCTGGTCTTCATCCGCGTGCTGCTCGCGGTGTTCCACGCCGACCCGTGGCACCCGTTGGTGCAGATGGTCCGATCGGTGACCAACCCGCTCGTCGCTCCCTTCGCCGGCCTGCACCGCCGCGGAAGCACCGCTGCGGTGGACGTCCCGGCGATCGCGGCCCTGATCATGTACATCGTCGTGATCATCGCGATCAAGTTCGTCTTCGGGCTGATCTTCCCCTAGACCCGGCGGCGCGTTGTCATCGCCTGGCGGCGGTACGCTCCCGTTCCGGCGCGCGGACCCGACGCATCTCGATGCGATAGGCGTTGTCCCCCACCAGCAGTTCCACCGCTCGCTCCAGCGCGGGACAGGGCTCGACGGCGAAATCGACGGCGAGCGTGACCTCGTCGACACTCGTCCCCGAGTCGACATGGAGGACCACCGCGCAATCGCCCTGGTGCTCCTCGAGCGCGTGCCGGAGTGCCCCGAGAACGCCTATCTGCGACGCGTTGACGCTGATGTGCACGGTGCTGTCTCGTCGCCAGGTGGCCAGGCGCGGATCGTCGTATGCGTAGACCGCTTCGGCGAGGATCTGCGGCGGCTCCAGGTCGAGGCGCTCTTCCTCCTCAGTGCCGGGGGTTGACGTTCCGCCTGCGGCGGTGCGTCCGGCCTCGACCTTCCCGCGCACGACGATCACCGCGTCCGGCCGTAGCGCCGACACGCATTCCTCGAACACGCGGGC
>CAVPTG010000002.1:0-17768 GCA_963708605.1 Candidatus Dormiibacterota bacterium | reverse complement strand
AGTTCAGCCGCTCCACGATCATGGCCATCCCCATCCCGCCGCCAACGCACATGGTCTCGAGCCCGATGGACTTGTCCAGCGTGCGAAGGTCATTGATCAGGGTGGTGAGGATGCGGGCGCCGGTCATCCCGAACGGATGCCCCAGCGCAATCGCGCCGCCGTGCGGGTTGAACCGATCATCCCAGGGATCGATTCCAAGCCCACGCGCCGATGGAATGACCTGTGCGGCGAAGGCCTCATTGAGCTCCACCACGTCGATGTCGTCGATGCTCATCCCAGCACGCGCAAGCGCCTGCCTGCTCGCCGGGATCGGCCCAAGCCCCATGTACTCGGGATCGAGGGACGCGAGCCCCGTGCTCACGATGCGCGCAAGCGGCGTGATCCCGAGGGCTCGAGCACGAGAGTCGCTCATGACAACCACCGCTGCGGCACCGTCGTTGAGCGGACACGAGTTGCCGGCGGTCACGGAACCGTCCTCCCGGAACACGGGCGCCAGGGATGCCAGCTTGTCCAGCGTGGTCCCTCGCCGCGGGCCATCGTCGCGCGTCATCACCGCACCCCCATCGAGAGGCACCGCAATGATCTCGCGATCGAAGAAGCCGCTGTCCTGTGCGGCCACCGCTCGCTCCTGGCTGCGAAGCGCAAACCGGTCCTGCTCGTCGCGGGAGATCCCTTCGCGCCGAGCGACGTTCTCGGCCGTCTGCCCCATTGCGATGTAGACGTCGGGCAGCGATTCCGCGTTTCCGGGCGCGAAGCGCGGGTTCCGGTTCTCCGGCGTGTCGGGCATGCCATTGACGAATCGGGACACCGTCTCGATGCCAACTGATAGGAAGACGTCACCCTCACCAACCTTGATCGCATGCGCAGCCATCCGCGTGCTCTGCAGCGAGCTGGCGCAGAAGCGGGTGACCGTGGTGCCCGGCACGTCGAGTCCCGAGAGAAGGGCGACCACGCGGCCGAGGTTGAAGCCCTGCTCACCGCCGGGGCGTCCGCATCCGCAGATGAGATCCTCGATGTCGCTCTTCGGAAGCTGCGGGATCTGTTCCAGCACTCCTTTCACGATGTGCGCGCCGAGGTCGTCCGGCCGCCATCCCACGAGGGATCCTTTTCCGGCTCGACCGATCGGGGACCGTCCGGCCGCGACCACGACCGCGTCAGGCATGGCGCTCAGTCAATTTCAAATAGCTCCTGCGGCATCGCATGCAGACGCTCCACGGTGCCGCTGTCATCAAGAAGGTAATTGTCGGAGATCCAGCTGTACCCATGGGGACTGCTGAAGGCGGGGTGTAGTGAGAAATACATGTTCCGGCGAATCGGCATGGTCTCGTCATGACGGATCAGGGGGCGCTCCACCATGTCGTATCCCTGCCCGTGGAAGTGCACGCGCCGTTCTTCCGGCCGCCCGTGCTCGCGCATGAAGACGTTGTAGCGAGCCCAGATGTCGGGGCAGTCCGCGCCGTCGTGAAGCTGCTCGATGCAGAAGCGCTGTGCCTCCAGCAGGAATTGCTGCTGCTCGCGCATCTCCGGAGTCGCCCTGCCGAGCACGATGCTCCGACCCAGCTCGCAGTACATCCCCCCGGGTCCGTTGTTCTCGATCAGGAGGCTGAATTGATCGCCGGGCTGGATGACTCGATACTGCAGGTGGCGGTTGACGATCTGCCCCGGGTGCCCGGCGGGCCCGGCGAACGAGAGGAAGAGTCCCTGCTCGCTGCCGAGTGAGTGCCCGACCTGCTCGGCGACCGCGGCAACGTCCAGTTCGCGCATGCCTGGTTTCACCGCCGCGAGCGCAGCGCGCATGGCCTCATCCTGCACCGCGGCGGCAGCGCGGACCAGCACCATCTCATCCGGGCTCTTCACCGCCTTGATGGGGTCGATGACGTCCGACGCATCCACGAAACGCGCCCCGCGCAACGCGCCGTTGCGCAGCGTCTCGATGAGAGCAAAAGAGATCGCAGCGGTCCCCAGCATGCCGATCGTCCCCGCCGCGAAACGCTCCAGCGCGCGCGCCGCGAGCTCGGCATCGTATGCCGCGCTGTAATGCGCCGACACATAGCTCGGCGTGCCCATCAGGCGGGCAACGCCACGCCTGACCCCGTCACCTTCCGGAGGCAGCATGCTGTCCATCCCGAATGCGCCCTGGCCGATGACGGTCATCGGCTCGTCCTTGAAGAAGAGGACGGTGGTGACATACCCATTGGTTGCGGGCAGATCGGTCAGGTATTTGACATAGCCGCCCATGAAATCGTTGTTGGCCTGTGCAAGCAACACGTCCAGGCCGGCCGCATCCATCGCCGCGCGGATCGCTGCCCAACGGCGTTCCAGCTCCCTACTCGGTATGGGCGTGTTGACACGCGCGGCGGCTCCCGGCACGGCGGGGAATCCCGCCATCAGGTGCTCACCACGTTGCGCATGCTGCTCGTATCTCCGGCGATGAAGTGGCGCAGGTTCTCCTCGATGATGGGCAGGGCATCATCGATGTATCCGACATGAAAGCCCGCGATGTGCGGCGTGAGAATGACATTGTTCATCCTCCAGAATGGGTGGTCGGCCGGAAGCGGCTCCTCGCTGAAGACATCGAGCGCGGCACCGGCGATGCGGTCCTCCTCGAGGGCCGTGATCAGAGCCCGCTCGTCCACGAGACCTCCGCGCGCCACGTTGATCAGATAGCTGGACGGGCGCATCGCCTCGAGCACCGCTGGCACTGACGATCCCGTGCGTCGCCGCTGTGTATGGCGTCAACAGCACCAGGTAGTCCACCTCGGCGGCGACCCGTGCAAGCTGGTCGACAGCATCAACGCGTTCGAAACCGCGAACCGTGCGGGGCGCGGACGACACACCCACCACGCGCATTCCGAGGGCGCCGCACTTTGGCGCCAGTTCCTCGGCAATCGTCCCGACCCCGAGAATGCCGACGGTCGTTCCGTGCAGCAGCCGGACGGGAAATCGCTGCCACTGCGCGCGTCTTTGGTTGGCCATTGAGCGCGGGAGGTCTCGCGCCAGCGCGAGCATCGAGGCCAGCACCGACTCCGACACCGCCGGCCCGTGCAGCCCGCGCAGGTTGGTGATGAGGATGCCGCTGCGCAGCGCCGGGCTGTCGGCGATGCCGTCCACACCGGTGCCGAGTGCCTGAATCCAGCGGAGCCTGACGCCCTGCTCGAGCACCCTGTCGGCCATGTGCGCGCCAAATGTCACCAGCACGTCGGCGTCGGCGATATAGGGGTCCACCTTGGAGTGGTGCTCCGCGAGATTGATGGTCACCTCGGGAAATGCCAGCCGCAGACGCTCCAAATACTGCGCGCGCACGGGCTCGGGAAGCGCGAGCAGGAGCAGGACATTCATGCGAGCGCCCGCCCCACCTGACGCTACGCGGGGATGACCGGCACCAGCAGGTGCGAGTTGTGGCGACCACCGGTGTGGATCACGTGCGTCCCCGCGTTGCGCGTCCTGGAATGGCCCATGCGCACGATGCCGGGTGGATACAGGTAGATGTCGCTGCCCTGGATGATCATGCGCAGCTGCTCGCCGGCTTCGAAGCGCGTCCCGGACGGCCAGATCTCGATGTCGAGTGGCACGATCTGCCCCGGCTCGAGCGGCTCCTCGCTCGTGTGCGGATGCCAGGGCTGCAGATCCGTCGAAAGCTTCGGGTCGAGCTCGCGATGCGACGCGCGCAGCCATCCGAGTGCGACCGGGCCGTCCTCGAGCGAGTTGAGGAACGAAAAGGGCACGATCTCACCCTGCTCGTCGAGCTTCTGGATGGCGACGAAGAGGTCCATGTCGTTGGAGCCCTCGGCCTCGACCCACAGGTGAAGCTTCATCGGGCCGATGAGATCGGTGCGAGCCTCGAATCGATGCGTGAACTCGACCCGCTCGCTTGCTCCATCGTATCGGACGGTTTTCTCGTCCGGCGACACGCTGCCCACCAGTTGCTTCGAGTCCGCATCCAGGTAGAGCGGGCGTGGCTCGGTCTGCGCCAGCGGCCATTCCGGCTCGTCGCGGTAATCGCCGACATAGAAGCGCTCGCGAACTTCCAGCCGGACGCGAGGCCAGGCGTCGACACCGCTGTCCTCCACGCCGCGCAGGAATTTGTCGAAGAACTGGCGCAGCAGCTCGACATTGTCGGGACGGTAGTAGAACTGCCACTTCTTGCGGCCATGGATGAGCAGCCACTTGTCCTTCGAGCTGATGTGCTTGTAGCCCTCGATGGTGCCGCGGTTGTGCAGCCCCTGGTCGGACCAGCTGGCGACGACGAAGGCGGGGATCTCGACCTTCGAGAGGTCGGGGGTCTTGCTCTCCCAGTACGCGTCGAACAGCGGATGGTCGGCGTGCATGGCGACGGTGTCCTCGACCTTTCCATTGGAGTAGGCGACCCGCTTCGACCGCCACATCGGACCGAAGCTGTCCTCCGGAATCCCACCGTGATACGACATGTCCCGATAGCGGTCGCTCACGCCCTCCCACGGGTTGATTGCAGCGAGGTGTGGCGGGCGATCGGCGGCGGCCCGCCATTGGGTGATGGCGAGGTAGGACACGCCGGACATCCCGACCTTGCCGTTGCTCCACGGCTGCGTCCCCGCCCATTCGATGAAGTCGTAGACGTCACGCGCCTCCTGGGAGGAGTAGAAGGTCGCATCACCCTGGGAGTTCCACATCCCGCGTGGGTCGACGTTGATGACGGCGTATCCGTGACGCGTCCAGTACAGCGGGTCGGGCGCCTCGAACCCCGCGTACTTCGAGGTCCAGGCCGGGTCGACGCCGTGCTTCGGGAAGATGTCGTACTTCACCGCGCCGTGCTTGCCGTATGGGCCCCAGCCGATGATCGGCGGCACCGGCTCGGGGCTGTCAGGCCGGAACACGTCGGCGTAGATCTCAATGCCGTCTCGCATCCGCACCGCAGTGTCGTATTCGATGATCATGCCGTCGACCCGCTCGGTGCGCGGCGACAGCGGAGGACAGCCCGCGTCCTGCGGGGGGATGCCGGGGAGAAATTTGATCTCGAAACCGTCGTCGATCATCGCGTCTCCTTCGCCCGCTTCGGGCCGGTGTGCCGCCGCGCGGCGCGCACCGGCCGGCAGGCCTTGCACTTGTCTGCCGCGTCCACTATGGTACTGCTCACCACGGTAGGGTGGACGGCGTGAACGCGCCATCGCCGGACGGCGTGGCCTTGCACAAGGAGGTTTCCATGGGCTCCCAGAGAACCTGGCGAGTGTCCGCTCTGGTGGGAGCGACCGCGCTGCTGGCCGCCTGCGGAAGCAGCAGCAGTCCCTCCTCCTCGTCGTCGGCTCCCACCCAGTCGGGCACCACCATCACCGCCGGTGTCATCGCGCCATTCACCGGACCCGCCGCGCAGTTCGGGAAGCTGCTGTCGGCGCCGTGCTTCGCCGCCACAGACTTGATCAACCAGGCCGGCGGCATCCTGGGGAAAACCATCAGCTGCTCGGCTATCGACGACACCGGCGACCCGGCTGACGCAGTGCCCAACGTCACGCGAGCGATCGCCACCACCACCAACCTGGACATGGCACTCGGGCTCGAGAGCAACACTGCGGCCACAACCGTGCCGCTGGTTGACGCCGCCAAGATCCCGATCATCACCACCAACGGGCTGGTGGCCTTCACCAAGAACAGCTATCCCTACTACTGGCGCCTCACCCCATCCGACGACGCCAACGGCGCCGCGTTCGCGGTGTGGGCCGTGCAGAAGGGATACAAGAACGTCGCGGTTGTCTTCCAGAACGGCATCGGCTCTGAGGGAAATCTTCCCGGCCTGACCTCGGCGATGCCGAAGCTCGGAGGCACCCTCGGCCTGCAGCTCACCATTCCGGCGGATGCCGCCTCCTACTCGAGCGAAGTCGCGCGGGTCATCAGTGCGCACCCCGATGCCCTGATCTGGTCGGCCGATCCGCAGACCACGGCCACCTTCATGTCCGAGTACAAGCAACTCAACAACGGCTCGATCCCGCCGATGGTCACCGCCACCGAACTCGCTGACCCCTGACTTCTTCGGCGCCCTCAAGCGGGTGGTGGGCGTGAGCTACGTCACGCAGGACGTGTACCTGGTCGGGTCCTCGTTCAGCCAGACCACTCCTGCGTTCGCCACCTACAAGGCCGCCCTGCAGGCGGATTCCAAGACGAGCGCGATCGCCGACGTCCTGAGCGCCGTCGGACCGCCGGCGTCCGAGTACGACGGGATCAACATCCTTGCGCTCGCCATGGTCATGGCCAAGTCGACGGTGGGTTCGTACTACAACCAGTTCGTGACCAAGATCATCTCGCCGAAGCCGGGTGCGGTGGTGGTGAGCAATTTCGCCGACGGCCTCGCGGCGCTGAAGTCCGGCAAGCAGATTCAGTACGTCGGCGTCCTCGGTGCGGTGGTGTTCAACCAGTACCACAACTCCGCCGGCGAGTTCGCCGCCAACATGTTCCAACCTGACGGCAGCGCCAGCCGGGTCGGCAGCATCTCCGGCACACAGGTGCTCGGCCTGCTGTGACGGCTGAGGCGGTGCCTCATTCCTACAATCGCAACGGAGCCGAATCCGCGACCGGCGGGCACGGCTCCGTTGCGCACCCGAGTGGAGGTGATCGTTGCAGCTGATCATTGAGGCCGTCGGTTTCGGCATCGCGACCGGTGCGGTGATCGCCCTCGGCGCGGTCGGCTTCTCGGTGCAGTTCGGGATCAGCAACATCCTCAACATCACCTACGGGGCGCTCATGACCCTCTCCGCATATATCGGCCTGGTGCTGATCAATCGCGGCATCAACGCGTGGGTAACCCTGGCGATCAGCGCGGTCGCGATCGGAGCGGTCTCGGTGATCTATCACCGCATCCTCCTGGCTCCGCTGGTTCGACGCGGCACCCGGGCGATCGCGATGATCATCGTGACCGTCTCCGCGGGAACGATCCTCCAGTACGTGATCGTCGCCATTGCCGGTCCGTCGTCGCAGAGCTACGGCGAGCAGAGCGGCCAGACGTTTCACTTCCTGGACCTCACGCTCTCCTTCGGCCAGGTCACGATCATCGTGCTGACGGCGGTGCTGATGCTCGCCCTGCACCTGCTGCTGACCAGGACGACGCTCGGCAAGGCGATGCGGGCGACGTCCTCGAATCGGACGTTGGCGCGCAGCTGCGGCATCGCCACCAACCGCATCAGTGACATCGCCTGGTTCATCTCGGGGTGCCTCTGCGGTGCGGCGGGTGTCGCCCTGGCGATCACGACGGTGAGCTTCGACTTCTCGCTCGGTGCGTTGTTCTTGATTCCGATGGTCGCTGCGGCGGTGCTCGGCGGCATCGGCCAGCCCTACGGGGCCATGCTCGGCGGGATGATCATCGGCATCTCCAGCGAGGTCGCCGCAGCCGTGAGCAACCCGAACTACAAGGATGTTGTTGCCTTCGTGATCCTCATCATCGTGCTGCTGGTCCGGCCGCGCGGTCTGTTCGGCGCCGCTTGGTCCAGCCGCAGGCTGATGGAGGGGTAGCGTGGCCTGGGAGTTCTACCTGGTCGTGATGCTCATCTACCTGGGCACCGACCTCCTGGCCGTGTGGGGCCTCAACCTCGAGTTCGGCGTTGCCGGAATCGCCAACCTCGCGTACATCGTGGTGGTTGCGGCGGGGGCCTACGCATACGCGGTGGTGAGCCTCGGCCCGGCGTCGGGGAACGGCGGGTTCCAGACCTACATCGTCGGACTTTCGCTGCCATTTCCCCTGGCGCTGCTGGTTGGCGCGGCAGCCGGCGCAGTGGTCGGGACGCTCATCGGGCTGACCGGCCTGAAACGGCTCCGCCAGGACTACCAGGGCGTCGCGATGCTGGTCGTGTCGCTGACGGTCACCGCGATCGTGAGCGCGGACACCGGTTTGTTCAACGGCACCGCCGGGCTTGCGCTGATCCCGAACCCGTTCTCCACCCTCGATCCGGAGGTCGCCCGCTGGGCCTATGTTGGAGTGGTCGCGGTCTGCTGCCTGATCGGCTTTGTGGTGCTGCGTCGCTTCACGACTGGACCGATGGGCCGGACGCTGCGGGCCATGCGCGACGACGACACTGCGGCCTCAGCCGCGGGCAAGGACGTCGTGCGGCTGCGCCTGGTCGTGCAGGCGGTCGGTGGGGCTTTCGGCGGCCTCAGCGGCGCGCTCCTTGCCGGATTCATCGGCGGATGGTCGCCCTCCGCATGGGCATACATCGAGACGCTCGCCTTTCTCAGCTGCATCATCGTCGGTGGCAGAGGCAGCGACCGCGGTGTGAGTCTGGGCACGCTGATCATTGCGGTATTGCTGCTGCAAGGCGTCCAGTTCCTGCCCCAGATCGCATCGGTCCCCGGGCTGAGCGAGGACTTCGGCTGGATCATCCTTGGGGCGGCGACGATCGCATTCATCTGGTTCCGCCCTCAGGGTGTGCTCAAGGAACGGCGGCCGAGCTACCGGCCCGAGTCAACATCGACGTTACCGGGCTGACTCCGTTGGCACCTGCCTCGACCGCTCCGCTCCTCGAAGTCGACCACCTGGAAAAGCATTACGGCGGCGTGCGCGCCGTGGATGGCATCTCATTCACCGTCGAGCGCGGAAGCATCACCGGGCTGATCGGCCCCAACGGTGCCGGCAAATCGACCGCGCTCGCAATGATCGGTGGTTTCGTCGCACCCAGCGGCGGACACATCCGTTTCGATGGCGTCGACATCACTGCGATGCCCATGCACGCGCGTGCTCGGCTCGGCCTGGTGCGAACGTTCCAGATGGCTCGAGTCTTCGGCAATCTGACGACGCTGGAGAACCTTCTGGTCGCTGCGCCAGGCCAGCGCGGGGAGCGCGCCGGCGGATTGGTCGGCGGGAGGCGCGCCTGGCGGGCTCAGGAGCGGGAGCTCGTCACCACCGCGCAGGCGATGCTGGAGACGTTTGCGATGGCATCAAAGGCGAATGACCTTGCGGGCACGCTCAGTGGCGGCCAGAAACGAGCTGTCGAGATCATGCGTGCCCTGATGATGCAGCCCAGGATGCTGCTCCTCGACGAGCCGATGGCCGGGCTGAGCCCGAGCCTGTCGCGGCAGCTCGAGGACGTGCTGCTCACGCTCGCCAAGGGAGGTCTCTCGCTGTTACTCGTGGAGCACGAGCTCGAAACCGTGGACAAGCTGTGCGGCAAGGTGGTCGTGATGGCGCAGGGGAAGGTGCTCTCAGAAGGCAGGATGTCCGAGCTGCGCCTGAGCCGCGAGGTGCAAGACGCGTATGTCATCGGCTGAGGAGCAGAATCCCGCTCTGGCGCTGGCGATTCGCGGTATCACCGCCGGCTACGGGGGGCCGCCGATCGTCACCAACCTCGACATGGACGTGGCCCGCGGTCAGGTGGTGGCAGTGGTGGGACCCAACGGGGCCGGCAAGAGCACCCTGCTGAAGGCAATCCTCGGCATCGCCCGCGTCGAGGCCGGACGCGTGGAGCTCAACGGTGCCGATGTCACCGGGCTGCCGCTCGAGAAGCTCGCACGGCTGGGCATCGGCTACGTGCCCCAGGTCGACGACGTCTTCGACGGGCTCCGCGTCCGCGAGAACCTCGACATGGGTGGCTATCTCTTCAGCAAGGGTGAGCGGGCGGAGCGGATGGAGCGCGCGCTCACCGTGTTCCCCCAGCTCCGGCCGAGGCTCAACCGCTATGTGGAGACGATGAGCGGTGGCGAGCGGAAGATGACCGCAATTGCGCGGGTACTGATGCTCGATCCGTCGGTGCTCATCCTCGATGAACCAACCGCGGGCCTGTCTCCCGAGCTTTCCAAGGCCGTCCTTGAAACCCAGGTGCGCGCGTTGGGCGATCTCGGCAAGGCGGTGCTGCTCGTCGAACAGAAGGCGGTGGCAGCGCTGGGCATCTCCGACTGGGCGTACATGCTGGTCCGCGGCGAGGTCGTCATGTCGGCTGATGCTCAGGAGGTGCTCGCGAAACCCGACATGCGCGAGATATTTCTTGGCGCTGCCGCACCCGGCAGGGGTGGCGCTGAACGCGCGGTGTGAGCGGGGGACACGGGCCAGTGGCTGCTACAGACCGAGCAGGCGCTCCAGATTGCCGTGGAGGATTCGCTCGCGATACTCGTCGGAAAGGTCCATCTCGCGGATGGTGCGCAACTCCTCGACCGCCCAGGATCCGTCCTCGGGTCCGAAGGGGAAATCCGTGCCGAACATGATGTGCTCTGATCCGAAGAAACGCAGTGCAAGTCCGAGCGAGTCGGTCTGACCCGTTGCTGACCGAATCATTGTAAAAGCGCCGGAAGTGGTCGATGGCAGGCCCCGTCAAAGCCGGCCCGCTGCTCTCGCCGATCCCGAGACGCGCATAGTGGGGCGCGGTTGTTCGCGAGAACGCGTCGATGCGTGACGCGAAGTACGGGATCATTCCGCCCATGTGGTGGGTCACGAACTTGATGTCCGGGTGCTTCTCAAAGACGCCGCCATACACGAGGCGCGCCATTGCCAGGGAGGTGTCGAAGGGCCATGCAAGGGTGCGGTCGAGCACGTCCTTGCCGATCCACGGATAGAAGTTCGCGTGCTGCGGATGGATCCAGATGGGCACGCCGGTTGCCGCGGCCCGGTCATAGAGCGGCCACATCGAGGGATCGTCGAGCGGCCTGCCCTCGATGTTGGAGAAGATGAGCACCCCACGGAGTCCGAGCTCGGTGTGGAGCCGCTCGAACTCCTCCATCATGACCTCGTCGACGACCGGGATCACACCCACTCCGATGAAGCGTCGCGGCTGCCGCGCCACGAATTCGGCGATGCTGTCATTGGCAACCCGGGTGAGACGGTGGATGTCGCCGCGATCCATCCCCAGCCATACCGGCGGCCGGGCGAGGACGAGCACCTGGATGTCGAAGCCGTGCTCGTCCATGTATGCAACGCGACGCGCATCGTCGTAGAGGAACGAGCTCTGGTTGTGGAGCGCGCGCAGCTCCGCGCTCGGACTCACGTCCTCGAGCGCCTCGATGAGACGCATGGGAAACACATGCGCGTAGGCGTCGATGACCGTCATACGGCACTCCGATCGCGGAGCTTCTCGCCGAGGGCCTTTTTCGAAGTCTTGCCGAATGGGGAGAGCGGAAAGTCGTCCATCACCTCGAGCCGTTCCGGTAGCTTGAACTTCGCGATACCGAGATCCGTGAGGAACGTCGCCAGCTCCTCGAGCGTGAGATGTGCGCCGGATCGGAGAATCACGCACGCGCACATACGCTCGCCGAGCACCGGGTCCGGGAACGGCACACAGGCGACGTTGCGCACGGCGGGGTGCATGAGGATCAGATTCTCGATCTCCTCCGCGCTGATCTTCTCGCCACCACGATTGATCAGGTCCTTGATGCGCCCCTCGACCAGGTAGGCACCCGAGGGGTGACGCCGCATCAAGTCCCCGGAGCGGTAGAAGCCGTCGGGGGTGAACTGACGCTCGTTGTACTCGGGCGCGCGGTAGTACCCGCGCAGGGTGTATGGCCCTCGGACGGTCAATTCCCCGACCTCGCCGTCGGGGACCTCGGCGCCTAACTCGTCGCACAGGCGGACCTCATCGTCGGGTGACACCGGTAACCCGACCGTCTCCATGCGCGCCTCTTCGGGCAGCTCCTTGGTCACGAAGAACAACGTCCCCTCGCTCATCCCGAAATTCTCCTGCACGAAGGCATTGGGGAAGAATGCCGCCATCTGCCGGCGCAGCTCGGGCTGCAGGCGCTGGCCGCCCGACTGCAGCAGCTCCACCGACGACATGTCGTGGTTGCCGGCTCCCGGATCGGCGAGCCAGCGAATGTAGAGAGCGGGGACCGCGGCGATGTGCGTGATCCGGTGGCGCTCGACGAGCGGGAGAATCTCGCCGGCTCGCGTCCCTTCGCTGAGCACCACGCGAGCGCCGTGCATCAGGAAGCCCTGCACCCCGGGACACGCAAGCGGCATGTTGTGCGCCAGCGGTGCCACCGCCAGCTGGCAGCTGTCGCGGCCGATGTAATGCACCGCCGCGGCGGCGCGCGAGTTGTACACGTAGTCGTTGTGGGTGCGCGGGATGAGCTTGGGAATGCCCGTGGTGCCGCCGGAGAGGAGGAGGCAACATGGGTCGGTCGGATCGATGTCAATGTGCGGCGGCCTGGCGTTGTCGGAGCCGGCCGAAAGCTCGCTCATCATGACGACGTGACGGAGTCCGGGGTTGGCGTCCCGAATGGTCTGGGCAAGATCCGGGTCAGTACCGAAGTACGCCACCGCTTCGGTCAGCTTGACGAAATGATCGATCTCCAGCCGTCGATGCGGCGCAAGCGCGAGAACCGGGATCACGCCCAGCATCTGGAGCGCGAAATACAGATAGAGGAATTCGGGTGCGTTCGGCAGATGCATGACCACGCGGTCGTTGCGGCGCAACCCCAGGTCGTGCAACCGCGCAGCGAGGGAAGCGCGGCGATCGGCGAGCTGGCGGTAGGTGATCGTCTCGTCGGCGTGAAGCAGGGCGACCCGTTCAGCATGCTCGGCAAACAGCTCGCTGAACACCTCGTCGAGCGTGCGATCCTCCCAGTAGCCCGCCGCGCGGTAGCGCGCCGCAAATTCGGGAGGAAACGGGACGACGCCGGGTAGCGGTGGCACCGGAACGGCTACGTCGTCGC
Organism: Candidatus Dormiibacterota bacterium; assembly: GCA_963708605.1. GTDB lineage: Bacteria > Chloroflexota > Dormibacteria > Aeolococcales > Aeolococcaceae > Palsa-851. Next base: position 5,177 of record CAVPTG010000002.1, on the reverse strand, counting down.
GCTGAAGCCGCCGTCGACGACGACGGTTTCACCGGTGACAAATGGGTTGCTGATGAGCAGGCTGAGAATCGTCTCCGCGACCTCATCGGGTGTGACACAGCGCCGCAGGGGCGTGAGCTTGGCGCGCCGCTCCATCAAGCGTTCGTAGTTGTCGCCGAGCGCCTGTTCCATCCAGTCACCGACCATCCAGCCGGGCGCCACGGCGTTCACGCGTATGGCAGGTCCCAGCGCCCCGGCCAGCGTCCGCGTGAGGTTGACAATTGCGGCTTTGCTTGCCGCATAGGGAAACGGTTGCGGGCCCGGCCGCAAGCCCACGATGCTCGCGAGGTTGACCACTGCCGCCCGAGGGGATTCGCGCAGCAGGGCAACCGCCGCCCGGGTCACCTGGAACGTGCCCCGGACGTTGACTGCGAAAACTCGGTCCCAGTCTTCCATGCGCAGACCGGCGAGATCGCTCGGCGGCGTCGACACCGTCGTGCCGGCGTTGTTGACGAGTGCATCGAGACGGCCGAACTCGTCGCGGACCGCTTCCAGCATCTCAACCACGCGAGCCTCATCGGCAACGTCCGCCTGGAAGAGCAGGGTCCGAACGCCGAGGTCGCCGGCCTCCGCGGCGACCGCCTCGGTTGCGGAGCGGCTGCGGCTGAAGTTGAGGACGACGTCAAAGCCGTTGCGCGCGCAGGCGATGGCGGTGCTGCGGCCGATTCCGCGCGCGGCCCCGGTGATGAGCGCGACCGGGCGCGCTCCGGTGCCGGTCAACCCGCGCTTTCCACGACGCTCGCGGGGCCGAGTCCAAGGATGCGTTCGGCATTGGCGTACAACAGGCCCGACATGACGTCATCGGAGTAGCCGAGCTCGTCCCACTCGCGAAAGATGCGTTCGTACGGCATGCTCGGGTAGTCGCTGCCGAACATCACCTTGTCGCGCAGGCGTCCGCGGATATCCCGCTTGAGACTGTCGGGCAGATATTTTGGCGCCCATCCGGACATCTCCCAGAAGACGTTGCCCTTGTGCAGCGCAACGGCTGTCATCTCGTCCACCCACGGCCATCCGGGATGGGCGGCGACGATGGTGAGACTTGGGAAATTCCCTGCGAGCTCGTCGATGGACAGGGGATGCGCGTGGCGCAGCTTCGATCCGAGACCACCCGGCAAACCGGCGCCCATGCCGGTCGTGCCGACGTCGATCATCACCGGCACGCCGAGACCGGCAATGACTTCAAAGAGTGGGCGCAGCGACGGGTCGTCCACGGAGTAGTGGCCCATGATCGGATGGAAGTGAAACCCGAGGACGTGAAACTGGTTGACCGCGCGCTCTGCCTCGGCGATTGCGGCGCTTCCCTTCAGTGGATCGACTGCTCCCCACGCCTGCAGGATCGTGTCGCGATTGCGATCCCGCATGCCGGCGACGTACTCGCTGGTGCAAGGCGGCGACCCGGTCACCGAACTCGATGTCGAAGGCCACGAGCACTGCGGCGACCCCCGCCCGCCTGAAGTCAGCGGTAACCTCCGCCTCGGCCTTGCCCACCCAATCTCGTTTCCAGTATGCCGCCAGCGCCTCGACGAAAGGGCCCTGTGATGCAACCCATTCGGGCGTGCCCGGATAGCAGTGCAGATCGATGGTTCGCATCACTCGCCGACTCGCCCACGCTTGATTGCGACCGGGGCGAGCGTGCGGTCATGGACGCCGGCACGTCAGCCGGCCCCCTCCGCATGGTCGGCGCCGGTCCGCTCGCCGGTCCACGAAAGGTGATCAAGCTCGAGAAGTCCTGAGCCGTACAGGCGCTCGAGCTCCACAGGCAAATCCGCGAAGATCCTCTGCACGAACATGTCGTGGCGGATGTACGCCTTGACGAGGCCCGCGAGCAAGGGCGACTCGCTCGTCAGGATGTCCCACTGCTTGCCATCACGCGCCACGCCCCACAACGCCCAGCGCGAGTCGACCGCGACCGCCAGGTGGCGCGCGTGGCGTGACCGGTAGATGGCGCCGTCAGTGCTCGCGTGGCGGATCACCTGGCCGGGCGGGGAGGGGAACGGGAGCCGCCCGAAATGGACGACCACGAACTCCACTCCGGCGTCGGCAGCCTGGCCGACCGCGGCTCGCAGCCCGGCGAGCTCATCGCGATTGCCGCTGAGGTAAACACGGGTTCGTGCCGAAACGATGGCCGCCGACGCCGCGTCGAGCGCCGGACCGAAGGAACTCGACGCGAGAGACGGGGAGGAGTTGCGCAGGGCTCTCCCGGCGTGGCAGCGTTTCCAGGTCATGCCGGGCCGCCGCCACTCGCGCGGCGAAGTCTTTCTCGATGCCCTTGAGGAGCGCATCCGGCGGAATGGCCCTGTAGCGAGCAGGGTTGTCGCCGGTGCGCACCGCCGCGCCGCGCTCCACGAGGCGTCGAAGCGTCTCGTACACCTTGGGTTGCGGGACGCCGGTGTCGTTCGCCACGGAGTAGCCAGTCGCGGTCTCGGTCTGCAGCAGTCCGAGGTACGTGCGCGCCTCGTAGTGCGTGAACCCAAGTTGTGTGAGGCGTTCAGCGATCGCCTCCCCATGGTCCGTCATCGCATTCACCTTGTCAGCGCGCCGGCGATCGGCCGTCGGCAGTCACTACGTCCGTAGGGCGTAACAAGTCTACCATAGGGCCAGGCTTGGACTGAGAGGTAAGCGGTGATCGGCGTGGTCGGCTCGGCGACGGAGTCAAGTGCATCGATACTCAGCCGCCCGGCGCAGGAATTCGTCGCGGCGCTCCATGCGCGCTTCAACCCGATCCGGGAGCAACTGCTGGCCCGGCGCGCCGCTGAGCAGGAGCGCATCGACGCTGGAGGCTCGCTCGATTTCCTCCCCGAGACCTCAGCTGTTCGAGCCGGTGCGTGGGCCGTCCCCGAGGCGCCGCCAGACCTCAGGGATCGGCGTGTCGAGATCACCGGACCGACGGATCGAAAGATGATCATCAATGCGCTCAACTCGGGTGCCACCGGGTACATGGCGGACTTCGAGGATTCGAACTCCCCGACGTGGGTGAACATCATCGAGGGACAGGCGAATCTCCGCGATGCGGTCAACGGCACGATCACCTACTCGGGCCCCGACGGACGCGAGTACGCGCTCCGCGACCCGCTCGCGACGCTACTGGTACGCCCCCGCGGGTGGCATCTCCCCGAGAAGCACTTCCTGATCGACGAATCACCGATCTCCGCCAGCCTCTTTGATTTCGGCCTCTTCGCCTTCCACAACGCGAGACAGCTGCAGCATCGAGGCAGCAACCCGTACCTCTACCTGCCCAAGATGCAGAGCCATCTGGAAGCACGACTCTGGAACGATGTCTTCACGTTCACCGAGGCGCAACTCGGTCTTGCAGCCGGCTCCATCCGCGCGACCGTGCTCATCGAGACGGTGCCGGCGGCGTTCCAGATGGATGAGATTCTCTTCGAGCTGCGCGACCACTCAGCGGGCCTCAACGCCGGCAGGTGGGACTACATGTTCAGTGCCGTGAAGACCTTCGCGAAACAGGACCGCGGCGTGCTTCCGGATCGGCGACTGCTCACCATGACCGTGCCTTTCATGCGTGCCTATACCGAGCTGCTGGTCCGCACCTGCCATCGCCGTGGGGCACACGCCATCGGCGGCATGGCGGCACTGATTCCCAACCGGCGTGATGCCGATGCGACTGCAACCGCCCTCGCCGGCGTGCAGGCGGACAAGCAGCGCGAGGCGGGGGACGGCTTCGACGGCACCTGGGTCGCGCACCCCGACCTTGTGGCCACAGCGCGCGAAGCGTTCGACGCCGTCCTCGAGGGCAACGTCAACCAGCTGCACCGCCTTCGCGAGGACGTGGCGGTGACCGCGCGCAGTCTGCTCGACCTTGATTCCGCGGGCCACGACGTGAGCGAGGCAGGGGTCCGCAACAATGTCAGCGTAAGCCTGCGTTACCTCACCGCCTGGTTCAGCGGAAATGGCGCCGTCGGGGTCTTCAACCTGATGGAAGACGTTGCCACTGCGGAGATCTGTCGTTCGCTCCTCTGGCAGTGGCTCCATCGCGGCGTGTCGATGTCGGATGGGCGAACCGTAACGCGTGCGTTGATTACGCACATCGAGGATGAGGAAGCGGGCAGATTCCGTGCCGAGATTGCCGACACGCCAGATGCGGAGCGTTTCCTCAACACCGCTCACTTGTCCGTTCAGCTCGTCTTTAGTGATCAGCTCGCCGAGTTCCTGACTCTTCGCGGCTATGACCTGCTCGCCTGATCAAGCCGATAGTGCCGCCGGCTGTGCGTCACAAGAGCCCCAGCCGTCCCATCGACTCCACCGCCGCAACCGCATCGGCTGCGAAATGGGCGCCTGACGCGTCGAACTCGTGCCGCCGCTGGGATATCACGGTGTCGGCCTCCTCTCGATACTGCTCCCTGATCCGATCCTCCCAGGCCGGGTCGGGCCATGCATAGTCGAGATCCGCGATCGCGCCCGTGCCGCTCCGCGGATGTTGCGAGGCGAAGCACGTCGAGACAGATGGCGCGCTGCTCCTCCGGCTCGTTCGGCCTCCCCAGCGAGTTGCCGAGAGGAAAATCGAGCCAGGCTGCGCGAGGGGGGCGCACGCGCTCAGTGATGTCGCGGGCGCCGGTCACGGTCACTGTCGTCAGCCCCTCACGTTCGAAGACCCGCGCAAGGAGTCCGATGGTCTGATGGCACGCGGGGCACAATGGCACCAGCATCACGAGCGTTGCGCCCGCGGCATGTGCGTCTGCGGCCATTGCCGGTCCAAGCTCGGTTACCAGCGGGACCAGCGATTTGATGGCGCCGAGAATGCTCTGATGATGATCGGTGACCGCACCGATCCGCCCCAGCGATGAGTCGGACAGTCGCTCCGCCGGGTGCACGACATTGATGTCGATGAGTTCGGGTCTCCGTATCGGACTTGGATGGCTGGGCCGAATCAGCGCAGCGGGAGTGCCGGCTGGGATGCGACGAAAGCTCAGGTCATCGACAGGAGCGAAGGGCGGGTCCGAACGAAACAGGACTTCCGCGCTGCTCACCATCATCACGGTCGCCTCCTCGAGTGGAGACGGCAGTGGCGTCAATGGAGGAAGACCCATCTCGGCAATGGGCAATGGTGGAAGCGGGGCCGTCACCTCGTTGACGAGATCGATATAGCGGATTCCGGCAGCTTTCATGGCGATCGTGGGTTC
>CAVPTG010000001.1:0-129107 GCA_963708605.1 Candidatus Dormiibacterota bacterium | reverse complement strand
TGCGCGGACAGCGCTCCCAGACGGCCTCACACCTCACTGTATAATTCGCCCCGAGCCCAGGCCAACTGCGATCGCTCCGCGGCACCTTTGCACGTTTCGAGGATCCCGGCGGGCGCGAGGAGGACGTTGTGCTGCAAGCAACTCACGCCGACCGTTTCTCATTCGGGCTGTGGACGGTCGGATGGCAGGGAGTTGACGTTTTCGGGACGGCGATTCGCGCTCCACTCGACCCCGAGGTTGCGATCGCAAAGCTTGCGGAACTGGGCGCGTACGGAGTGAGCTTCCACGACAACGACGTCTTTCCTTTCGATGCGTCCGCCGCTGAGAAGAGCAGCGCGATCCAGCGTGTGCGCCGCGCCGTCGATGGTGCCGGACTGGTGATCCCGATGGTGACGACCAATCTCTTCTCGCACCCGGTCTTTCGTGACGGTGCATTCACTGCAAACGATCGAGAGGTGCGACGTTTCGCGCTGCGCAAAGTGGCGGACAACCTCGATATCGCCGCAGAGCTGGGTGCGGGAATCGTCGTCTTCTGGGGTGGGCGTGAGGGCGCCGAGTCGGGCGCCGCAAAGGATGTTCGCGCGGCGCTCGACCGGTACAAGGAGGCGTTCGACATCCTCACCGGGTATGTCATCGAGCAGGGCTACCCCATGCGTTTCGCCATCGAGCCCAAGCCGAATGAACCGCGTGGCGACATCTTCCTCCCCACGATCGGACACGCGCTGTCCTTCATCAATGAGCTCGAGCATGCAGAGATGGTCGGCCTCAACCCGGAGGTCGGTCACGAGGAGATGGCAAGCCTGAACTTCGCGCATGGCCTGGCGCAGGCCCTGTGGCACGGCAAGCTGTTTCACGTCGACCTGAACGGCCAGAACGGGCCGCGCTATGACCAGGATCTTCGTTTCGGCGCCGGAAACGCCCGCGGCGCATTCTGGACGGTGGACATCCTCGAGTCCGGCGGCTACGAGGGCCCGCGCCATTTCGATTTCAAGCCGCCGCGCACCGAGGACATGGACGGCGTGTGGGAAAGCGCCGCGGCCTGCATGCGCAATTACCTCGTGCTGCGCGAGCGGACCCGGGCCTTCCGTGCTGATCCGGAGGTACAGGCAGCACGCGTGGCAGCGCGACTTGACCAGCTCGCGGACACGACGCTGGCTCCCGGAGAGACGCTCGCGTCCATGCGCTCGCAGACCCTTGACATCGAGGCCACCGCAGCGCGGGGCATGGCGTTCGAGCGGCTCGACCAGCTGGCTCTCGACTACCTCTACGGCCTCCGCTCCTAGCGCCGTGGCGGAGCGGTCGGCGGCACTTGTCGGCATCGACGTCGGGACGTCGTCCGCCAAAGGAATCGCCGTCGACCCCGATACGGGACGGGTACTGGCCGCCGCCGAGCGCGAATACCCGGTCAGCTCGCCGCACGCGGGCTGGATGGAACAGCAGCCGGATGAATGGTTGGCAGCAACGCATGACGTCATCGCACGTCTCAGAGCCGAAACTTCGGAGATCCTCGGCATCGGCTTCTCGGGACAGATGCATGGCCTCGTGTGTCTGGACGCCGATGGCTCGGTGATTCGCCCCGCCATCCTCTGGAACGATCAGCGCTCAGCGCCTCAGTGCGCGATGCTCGAGTCCGGCGACGGCCTGGAGCGCCTGTTGCGTCTGACCGGCAACCGCGCGCTGCCGGGATTCACGGCGCCGAAGCTGCTCTGGATGCGCGAGAACGAGCCCGATGCATACGAGCGCATCCGCCGGATCTGCCTGCCCAAGGACTTCGTGCGCGACCACCTGGTCGGCACGCACTGCATGGATGTGGCCGATGCCTCCGGGACGCTGTTCCTCGATGTCGGAGCACGGCTCTGGAGCAGCGAGGTGCTGTCCTGGCTCGACATCCCGCCATGGTGGCTGCCGCAGCTCGCCGAGAGCACCGACCCGGTGGGAACCATCGATCGCGTTCCGGTCGCCGCGGGCGCCGGCGATCAGGCAGCGGCCGCGATCGGCGCGGGCATCACGGGACCGGGACCGCTCTCCGTCGTGCTCGGCACCTCGGGCGTCGTGCTCGCCGCAACCGACGGCTACCTGCCTGATCGCGAGGGTCGGGTCCACGCCTTCTGCCATGCGGTCCCTGATCGGTGGATGGTGATGGGCGTGATGCTCTCGGCGGCCGGGTCACTCGCCTGGTACCACGACACGCTGCTCCCCGATGTTGCGTACGACGCGATGCTCGACGAAGCCGAACGGATCGCCCCCGGGAGCGAGGGCCTCACCTTTCTTGCCGTACCTCGCCGGCGAGCGGACGCCGTACGCGGACCCGGATGCGCGAGGGGCGTTCTGCGGGCTCTCCGTCACACATGGGCGTGGCGCGCTCACGCGGGCGGTGCTCGAGGGGGTCGCCTTCGCGCTGCGTGACTGCCTGGACACGGTGCATGACGTCGGGGCCACCGACTGCGCGCGGGCGCGTTTCGGGCGGCGGCTCGCGAAGCCGGCTCTGGCTGCAGATCGTTGCGACCGCGCTCGAGATCCCGCTCGAGATCATGGCCACCGACCAGGGCTCGGCGTTCGGGGCAGCCCTCCTTGGTGGCGTGGCGTCCGGTGTGTACCGGGACCTCGACCAGGCCGCCGACGCCTGCGTCCGTGTGACTGAGGTCATCGACCCGGTCGACGCGCTGGATCGACCCCTACCGCGAGGCGCGGCGCTCGCTTTCGCGCGTACTACCCGGCGCTGCGCTCGGTCGGCTGAGCCAGGCGCCGGGTCAGGCCGATCGGCGCTCGGCAGGTCGCGGCCGGTACCAGCGTGGGCTCGTCGAGCACTCGGGTCAGCGCGAGCTCCGCGGCCCCGAGGAGCGGTCCGTCGGCACCGAGCTGGGTCGGCCGGATGAGCTCGTCGAGCTCACGCGACGGGCGCCATCACCCGGGCGCGCAGCTCGGCATCGACGGTGCGCTCCACCATCGGCCACATCGTGGCGAGCCAGCCACCGAGCACGACGCGCTGCGGGTTGAAGACGTTGACCAGGCCGGCGAGGCCGGTGCCCAGCCAGCGACCGACGTCCTCCACCGCGGCAAGCGCGACCGGGTCGCCCCACGCGGCCTCCCGGAGCAGGCGGGTGACCGCTTCCGGCTTGTAGTTCTTCTCGACGATGCCGATGCGGCGGAGGATCGCCGGCCCTCCGATCTCCGTCTCCCAGCATCCGATGGCGCCGCAGCGGCAGCGCTCGCCGAGCGGATTCACCTGGAAGTGCCCGACCTCGCCGGCGCATCCGGCCGCTCCCACCAGCGGCCGGCCGTCGATGACCAGGCCACCGCCGACGCCGACCTCGCTCGACACGTAGACGAGGTGGTGGACGCCGACACCCGCTCCCCAGGTGTGCTCGGCCAGCGCACCTAGGTCCGCCTCGTTGGCGATGGTCACCGGAAGGCTCGACCCGAGCCGGTCCGCGACCAGGCGGCCGAAGGGGACGTCGCGCCACCCCAGGTTCGGCGCGAAGTGAACGAAACCGTCGGCACGCCGGACCACCCCGGCGACCGCTATCCCAAGCCCGGAGACCCAGCAGTCCGGCGGGGATCGATGCCTGGGCGGCCAGGATGAGCTTGCCGACGTCCTCGATCGTCTGATCAACCGCGAGGCGGCGTGGCTGATGGGTGATCCGCGCGCGGTGAAGGATGCGGCCGCCGAGCCCGACCACCGCGGCGGACAGGGAGTTGACCGCGATCTCGGCGGTGATGGCCGCGGCGCCCTCGGGGTTGGGGCGGGCGACCAGCGACGGGCGCCCCGGCGCCCCCAGCCGTGCCGGATCGCCCTCCTCCACCAGGCCCCGCGCGCGCAGATCCGCGACCAGCTCACCGATCGTGCTCCGGGTCATTCCGAGCGTGCCGCCGATCTCCGATCGGGACAGCGCGCCCGACTGATGCAGGTGGCGCAGGAGCAGGCTCAGGTTATGACGTCGGACCGACTCCGGCGAGGCCATGGGGCTCATGCGGACGGTCAGGCCCGGGGCTGCGCGCCGCGGCGTGAGAGGACGTCGATGGTTCCGGCGGCCAGGAGCACCAGTGCCACGACCACGTCGATCCATTCGGATGAGACGCCGAGCAGGAACAGCCCGTTGTAGATGCTGCCGATGACGAGACCGCCGAGCACCCCGTGGAGCGTCTTGCCGCGACCGCCGAAGAGGCTGGTCCCGCCGATGACCGCGGCAGCCACCGCCAGGAGGACGTACTGGTTGGCGTCCTTGATCACGTTGGTCGTGATCGACACCTGCCACGACGCGAACAGCACGCCCGCAATCCCGGCCGTCAGGGAAGCGAGGACGAAGCCCCAGGTGCGGATCTTGGGCAGGCTGATTCCCGCTCGACGAGCCGCCTCGGGGTTGCCGCCGATCGCGTACACGTAGCGCCCGAAACGCGTCCGCTGGAGCAGCATCGTCCAGCCGACCATCACGACGAGAACGATCGGGATGAGGTAGGGCAGGCCGACGATGGTCCCGAAGTGCGCCCGGTTGACGTTGCAGACCGCGACGACGATAACCCCGGCCGCCGCCGCGACCAGGATCTTCAGGACGGTGAGGCTTGCCGGCGGCGCCACCAGGCCGGACCGACGCCGTTGTAGAGTCTCGGAACCAGACCCAGCCGGCCCCGCCGGCCACCACGACGGCCAGCAGAATCCAGCTGACCACCGGCGAGAACTTTCCGTAGAAGAGGTCGTAGATGACCACCTCGTTGTTGTAGTGCGAGTTGCCGATACCGACGAGGCTGCCGCCCAGGACGATGATCGCCACCCCTTCGAGGATCAGCAGACCACCCAGGGTGACGATGAACGACGGCATCTTGAGTTCGAGCGACCAGGCTCCCCTGGACCAATCCGACGAAGGCGCAGAGCAGAAGGGTCAGGATGATCGCCACCCACCAGGGCAGGCCGAGCCCACCGGGTTGGACCATCTCGGCGACCAGCACGGCGCCGAGGCCCATGACCAGACCGACCGAGAGGTCGATCTCGCCGAGGAGCAACGCGAAGATCTCGGCCATCGCCAGGAGCATGTAGATCGTGCTCTGCTCGAAGAGGTTGACGAGGTTCTGCGGCGACAGGAACTTGCCGTTGGCGATTTGAAAGGCGATGGCGACGACGACGATCCCGAGGAGGACGGGAAGGACGCCGCTGTCGCCGCTGCGGATGCGCTGCAGCCAGGCGCGCAGGTACTGGCCCAGGGATTGGGCGAGGAGCTCCGGGGGGACCTCGGCGGCGGCGGACCCGGGGGCGGCCGCGGTCAGGTCCACGACCGGCTCAGCGGCGGCGATCGGCGAGTCGTGCTCGGTCCCGGCCATGGCTCAGGCGGTCTCCTTGACGATGGTGGCGTTCATCGGCAGGGACGATTTCCCGTTCTTGCCGCCGGTGGTCATGTACTCGATGACGCTCTGCCGGTCGAAGCCGGAGGCCGGTCCCTCGGCCACCATCCTGCCGAGGTGGAGCACGGCGATCCGGTCGGCCACCTCGAAGACATCGTTGAGGTTGTGGGAGATCACCATCACCGCCAGACCGTGGTCGCGGAGCCGGCGCACCAGGTCGAGGACCATCTTGGTCTGGACCACGCCCAGGGCTGCGGTGGGCTCGTCGAGGAGGACCACCTTGGAGTTCCACATCACCGCCTTGGCGACCGCCACCGACTGGCGCTGGCCGCCCGAGAGCGAGGCCACCGGCTGGCGGATGGAGCGCACCGTGGTCACCCGCAGGCTGCTCAGCGTCTCCGCCGCCGCCCGCTCCATGGAATCCTCGTCGAGCAGCCCCCGGCGGAGCCGCTCCCGTCCCAGGAACATGTTCTGGACGATGTCCAGGTTGTCGGCCAGGGCGAGGTCCTGGTAGACGGTCTCGATGCCCAGGCCGGCGGCGTCGCGGGTGGTGCGGATGTGCACCGGGCGGCCCTCGAAGAAGATCTGCCCGTGGTCGATCTGGTGGACCCCGGCGATGCAGCGGGTGAGCACCGACTTGCCCGCCCCGTTGTCGCCGCACAACCCGGTGACCTGGCCGGCGGGGAGATCGAGGTTCACCTGGTAGAGCGCCTGGACCGCACCGAAGTGCTTGTCGACACCGCGCAGCTTCAACAGCGGCTCGGATGACGCCGTCCTCTCGCCACTCACCCCTGCCCCGGTGGTCACGGCACCTGCCACCGGCTGCTCAGACACGCGCCACACTCCCGGTTCGGGCTCCTCGCCGCGAGAGCACGTCGACCATCACCGCGAGCAGCAGGACGCTGCCCGGAAGGATGTACTCCAGCGGCGTGGACAGCGTCCCCGAGCGAGAGCAGCGATACGCCATATGCGATGCCGCCGATCATCAGGCCTCCGAGCAGCCCGTGAATGGGCTTGCCCCGGCCTCCGAAGAGGCTCGTGCCGCCGATGACCGCCGCTGCCACCGAGTAGAGGATGAGCTGGCCTGGGTCTGCATCGTTGGTGCTGTACTGCCCGAAGAAGAACGATCCGAGCAGGATGCCCCCGAACCCGGCGGTGGCCGAGCAGAGGGCGAAGGCTGCCGTCCGAATCCACGCAAGGTTCACGCCGGCGCGGCGAGCCGCTTCCGGGTTGCCGCCGATCGCGTAGACGTAGCGGCCGAACTGCGTGCGCTGGAGGAGCACCGTCCAGACGGCGACGATCCCGAGCACGATGGGAATCACCTCGGGAACCCCGGACGGGAGATTCGCCTGGCAGATGGCTACCACTCCCGCGCCGATCACGTGCCATGAAGACGATGCGAATCACGACGAGACTCAGAGGTGGCGCAACGAGGCCGGCGCGCCGCCGCGCCGAGGCGCGAGACAGGAGCGCGACCGCCGCGACCACCACGAGGACGGCCAGAACGATCCATCCCGCGACAGGGGTGATGACACCCTGCACGAGATTGAAGATCACGCTCTGATTGGGGATCTGCGAACCGACGGTGAGCGTTCCGTCGGCGCCGCCGAGGATGATGACGATGATGCCCTGGAAGAGGAGGAATCCAGCCAGCGTCACGACGAACGAGGGGATCCGGAGCCGGGCGGCGAGCGTTCCTTGAATCGCTCCGATGAAGGCGCAGCAGATCAGCGTCGTGAGAATCGCAGCCCACCAGGGCCACGCGGGTCCCGGATCCTGCTGCACCAGCTTGAACGTGATGGTCCCGCCCAGCAGGGCGACGGAGCCGATGGAGAGGTCGATCTCGCCGAGGAGCAGCACCACGATCTCGGCCGTGGCCAGGACCACGTAGACGGTGCTGAGCCCGAAGATGTACACGAGGTTGCTGGCTCGGAGGTAGGAGTTCTCCGGCGTGATGATCTCGAAGGCGATGGCGACGACGACAATCCCGAGGAGGACGGGAAGGACGCCGCTGTCGCCGCTGCGGATGCGCTGCAGCCAGGCGCGCAGATACTGGCCCAGGGATTGAGCGAGGAGCTCCGGGGGGACCTCGGCGGCGGCGGACCCGGGGGCGGCCGCGGTCAGGTCCACGACCGGCTCAGCGGCGGCGATCGGCGAGTCGTGCTCGGTCCCGGCCATGGCTCAGGCGGTCTCCTTGACGATGGTGGCGTTCATCGGCAGGGACGATTTCCCGTTCTTGCCGCCGGTGGTCATGTACTCGATGACGCTCTGCCGGTCGAAGCCGGAGGCCGGTCCCTCGGCCACCATCCTGCCGAGGTGGAGCACGGCGATCCGGTCGGCCACCTCGAAGACATCGTTGAGGTTGTGGGAGATCACCATCACCGCCAGACCGTGGTCGCGGAGCCGGCGCACCAGGTCGAGGACCATCTTGGTCTGGACCACGCCCAGGGCTGCGGTGGGCTCGTCGAGGAGGACCACCTTGGAGTTCCACATCACCGCCTTGGCGACCGCCACCGACTGGCGCTGGCCACCCGAGAGCGAGGCCACCGGCTGGCGGATGGAGCGCACCGTGGTCACCCGCAGGCTGCTCAGCGTCTCCGCCGCCGCCCGCTCCATGGAATCCTCGTCGAGCAACCCCCGGCGGAGCCGCTCCCGTCCCAGGAACATGTTCTGGACGATGTCCAGGTTGTCGGCCAGGGCGAGGTCCTGGTAGACGGTCTCGATGCCCAGGCCGGCGGCGTCGCGGGTGGTGCGGATGTGCACCGGGCGGCCCTCGAAGAAGATCTGCCCGTGGTCGATCTGGTGGACCCCGGCGATGCAGCGGGTGAGCACCGACTTGCCCGCCCCGTTGTCGCCGCACAACCCGGTGACCTGGCCGGCGGGGAGATCGAGGTTCACCTGGTAGAGCGCCTGGACCGCACCGAAGTGCTTGTCGACACCGCGCAGCTTCAACAGCGGCTCGGATGACGCCGTCCTCTCGCCACTCACCCCTGCCCCGGGGTCGTGATTCATCTCAGTCGCCTCAGATCAATGAGTTGTCGATGGCATTGACGTGATCGCCACGGTCCGGACCGACGGCTCCCGTTCGCAGTCGCGCGGCTCCGGACCGCCCTCCCCCAATCTCCGGGTGATGCCGACCGCCTGGGATGAGGGCAGGCCGGGCCGCCCCGAAGGGCGACCCGGCCGCTCCATTGAGGAGGCGCCGCGATCGACGCCGCCTCACTCGATTACGAGATGTTGCTCGCCGTGCAGAGCGCTGCACCGGCGATGGCGCAGATGGCCGACGCCTGGTCGAAACCGTCCTTGACCACGGTGCTCTCCATGTTCGCTGCGTTGACCCACGTTGCGGTCAGGAGCGACGCAGGCTCGGTGATGCTGGTGTTGGCCGGGTTAATGGTCGTGCCGTTGAGGAGCCCAGCGGGCACGGTGTTGCCCGAGAGGAGGATGTCAGCCATGGCGACCGCATCCTGGGCCTCCTTGTAGACCGGCTTGTACACGGAACCGCACTGGTAGCCTTCGAGGATCCATGCCATGCCCTGGGCGGTCGCGTCCTGGCCGGTGGTCGGAATCTTCTTGGCGGGCACGCCATCGTTCTTGAGGTCGGTGATCACGGCGTTCGCAAGCCCGTCATTGGCCTCGATGGTCGCGTTGATCGAGGGATGGCCGGTGAACTCCTGCTGGAAGATCGTCCCGCCCTGGGTGTTCGACCACCCCGGCGAGAAGTTCTCACTGACGAGCTTCATACCCTGGCTGTTGGTTGCGCCTGCGGCCACCGTCTTTGCCGATTGGCCCCACACGACCTTGTTGTAGCCGCTCGCGAAGGAGATGGCATTGGGGTCGGTGTCCTCACCGCCGTTGAGCACGTAGACCTGGGGGTTGGAGACGCCCCACGACTGAACGCAGCTGCACGAAGCCATTGCCGATCAGCTCGCCGACAGCCTCGTTGTTGAAGCTGACGTAATAGGCCTTTCCAGATGGGGGAAGACCGCGCGGTCGTAGCTGACCAGGGTGACGTCCTTGGACTGGGCGAGCTGCGCGATCGCCAGTCCCGTGGGCCCGTCGAGCGGGCACATGATCAGGACCTTGGCGCCGAGGTTGATGTCCGCATTGGCAACGTCGAGCTCGGTCGCATCACTGCCCTGGGCGTTGTCGATTCGGAACTGGTTCTGGTTGAAGCCCGCGTCTGCGAGTGCCGCGGTCAGGTACGGCTGATCGAAGTCAACCCAGCGAACCGAGGAGGTCGTGTCGGGGAGGATCACGCCGATGAGCAGCGTGTTGGCGCCCTTGGTGGCGTACTGAGTCAGTGGCTTGAGCGCGCTCATCGTCGACGCGATGTCGGTGGTGAAGGCGCTGACGTTGATCGACGACGGGACGCCGGGATTGGAGGCGCCCGAGCTCGCCGGCGTCGAGGTGCTTCCGCAGGCCGCGGCCACCATGGCAGCGGCACCGACCACGGTCAGCTTGCTCGCCTTCGAGAATTTTTGGGACCCCCGGCCCCTGACAGCATCTTGCAAGCGCATCAGAGCTTTGTCCTCCAACCGGAAACCCACTGTCTGCGACGCCATCCGCTCCGGTAGCGACAAGCGTCGCCACCCAACTTCTGTGAGGCAGCGTCCGGATGGTTGGACAAGCGAGGAGGGTTTGTCAACTCCTCGAACGAAAAATCACCCTATCGGGGGATTTTTCGTACTGGACGCCCGTTCACAGACCTCGACCCCGATCGCCGGCGTTGTTCCCGTGGCCTCCAGCAGGGCCCCTGGAACGCCCCCGCCTACTCTTGATCCGTGGGGCGGATGAGCACCTCGTTGACCGCCACGTGGCGCGGGCGGGTGACGATATAGGCGATCGCATCGGCGATGTCCTCGGCCGTGAGGCGCTCGATCCGGCCGAACCGCTGCTGGAGGCCGCTGAGCACTTCGGGCCGGTTGTGCGAGGCGAGCTCGGTGGCGGTCGCGCCCGGTTCCACGAGGGAGACGCGCACGTGCCGGGTGGTGATCTCCTTTCGCAGCGCATCGCTGAATGCCCCGACTCCGTGCTTGGTCGCGTTGTAGACCCCGCTCCCGTTGCGGGTCTCGCGGCCCGCGACCGAGCTGATGTTCACCAGGTCGGCAACCCGGCGCGGGCCGTCCTCAGCGGCTCGGAGCAGATGCGGCAACGCCGCGTGGGTGCAGTAGAGCAGCCCGAGGAGGTTGATCCGCACCATGCGCTCCCACTCCTCCACGGGTGCGTCCACAACCGGCCCGAGCAGCATCACGCCGGCGTTGTTCACCAGCGTATCGAGGCGGCCGAGCTCGCTGACGGCTTGTTCAATGGCACGTTCAGACTCGGCTTGCTGCGTGACGTCGGCCGTGATCACGGTCAATGTCCCACCCTGGGCTCTGAGCTGTTCGGCGAGCTCCTCCAGCCGGTCGGTGCGGCGCGCGACGAGCGCGACCGTGGCCCCAAGCCCCGCCAGCGATACGGCGGTGGCGGCGCCGATCCCGCTCGATGCACCGGTGACCAGCGCAACGGTGTGGTCGAGCGGTCGGTCCTGGGTCACCATGCGTGGAGTAGATTGCCACGCGCGTCGTGTCAGAGTCGCCGCATGGACAGTGACGGCTACGGCTACACGGCAGACGATCGCACCACCGCTCGACTCCTCGAAGACCTGCGCACCCTCTCACCGCTAGGGATCGAGCGCGCCGCACACGGATGGGACATCCATGGGCTCCCCCACCTCGAGAGATATCGCGCGGCGGAATCCGCGGCCCTCGCGGCGATCGAAGAGGCACACCGCACCACGGAGTGGGAGGCGCTGCACCGCCAGATCCTCGACCTCACCGAGGGGCGCACCTCGCTCGTTTCGTGGAAGGTCGAACACGGCCAGACCGGCCACCACGCCGAGGCCGCCGCGCTGGGAGCGGCGCTCGCGCTCGAGGCCGCCGGGCATCTTGATCGCGCCCACCTAGAGGCGCTGGTCCGCCCCATGGCCGAGGCGCTTCCGTGGCTCCTCGACGTGCCCCGGTAGCCGTTATCCGGTCACCAGGGGACGGCACTCGACCAGGAAATGTGACAGGCCGCTCTCGGTGGCGACAACCTCGAGGCCGGCCTGCCGCGCCAGTTCGCGGAACTCGGACGACGTGTTGGTCCGGCCTCCAACCAGGAGCATCTCCACGCTCAGCGGCCTCGGCGCCCCGTCGGGCACCACGCCCCCGATCGCAACGATGGTTCCGGACGGTCGAGCGGCGTCCGCGCAACGACGCAGGATCTCGACGGTCTCACGGTCCGGCCAGTCGTTGAGGACTTTTCTCAAGAGGTAGACATCGGCCCCGGCGGGGAGTGGATCGAAGAAGCTCTGCGCCACCGCCGTGACCCTGTCAGCGATGCCCGCGGCTTCGAAGATTTCCCGCGATCGCGTCACGGGACCGGGAAGATCGACGAGCGTGCCACGAAGATGAGGCTGGGCGCGCAGCAACGCCGCGAGCATCGCCCCCGTCCCGCCGCCAACGTCCACGAGCGTGTGGACATCCTCCCATCCTCCGCGGGCAAGGTTCAGCCCCGCATCGGGCGTGCCGTGACCCATATAGCTCATCAATGCATCGAAATCGGCAGCGACGTCAGGGTGCGCAGCCAGGTCGTCCCAGAACGGTGCCCCAAAAATATCCGCGTACCCGGGCTTGCCGGTCCGGACGTATGACGGCAGCGTGCTCCATACCTGAGTCATGCGGCCGCCGATCCCATCGAGGCCGAGAAATAACCCGGCGTCCAGCAGTCCCTGCGCTGCGCCGTTGAGCGCGAACCGTCCCGGCACGTCCTCGATGAAGACACCCCGCGCGACCAGATACGACAGCACGCTGTGCAAGGCGTTGGTATCGGAGGCCGTCGCAGTCGCGAGGGCTGCGATGTCGGTCACACCCGACGCGATGTGCTCCGCGATGTGCAGCGTCACGACGACCCGAATGCACCACGGGGTGCAGAGATCGCTCAATGTCCACAGGTCGACCGCGGGTTCTGCGCTCGACACCTGACGCTACTCGCTGACCAGCTCGTAATCCGGGTTGAGGATCGCAAGCTTGCGTTGCCAGGACCCGACCATCCCCTCGACGATGAGTCGCGCGCCGGGCTCGATCCCCGGGATCTTGGGGCGGCCCTGGAAGACGAGCAGCAGGATTCCGGTGTCGTCGGTGATCTCGCACTCGAGGTTCGCCGTTCCCTTGGCCGTCTGCACGCGCAGCGAGCGAATGCGTCCGGCGACACGAACCCGGGTGCGCCAGGTCACATCGCTGATGGGAATGGTTCCGGTCGCGCGGCGTGCGAGCTCCCGGTCGACGCCCGCGCCGCGCATCGGCTTGCGCCGGCTCGTCTCGGGACGGACCGCGGTGGGCCGGAACCGTCGCCGCTGAGCGGCCTCGAGATTGAACGGAACGATGGTCGCGGCAACGTGCGCGACGGTGCCGACGGCATCCGCGATGCGGTCGGCGGTGCGGTCGTGGAGCACGCGCGCGAGCCGCGAATGAAACGCGCGACGAGGGAGGAGCACGGTGCACTCCGTCGTGCCGTCGGCGACGATATCGGCGACGTACTCGAGGGCGGCGCGCTCCAACCGGCGGTCTCGACACTCGACGATGTCCAGCGGCAGGTGTGCCAGGCCGAGCCTGCTCCACTCGTCCTTGAGCTGTTCGGTCGCGGCCGCGTCGATGTTGAAGTGCACCGCACGCAGCTCGTCCGGTCGCAGCGTGCGCGCGTACTGGACCGCGCGTGCCGCCGCCATGTCGAGCTGACCGATCAGCACCAGGACGACATGGCGCCGCATGACCGGCGCCTCAGCGGCGGCGAGCGCACCGGTCTCGAGCTGCTTCTCCTCGACAACGTACTCCTTGTGCAACCGGATGAGGCCGTAATACAGCGGTGGTCCGATCACCGCCACGATCCAGGCGCCCTCGAAGAACTTGGTGACCAGGAGGATGCCGACGACGGCGACCGACAGCGCTCCCGCAAACCCGTTGATCACCGCGCCGAGGCGCCATCGTTTTGCGCGGTGGGTCAGATGATGTTTGAGCATGCCGAACCCGGCGAACGAGAAGCCCGTGAAGACGCCGATCGCATAGAGCCCGACCAGCGAATTGAGATTCGCTTTGAAGACGATGATCAGGAGGATCGCCACGGCGGCGAGCACGAAGATGCCGTTCGAGAATGCAAGCCGATGCCCGCGCCGGGTCAGCTGGCGCGGCAGGAACGAGTCGCCGGCGACGAAGCTCGCCAGATAGGGAAATCCGTTGAAGCTCGTGTTGCCACCGGTGAACAGGATCATCACCGTCGCCGCCTGCACGAGAAAGAAGAGCCCGGTGCCTACCCACGTGTTCCCGAGGATGTACTGCACCTCCTGCGAGACCACCGTCGGGCTGCCACTCGCATACGGAACGGCGTGGGTCCAGTACGCGATCAGCGAGGTCCCCAGCACCAGGAATCCGAGGATGCTGCACATGATCACGAGCGCGATGCGTCCGTGTCGCGCTTCGGGTTTGCGGAAGCTGGAGATGCCGTTGGAGACCGCCTCCATTCCGGTGAGCGAGGATCCGCCGTTCGCAAATGCGCGCAGGCAGTAGAAGATCCCCAATCCCATGAGGAATCCGCGCTGATGGCCGATCGGATACCCGAGCGCTGCAGCGCTCGGCAGCGCGTGCGCGTGAAGTCCGCCGAGGATACCCTTGACCAGCCCGGTGATCACGACGGCCGACAGCGACACCACATAGAAGTACGTGGGGATGGCGAAGATGGAGCCGGCTTCCCGGATGCCGCGGAGATTGCCGTACAGCATGATCAGCGTGACGCCGACGGTGATGGCGACGGTGATCAGCGTGGGCCGCAGCGCCGGAAACACCGACGACAATGCCGCAGTCCCCGCCGAGGTCTGCACGGCGACCGTGACCGTGTAGTCGATGAGCAATGCCACCGCCGCCACCTGGGCGACGTTCGGTCCGAAATTGTCGCGTGCCACCACGTATGAGCCACCGCTCTTCGTGTACACGCCGATGACCTGGCTGTAGGAGATCATCACGAACACCATGACCGCGAGGATCGCGAGCGTGATCGGTATCACCATCGAGAACGCCGCCAGTCCGATGATCGGCACCATGACGACGAGCATTTCCTCGGTGCCGTACGCCGACGAGGAGATCATGTCCGGCGCCAGCACGCCGATTGCGACGGGAGTCGACAACCGCTCCTGGGTCAGCTGCTCGGAGACCATCGGCGGACCGAGGAGCCGGTTTTTGAGCCGGTACGCCCAGGACTCAGGATAGGTACCGGCTCCGGAGACTCCGGGTGCGTCCGGACCAAGTGGGCGCGATGATGCCATCGGCACCTGCTCGGGCTCTTCCACGGCCGCAGTATGGCCCATGCCGAACTTGGCGGCGGGATCGCCCACCGCCGGAGCGACCTGCTTGAATGGAGCGGTGCACATCGTCATCGTCGGCTGCGGGCGGGTCGGATCCGGGCTCGCTCGCAACCTGGAAGCCGAGGGACACTCGGTGGCCATCATCGATCGAAATCGCAAGGCATTTCGTCGATTGCCCTCGGATTTCAAGGGGATTGTCGTTGAGGGATCGGGATTTGATCGCACTGCCCTCCA
This sequence comes from Candidatus Dormiibacterota bacterium, assembly GCA_963708605.1. Lineage (GTDB taxonomy): Bacteria > Chloroflexota > Dormibacteria > Aeolococcales > Aeolococcaceae > Palsa-851. Next base: position 114,163 of record CAVPTG010000001.1, on the reverse strand, counting down.
CGACGCGAAGATCGAGGAAGCCGACGCCGTCGCAGCGGTGACGTCGGGAGACAACTCCAACATCCTCAGCGCCCGGATTGCGCGCGAGACCTTTGGTGTCGAACGCGTGGTGGCGCGAATCTACGATCCGCAGCGAGCGCAGGTCTACCAGCGCCTCGGCATTCCGACCGTGGCGACGGTCACCTGGACCGTCGACCAGGTGCGCAGCTGGTTGCTCCCCGACGAGTTCACCCCGCACTGGCGCGACGCCACCGGGACGCTCCTCCTCATCGACCGCGTGCTCCCTGAGCACCTCGCCGGCCAGAAGCTCGCAACCCTCGAATCGGATGGCAAGGTGCGCCTGGTCGCAGTCACCCGCGCCGGCACTCCGCGTCTCGACACCGCCGGCCTGGTGGGCCAGGACGGCGACCTTCTCCATCTCGTCGTGATGAAGGACGACCTCCCGGCGCTCGAGGCACTGCTGGCGACGCCCTCTCCCGTTGCGGTCGCCGTTGCCACCAAGGCGCGGTGATGAAGGTCGCGGTCGCGGGCGGGGGGAGCGTCGGCATGGCGGTCGCCTCAGACCTCAAGGAGCACGGCCATGACGTCTTCATCCTCGAGGTCGACCCCGAGCAGGTTGCCCGTTTCCAGGCCCAGGTCGAGGTCCGCTGGATCGTCGCAGACGCGTGCGAGGTCTCCTCGCTGAAGGCGGCGGGGATGGCGGAGGTCGACGTCATGGTCGCCGCGACCGGCGACGATGAGGACAACCTGGTCATCTCGCTGCTCTCCAAGCAGGAGTTCGCTGTGCCGCGCGTCATCGCGCGCGTGAACAACGCCAGCAATCAGTGGCTCTTCACCGAGAGCTGGGGCGTCGACGTCCCCGTCTCCACGCCACAGCTCTACACGGCGCTTGTCGAAGAGGCGGTGTCGATCGGCTCGCTCGTACACCTGATGAGCTTCGAGGGAGCTTCGGCGCACCTGCTCGAGGTCACGCTCGCCGAGGAGTCGCCGGCCTGCGGCGCGGTCATCGGCGACCTCGGTCTTCCGCGAGATTCCGCGATCGTGGCGATCGTCCGGCGCATGCACATGATCATCCCCGACCCGGAGACCGTGCTCTACGCGGGGGACGAGGTCATCGTGCTCGCGACGGTCGAAAGCGAGCGCGCGATTCAGACCATCCTGGTGGGTGACGCCCTCGCGAGCCCGCCGTCGCCGACCGTGCAGTAGTCGCAGGCTCGGATCCGGCGACCACCCGTCGCTCCGACGATCCTGTAACGCGTGGCTCACGGATCGTCGGCCCTGACGTGATCGTCCGGGCAGCGCTCCTACGGTCAGCGCATCGGGCACGCGTGTGCTCCTCGAACGAGGCGAAGACGTGCGAATACGGAAGGTTCTTGTGGCCGCGGGTCTGACGACCCTGAGCGTGGGTTTGGGCGCCATGGCGGCAGGGCCAGTCGCAGCGCTTGCCGGCTGGCAGGCGACGAGCTGCTCCTCCACCGCGATTCCCACTCGAGGGCACGTGAACGTCTGTCACATCGCAACCGCGGCGTACCTGAGCGCGCCCGCCATCCACCAGAGCATGCGGCTCGACTGCGAATCGGCAGCCCTGGCGGTCGCGCTGGAGGCGAAGGGGATCGCGCTCACCCAGGCGTGGGTCTTTGCGGAGCTCCCGAAGCAGCCGCAGCGAGCAGTGGTGTCCGGGCAGCGACCGATCGACTGGGGGGATCCGTACGCCGCCTTCGTGGGCAATGTCGATGGTTCGGAAACCAACTACACGGGGTACGGCGTCTATTACCCGCCGATCGCCGCTGTCGCGCAGCGCGCCGGCGCGACCGTCCTGGCTCGGACCGGATGGACCACGAGCCAGATCGAGTACCAGATCCAGCTTGGGCATCCGGTGGTCGTGTGGATCAACTTCAACTTCGCCTACTCGCGTACCAGCACCTGGCGCGCGTGGGATGGAAGGGCCGTGCCCTACACCACCGAGGAGCACACCGTCACGGTGGTCGGGTTCAACTCGGTGGCCGGGACGGTCACCGTCATCGATGTCGGCGTCGGACTGCGCAGGACCATCTCAACGGCGACGTTCACCTCGGCGATCGCGACCTTCGGGGGCATGGGCGTCGCCATCTGGTAGATCCGGGTGCCGTGACGGCGTGTCGAGTTCCAACGTTTCGTGCGTGATCCGCAGGTTCCCGTTTGCGTCGGTGAGAACGAGAGTCGGCGTGCCGGTCAGCGAAAGCGCGACCACCCCCGGTCCCGTGATGCGCAGGCGCGACTGTTCACAGCGCCTCCCGATTCTTCATCATCAGGCAGGTCCGTTCGGACCGCCCTTTCCCTTCAGTTGGCTGGAAGGACTGCACAGTTTGGAGTGCTCATGCAAGCGCACGACGCAGGCTCCACGACCGTGGTCGCCGCGGTCGATCCGTCCGACCCGCAGGCTCGTGAGTGCGTGAACGCGTATTTCGCCGAGCTCGACAGGAGGTTCGAGGCCGGCTTCGACCCCGGACGCAGCATCAGCGCCGACGACGCAGAGCTTCGCCCGCCCGCGGGAGTCCTCGTGCTGGCGTGGATGGGGACACGTGCTGTCGGGTGCGGCGCCTTGAAGTTTCACGGCGAGGCCGTGGCCGACGTCAAACGCATGTGGGTGGACGGCTCGGCGCGAGGTCGCGGCGTCGGTCGTCGCCTGCTCACGGAGCTCGAGGCGATTGCGGCTTCCCGTGGAATACGTACGCTGCGGCTCGAGACGAACGGAACGCTCGTGGAGGCGATCAATCTCTACCGCTCCGCGGGCTACCTGGAGGTCCCGTCCTTCAGCGACGAGCCCTACGCGCACCACTGGTTCGAGAAACAGCTCGATTGACGGCGAAGGTCAGTCCGCTGCTGTCGCCGGCTCCTGGTCGAGGTCCATGTGCAGGAGGTCGTTGGTGGTGGCAAAACCGAGGCGCTCGTAGAGGGGATAGGCGCGCTGACTTGGATGCACGATCAGGTAGCCCACGCCGTGGGCGCGCGCGCCGGCAATCACCGCTTCGACAAGCGCTGTGCCGACGCCCTGGTTGCGGACGGCTTCGAGGACGAACACGCTCTGCACGTTGCCGGCGAGGCGCCTGAGATCGCGAGGCTGTGGAATCCGATCGAACATGGCCAGCCATGCCATGCCGACGGCATCACCTTCGCGCTCCGCGATGTATGCGACGTGGCTCTCCCGGCGTGAGCCCCACCAGAGTCGGAAGGCCCTCTCGAACTCCGCCGGTGACAGTCCGTGCTCGCCACGCTCGTCGGTTCGCCACAGCCAGCGCAAATGGGCAAGCGCCGCGATGTCGGCGATGCCGGCGCGACGGATGGTCGCGCCCCATTCGTACAGGCGGGTCACCCGCCGACTCTCGCACCAGTGCGGTGCGGTCCGACGCCGTCGTTGCAGCCGAGCGGTCGTACCTTGCAGGGCGATGCCGGCCGCGATCGGTCAGGCGGTCGGCGGCCCGTTGCTCACCACGCGGGCCACGCGATCCGGGGCAGTGCCTGGTGGAAAGGCTTCCAGCATCCAGGTCACGCCGACACGTTCCAGCGCTGCCACCGTCTCCGGAATGGAGGAAGGCTCCTCGAGAGAGAGCGCACATTCCACCGCGATGTCGATATCGAAGCGGGCGCCACGGTCGACGAGCTGGGCGTGGAGCGCGGCGATGTCCGCAGGGTCGGGCGGCGGCAGTCCACTCGATGAGCCGAAGATCGGGAAGCATCCGTCGAGCTTCGCAATCCGCGCGAGCGGCTTTCGGTTTGGCCATCGAACCGCACCCCAGATGGGGAGCGGATTCTGACGTGGTCTGGGCAACAGTGGCGGTGCATTCACCACGTAGTGCCGACCCTGGAAGCTGACCGCGTCGCCGCTGAGAAATCGCCGGACCAGCTCGAGCGCTTCATCGAGCATCCGGCCACGGACAACCGGATCCACGGGTTCACCGAACGCGCTGAATTCCGACCATCCGTCGCCGCCGAGTCCGATGCCTCCGATGAGGCGCCCGCCCGAGAGTTGATCGAGCGTCGCCAGCTGGCGGCTCAACACCCACGGTCGCCGTCGAGGCAGCGGTGTCACCAGTGCTCCGAGGCGAATCCGCTGGGTGACCGTCGCGACGGCGGCCATGATCACCCACGGATCTGCGACCGGCATCCCAGGTGTTGCGAGCATGTGATCCCACAGGAAAAGCCCGTCCCAGCCTGAACTCCTCGAGCTGCTTTGACAGCGCAACAACGCGCTGCGGCTCTGCGAACTCCGCGAATGGAGGCAGGAAGACCCCGAACTGCATCGCGTGATTACTTGGCGTTCGCCAGACACAACGCGGCGATTTCGTCGTGTCGTGCGAACCACGCGTCCCCCGCCGCTGAGATGTGCTCGAGCAACTCCGAGAGAACGACGATGCGAGAACGATGCCCGATGATGTGAGGATGCATCGTCAGCTGAAAGAGACCGCGCTCCTCGCGGGCGCGCTCGAATTCGTCGAGCCAGATGCTGAGCAGCTCGCGCGGCGGGGTGTACGGCCGGGTCGATGCGTGACGGTCCATGGTCAGGTACGGCGCATCGTCGCGAATCCATTCGACGGGGATCTCGACGATGCCGGTGGGGACGCCGTCAGCGAGTAATTCATAGGGCTCGTCGTCAGCCATGAGCGAGGAGTCGTAGGTGAGGTGCAACTCCCGGATCAGGTCGAGCGTGTTCGCGCTGAAATCCCATTGGGGTGTGCGAATGCCGACCGGGCGCGAGCCGCTGAGCCGCTCGATGACCTCGACGCTGCGCATCATCAGATCGCGCTCGGTGTCACGGTCAAGCGTCGCGTTCCATTCGTGGATCCACCCGTGAAGCGCTACCTCATGTCCCGCGGCAGCGCACGTTGCGATCTCCTGCGGATGGAGCAGCGCCGACACTGCGGGGACGAAGAACGAAACCGGAACCCGGTGGCGGTCGAGGAGCCGAAGGAGGCGCGGGACCGCAACCCGGGCGCCGTATTCGCCCTGGGACAGTTTGCCGGGGTGCGTTTCCCCGCTGCGCAGCGGGATGGTCTCGTGATCCGAGTCGAACGAGAGCGCAACCGCGACGGCCGCGCCGTCGGGCCACGCCTCTGGTCGCAGCGGTCGGCCGGCTCGGACACGGCCGACGTACCCGCGCCAGCGCGACTCCTCCCACGCCCAGGGCTCGTCACCGTTGATTGCGCCGCCGCCGCCCGGATTCATGACGGCGTCTCTCGAATACAGTCCCAGATCAGCGCGTACGGGAGCCCGAGCAGGTGAGCAAGTGCCGGCGGGCTCCCTTTGCTGACGAACGCATCCAGCACCTCCTGCGAGAAACGAGGCTCGAGACATTGACGAACCCGCAAGCCGGTCGCAGCAAACGCCTCGACGTATTCGCCGTGCCAGTGCAGTTCGTTGCGCACCACGGCACGCGCACCATTCTCGAGGCGAAAGAACGCGTGCGCGCCCGTCGCAACCGCAACCGGGTGCACGTCGGAGATCAGCAACCGGCCGCCTCGCTTCAGGACGCGAGCAAACTCTGCAAGGGCCGAGGCCAGTTCGGTCGTATGGGTCAGCGCCAGGCCGCAGCACACGATGTTGAACGACTCATCGGGGAAGGGAAGATCGCCGAATGAGGCTCGTTGAAATGACGCCCCTGGAGTGATCGCTTGCGCTCGACGCAGCATCGATTCCGAAGTGTCGACGCCGATCACCTCATGCCCCGCTCCAGCAAGGAGGCGTGTGAGCCTGCCCGTGCCGCAACCCGCATCGAGAGCGCGCCCTCGGGGAATGCTCTCGATCACGGGACGAATCGCCGGCTGCTCAGCCATCAAGAGCGGGTTCAGACGAACGTCATAGGTTGCCGACCAAGCCTCGTATCCCGACGCTGTATCGCGAACGTCCAACAACTCGTGACTCCGCTCAGCGGATATCGCTTCCAGCTCGGCAAGTCGCAGCGACGCTGACTCGGCGTCGAGGAATGGCCACGTGCGAAGCAGACCGAGGCCCTGAAGGCCGGCGACGAACTGGGCACTGAGGATGTCTTGCTCCATGCGGCGCGGCCAACTCTTGCACAAGCCCCAGGAGCGACGACCTTCCCAGCCCCGCTTGCGCCCAGTCCTCGCCGGTGGTCAGACGACGATGGCGATCTTCACACCGAGGAGGATCAGCGGCCACACCAGCACGGCGATGATCGCCGAGAGGATGCCCCCGATGGTGCCGACATGATCAAAGAAGTGATGGGTCGCAGCCACCACGAGGCCGATCACGATCCACAACACTCCGAGTAGGGAAACACCTCTCACGGTCGCACCTCCTTGAGGCGCCGCTCAACCCTTGCGCGGATCAGCGGCCGTCTGCCCTGTCTTTGAGGGCCTGGCCGGCACCTTTCAGCTTGTCGCCGGCCTCACCGACGGCATGCTCAACGTTTCCGGCGCCCTGCTGTGTCTTTCCCTCAGATTCGAGCTCGTCGTCGCCGGTGACCTTGCCCTGCAGCTCCTTCGCCTTGCCGGCGATCTGGTCGGCTTCTCCAGACATCGCGTGACCTCCATCTGCGCTCACCTGCAGCCTCAGAGCTGCCTACCGAGCGCGCTGAGTTTGATATCGCCAGTATCACACAATGCACCAGTGAACATGGGTGTCGCCGCCCACGGTGACACCCGGGACCGGGACTGACGCCAAGGTATGCTGCCGCCCATGGCGAATTCTCGAGAGGAACACATCCGCGGCGACGACGGCCACGAGTTCACCGGCTATCTCACCCTTCCCGAATCCGGCTCGGGCTCCGGCATGGTGGTGATCCAGGAGATCTTCGGCGTCACCGAATACGTCAAGGATGTCTGCGAACGCCTCAGCCACCTTGGCTACGTGGCGCTCGCGCCCGACCTGTACTCGAGGGTCGATGGCGAATCCGTCATCGATGAGAGGTCTGAGAATGCGCTGCCTCGAGCCTTCGCTTCGATGCAGAAGCTGGACATGGCGCAGGCCGCGCGCAACTCGGCGAGCGCTGTCGACCATCTCCGCACTGTCCCCGAGGTGCGCGGCGGTCGCGCCGGCATCCTTGGGTTCTGCCTCGGCGGTGGCATGGCCTATCTCGTCGCGGCAGCCTCGGAACCCGACGTTGCCGTCTGCTACTACGGCTCGGCGATTCCCGGTAATCTCGACAAGGCTGCGGACGTGCACTGCCCTGTGCTCTTCCACTTCGGCGACGCCGACGAGTACATCACCGCAGACCAGCGCGCTGCGGTCGAGAAGGCCTTCGCGGGGCGGTCACATTCCGAATTTCATCTCCACCACGGCCCCAATCATGCCTTCGACAACCACAACGCGGCGATGTTCCACCACCCCGAGGCTGCCGCCGCGGCATGGAAGCAGACCGTCGCATTCCTGGAGCGCGAGTTTCCGGCATAGCCGGCCAGAACTTCAGCGCACCTCGATGGTGTGCGCGCCGCGAGGGACAAGCTCGCCGATGACGGGCGATCCGGGGATCTCACCGGCGACGAGCAGCCCGCCACTGGTCTGCGCATCGGCGAGCAGGAGCCGTTCGCGCTCGTCCCCCGCGCTGCGCCCACCCCACCCGACGTGCGGTGCCACCCACTCGAGGTTGCGACGCGTGCCGCCGCTCACGTACCCGGCCTCGAGCGCGTCTCGAGCGCCCTCGAGATAGGGCACGGCGCCGGCATCGACCACCGCGGTGAGATTGCTGGCTCGAGCCAGCTTGTAGAGGTGACCGAGAAGGCCGAAGCCGGTGATGTCGGTTGCGCAGCGTGCGCCAGCGGCTAGTGCCGCTTCCGAGGCCGCGCGGTTGAGCGCGACCATGGTTGCGACGGCTTGCGGGAAGGCTTCACCGGTCTGCTTGTGGCGCGCGTTGAGCACGCCGATCCCGAGCGGTTTGCTCAGTGAAAGCGGCTGCCCCGCCACCCCGGCGTCGGTGCGGAGCAGACGGTCCGCGTCGGCGACGCCGGTGACCGCCATGCCGTATTTCGGCTCAGGATCGTCGACGCTGTGTCCTCCCGCCACCGGGCATCCCGCCTCGGTGGCAACCGCCAGACCGCCTCGGAGCACCTCGGCAGCAAGCGACATGGGGAGCACGTCGCGCGGCCAGCACACCAGGTTGACCGCGAGGATCGGCCGTCCGCCCATCGCATAGATGTCGGAGAAGGCGTTGGCCGCAGCGATACGGCCCCAGTCGTAGGCATCATCGACGACCGGTGTGAAGAAATCGACGGTGCTGAGCACGGCCATGCCATCCGCACCAAGGCGGACCGCCGCAGCGTCGTCCCCGTGGTCGAGACCGACGATCAGTGTGTCGCTGGGCACGCCGGTCAGTCCGGCCACCATCTCCTCGAGCTCGCCGGGCGGAATCTTGCAGGCGCAGCCGCCGCCGTGCGCATACTCGGTGAGTTGCATGCCCGCGATGTTGGCAGGTTGGTCCGGCGCCTCACGCCGGCAGTGACGCCTGTCCTACCCTTGCGACCGGAGGCGTCTGGGCACCTGGTGGGCCTCCTGATCTTCAAAATCAGTGTGACCGAGTATCCCGGTCAAGCGGGTTCGATTCCCGTCCGCCTCCGCCGCCTCCGCCGACCGGCATCCGGCCGCCTCGGTGGCCGACGCTGTGCCCGGGCCCGTAAGGTCGTACGACATGCAGACGGACCCGCGCCGCGCTGTCCCGCAGACCAACTCGGTGCTTTCCGACCCACGGCTCGCCGAGCCGCAGCGCCGCCTCGGCCGGCCGCGAGTGCGTGACGCAGTCCACGCGTCGCAGGAACGTGTGCGCGACGGATCGCTCGGCCCGGCGCACCTCATCGATGACGTGCTTCGCGGGCTGCCTGCGCGTGCGACCAGTCTCACGCCGGTGATCAACGCGACGGGAACGGTGTTGCACACCAACCTGGGACGCGCACCGCTGTCCGCGGCGGCACGCGATGCGCTGACCGCCGCGTCGGGGTACGTCGACGTCGAGTTCGACCTCGCTGACGGCACTCGCGCGACGCGCGGACGCGCCACGCTCGCGGCTCTTCACGCCGCACTGCCCGAGGCCGGCGACGTGATGGTCGTGAACAACGGAGCGGCCGCGGTGCTCCTCGCAGTGACCGTGCTGGCGAGCGGCCGTGAGGTGGTCTGGAGTCGCGGTGAGCTGGTGGAGATCGGGGATGGATTTCGCCTCCCCGACCTGGTCGCATGCACCGGCGCGACGCTGCGAGAGGTCGGCACGACCAATCGAACCACTCTAGCCGACTACGTGGCCGCGATCGGGGAGCCCACGGGCTGCGTGCTCAAGGTGCATCCCTCGAATTTCCGCATGACCGGATTCACATCGTCGGTCGCGATCAGCGAGCTTGCCGGCCTCGGACCGCCGCTGGTCGTCGACGTCGGGTCGGGATTGCTTGCACCCGATCGACTGCTTCCCGACGAGCCGGATATTGCGACCGCCCTGCGGGCCGGTGCCGACGTGGTGACCGCCAGTGGCGACAAGCTGCTTGGCGGCCCGCAGGCGGGGCTCATCGCGGGGCGGGCCGACCTCATCGCTCGTTGTCGCCGGCATCCGCTTGCTCGCGCCCTGCGTGTCGACAAGCTCACGCTCGCGGCGCTCGAAGCGACACTGAACGGCCCGCGCACACCGACAGCCCAGGCCCTGCACGCCGACGCCGGCGACTTGCATGCGCGCGCCGACGCGGTCGTCGCGCAGCTCGGCGATGAGGCGCGCGTCGTGCGGAGCGATGGCGAGGTTGGAGGCGGCAGCGGTCCGGGCGTCGCCCTGCCCGGCTGGGCCGTCAGCCTCCCCGAACGCTATGCGGCGTTGTTGCGTGCCGGAGAACGGGCCGTGGTCGGCCGCCTCGAGGATGGTCGGTGCCTCCTCGACCTCCGCTGCGTTCCCCCGTCCGACGACGACACCCTGGTTCGCGCGGTACTCGCATGCAGGTGATCGCCACCGCCGGTCACGTCGACCACGGCAAATCGACGCTGGTGCGAGCCCTCACCGGTATGGAGCCGGACCGCTGGGCGGAGGAGCACCGGCGCGGCATGACCATCGACCTCGGGTACGCGTGGACCACGCTGGCCTCGGGTCAACGGATCGCGTTTGTCGACGTGCCGGGACACGAACGTTTCGCCACCAACATGCTCGCCGGCGTGGGCCCGGTACCGGCGGTGCTTCTGGTGATCGCGGCGGACGAGGGGTGGGCCGCCCAGACCGGCGAGCATGTCAGGGCGCTCGACATGCTCGGCGTCCGACATGGCCTCGTGGCGGTGACCCGGAGCGACCTCGCGGATCCTGCTGCAGCGATCGATCAGGCGCACGAGATGCTCGCGACGACGACGCTGGCCGGTATCCCCGCCGTGAGCGTATCCGGGCAGACCGGCGCCGGGCTGGACGGACTCCGGGCTGCGCTCGAAGTGCTCGCTGCCGGCCTGCCACCGTCCGATCCGGCGGCGCGGGTCCGGCTCTGGGTGGATCGCTCCTTCACGGTGCGCGGGGCTGGGACGGTGGTCACCGGAACGTTGTCGGCGGGAACGGTGCGCCGTGGCGACACGCTACAGCTGGGGGGCGAGACCGTCACGGTCCGGGGACTCCAGTGTCTCGGCGAGGCGGCAGAGGTCGTGACCGCCCCGGCCCGGGTGGCGGTGAATCTTCGCGGCGTTGCGCGCGCGGGCGTCCGCCGCGGCGACGCGCTGCTGACACCCGATGCGTGGCGCCTCACCAGGGTTGTTGACGCACGGACGAGCACTGCGGACCTGCCGAGCCACCTGGTGATTCACGTGGGTGCGGCAGCGGTGCCTGCACGGCTTCGCGCGCTGGGGGCTGACGGTGCCCATGGCGCGTCCGTGGTCCGCCTGCTCCTCGACTCGCCACTGCCGCTCCAGGTGGGCGACCGCTTGCTGCTCCGGGATCCCGGTCGGCGCCAGGTGGTGGGCGGAGCGACCGTGCTCGACCCGGCGCCACCGGCGCTACGCCGTCGCGGCGCTGCCGCGGCTCGAGCGGCGGCTCTCGCGACAGAGCATGGCATTCCGGACGCCGGCGCGGAACTGCGCCGGCGGCATGCGGTGAGCCGCGCCTTGCTGCGCGGGATCGGTGTGCCGGTTGACGACACACTGCCTCACGGTGTCATCGCCGCGGGGTCCTGGCTGGTGACCGAGAAGCGCTGGCAGGACTGGGTTCGGGAGCTCCGCAGCGCCATCGGCGGCCGTCCGGCAGCGCTGATCGATAACGGCGTCTCGCGTGCCGACCTGGTGCGAAGGCTGGGTCTCGAGGAGCCGCTGCTGTTCTCCGCCCTGCTGCGGGCGTGTCCGGAGCTCGAGGAGTCGGGCGGCCGAGTCCGCAAGCGTGGGAGCGCACCCGAGCTGCGTCCGGATCTCGGGGGGGCGGTTTCGCGGCTGATCGCATCGCTCGAGGTCGACCCGTTCGCTGCTCCGGAGCGGCAGCAACTCGAATCCCTCGGTCTGGGACGGCGCGAGCTCGGTGCCGCAGCAGCTGCGCGCGCCATCCTCCTGCTCCCGGGTGACGTCGCCCTGCTTCCCACGGCGCCCCGCGTCGCCGAGGAGCGCCTGCGCGGACTGCCCCAGCCGTTCACGCTGTCGGCGGCGCGACAGGCGCTCGGCACCACCCGGCGCATCGCAGTCCCGCTGCTCGAGCACCTCGACCGGATCGGCATCACCGAACGCGTGGACGGGGACCTGCGCCAGCTGCGCGTGCCCGCCGGCGTCGCCTAGCATCGGTTGGGCCGCTCGCGCTCCGGGATGACCGTGTAGCGAGGGTCGCCCTGGTGTGCCGACGTGAACGACTTCATCCACGACGCGTAGCTTGCCGCCGCGTTGAGGCAGCCTTCGATGCTCCTTGTCAGATCGGCGCGCGCGACTCCGCGTCACGCAGCCGCTTGCACAGGACGAGCAGCAACTTGTAGGTGATGCTCGGGTTCTCGAGCAGCGCGGCCTTGAAATTCCACGAGGCGAGCGTCAGCGTGCTCATGGGTGTCTCCGCAGTGACCGTCGCCGAGCGCGGGCCGCCGTCTATGAGGGCGATGTCGCCGAAAGAATCACCGGGGCCGAGCCTGCGGATGCGCCGTCCTTTCCGGCTGACCGCTGCGGAGCCCGACACGATGAGGAAGAAGCGTCCACCCTTGTCGCCCTCCTGCACCATGACCTTACCGGCTGGATAGTTGTAGTCGCGCATGAATTGCAGGACGAAAGCGGCTTCCTTCTTGGTCAGCCCAGCGAAGAGCTCGACCCCGCTCAACAGGTTGACCTGCGCGCTGCGACTTGCCATTACGTTCTCCCAACTCCGATGTCGGTTGCATCATAGGCAACCCCGGCAGGGACCGAGGCGGCTGGCGCCGCAGCCGACGAGTGCATGATCGATGCGATGGGCAGCGACCGCGGCGCGATGAGATCGACGGCGACTGCGCTGATACTTGCAATCGCCGCCGCTGGGGTGGCCGGCTATTTGGTCTCGAGACCGCAAGGCCCGGCAGGCGACGCGCGTCCGATCTCAAACCCGGTACCGACACCGCGCGGTCCGTTTTCGACCGACGGGTACAGCGTCGCCGACGATGCCGCAACCAACCAGGTGCTCGTGTTCGGCGGGACCCTCAGCCTCACCCAGACGTGGGTGTGGAGTGCTGGTCACTGGGAACTCCGGCACCCCCGAACGAGCCCTTCAGGGCGCGAGCAGGCGGCCATCGCCTACGACCCGCAGCTCCACATGGTGTTGTTGTTCGGAGGTATCCGGCCACCGCAGACCGCCCTGAGCGATACGTGGGGGTGGGACGGCACCACGTGGCACAAGCTCGAACTCGGGGTTCAACGGTCCCCCTCCGGGTGAGGCGGCGATGGCGTGGGATCCGGCCATGAATGCAATGGTGCTCATGCCCGCGTCGACGTCCGGCACCGACACCTGGACCTGGTCGCACACCCGCTGGATCGACCATCGCCAGACTGATCCGTACATGCCGACCGGCATTATCGAGCTCGCGTTCGACCCCGCTGCGCATGCATTGATGGCTGCCGGCTTCGGCGGCGTCGTCGGCCCCGGTGTCGGCGCGGAGATCGAGACATGGACGTGGGACGGAACGGCGTGGCGTCAGATCGTCACACCGCATGTTCCGTCGGCCTACGGGCTCCTTGGCCTCAGCTGGGATCCCGTCACGCGTCGACTGTTGCTCTTCGGTCAGGGCCCGACGGAGGCGCCACTGATGCGATGGGCGTGGACAGGTTCTGACTGGCAGCGATTGGCACCGGTGGCCAAACCAGTGATTATCGAGGGCTTCTTGACGGTCGCTGGCAGCGCCGGGCTCCGCCTCGTCGGCGAGTTGAGCAAACCACCGGGTGCGATCACGCCGATCGATGTCTGGGCGTGGACCGGGTCCGCGTGGAAGCTGGAGCGCGGTCAGTAGACATTGAGCGCCGATCCGACGCCTTGGTGACGGCCATGTCGATGAGTCACTTCGGTGCTAGGTTCCGTGCATGGCTTCTTCGGTGGTACATCGGGAAGCGCGGAAGGGAACGCGCCCGTGTTCATCGTGAGCGTGCGCCCCGGTTGGAGCGTTACCTCTCTTGCCGCGGCGGCGACCCTCGGCGTGGCGGGCTGCGGTAGTCAGTCGCCCGGAACCATCCTGTCAGCGGTGTCCTGCTCTGTTCCACAAGTCAACGCGGTGAGCAGTGCGTCCGCGACTGCTGCCGCCAAGGGCGTCGGCATCGCAGCGCCGGTATGGTCCGGCGTGATGGGGCGTCCTGCAACGGTCGTGGGTGATACCGCCTATGGGACTGGGCCCGAAGGGCGTTGCGCCACTGCGTTAGACGTCGCGACCGGACGCATGCGGTGGACTGTCGCCCCGCCGGCTGACCATCCCAACCTGTTCGACGTCGTGGCCGATGCGACGACCGTCCTCGCGGCGACCGGTCATGCGGAGGCACCAGGGCCCGGCTTGAACGCGCCGCTGATCAGCGAGCTGGTCGCCTACGATTCGCACACTGGGCGTGCGCGGTGGAGTGTGACCATCCCGGATGACGGGCAGAAGATTCCTGCGCTTCTCACTGGCTCGACAGTGGTCGTCTCCGAGGAAGACGGAACGCTGGTTGGGCTGAGCGAGCAGACGGGCCACCCCTTGTGGCGCGATCGCGCACAGCATGGCTGCCCTGACAACCTGCCCCCGGGTTTTCAGCCGAACGCAGTGGTGATCGGGCCCGGCTCTCCGGTCGATGGCATCCCGACCGCCGTCATCATGACGTGCGAAGGCGGAAGTATCACTGGCGTTGACGCCGCGACTGGTGCCACGCGGTGGACGTGGAAGGTCCCGGCGGGTTGGAACGTCGAGCCGCAGCTTTCGAACACAGTCGATCCGGGCACGCCCGGAGGAGTCGCCGTTGCAGCGTCCATCGGTCTGATCCCACCCGCCAACGCGCCAACGAGAATTGCAGCACCTCCGGGCCCGCTGCGGCCCACCACGACTGGCAACGTCTACGGACTCGAAGCCGGCGGTGACCTGGTGGTGCTCGACAGTCGCACCGGTCGAGTGCGCTGGGACCTCACCGGCGTCGCCGGGTCGGTGGTGCCGGTCGGAGGTGCCGGGAGCATCTGTGCCGTCACCGAGTCCGGCATCGACTGCAGGCGCGCAGCCGATGGCGGTCCGGCGTGGGCGACGACCTGGGTCGCGAGGAATGCGAGCAGGCAATGGCCTGCGTTGGGCTGCATGAGCCTTACCGCTGGGGCGCAACCCTGCGCGGTCACCGCCGGCAACCTGCTCTACGCTGCGTTGCCGACGGCTTCCACTCCTGCATACCGTCCGCTGCCCGGCCCGCAAACTCCAGCGGGGACATTTGTCTTGACCGCGCTTCGCCTCGACACGGGGAAGGTCATAAGCAGACTGCCGCTCCCGGCATTCGTCGATTCTCAATCCAGCATCGCCATCTCGCTGGCGTCACCTCCTGGCGTCCTTGCGGTGGGTGACGGGTTCGCGCTGGTGACCCCGGAGTACGCGGAGACCGACGACGTCGAGGCTTTCGCGACGCCTCGTTAGCGCGTCGCATGTCGGCTCCAAGTCGTGCTGAGCCTACTCTGGCACGAGGCCAGATCATCCCGATTCGGCGGCGACCCGCGGGGTGTTCTTTTTTTGGCCGGACTCCGGTAGTTGGAGCATGATGCGCGCGACCCCCACCCCGCCTCTCGCGCTGGCTGCCGTCGGTCCGGTGCCGAGAGTCTCGGACGCTGGCCCTGCCGATGCCCAGGAACTGTGCGAGCGCTATGCGAACCGCATCTATCGATTCGCGGCCATGGTCGCTCGCGGGGACGTCGAGGCTGAGGACCTCGCCCATGACGCCCTGATCAAGGCCATCAGAAGGCTCACCCAGTACGACCCAACCCGCGGCACTGTCGAGGCGTGGCTCTGGCGCATCGTGGTCAGCACCGCACGGGATGCCGGCGTGACGGCGCGCCGCCGCTTTGAGTTGCTGTCCCGGCTCCGTTCTGAGGCAGCCTCGGCGCCGTCGAGCGCGCCAGCCCCGCTCGTGGGGGATGACCAGTTGATGATCGCCATTCGTGAACTCAATCCCCGTGACCGGGCCGTCGTCGCGCTCCGTTTCGGCGCCGACCTGGATTACGAGGGGGTCGGAACAGCGTTGGGGATCTCAACCGCGGCGGCGGGCATCGCCACGCGCCGTGCGTTGCGCCGGCTCCGCAGCATTCTGGAGAACCGAGATGACCAATAGCACCACTGACATTGCCCTCGAAGAGCGACTGCGCTCGATGACTCTCGACGCTCCGCCGGCGCTGGTTGCGCGCGTTCTGGCAACTGCGGCCACGGTGCCTGACGTGGCACGACCGCGGCGTGTTGCGTCAGTGCGTCGCCGGATCGCCACGGCCGCCATCGGGTTGGCGATATTCGTTGGCGGAAACAGCGTCGCCGCTCATCTCATTCCCGCCTACGCCTCGATTCTCCAACGTATCCCGATCGCGGGCGGTCTGCTCGCCAATACCGGCCTCATCTCATCGACCGAGGTGGTCCCCGCAAACGACACCTCCACCGATCACGGGTGGACGCTGCATGTTGTCGGATCCTATGCGGATCACTCGGGAACGCAAGTCCTGTTCACCGTCGCGGGGCCCGTCGGCGGCCTTCCACCTGATTTGCTGGGCGCCACGACCACACTCACTGACCAGTTCGGCACCACGTATACGCTCGACCCACATGACCTCGGGAGCGGTGATTTCCAGCTGGCGCCGCCCTGGAACTGGTCGCTCAATTTTGAACCACTGCGCGGCGCCGCGGTCAATACGAGCGTCGTGGTGACCATGCACATCCGTGGGCTGTACGTCGACGCCCACACCGACCGAGCCGCCTCGTGGCAGCTGCGGTTCAAGGTGAGCGAGCTGCGGTCACTCCCGGCCACGACGCCCGCGCCGATCCAGCTCGGCTCCGACCACTTCACATTCCACCCGATCGTTGCGACCGACTCCAGAATCGACTTCACCTTTACTCAAACGGGCAATGAGTCTCCGTATCCGAGCTTCGCGTTCAGCGCTAAACCGGAGCCACCCGGGGTGCTCTGCCCCGGCTGCATTGTGGGAGGGCTTCCGATCATCAAGTTCTACGGGCCACGTGGACAGCGGTATCAGGACCTCCAGAG
The DNA here is from genome assembly GCA_963708605.1 of Candidatus Dormiibacterota bacterium. Classification (GTDB taxonomy): domain Bacteria; phylum Chloroflexota; class Dormibacteria; order Aeolococcales; family Aeolococcaceae; genus Palsa-851. Next base: position 97,567 of record CAVPTG010000001.1, on the reverse strand, counting down.
CAGCTCATGGCCAACGACAGCGAAAACCTCGGAGGCGTCGATCGTGTTCGCATCCGACGGACCCGGCACCTACCGGTTCACGCTCACCGCAGTCAATGGCCAGATCGCGCAGGGGTCCTTTGTCATCGGCTGAGGCGATTGACGGACCCGCCTCTGTCATCGGCTGAGGCGATTGACGGACCCGCCTCAGCGATCTGTCGATCCGCGATATCGCGAGAGGCCACGCACAGGAATTTGAACGTAACGCTCGGTCGAGGCGGACGTTTCCCAGACACGATGTCCGCCCCGGTTCCCTCCTTCAGCAGACGATCAGCTTGGCTCCCGACGCTTGGGGCGCTGTTCGTCACCGGTCTCTCAGGCTGTGGCACCGCAACGATGCCATCGTCCCCCACTGCCGCGATTCCCCAGGTCACGCCGACAGCGTCCACGCCCACGCCAACGCCAACCGAGGTGACGACCGCCACGCCGACCGCAACTCCTGCCCCCTCACCAACCGCAACGCCGGTAGGCCAACTCACCGTCAGCTCGGTCGGGATTGACGTGCCCCTCGACGGTTCGTGCGGTGATCAGTTGACGTATGTCCCAGTCGGAAGCCAGGTCTGCTACTGGAACGAGACCGGGGGAGGCGGTGGCTTCTTCTCGTTCGCCGGCAGCACGACGGGCGGCCTTGCCGCTATGAGCCGCGTAGCAGCCGGGGCAACCATGACGTGGGCGGTTGGGGGAAAGTCATACACGCGCAAGCTTTCGGGCAGATCACAGACGTTTCCGATGGACACGGGGCACGGCGTACCACCGGGCCAACCCGCGTATCTCCAGGTGCGCACGGCGACGACCGTCGTGGAGTACGACGCCGAGAAATAGACCGACGGCTGGGTGTTACGACTTCAGAACCTCACCCGCGCTGTGGCCTGGAGCACGGAAGTGGTGGCGACGTCGCGCGCCACACTACTCTCGGCTTACTCGACATGAGGCAACGCAGGGTCGCGGTAGGCGTGCGAAGGGCTAGATGAATTCAGTCCAGCCTCTCAGAAGACGCTGGAGCGGGAGACGAGGCTCGAACTCGCGACCCCTACCTTGGCAAGGTAGTGCTCTACCACTGAGCTACTCCCGCTCGCACGCGAAGGCCAGAGTATATCGGCGCCACTCCTGGCACCTCACCCGGTCAGACCGGCTGGGCTGCCTCACGACGCTGCGAACTCGATCCACCGGTTCAGCGGTTCACCCGACTCGAACGAGGTGATCAGCGCATAGCGTGGATTCGGCCCCGGGTTGTGCACGACGTGATACAGCCGCTCGGTATCGATCACGAGCTGGCGCCTGGGATGGAGCGGAATGCGGCTCTCGGTTGCCGGATCATCGCGAACCTCGCGCAGGATGAACTCCGATCCCGCGGGGGCATTGAGCTCGAGCCAGGACCGGACCACCCACCCCTCACCGTCGGGGTTGAGGCGGTTGTTGTCGTCCTGGTGCAACTGGCGCAGCGCATCGGCTTCGGAGGATGGGTTGAGCTTGATCACGCGGACGCGTCCATACCTCGCCCCGACCGCCTCGACGTACGCGCAGAGCGTCGGCGCGATCTCCCGGTTCGACGTCCAGATGCCGTCCTTGTCGGGCTTGCCGTGATCCCAGAAGCCGGCGCACTCCATCTCACCCTTCGCCGATGCGAGGGGGGCGAAGTTGGTGTCGCCGCCTGATTTCCAGTCGACGTACTCGAGGCGCTCCCACTCCTCTGGAGGGATCGCTGGACCATCGCCGAGGATGGCGTAGCCCTTCTCGGAGAGCACGTCGAGTTTGATGTGAGTCATGGAACTACCTCTCAATGTCTGGACGCACCGCACCGAATGCGGACCTGACCGCTAAGGCTACACGCGCGTGCGGACGGTGGCACATCCCGTGCCCGGTAAGCTCAATCGCGGTGACAGACGATCTCGCACTCGCCCTCGAGCTCGCGGACGTGGCCGACGGCATCTCCATGGAGCGGTTCCGGGCTCACGATCTCAAGATCGACGCCAAGCCGGACCTCTCCCCGGTCACCGAGGCGGATCGGGCGATCGAAACCTATATCCGCGGCCGGCTCGCCACTGAGCGCCCGGACCACGCGATCATCGGCGAGGAGTTCGGGATCGTCGGCGACCGCAACGCCACCTGGCGCTGGGTGATCGACCCCATCGACGGGACACGAAGCTTCGTCCGGGGGAATGAGACCTGGGCGACGCTGATCGCCCTGCAGCGCGACGGCGTGTCAGTGGTCGGCGTCGCGTCGGCGCCGGCCATGCGGCTTCGCTTCCACGCGACGCTCGGCGCCGGCGCATTTCTCAACGGACGGCGGATCCACGTCTCGAAAATCGCCGATATCTCTGAGGCGCTGATCACCCACACCGCGATCCGAGGCTTCGTCATCACCAACCAGGCGGAGAAGCTCGTCGCGCTGGCCGGGCGCTGCTGGGACGCCCGCGGCGTTGGCAACTCGATGTCGCACCTCGCCGTCGCGCGGGGTACCGCGGATATCGGGTGGACATCGCGCGCCAATCTCTGGGACTACGCCGCGCTGAAGCTTGTCGTGACCGAGGCGGGCGGCCGGTTCACCGATCGCAGCGGCGACGACCCTGTGCTCGGCGGCACGGGGATCTCATCCAACGGCCTCCTCCATGACCTGGTGCTTCAGGCGGCCGGGTACCCGGCGGAGGCCTCGTGAGAGATCTCCGCTAGAGGTGGATGCCTCGCATCAGCATCCCGAGGGCGTAGGCCTCGGGCGTCACCGGCTGTTCGCTGCTGTCTCCGTCGCCAGGTGAGCTCGATGCGCTGTCCGGGAGCATCTGGAAGGCCCCGGCCATGATCAGCTGATGCACGTTGGGCGCAATCGCATGTACGAGCTCGCCGAACTTGCCGACGCGAGTCGACACCTCGTGGGGTCGCTTGATCAGCGCCTCGACAACCATGTCCGCGGCCTCGTCGGAGCTGATGGTCGGGAAGTTCTTGTACATCCCGGTCGGCGCGATCATCGGCGTGCGGACGAGCGGCATGTGGATGGTGGTGACGGCGATGCCCTCGCCCGATACCTCGGGAGCGAAGCAGCGTGAAAACGCGTCGAGGGCATTCTTGCTTGCCACGTATGCCGCGAAGCGCGGTGGATAGGCCTGGCCACCGATCGACGTGATGTTGATGATGTGGCCGTCCCGGCGTTCGCGCATTCCCGGGATCACCGCCATGATCAGCGCGATCGCCCCGAAGTAATTCAGCTTCATGGTGCGCTCGAAATCATGGAAGCGATCCAGCGAATCCAGCACCGAGCGCCGGATCGATCGCCCCGCATTGTTGATGAGGACGTCAACGCGTCCGTGATCCGCGATCACTCGATCGATGAGACGCGTGCACGCGTCATGGTCGCTCAGATCGGTCGGATACACGTGTGCGGTGCCGCCGACGCCCTCGACCTCGACGCGCATCTCCTCGAGCTGTTCGGCGCGCCGGGCGACACCGATGATGATCGCCCCCGACGCCGCAAGGTGCGTGCACACCGCCCGACCGATTCCGCTTGACGCGCCGGTGATGACCACCACGCGCTCGCCGACCACGCGGCGAACATTCGCCGGCGTCGGAAGCTGCGGGTCGAGATGTCGCTCCCAGTAGTCCCACACCTTCCACGCGTACTCGTGCAGCGGGGGGCACGCGACACCGCTGCCGGCGAGCGCCGTCTGCGCATCGGTCGCGTCGAAGGTCGCCGGGTAGTCCATGTAGGTGAACGCCGCTTCGGGGATTCCGAGGCGTGCCAGCGCCTGCTCGCGCATCCGCTTGACGGCGGGTAGCGAACCCATCGCCGCGAACCCGCCCGGGATCATCCGTGCCATGCGCCGGTCGATCCGCAGTGCGAATTCGGGCGCGTGTGCTGCTCTGCAAAACGTGTTGAGCGTGTCGCCGAGCGACAGAGGCGCCGGGTCGACGATGTGGAACGCGCGTCCGTCGAGACCGTCGAGATGGGCGATGTGGTCGATCGCCTTGGCGACAAAGTCGACCGGAACCACGTTGAACGGGCCGCCCTCGGGACCGATGAACGGCACCCACTGCGGGAAGGCATCGCGCATCTGCTGAATGAGCTTGAATGCGTAGTACGGGCCGTCGACGCGATCCGCCTCGCCCGTCTCGGATGATCCGATGACCATTCCCGGGCGGTAGACGCGCCAGGGCACTGTCGCCTCACCGCGGACGATCCCTTCCGACTCGTGCTTGGTCCTGTAATAGGGATGGTCGAGCTCCTGCCCTTCGTCGAACATCGCCTCGGTGAAGCGGCCCTTGAATCGCCCCGCGACGGCGATCGAGCTGACCAGGTGAAGGCGGCCGGCGCCGGCTTCGTTGGCAAGGCCGACGAGGTTGCGCGTGCCCGTGACGTTGGCGAGCTGTGTCTCCTCCGCCGGTGCGGTCAGGTCGTACACCGCGGCGAGATGGAAGAACTGGGCGCCGCGCAACTGCTCCCGGTCATCGACCGAGAGGCCGAGCGCGGGCTCGGCGAGGTCGCCGCTGAGCGCATGCAGGCGCTTGCCTCCCGGATCGAGACGCTCTCGCTGCGCCGCGAACCTCGCCCGTGACCCGTGCCGGACGAGCACGAAGACGTTGTCACCGCGGGCCATCAGGAGCGGGACCAGGAAGCGACCGATGAATCCCGTGGCTCCGGTGATGAAGTACGTCACGCGGCCGACAATAGCCTTTTACGACAATTGGAGACAGAGCACATGCCCGAGCCAGTCATCGTCGCCCTCGGCAGATCCCCCATCGGCCGCGCGATGAAGGGTTCGCTGGTGAACATCCGCCCCGACGACCTTGCGGCCAGCGTGGTGAACCAGGTGCTCGATCGCCTGCCCCAGCTGGACCGCGCGACGATCGAAGACCTCATCTGCGGCTGCGGGCTCCCCGGCGGCGAGCAGGGATTCAACCTCGGACGCGTGATCAGCATCCTCACCGGCGTGAACGCGCCCGGGACGACCGTGACCCGCTACTGCGCGTCGTCCCTGCAGACGACTCGGATGGCGGCGCACGCGATTCGCGCGGGCGAAGGCGACGTCTTCCTCAGCGTCGGCGTCGAATGCGTCTCCCGGTTTGTGAACGGGTCGAGCGACATGCCGCAGTGCCAGAACGACCGCCTGCAGCCGGGCAACCCCGAGGGCTATCCCTACGTCTACATCGCGATGGGGCAGACCGCCGAGAACGTCGCCGCCCGCGAGGAGATTTCCCGCGAGGAGATGGACCGATTCGCGCTCCGGAGTCAGCAGCGCGCGGTCGCGGCACAGGATGACGGGTTCTTCGACCGCGAGATCGTGCCGATCGACCTGCCGAACGGCGGCGGGACGGTCTCCAGGGACGACGGCCCTCGCCGCGAGACGACGCTCGAGAAGCTCGCCGAGCTGAGGCCCGTGTTCCGCGAGAACGGGACGGTCACCGCCGGCAACGCCTGCCCGCTCAACGACGGCGCCGCCGCGGTCGTGATCATGTCGGACACCCGTGCGCGCGAGCTCGGCATCACGCCGCTCGCCCGCATCGTCTCGACGGGACTGACCTCCCTGGAACCCGAGTTCATGGGACTCGGGCCGATCGAGGCATCGCGTCAGGCGCTCGAGCGTGCGGGGATGACCCTCGATGATGTCGATGTCGTCGAGATCAACGAAGCCTTTGCTGCGCAGGTGATCCCGTCGGCGCGCGGCATCGGGATCGATCCCTTCGACGACCGGCTCAACCCGCACGGTGGCGCCATCGCCCTCGGTCACCCCTTCGGCATGACAGGCGCGCGGATCCTCTGCACGCTGCTCAACGACCTGCGGACGGCCGACGCGACCATCGGCCTCGAGACCATGTGCGTCGGCGGCGGCCAGGGGATGGCCATGGTCGTCGAGCGGCTCAACTGATCCGACCTCGCGGCGGCCGACCAGGGGGATCGGTTAGCGCGCGACGTTGGCCCGGCGACGCAGGGCTCTGCCGGGCAAAACGACCTCCACCTCTTCCGCTGTATGGGCCGTCATCGACCGCCGTCGCAGCGGGCGGCTCGCAAGGATGATCGCGGCCAGTGCCTCGACGACGCCGTCTGCCTCGCGGCGCTCGAGGATGAGCGGGGCGAGAATGCGGACGCTGCCCGTGCCGGCGGAAAGCGCGAGAATCCCTCGCTGCTCGAGGTGGCGAAGCAGCATCGGGCCGTTGAGGCTCGTCTCCACCGCAACCATCGAACCCGATCCGCGGACATCCCTGATCTCACCGAGACGCAGCCCGCGCAGCCGGCCGTGCAGGCGCTCCGACGTGAGCGCCGCCAGCGTCCGCAATGTTGGGCCGAGCGCCGTTCGAATGGTCGCATTGGCGGCGGCGCAGACCAGCGGCGGGCACGCCTCCTCCTGATCGCCCCTGGCCACCCTGGCGCGCCGCGAGATCGCCGGCCCGACGGCGGTCACCCCGAACGGCAGGCCATTGGCCAGCGACGAACCGAGGCACACGATGTCAGGCTCGACACCGCGGGCCGACGACGCCAGCGCCGGCCCCATACGCAGCGCGGTCCTCACCTCATCGACCACCAGCAGCACGCCGGCCTCGCGACAGAGCTCGCCAACCGACGCGAGGTACCCCGCCGCCGGCACGCGGACGCCGGCCTCAACCTGCACCGGTTCGACGATCACGGCCGCCACGCGGTGGTCGAGCTGCGCCCGCAGCGCCTCGAGGTCGTCGAACGGAACGCGAACCACCTCGAGGCTTCGGCCGGCGATGTCTCCCAGCCGCCGGCCCGCGCTCACGCCTTTGCCGCCAATCCCGGATCCGTGGTCGGAGCGCTGCATCGCGATGATGCGCGACCGATCCGATGCCGACGCAACCCAGGTGATCGCGAGATCGACTGCCGCCGACCCGGATGTGGTGAAGCTGACGTGGGTCAGCGACACCGGGATGATGAAGCTCAGGGCTTCCAACAGCTCCTCGCGGAGGTCGTAGTCGAATCCCGGCGGCACACTGCTGAACGCGCTCAGCTGGCCGGTGATCGCATCGCTGACGCGTGGGTGGTTGTGGCCGAGGAGCGTCGTCGCGCCACTCGAGGTCAGGTCCAAGAACTTACGGTCCTCGTCATCCCAGACGAACGCGCCGTCGCCTCGAACAAGGCGCAGGTCGCGTGAGGCGCGAACTCAGCTCGTTGAGCCACCGATCTGGAAGAACCGCGGTCACAGTGATCCTCCGTCCGCAATGTGCGCTAGCGTACATCCGGCACGACGGCCGTGCCCACGCGCTTTACATCGCCTGGTGTCGCGGGGTACTCTCCGATTGAACCGCGAGCGTCGTGCGACGCGTTCGCAGTGTCTGAGGGGTCGCCGCACATTCTCGGGAGGCCGGCGTTCGGGGGAGCGCCGGCCTCATTTCATGAGGTCGAGTCCGGCTCGCCAAGCTCGACCCGTCGGCCGGGGTCGACGATCCACTCACTCCACGACCCGGCGTAGAGCGCGGCGTCGATACCCGCCAAACCCATCGCAAACACGCCTTGGGTGGCCACCACGCCCGAGCCGCAGTACACGGCCACCGGCGTGCCCTCGGCCACACCCATCGCCGCGTAGCGCTCGCGCAATGCGTCAGCCGAAAGGAAGCTGCCGTCGGGGTGCTCGGTCCGCTGCGAGGGCAGATTCCGAGCGCCCGGGATATGCCCCGCCACTGGGTCGACCGGCTCGACCTCCCCGAGATAGCGCTCCCGGGCCCTCGCGTCGACCAGCACACCCGATCGTGCGATGGCTGCGGCGCCGGCAGCGTCGAGCAGCGGCATCTCACCGGGTATGGGATCAAAGGTCCCGGGGGACGGGTCGTGATCCTCACCCTCCTCCACCGGCAGGCCGGCCGCAACCCAGGCGGCATACCCACCGTCCAGCAGCGCGACGTTCGGGTGGCCGAAATATCGAAGCAGCCACCAGCAGCGCGCCGCCGACGTCGCGGTGGCGGCGTCGTAGACGACCACAGGACGCGACCTGTCCACCCCATGCCGGCGCATCGCTTCGCCGAAGGACGCTGCGTCGGGCAGCGGGTGGCGGCCCGGACCCGGCGGTGCGCTCAACTCTTGATCGAGATCGACGAAATGCGCTCCGGGGAGGTGACCCGTGCGGTAATCGGCCTCCCCGGATGGCCCGCCCAGCGTCCAGCGGACGTCGAGCAGGAGTGGCGGATCGCCTGTCGCAAGTCGTGCCGCGACTTCGTGACAATCGAACAGGAGCGATACCATTGCGTCAGGATCCCTCAGTGATCCATCCGGCGAAACCTCAGCGAAGGCGGCTGCGTTGTCGTATCGATCACGCGGTGTGAGCGCGTCCGGAGACCGAACAATGGTACGGTGGAAATGCATGGCTGACCAGACTTTGCGGAGCCGCGGAGGCCTCATGCTCGCTGGTGGCGTTGCCCTCGGCGGATTGCTGCTCACCTCGTGCGCGCTTCCAGGGACGACGGCTCCCCCGGTCGGCAACATCCCCACCGTTCACGTCGCCGGCGCGCCGGCGGTGGCGGCGCCCCCGACAATCGTCGTGAGCCCCTCCAACTCGGCCGTGGAAGTACCCCTCGACGCTCCGATCACGGTCGCCGTCAGCACGGGACACCTCGACACCGTTTCGCTCAGCGAGGCCGGCTCCTCGTCCGCGCTCCCGGGCGCGCTGTCCGCGGACGGGCGCTCGTGGGAGATGAGCCAGCCGCTCGATCAGGGCGCACATTACACGGTGGTTGCGACGGCGACCAGCACGGCGGGCTCCACCTCGACAAAGACGACGACATTCGTCACGACAACGGCGCGCAGCCGGCTGCTCACCGGCATGACGCCATATGACGGCGCGGTTGTCGGTGTCGGCGAGACCATCGATCTCCGCTTCAACGTCAATATCCCGGTCGGCGTGCGTGCGGCACTGCTCGAGCACATCCAGGTCACCTCGACGCCCGCGGTGATAGGCGGATGGCACTGGCTCACCGCCAACGTCGTCCATTTCCGCCCCGCCACGTTCTGGCCCGCAGGCACCAGGGTCACGGTGAACGCCAACCTCAAGGGGTTCAGCGTCGGCAACGGCATCTGGGGCCTCGGTGACTGGACATCGAGCTTCACGGTCGGCGCCAAGCACGTCTCGCTCATCAACAACCTCACGCACACCATGCAGATCTTCAGCAACGGCAAGTTGATCGCGACCTACCCGGTCAGCCTCGGCAAGGGCGGGTTCGCGACCATCCAGGGGACGTTGATCGTCCTCTACAAAACCCCGGTGGTGGTCATGAAGTCCTGCCCGACGTTCCATACCCCGGCGGCGTGCATCCCCGGCGGTGCCCAGTATTACGACGATCCCGTGTATGACGACACCGCCATTTCCACCAGCGGCTACTTCATCCATGCAGCGCCGTGGTCAGTGGGCTCCCAGGGTCGTGCGGATGTCTCGCACGGCTGCGTGAATCTCAGCACCGCACGGGCCGTGATGTATTACAACTTCAGCATTCCCGGCGATGTCGTGCAGATCTCGAACACCGGGTACAACGCCTCGTACGCCGATGGCGAGGGTGATTGGCAGCTGTCGTTCGCGGCGTTCTCCAACACCGCCGGGCTCGGTCCGGTCTGGACGGGTCCCGTCGGGCTCTCCTCCCTGGCCGGCCAGGACTCCTGACCGCCACCACGCCTGATCCGCGGTCCTGAGCGGTGCGCGCAATCGTCGTCGCGACGCCTGGTGGGCCGGAGCAACTCCATATCGAGGAACGCCCCGACCCTGTCGCCCGCGAGGGCGAGGTCGTGGTCCGTGTTGCCGGTGCCGGCGTCAACCGTGCCGACCTGCTCCAGCGCCGGGGCTTCTACCCCCCACCTCCCGGCGCCAGCGAGCTCCTCGGCCTCGAGGCATCCGGCGTGGTCGCACATGTTGGCTCGGGAGTGAGCGCGCCGTCAGTCGGGGATCGCGTCATGCTCCTCGTCGAAGGTGGCGCATATGCGGAGCTCGTGGCGGTGCGCGCAGCTCAGGCCGTGCTGATTCCGGACAACATCGACACGATCGATGCGGGCGGGATCCCCGAAGTCTTCATCACCGCTCACGACGCTCTCTTCACGCGAGGCCGGTTGCAGAACGGCGAGACCGTGCTCATCCACGGCGGCGGGGGCGGTGTCGGCACTGCGGCGATTCAACTGGCCCGGCAGCGCGGCTGCCGGGTCCTCGTCACCGCGGGGAGCCCGGAGAAGATTGGGCGGTGCATCGCCCTGGGCGCTGATGCGGGCATCGACTACCGAACCGAGGACTTCGTCGCGCGCACCCTTGAGCTGACCGGCGGCCGCGGCGCCGATCTGGTGCTCGACATCATGGGGGCGTCATACCTGGGCAGGAACATGGAGGCGGTGGCGACCGACGGGCGCATCGTCGTCATCGGCATGCAGGGCGGCAACCAGACGGACATCGACCTCGGCATGATGATGCGGCGCCGCATTTCCCTGATCTCGACCACGCTCCGGGCCCGGCCGGCGGCGCAGAAGGCGGTGATCGTGGCCGCATTTGCCGCCGACGTCGTGCCCGGGCTTGCCGGCGGACGGCTGCGGCCCATCATCGACCGCGTGCTACCGCTCGACGAGGCCGGCGAGGCTCACCGGCTCATGGAGTCGGGCGAGGTGGTCGGCAAGATCGTGCTCGACGCCTCGCCGCATGCCTGACACCGGCCGCGACGCCGGCGGGGCCGCATGACGCCGACCGGCGAGCCCACCGCCGCACCCTGGGACGTGATAGTCGTCGGCGCCGGTCACAACGGCCTCACCGCGGCCGCCTACCTTGCGCGCGCCGGACGCAGGGTGCTCGTCCTCGAGGCACGCGACCGCCTGGGCGGCGCGTGCACGCTTGACCACCCGTTCGACGACCCCGGATTCGTCGTCAGCCCCTGTGCCTACCTGGTCGGTCTCCTCCACGGTCGCATCATTGATGAGCTCGACCTTCGCCGTCATGGATATCGCGTGCACCTGGTCGACCCGCATCTCTGGTGTCCGTTCGACGATGGCACCTCCCTGAGCCTCTGGGACGACTCCGAGCGGAACCATCGGGTGGTGGCGGCGATGAGCCCCGGTGACGCCGACGGCTACAGCCGTTACGAGCAGCTCTTCGGGCGCATCCGGCGGGCACTCCGATCGGAGCCACACGACACCTGGATTGGCGACGCGCCCGCCCGCCCGGCGTTGGAGGAACTTCTGGGTCACGACCCGGAACTCATCGAGATCATGTTCGAGGAGTTGATCGCTTCGGTCATCGAGCGACACGTGGCCGACGAGCGGCTTCGTACCGCGCTGCACGGCCAGGGGCTGATCGGCACCTGGGCGGGACCACGCGACGCCGGCACCGCGGCGATTCACGCCATGCACTCCATGGGCACCATCGAGGGACGGCCGGGCGCATGGGGCTACGTGCAGGGGGGCATGGGACAGGTGTCCCTTGCGCTGGCGCGCGCAGCCGAGGAGGCCGGCGCGGTGATCCGGAGCAATGCCCGGGTCGCCGAGATCGTCCCCGGCGAGGAGGTCGTCCTCGAGGACGGCACGCACATCCCGGCGCGGACTGTCATCTCCAATGCGGATCCACGGACCACGCTCGGCCTGCTCGCCGACGCCGCGCCGGCCGCGTTTGCCGAGAAGGTCCACGGCTGGCGCATGGAGGGACCGGTGCTCAAGATCAACTGCGCGCTGTCACGCCTTCCGGCATTCACCGCCGCCGGGCCAGACGACGCGCCCCACCGGGCCATGGTGACCATCGCGCGAAGCCTCGACGAAACCCAGGCCGCGTACGAGCGCAGCCGGGTCGGCGAGCCCAGCCCGCGATGGGCGGAGCTGTACTTCCACTCGGCGTACGACCCGTCCGTCGCGCCGGAGGGCAGGCACGTCATGAGCGTCTTCGCCGAGTACGCCCCCTACACCCTCGCGTCCGGGTCCTGGGACGAGCGCCGTGAGGCAGTCGCCGACGAGGCGTTCGCCGAGATCGCCCGCTTCGCGCCGGACATCCTCGACTGCTTGGTGGCGCGCCAGGTGCTCGCCCCGCCGGATATCGAAGCGGCGGTCGGGCTCGCGGGAGGACACATATTCCAGGGCGAGTGCCTCCCCGACCAGATGTGGGACCGCCGCTTCTCTCCGCGCACGCCCATGCCGGGGCTGTATCTGTGCGGTGCGAGCACCCATCCGGGCGGCAGCGTCATCGCCGTCAACGGTCGCAACTGCGCGATGGCGGTGCTCGCCGATACGGCGGGCGGCTGACCGCCGCGCTAGCGTCGCAAGCGAAGCGCATTGCGGATCAGGTCCATCTCCTCGCGGTCGGCAACCCGAAGGACGAGCAGCGCCGCCGCGTAGACGAGCGCAGAGGCGACGATGATCACGAACAGCAGCACCCGGTTTCCGTGCGGGTTGGCGACGTAGATGAATGCTCCCATGATCACGCCGGCGATGATCGCCTTCCAGGAGGTGCGCACCAGCGGGATCGCCCCCAGCTGCGCGCGCAGCACGAACCACCCCACAAGCACGAGCGCAGCCTCGGTGACCACCACCGCCCAGCTGGCACCGAGATAGCCGTAACGTGGAATCACGACAAGGTTGACGCCAACGTTGATGACCAGGCCCACCATGGCGACTAACGCGAAGACGTTCTGCTTGTCGATGGCGTTGAGCGTCGCCGCGAACGTGTTATCGGCGAACATGAACACAATCGCCAGGGCGAGGATTTGCAGCGCCGGCTCCGATCCCGCGTAGAGATGCAGGAGGCTGTTGAATTGTGGCGCCAGAAGGAAGATGCCGACGGTGATCGGCCAGCCGAGGATCACCAGTGCCTTGAAGAATTTCTCGGCGAGGGGCAGCACGCGTTCGGGCGATCGCCGGTGGTACACGGACAGGACGGGAAAGATGACGCTGCGCAGGGCGAACGGGATGAAGAGCAATGACTCGAACGGCTTGTACGCGAAGGTGTAATAGCCGACCTCGCTGTACGGCCGGAAGCGCTGCAGGATCGGAACGTCGACCTTGAAATAGACGGTCGTGATGATGAACGTGATGCCGAGAGGGACCGCGACCCGGACCCAGGAGAGCAGCAGCCCGGGTTCGAGCTGCGGCCCAGGGCGGAGCACCCCCATGACCATGAGCACCGTCGCGAAGTAGATGCAGGCCAAGGCGTAGCTCAGCGCGTATGCCCAGAGAAAGAACCCGGTATCGGCATGGATGTGCACGCCGATCACGACCAGCGCGAAGACCACCAGCGTCTCGGGGACGATCTCGATGATCTCAAAGGTGAGCCGCTGCATCGCATAGAGGGTGTTGCGCAGCAGCAGCTGGTAGCCGGACAGCACGAGGATGGCGAACGACGGCCAGAGCAGGGAACGCACGCCGGCGATGTAGAGCGCGGCGAAGATCAGAGGCAGGCCCACGACCGCGCCGATCACCTTGAGCGAGGCGACGTTGTTCCAGTAGCGGGCGATCTCGTCCGTGTGACGCGCGCCCTCGCGCACGTACAGCGCAGAGAAGCCGAGGTCGGTGACGGTGCCCACCAACCCGACGTAGGTCACCGCTGTCTGCATCTCCCCGAAGCGCGTCGGGTCGAGGTAGTTGCCGATGATGATCACGGCAAGAAGCGCGATGATCCGCGAGATCACGCGCACGGCGAGGATCAGGATGGTGTTGCGCAGCGCCCGCATCCCGAGGCCGCCCGGCATGTCCGGCGTCGACGCGCCAGGTGCCGGCGGTTCGTCCTGCAAGGCGCTCATTCTATCCGCGCGTCCGCGCTGTGCCCGCCGTCAATCCCGGTGGATACACTGCAAACCCATGCCTGACGTCGCGGCCGAGCGGCCTCGTCCCGACGCGGAGCAACGCACTGATGGCGGCGGGCTGATCGCGCGAACCCTTCGCGACCGTGGCGTCACCACCGTGTTCGGCCTCCCCGGTGGACACATCCTTCCGTTGCTCGACGCATGCATCGATGAGGACATCAGAGTCATCGATACGCGACACGAGGGCGCCGCGGTACTCGCCGCCGAGGGCTGGGCACTCGCCACAGGCGACACCGGGGTCGCGGCGGTGACTGCGGGCCCGGGGTTCGCCAACGGCCTGATCGGCCTGGTGGACGCGGCGACCTGGACCGTGCCGCTGGTGATGCTCGCAGGGCGCACCAGCCGCAACCGCCAGGGCCGCGGGGCGGTAGCTGACGTCGACCAGCGCGCCATCGCAACGCCGATCGCCAAGTGGGCGGCGAGCTGCCTGGACACCGGACGGATCCCGAGGTATGTCGCGGAGGCCTTGCATCGGGCACGAAGCGGCTGCCCAGGCGCGGTCTATCTCGAGGTCGATTCCCATGCGATGTACGGGAAGGCGGCCCCGCTCGAGATCGGTCCGCCGGGCTATCCCGGCGAACCGGCGCGTCCCGCCGGCAATCCAAGCGATATCGGCGCGGCGGTTGCCGCGCTCGCTGCCGCCGAGCGCCCGATCATCGTGGCCGGCAGCGGCGCGTTCTGGTCCGGCGCCGCTGCCGAGATTGGGCGCTTTGCCGAGCTCGCCAACATCCCGGTGATCACCGCGAGCGCGGCCCGCGGAGTGGTGCCCGATTCGCACCCGTGGAGCCTGGGGTCACTCGTTCACGGGGGGCTCGCGATCCCCAGCGCCGACTGCGTGATGGTCCTCGGATCCGCCTTCAACGCCAACGTGATGTACGGGGGCGCCCCCCTCTTCGGCACCGAGCAGACGATCGTTCAGGTCGATATCGGGCCCGAGCGAACCGGCGGCAATCGCTCCGCGGATGTGACGGTGATCGGCGACATCGCGTCAGTGGTGCGCGATCTGCAGGAGGCGTGGGGCCTCACGCCTCCCGGCCGAGATGCCTGGCTGACCCGGGCGCGAACCCTGGCATCGGCGTCCCTCGACTTCTGGAACCGCCAGGTCGATGAGCATGCCGGTGTCGCCCTTCACGCAGGGGCGGTTGCTCGCGAGCTCGCGGCCACCGTCCACGAACGGTTCGGCGGGAACGCGACCTTCGTTGCCGACGGTGGCGACGCGCTCGCCTGGGCTCTGGCCTACTTCGGTGCGGAGCTGCCCGGTCGCCTGCTGACCACCACCACCGCGCTCGGGACGCTCGGCGTTGGGATGCCCTTTGCGCTCGCCGCCCAGGCGGCGCGTCCCGACGAGCGGGTCTTTCTGTTCACCGGGGACGGCTCGTTCGGTCTCAGCGCCATGGAGGTGGACACCGCGGTGCGCCACCACCTCCCGGTGATCGTGATCGTGTCCAACAACGCAGGGTGGGGGGATGTCCGCTTTGAGCAGGACGAGCTCTTCGGGGCGGGACGTCACATCGCGAGCAACCTCCCCGGAGTCCGCTACGACCGCCTGGCCGCGGCGCTCGGTGGGCATGGCGAGCGCGTCGAGCAACTTGAGGACCTACGACCCGCGGTCGATCGGGCGATCGACAGCGGCGTCTGCAGCGTCATCGACGTGCCGACCGACCCCACCGTGGTCTCCGCACTGCTCCGCATGGTCGCTCAGCTGGGGCTGATGTAGCCATGCGCGCCGTCAGGCTGCTCGAGGCGCACCACCTCGAGCTCGTCGAAATCCCCGCACCCGAGCCCATCCCCGGCGAGGTCGTCATCCGCGTTGACGGCTGCGGCATTTGCGGCTCGGATCTCACCTCGTACAAGGTCGGCCTCTTCACTGACGCGGTCCCCGGTCACGAGGTGGCCGGCGTCATCGAGTCACTGGGCGACGGCGTGGCCGGCTGGTCCTCAGGCGATGCAGCAGTCATCGATCCCAAGATTCCCTGCGGCGTGTGCAACGACTGCCGGGAAGGCGCCTCGTATCGGTGCGCGATGGCGCTCACCGCCGGCATCGGATTTGCGCGCGACGGCGGCTTCGCCGAGCTGGTCACCGTGCCCTCGTCGCTGCTCCACCGCCTGCCTCCCGGCCTGCCCCTCGAGCATGCCTGCCTCGTCGAGCCGCTCTCGGTGGCGATCCACGGCGTCGAGCGCGCTCGCCTGCACGCCGGCGAGCCCGCGGTGGTCATCGGCCTCGGCTCCATCGGGCTCTTCACGGTGGCCACGCTGCGTGCTCGTGGCGTCGGCCCGATCATCGGGGTCGATCCAGTCGAGGACCGCCGCAAACTCGCGCTCGACCTCGGCGCCGCAACCGTGGTCTCGGAGCTTCGCGACGTGCGCAGCCACGTCGCCCCGACCCGCGCGGTGATCGAATGCTCCGGTCATGCCCCCCTGCTGCACGCCGCAGCCGACCTGGTCGCCCCCGGCGGCCGCCTGGTGCTGGTCGGCGTGCCCTTTGGGGAGAGCACTGTCATCCCGCTCATGTGGGTGACGCGCGAGATCGAGATCGTCGGCAGCATCGCCTCGGATGCATCGGATTTCGCCGTCTCGATCGAGATGCTTGCCGCCGACCCGGGGATCGCCAGGGTTGCCACCCGCAGGGTCGGTCTCGCTCAGGTTCCCGCGGTCTTCGAGGAGCTGATCACGCCTTCTTCTGGCGGGAAGGTGATCGTCGACCCGCGCCACTGACCGCAGGCTTGCTCGCCGTTGCCGGGGCGACGACGACGGGCACGGGGGCGACCGCGCGCCAGCAGTACCAGGCCGCCGTGCTGCGATACGGGCGCAGGAGGTCACCGAGGATCTGCAGCGCCTTCGGCGTGGGAGGTGCCGCCATCTCGTGGATCCGTGCCCAGCCGTTGCGCACGCCGAGGTCGTCCACCGGCCACACGTCGGGTCGGTGGAGCTGAAAGAGCAGGAACATCTCAGCCGTCCAGCGCCCGACACCGCGAACGCTCACCAGGCGTGTCACGATCTCGTCGTCACTCATGCCGTCGAGATCGTGCGTTGGGATGGTCCCGTCGACGAACTTCGCTGCGAGGTCGATGATGGCTGCGAGCTTGTTGGCGGAGAGCCCGGCGGCGCGCAGCGTCTCGGGGTCGGCGGCGAGGACCGATTCCGGCGCGACCGGAGCGCCGCCCAGCGCCGTCACCAGCCTCCCGTGGATCGCGCGCGCCGCGGCACCGGCGAGCTGCTGGAACACGATCGCTCTGAGCAGCGACTCGAACGCCGAGCCGGCTTCGCGCTGGATCTCCCTGGGTGGGGTGGCTTCGACGATCCGCCGGAACGCCGGATCAGCCGTGACGATGTGCTTGGTCGCGGCGTCGAGCTTGCTCAAGGCGGCGGCGCCTCCATCCTCTGGGCAAGGCCGTCGACGACCTGTGCTCCCGGAAGCCGGAGCAATCCCGCGGGAGCGAGCCGGATCTTCAAGGAGCGGCTGCCGCCTCCGATGACCACGCTCTCCTGTTCCATCACACCGGCGTCGATGTAGAGCGGCAGATCATCGCTGAGCCCGAACGGCGTGACGCCGCCGATCATCATGCCGGTCACCTCCTCGGTCTGGTCAGCGGCCGCGAAGGACGCCTTGCGCACCCCGAGCAGGTCGCACACCGCGTGGTTGACGTCCAGCCGGGAGGTCGCGAGCACGACGCACGCGCACGCGACGTTGGGCTCCTTTCGAGCCGCGACCACGATGGTGTTCGCGCTCTGCTCGGGCGCGACGCCGTACCGGGCGCAGAACGCCGCCGTGTCGGCGAAATCCGGGTCGCAGGCGATCGACTGGTAGTCGACGCCGAGGGTCGCGAGGCGCGCGCGAACCCGGGCCTCGATCGCCGCGGAGTCATCAGCGGGCATCGAACCTCTGCGACTGAACCGTAGAGTACGCAGCCAGCATGCGCATCACCGCTCCCGCCGAGACCGCGCCGGGCGAAACCAGGGTCGCTCTGGTTCCGCGATCCGCGACGCAGCTGGTGTCCACCGGTGCAACGGTAGCGATTCAGGCGGGCGCGGGAGTGGCCGCGGGCATCACCGACGCCGCGTATGGCGAGGTGGGCGCCGAGGTCGTCGCCGATCGGGCAGCTCTCCTCGCCGACGCCGACATCGTCGTGGTCGTACGCCGCCCCGACGCCGGCTTCGTGGGCCAGATGAAGCGCGGTTCAATCCTGGTTGGGGTGCTCGAGCCCGCCGGTGACCCCTCGGTGGTCCGCGCCCTCGTCGACCGTGGCGTGACCGCGTTCCGTCTGGAGGCCATGCCGCGCATCAGCCGCGCCCAGGACATGGACGTGCTCTCGTCGATGGCGACGCTTGCCGGGTACCACGCCGCGGTGATGGCGGCGTTCCGGCTGCCCCGCATCTTCCCGTTGATGATGACCGCGGCGGGCACGATCACCCCGGCGCGTGCGCTCATCCTCGGTGCGGGTGTCGCGGGTTTGCAGGCGATCGCCACCTGCCGGCGGCTCGGCGCCGTGGTCGAGGCCTTCGACGTCCGCCCTGCCGTTCGCGACCAGGTCGAGTCGCTCGGCGCACGTTTCGTGGAAACCGGCGTCGAGTCGGAGAGCCAGCAGGACACGGGCGGCTACGCGCGCGAGCTCGAGGCGGACGCTCAGGCCCGCCAGCATCAGGTGCTCGCCGAGCACGTCAAGGAATCCGACGTGGTCATCTCGACCGCGCAGATTCCCAACCGCAAAGCGCCGATCCTGGTGACCGCGGACATGGTGGCGTCGATGCGCACGGGATCGGTGATCGTCGACCTCGCCGCACCCGGTGGCGGCAACTGCGAGCTGACCAAGCCCGGTGAGGAGGTCGACGCCAACGGCGTGCTCATCCTCGGGCCGATGAATCTGCCTGCCGCGATTCCCGGTCAGGCGAGCCAGCTCTACTCACACAACGCGACGCGATTCCTCATGCAGATCCTCAAGGACGGTCAGGTTGCCCTGGACTTCGACGACGTCGTGATCAGCCAGACGTGCATCACCCACGACGGCAAGCCCATGGGCGAGCAGATCGAGGCACTGCTGCAGGGAGCGACCGCGTGAGTCCCGAGCAGACGCTCGCGCTCGGCGCGTTCATCTTCGCGCTCGCGGTGTTCGTGGGCTTCCTGCTCATCTCCAAGGTCCCCACGATGCTGCACACGCCCCTGATGTCGGGAACGAACTTCATCCACGGCATCGTGCTGGTGGGCGCGCTCACCGTCGCGGCGGGAGCGAACGACGCCCTCGGCTACGTCATCGCGGTCGCGGCCGTGCTGCTCGGCACGCTCAACGTCGTGGGCGGGTGGGTGGTCACCGATCGCATGCTGCAGATGTTCAAGCGGCGACCAGCGGCTGATGCACGCAAGGCGGAGACGCCCACAACAACGCCGACGACCACGGATCACTGACCGCCTTGCAACCCTCCGCGCTCACCACCCTCGGTTACCTGGTGACCGCCGTCGCCTTCATGTTCGGCATCCAGCTGCTGCGCTCACCGGCGACCGCGCGTCAGGGAAACCGCATCGCCGCAGTCGGCATGCTCCTGGTGCTCGGCATCACCGCGGCGCTCATCCACAACACCGGCAACTGGCCGCTGATCATCCCGCCCATCATCGTCGGTACCGTGATCGGCGCGGTCTCGGCTCGCCTGGTGCGCATGACCGCGATGCCGCAGATGGTCGCGCTCTTCAACGGTATGGGCGGCGGCTCGGCAGCGCTGATCGCGGCGCAGGATTTCCGCACCGCGGTGGCGAACGGGACGGCGCACCCGTACGTCACGTGGGCAATCATGGTGAGCTGCATCATCGGCTCACTCAGCTTCGCCGGCAGCATGGTGGCATTCGCGAAGCTGCAGGAATTGATGCCCGGCCGGCCGCTCACCTACAGCCTCCAGAGCGTCGTGAACGGGCTGCTCCTGCTGGTGATCCTCGCGCTCGGCATCTACCTGATCGTCGGGGACCAGAACCTCGCCCTGTTCGCGGTGTTCATCGTCCTGTCGCTGGTCCTGGGCGTGCTCTTCGTGGTGCCCATCGGCGGCGCCGACATGCCAGTGATCATCTCCCTACTCAACTCCTTCACCGGCCTCGCCGCGGCAAGCACGGGATTCGTGCTGAGCAACGACGTGCTCATCGTCAGTGGCGCGCTCGTGGGCGCATCCGGAACCATCCTCACGCTCGCGATGAGCAAGGCGATGAACCGCTCGCTGTTCAATGTGCTGTTCAGCGGCTTTGGTTCCAAGGTTGAATCAGCCGGCAGCGCTTCCGGCGCCGAGGGAGGCACGATTCATCCGACCACCGTCGAGGATCTCGCTCCCTTGCTCGCATTCGCGCAACTGGTGATCTTCGTCCCCGGGTATGGCATGGCCGTCGCGCGTGCGCAGCACGAGGTCAAGGAGCTGGCCGACGAGCTCGAGAAGCGCGGCGTGACGGTCGAGTACGCGATCCACCCCGTGGCCGGACGGATGCCCGGGCACATGAACGTCCTGCTGGCCGAGGCCAACGTCCCCTACCCGCAGCTCAAGGAGATGGATGCGGTCAACGGCGACTTCCCGCGGGCCGACGTCGCAGTCGTCATAGGAGCGAACGACGTCGTCAACCCGGCTGCGCGCAACCAGAGCAACAGCCCCATCTTCGGCATGCCGATCCTCAACGCCGACGAGGCAAAGACGGTGGTCGTTCTCAAGCGAAGCATGGCGACCGGATTCGCCGGCGTCGACAACCCGTTGTTCTACAAGCCCAACACGCTGATGCTCTTCGGGGACGCGCGCGCCTCGGTGGCGGCGCTCGTCGCCGAGGTCAAAAAACAGTAGTCGGCGGGGCCTTCCCGGTCGACGCGACGCTGCGCAGCGCGTTGAGCAGCTCCGCCGGCGCCGTGTCCTTGACCACGTAGCCGACGGCGCCGCTCTTCAGCGCCTCGACCATGCGCTCATGACCGCCAAAGGATGTCAGCATCATCACGCGCGTCCCGGGGGCGCTCTGAACGAGCCGTTTGGTGGCTTCGATCCCACCCATCCCGGGCATCGACAGGTCCATGAGCACCACGTCCGGGTGCAGTTCCTGCGCCATCTCGAGAGCCTGCTCGCCCGAGTCCGCGAGGCCGACAACCTCGATATCAGGCTCGTGGCCGAGGAACGAGGCAAGCCCTTTGCGGACAACCGGGTGGTCGTCCACGATCATGACGCGCATCACTGCAGTGGTCACCGTCTGCCACTCTACTCGATGGGCAGCGTCAGAACGACGAGCGTGCCACGACCTGGCTCCGAGTTCGATGGTGAGGGTGCCTCCCGCATCCTCGGCAAGCTCGACGATGGCAGCGGTGCCGAGGTGTCCCTCGGCGCGCCGTCGCTCCATCTCCTTCGAGCTGAAGCCTCTTCCGTCGTCCTCGATGCTGAGGATCGCCGAGCCATCGTCGGTGATGAGCTGGACCTTGACGTTCCTCGCCTGCGCGTGCGCCACCACATTGCGAAGAACTTCATGGGCCACCCGGAAGATCAGCGCTCCGCGATCCTCTCGAAGGCGAAGGTTCGGCGGCAGGTCGAGTTCCGTGTTCGTCCCCTTGCGCTTCATCTCCCGGAGCACCTCGAGCAGCGCTGCCTGCAGTCCTTCGCGACGCAGCGTCGGCGGTGCGAGCTCGATGATCAAGGTGCGCAAATCCTTCATGGCACCCCGAGTCTCGTCGGCCGAGGTCTCGAGCAGATCGAGGATCTCCGCATATCCGTTCTCGGCGGCCGGCCGTCCTTTCAGCTGTGAGGCCTCGGCGGAGAGCGCGAACGCCATGCCGGCGAGGTTCTGAACGACGCCGTCATGGAGATCTCGGGCAATCCGTCGCCGCTCCGCCTCCGACGCCTCGACTGCCTTCTGCAGCAGTCCCTCCCGCTCCTTCTGGTGTGCCGCTCGCTCGATCTCCTGCTCGTGCACGTTGCGCGTGTAGCGCACGAGAAAGGCATGCAACAGGATGAGCGGCGCCAGCAGGGCAATGAAGCCGACCGTGCCGTAAGGCGGTCTCGACATCACCACGAACGCGAATGCGGCAAACCCGTATCCGATGCTGTATGGCAGCACGGAACTGCGCGACCGGATCACCTCTGCGATCGGCACACGGCGGTCCGAAAGGTGAATCACCACGGCCACGAATCCGGAGTTGAGGACGAAATGCACGAAGCCGGCGCACAGTCCTCCGAGGAGTGCCCGTCCGGTGCCGTCGACCTGCGCCCCATTGACCACGGCGAAGACAAGCCACGCGGCAACGTTGGCGAGGAACCCGTTGGCGACGTTGAACGTCGTTCGAAACCAGCCGTTGTGGTTCCGCACTGTGACGCCGAACGGCTCGGCGATCGCGCCCACCGCCGCGCCAACGGGTCCGAACGTTACCGCGAGGCCGAGATGGATGAAGACGCTCGGCGTCCAGTGAGACCCCGTCGTGCCGGGGAGTCTGACAGCGAAGACCGACATGAGAAAGATCGTGGCGCCGCCGACGATCAGGGTGAGCGGCTGCAGCCGCTCGCTGATGAGGTGACTGATGTCCTGACGAAACGCGACCACGAGGGCGGCGGCCACGAGCGCCGCTACGGCCGTGGCGACGACGTACGCGACCAGCATCGGGGTGTATTCGACCGGCCCCAGGGCGGGTGACTCTGGCAGCAGCTCGACGATGCGGCGACGCCACGCGGCCAGCCGCACACTTCCACCGCCGCTCTGCGCTTGTTTTCGCGGCGCGACCGCATCTTGCGCCATGTGATCGATCCTATTCTGCGCAGGCGACACGACGCTGTCGGCGTGACAGGATTGTCGGGCACGTAGCCCAGAAGTGCTTGCTGTAGCTGGTGTTTGACGCGTTAGGGCCAATCATTGCAGCAATCGCGTCAGTTGACCGGACTGCGTAGAACGTGCGAAGAAATGTGAACGCAAGATCAACCCGCAGGTCTTAAGCCCAATGCGGCCCGCGAGGGTTACAGTACGCGCAACAGCAAGCGCGCCTGCGGTGGGGTTCGAAGCTACCGTCGGCGCAAATTTAAGGAGATCCCATGGCCACTTGGGGCGATACCGAAACCTGGGGTTAGCCGTTCCCCACTGTAGGGAATGCCTGTGACGAACCATTGGGTAATTTCGTGACGGCCCGATAACGGGTCGATCGCGTCATTATCACGGAGGGGCCAGTCAAATGGGCCGCCGGGTGCGCGTTGGCGCATTCGGCTCCTATCTGGCGGAAGCGCGCGTACTCTGATAACGCAAGTCAGATCTCCCCCTGGAGGGATTCGGCGCTGAGAGCATCGGCGGACGCGCCCTCGACCTCACGCGCTGCCGGAGCCCTGAGCCCGGCAGTCAGGTTGCTCATGGCTGCCGGCACGTCCGTCTATGGGGATTGGCTCACTACCGTGGCCCTGCTGGTGCTGCTCTTCCGGGTCACCCAGTCTCCATTCGGCCCGGCGCTGTACATGCTTGCCCGCGTCGCCCCGCGTCTGGTCGGGCCATTTCCCGGTGGCGCTCTCGGCGACCGGTTCGGGCCGGCACGCATCGCGGCCGCATGCGCGGTCCTGCAGGGAATCCTCACTGCCGCGATCGTTGCGTTCGCTGATCTCGACATCATCTGGGCGATCTACATCGCGGTCGCGCTCGCCCAGTTTCTCAGCTCAGCGGCGCAGCCTTGCTACGCGGCGCTGATCCCTCGGGTGACCACGCCGGAGGGACTCGGAAGGATCCAGGGCACCTACTCGGCGCTCAATAGCTCGAGCATCCTGGTGTCGCCGGCGGCGGGTGCCCTGCTCCTCAGCTGGGTCGCGCCCCAGGCCCTGATCGTCGCCGATGCGATCACGTTCTTTGTCGCCGCCGGACTCTTGACCACACTTATGCGCGTCGGCGCGGTGAGCGGCCCCACATCAGGCCGGATGACCGCAGGGATTCCCATCGTCATGCGCGACCCCATGCTCCGGCTTCTGGCGGCGGCCTACATCACCAACAGCGCAGCGGTGACGACGCTCCAGGCCGTGCTTGTTGTTGCCGCGGCAGGTCGGTTCGGCCACGACACCTTGGTCGGCTGGCTCTACGCGTCCGTGGGCGCGGGCTCACTCCTCGGCACGCTTCCCGTCATACGACGAACCCCGGTCCGCGTCGCCGCGCAATCCATCGTTGCGGGCACGACGCTCGAACTCGTGCCGCTCGCGGCGTTCACGTTTGTGACCAGCCTCCCCCTCGCCATGGCGCTCCTCTTCGTCAGCGGCATGGGAGCAACCCTGTATCAGACGCGTGGCGCCGTCGGACTTCAGCAGCGAACGCCGCGCGAGCTGGTGGGACGGACGACTGCGGTGGTTCGCTTCAGCGGTTTCCTCGGCATGCTCCTCGGTGCGATTGCGGCAGTGTCGCTGGTGCAACCGCTTGGCTGGGAGTCGACTGTCCTGATCGTCTGCGCGGTGGGTGGGGCGCTGCTCTTTGTCACCGCGGTCAGCGAAGGGAGCAGCCCTGGATGACCGTCAGCACCGGATCCTCGGGATCCCCCTGATCAGGTGGACGGGCGCCCACGACCGGCTGCGTCCACCACGCAGCCTTTCCACACAGGCAGGTTCGGACGCTTGTCAGGATGCCGGGTAGATGCGCAAAGAGTTGTGCAGATCTGGAGAACCTTTGTTAACTCAGCTCAAGCACGGCGAACGGGGCGAGCGGCGATATCGCACCCTCGGCAAGCGCGTCCGGGCTCGCTGCTCGGTCGTGGTGCCGGCGGTATCCATGGAGGCGGAAATGACAGCAGGCGCTGGCTGGGGCTGAGCCCCAACCGTTGACTCCCGAGCGCGCTCGGGATTTGTGAATCCGTTGGGTGCGACGTCGTGGGTATCGGCCCACGACGTCGTGCTTTGTCTCTGTTTCCTGCCTCAGGGGTGGATATGCCGATCGACACCGCGCGGTTCTTTCCGCACGCGGCAGGCACGCTGCCGAAGGCCGATCTCTCCACGCGCCTCCTGCTGGCCGCCGGAGTCTCAACGTATGGTGACTGGCTCACGGTCGTCGCGCTCGCGGTCCTCCTCTTCGATCTGACCCACCGGCCGGCCGCGCCGGCGCTGTACATCCTCGCCAGGTTCGCTCCGCGGGTGCTCGGGCCGGCGCTGGGGGGCTCACTTGCCGACCGCTTCGGGCCGAGCAGGGTCGCCGGCTGGTCGGCGCTGAGCCAGTGCGTTCTTACCGCCGCCATCGTTGTCCTTGCGAACACCAGCACGATCTGGGCGATTCTCGTGGTCGTCGCGATCGTCGGATTCCTCGGATCGATCACTCAGCCGGCCTACTCCGCATGTATTCCGCGAGTGACCTCACCACGCCGGTTGCTGCGCGTCAACGCCATCTACAGCGGGCTCTATGAGTCCAGCGTGCTGGTCGCCCCGGCGATCGGCGCCCTTGTCCTCCCGTTCGTCCAACCGCAGTTCCTGGTCGCCGCCGACGCCGCCTCCTTTGGCGTAGCTGGACTCCTCCTGCTCTCACTGCGCGTCGGGCAGGCGCCGCCGCCGGCCGCGGAGACGAATGCTCGCTCGCGTGTCGCTGCTGTCGTGGGCCGCGACCCGATGCTTCGCTCGCTTGCGGCGTCGTTCTTCTGCAGCGCCGTGGCCATCACCGCACTCCAGGCCGTACTCGTCGTCGCGGCGGCGGACCGCTTCGGCCATGCCACCGACGTCGGCTGGCTCTACGCGGCGGTTGGCGGCGGCGGGGTCGTCGGAAGCGCCGTACTCCTTCGCTGGACTTCCCGAACGATTGGGGCTCGGGGGATCGCCCTCGGCTTCCTCATCGAGGTCATACCCCTCGGGCTGTTCGCGCTCACCGGCGGGCTCCTCCCCGCTCTCGCCCTGCTGTTTGTCAGCACCGCGGCGGCCGCGATGTATCAGACGCGAGGTCAGACCGCCCTGCAGCAGAGGGTTCCAACGGAACTGCTCGGCAGGGTGAACGGCGTGATGCGCCTGCTGCTCTACGCGGGCATGCTGGTCGGCGCGACCGTCGCCGCGGCACTTGTCGAAGCCATCGGCTGGAGCGCACTCGTTGCGGGGACGGCGGCAGTCGCTGTCGCCGCCTTCATCCCGGCCTCACTCACGTATCGCCGGGGGCCGCGGCGCCCCGACGAGGTCACCCTCGCCGGGACACCACTGGTGCTCGTGTCAGGTCAGACGGCGACTGCTTCGCGGGCTTCCTTCTCGATCGGCAGGCCGACCGAGTTGCCCCACTCGCTCCACGACCCGTCGTAGTTGCTCACGTTCGGAAAACCGAGCAGGTAGCTCAGCACGAACCAGGTGTGCGACGAGCGCTCGCCAATGCGGCAGTACGTGATCACCGACTTGTCGTCGGTGACGCCCTGCGCGGCGTAGAGCTCGCGGAGCGCGTCCGCCGGCTTGAACGTGTCGTCGTCCTGGATGGCCTGCGCCCACGGAATGTTGGCCGCGCCGGGGATGTGCCCGCTGCGCTGCGCACCCTCGTTCGAGTACTCCGGTGGCGCGGAGATCTCTCCCTTGAACTCGGCAGGCGAGCGCACATCGACGAGCGCACGCGCCGCTCCGCCGAGCGCCTTCTCGACGTCGCCGCGAAAGCTCCGGATCGAGGTGTCGGCGTCTGCCGCCTTGTAGGACGTCGCGGCGAACGATGGGGTCTCCTCGGTGACCTCGCGTCCCTCGTCGATCCACTTGCGACGTCCGCCGTTCAGCAGGCGGATGTCGGCGTGGCCGTAGATGCGGAACGTCCAGAAGGCGAATGCCGCGAACCAGTTGCGGAAGTCTCCGTAGAGGACGAGTGTCGTGTCGGGGGTCGCCCCGATCCTCGAGAGGAGTTGCTCGAACTGCTCCTTGGAAAGGATGTCACGGCGAACCGGATCGTTGATGTCGCGCTTCCAGTCGACCAGGGTCGCGCCGGGAATGTGTCCCAGCTCGTACGAGGCCGAGGGGTCGTAGTCCACTTCGAGCACCCGCACCTGCGGGTCGGTGAGGTGACCGGCCAGCCACTCGGTGGTGACCAGGGCCTCTGGATGGGCGTATTCGGTCATGAGGGAAAACTCCTGTCGCTGTTGGCTGTTCCTGCGCGGCGCGGAGCCGCACGGCTGCGAAACGTCGGACGCGGGCACTGCGTCATCGCATGCCCGGACTTCACCTGGCCTAGGCTGGACAGCTTGCCCTGTCGGACCGGCAGCGTCCCCAGTCGAGCCAGCGCCGGCGGGTCAGCCGCGGTGTCTGGTCCATATGAGCGGGATCGTATGGAATCCTGACCAGTGAAGTCAAGTTTCCACCTCGCCCACGCGTCTTGCCAGGAGGTAGGCGCGGGTCGTCTGCACCTCGACGTCGGGGTAAGGCGCTCGCACCAACCGTGCCCCGACATCGAAGCCGGCCTCCGTTACCTCCGCCACGAGCCACTCGGCGTCGAAGTAGCGGAAGTCCATGTCGACCGCGACCCCGAGCATCTCGTCGGCGTGGACGGTGGCGTCACCCTCCTGACCGAGGTGGACGGCGATCAGGAGCAGGCCTCGGCCGCCGAGCGTACGGTGGAACTCGCGCAGCGCAGCTCGGAACTCCGCGTCGCTGGTGAGGTGGATGATCGAGTAGAACGCGATGAGCCCCTGCCATCGGCCATCGGCTGCCTCGAGCGCCGTCATCGTGCCGACCTCGAAGGTCAGATCCGGGTGCAGCGTCCGCGCCTGCGCGACCATCGACGGCGAGAGATCGATCCCGGTGACCGCAAGCCCAAGGGCAGCGAGAAACGCTCCCACATGACCGGGACCGCAGCCGGCGTCGCACACCGATGCTCCCCGACCGAACTCGTGCTGCACCTGCTCGGCAAACGCGGCGAGCATCGCTCGGTCGAGTGGCTTGTGACGCAGCTCGTCGTGCACGCGCTCGACGTACGCCTCGGTGACCCCGTCGTAGCTTCGCCGAACTCGTGCCTGGTGATCCGGGGCGCCCGCGCCGCCTGATATCGTCGCGGCCTCATGCGCCCCTGGACCGCTCGCGCCCTCGCCATCGGCCTCGACGCCGTGTGCCTCGCCCTGTTCGTCGCGCTGGGCCGGGCCAGTCACGACATCTCCTCAGGCGTTGGCTGGTATCTCACCGTGCTCTGGCCGTTCCTGGTCGGGTGGTTCGTGGTCGCGGTCGCACTGCAGCTGTACAGGGCGCCGCTCGATCGATGGGTGATCCTCGCGTGCACATGGGTGGCGGGCAGTGTGATCGGTCTCGTGCTGCGAGCGAGTGTCACCCATCGCAACACCCCGGTCGCCTTCATCATCGTGACCTTCATCTTCATCGGCGTGACCACCTTCGGGTGGCGGCTGTCCGTGCTCGGCCTCGACTGGGTGCGCCGTCGCGACGGGCACTCGGCGCGGATCAGCTGATCACCCGCCGACTGCCCACCATACCTGTCGACGCCGAAACGGGGACCGCGCAAGCGAGGCATACACTCCGTGCAATGGCCGGCATCATTCTGCTCCTCGTCCTCGGAGCCGGCGTCGGGGCGCTGATCCTTTGGGGAATCCGGCTACCGCCGACCCGACCTCGCCCTGACAGCCGCTATCGGGGGCGCACATACATGTCGGTCCACCGGAAGCTCAAGCGCACCAAGCCGCCGGAGTAATGACGCCGGTTACCCGCCCAGCTGGAGTGGCTCCGAGGTGACCACCACGCCGGGGTGGTGCAGGAGCGCGAGCTTGAATGCGAGCTCCGACTGGTTGTCGAGCAAGGTCTGGTACCACGCGCGCGGCAGGACGTCGGGGAGGACGACTGTGACGGTGTGATCGCCTTCGCGATGGCACTGGTCAATCACGTTGCGGGCTGATGAGGGACCGCGAGTTGCACCTCGCGATCCCTCATTCTCCGGACCTGAATATGGTCAGTTGGTCAGCCGGTCACCCTCGCCCCGGAACGCGTGCAGGTCACATGCAAGAGGTTCTGCCCGTGCGGCCCGTTGATGTTCGGCTTGACATAGACCGTTAGCGGCCCTCCGCACCACCGCGTTCAGTCGCTCGGTATGCCGTTCGCCGGAGGTGTCGACGCCGCACCCGAATAGGTGTTGATCGCACCACTCGCAGTGTCATCGGTCGTCAGCACGGAGCCGAGGGTGGTCAGGTTCCCGGCCGCGTCGACCATGACCATCTGCACACCGGTGAAGCCGTTGTGATCGCTCGACGAGTAGGCATACGGCGTGAGTCCCGGCCCGTCCTTCCAGTGGCTGTTCTCGACGGCGGCGACGATGCTCGCCCGCGTCGGGTTCTGCCCAGCGGCCTTGAGCGCCTGCACAAAGGTGAACGCTTCCGACATCCCGTATTCGACGTTGCCGTCCCACGGCAACGTCGGCGCATAGGTTGCCTCGATGCTCTTGAACAGAGTCACCCATGGATCCGACGAGCTTGTGAGCAGGGGCAAATACGTATCACTGATGGTGCCACCGATCAGCCCCGCGGGGAGCTTGTGGCCGAGTGCTCCACCGGTCAGGATGCCGGCGAGGGTCGGCGGGTCCGATCCCACGTTGCTGACCACGAACTGCGCCTTGTAGTTGAGTCCGGCGGCGGTCGCCTCGGCGATTGCGGTGAAGAGTGGAACCGAGAAGCTCACGATCACCTGGACTCCCTGCGCCTCCAGGGCCGCGATCGCGGCGCCGACCGCCATTGCACCGGCCGCTGTCGGCGTGTAGTAGGCAGGCGTCGAGTTCGACGTTCAGGCCCTTGCCCTGCAGCGAGTCCATAACGCCGTTGAAACCGTCGGTCCCGAACTCGTCACCGGGCCCCTGGAGAAAGAACCCGATCTTCTTGCTGCCGAAGTTCTGCGTGATGTACTGCCCGAGAATCTTGCCTTCGATGGTGTAGTTGGGTTGCCAGCCGAAGGTCTCCGGGTACTTCGAGGTGTCGTTCCAGCAGTTGCATCCCGACGCCACGAAGAGATCGGGAACGTGGTTGGAATTGAGGTAGCCCACCACCGACAGGTGGGTCGGCGTTCCCAGCGCCTGGAACATCGCGAACACCTGGCTCTGCAGAACCAGCTGGCGGGTCTGGGTCGCGGTGCTGGTGGGGTTGTACATGTCGTCGAGGTAGGTGTAGTTGATCGTGCGTCCGTTAACTCCACCGTGTGCGTTCACGTACTTGAAGTACGCGTTGGCGGCCGGTGCGATTTCCGAGTAGCCAGGCGCGGCCGGCCCGGTGAGCGGCTGGGTGCTTCCGATGGTCACCTGGGTCGCCGTGATCCCCGGCGCCGACGCGGTGTTGGCCGTTGACGTGGGGGTGGAGCTGCCGCAGGCCACGGCCAGCAGCAGCGCCGCCCCGCCGGCGGCAGCCACCGCCCAGGTCCTCGATCTACCGATCTCTGGTCGCATGCGTGTGCTCCTTGTGTGAGTGGACAGCGATTGCTGGTGTCATTGAGACGGGGACTCGGGTGCGGCCGGCAAGGCGGCGGGGCCGCGATTCGAGCGGACCATTCGGGTCGCGCTGCGGACGACGGACGCAATCCCTCCGGCGATGCCGCGCGGAAAGACGAGTATCGCGACGATGAGGACGATCCCGTAGATCGCGAGAGGCACATTGTTGGCGACGTTGCTCGAGAGGTTGAGGCTGCTCGCCAACCCGCTGGTCCACACCGGAAGGTAGACGAGGATGAACGACCCGATCACAGCGCCGGTGAGGCTGCCGAGGCCGCCGATCACGACCGCGGTCAGCAGTGCCAGCGAGAGATTGAGCGTGAAGCCGCTTGGCGACGTGACGCTGACCCAGTATGCGAACAGCGACCCGGCAAGCCCCGCGCACGCGGCGCTGATCATGTAGGCGAGCACCTGCGTGCGCGCGACATCGATGCCCGACAGCCGCGCTGCGACCTCGTTGTCGCGCACCATCCGAAACCGCCGGCCCGTGGCACCGCGCACCAGATTCGCCAGCACGAAGAAGGTGATCACCGCGGCGGCAAGCGCGATCCATGCGAGCCACTGTTCGGGGGAGAAGCTTGCACCCAGGAACGCGGGGACTCCCGGCGACGCGACGTTGAGGCCCTGGTTGCCGCCGAAGACGCCGGTGAAATGGGACGGGACCTGAGGCAGTGCCACAGCCAGGGCCAGGGTCGCGCCGGCGAGGTACGGTCCGCGCAGGCGTGCCCCGGCGATTCCGACGATGGCGCCGGTGATCCCGGTGGTCGCGATCGACGCCAGCAGCATGAGGATCATCGGCAGGTCGGGATACCGCGTGAGGAGCACCGAGGTCGTATACGCGCCGATCATCATCAGCGCGCCGTGGCCGAGCGAGACCTGACCGTTGATGCCCGTGAGCACGGTCAGGCCGGCTGCACAGATGGCGTAGATCGCCACCTCGGTGACGTTGTAATTCGTGTAAGCGTCGAAGACGAATGAGGTGAGCAGGAGGAACGCGATCGCAACTCCCAGAAAGAACAGTCCGTGGCGAAGCAGCGTCGAACCACGCAGCGCGGCAGTCATACCTGGCGCTGCCGCCCGAAGCTGAACAGTCCCTGCGGACGGAGCATGAGCACGACGATGAGGATCACGAAGCCGCCCAGTGGTGCGAGATCCGAGCCGATGTAGCCGCTCACGTAGCTGAGGGCGAGGCCGACGCCGACCGCCCCGGCCACCGCACCGACCGGGCTCTCGAGGCCACCGATGATGGCTCCCGTGAACCCGAACACCAGGACCTCGTCCATGTTGCTCGGGTAGAGGTACACCGACGGTGCCGCCAGCGTACCGGCGAGTGCGCCGAGCAGCGCCGCCAGCCCCCAGCCGAGTGTGAGCATCCTGCCCACACGAATGCCGAGGATGCGCGCGATCTCTGGATTGAATGCGGCCGCGCGCATTCGCAGCCCAAGAGTTGTCCGCTGGAAGACGAGGAAGAGCAGCAGCATGGCGATCAGGACGGCTCCGATCGTGAACAGGGCAAAGGGCGAGACGTCGAGCGACGTTCCACCGGCCACAAGGTCGACGTTTGACACCGGTACCGGGAAGGACTGCGTCTGACCGCCGAAGAGCATCGGCGCGATCGCCTCGAGGAGGATGAGTACGCCAAGGCTCAGGATGACCGCGTTGAGCGGTGGTCGCAACTCGACCGGCCGCACCAGCACCCGTTCCGTGACCGCGCCGATGACAAACCCGGCTGCGAGGGCGACCACGAACCCCACCCAGTACGGGGCGCCGTGCTTGATCACGGTGAGCGCGATGTAGGTGGTGAACATCGCCATCGCTCCCTGCGCGTAGTTGATGATCCGCGTCGCGCGCCAGATCATCACGAGCGCGAGCGCCACCGCGGCGTACACCATGCCATTGGTGATCCCGTCGACGGTGTAGATCACGAACAGCCGCATGCTCAGAATCCCAGGTAGGCGTGGCGCAGGGCGTCGTCGCCGGCAAGGCGGTCCGCGGTATCGCGCAACTCGAGCCTGCCAAGCGACAGGACGATCGCCTGGTCCGCCACCGACAGCGCGGAGCGAGCGTTCTGCTCGATGAGCAGCACGATGAGCTGTCGCTCGCTGACCAGCGCGGCCAGTCGCTGCATGATCTGTGCGAGCAGCCCGCCGGCGAGCCCGAGCGACGGCTCGTCGAGGAGCAGTGCCGTGGGGCGCGCGACCATCGCGCGGCCGATCGAGAGCATCTGCCGCTCTCCCCCACTGAGGTTCGACGCATGGACGGTGCGGCGCACCCGAAGTGGGGGAAAGAGCTCGTACGCCTCCTCGATCGCCACCCGCTGGTCGGCCCGATCGCGACGCCAGAGGCCGCCGAGGCGGAGATTCTCGTCGACCGTCAGCTCGCTGACGATGCCGTGGCCTTCGGGGACGTGACCGACACCGAGGCGGGCGATGGCCTCAGGCGACCGGCCGACGAGCTGTTGGGTGCCAAGCATCACCGAGCCGCTGCGCGGCTTCACGAGGCCGGAGATGGTTCGCACCAACGTCGTCTTGCCCGCGCCGTTCGCCCCGAGCACCGCGGTGATGCTGCCTTCGCGAACCGAAAGCGACACGTTCTCCAGGGCGATGACGCCGCCGTACGCAACGGTGAGATCGCTGATCTCAAGCATGCGCGACCGTCTGTCCGAGGTAGGCATTGGCGACGTCGCTGTTGCCACGAATCTCCGCGGGCGTTCCGGACGCGATCACCTGTCCGAGATTGAGCACGGTGATGCTGTCGCTGACGGCCATGACCATGTCGACGTGGTGCTCGACCAGCGCGATCGCCATCCGCGTGCGCAGCGATCGCAGCAGGTCGATCAGCTCGTTGACGTCGCTGGCGGAGAGCCCGCTCGCGGGTTCGTCGAGGAGCAACAGGGATGGGCGAGCCATCAAGGCGCGAGCGATGATGACCCGCTTCTGGATACCGTGCGGAAGGGCACCGGGATATGCGCCGGCACGATCGGCAACGCCAAGTTCGCTGAGGTTCGCGAGCGCCTCATTCCGAAGCGACGCAGTGTGGCGATCGGCGCTCGGAAACGCGAGCAGGTCGGTGGTCAGCCGGGTCCGTGACGGCGAGCCCGCGACCACGTTGTCGAGCACCGTGAGCGTGGGCCACAACCCAACTCCCTGGAGGGTTCGCGCGATCCCCATGTGCGCAAGCCGCCAGGTCGGCAGTCCGAGTAGGGACTGTCCCCGGTAGGTGATGGTCCCCGCCACCGGTGTCACGAAGCGCGAGACCGCATTGAACAGCGTCGTCTTGCCGGCGCCGTTCGGGCCGATGACGCCGACGATCTGGTTGGCGCGGACCTTCAGCGAGACGCCGTCGAGAGCGACCACGCCTTCGAAGCGCACATCGATCCCGGCAACCTCGAGCACGGTGGGTGTCGTGTCTGGCGTCTCCCCGGACACGCTACAGCGACCCGTTCAACCCCATGAGTGCCCGCAGGGTACAGCGACGAGAGCCCTCCTGCCACCTCCTCGCGGGAAAATCACACCAGGTGATGAGGACGGCCCGCATCATGCCGCGACAGGCGGCGATGATCGCTCACATCGAGCGATTCATCGCGCGCTGAGGGGCTTCCCTCAACGAATGGCGATGAGCACCCGGTTGGCGAGGTGCTGCCAGATCGTGCCCACCTCTACGAAGCCGGCGGAGAACAGCGCCGAGCGGTGGAACTCGTAGCTGTGAGCCACGTCCTCGTGAGGGTGTGCGTGCCACCGCTGCTCACGTTCGACCACCGCCTGCGCGAGGGCGGGGTCTGATACGGCGGCCTCCCACCAGGCGTCGTAGTCCTCGGCGCCCTCCGGCGCATCCGGCCACTCCGGCTGGATCTCGCGTGCGCCCGCCGCGATGGCGCGTTGATCGTGGTCGAAGTCGAGCCGGTCACCGTCAAGGAACACCGCACCGGGCCGGAGCACGCTTGCGAGCGCGTGGTACAGATGGATGAGCTGCTCGAGACCGAGCCAGTGCAACGCGGTGGTCGAGACGGCAGCGTCATAGGGGCCGGTGGACGGCAGCGCACTCACCCAGTCGCGACGCAGGTCGGCGTCGACGAACTGGAGTTGCTGCCGGTCTCCCAGTGCCCCGCGACCGATCGCGAGGAGCACCGGGTCGGCGTCGATCGCCACGACACTTGCACCCGGGATCCGGTCGAGCAGACGAGCACTCAGCGATCCGGGCCCGCACCCGAGGTCGAGCACCCTGGGCTCGGGTCCGGCGAACGCGGCCACGGCATCGACCATTGCGGTGAACCGCTCCTCGCGATCCGGGATGTGGCGCTGCTGCTGCGCGTCCCATCGCGCCAGCCAGCGTGCGAAGTCAGTGCTCACGTGCTGGATGCTCATCTCGGCGGTACCTGTACCACATCATCCCGGCGGCACCGCGGGAAGCTTCAGCGTGATGGCCGTGCCGTCCGCCGCCGTGCTGGTGGCGGACACCGATCCACCATGCGCCTCGACCACGTCCCGAACGATCGCCAGCCCCAGCCCCGATCCGGTTGACGACGGTCCCTTGACGAACCGGTCGAACACCCTGGGGAGAAGGTCGGCCGGGATCCCGGTGCCGTCGTCGCGGACGGTGAGCATCACCCATCGGTCCGATCTGACGCCCTCGACACGGATCGTGCCGCCGGCGCGCTCGTGGGCCAGCGCGTTGCGGACGAGGTTGCCCAGAACTCCTCGAAGCCGTCCCGGGTCCCCATCGATCGGCGGGACGCCTGCGTCGACTCGCTCGGTGAGCTCGACGCCGGCCGCTCTCGCCTCGGCGCCGAAGGCCCTCAGCGTCTCGTTGACGAAGACTGCGACATCGATCGGCTCACGGTGAAGGCGCAGCGCACCGCTCTCCGCCAGGGTCAGGGTGCCGAGGTCGTTGACGAGCATCTCCAGCGACTCAGTGGCGCTCACGATCGGCGCCATGTGCTCCGCGTCGGCCGGGTAGAGGCCGTCGGTGATCGCTTCAGCCTGGCCGCGAATGATCGACAGCGGCGTGCGCAGCTCGTGGGCGATGTCGGCGAGCACCGACCGTCTACGCGTCTCCTCCGCTTCGAGCCGCCCACTCATCTCATTCATGGCACGCGCGAGGGAACGGAGATCCGATGGGCCACGCACCGGTACGCGCGCGGAGAGATCGCCGGCCTCAATCCGGTGAGCGCCGTCGATGAGCGCGCCGACGGGCGCCGCAAGGCGGCGAAGCACGAGGATCGCCACCGCGACCGCGGCGCCACCGAGGACGAGAGCCGTGACCGCAACCGCGGTGTCGAACGGTGCGGAGTTGACCACGCCGAGCGCGCTGAGCAGCAGCCAGACGACGCCGAAGATCGCGCCGAGGAACACGAGCAGCCCGACACCCATGAAGCAGCCGATGCGCCGCGCGATTCGCCGGCCATGCCGTCCCCACTCCTGGCCTGCGGCCCACGGTCCCGCCTCGCCCTCAGGCCACCAGGGCGGACGTCGGCCCTCACCTCGCCTCCACGGCGGCCCGTCGTTCACGCGTCAGCGTCCACGAGTCGGTATCCGACGCCGAACACCGTCTGCAGATGGCGGGGCGACCGCGGGTCGCGTTCGATCTTTCGTCGAATGTTCTTGACGTGCGCGTCGATGGCGCGTTCATACAACTCAACGGCGACACCGTGCACGGCATCGAGCAACTGGGCGCGAGTGAAGACTCGACCCGGTTGCCGGGCCATATGCAGGAGCAATTGAAACTCGGTCGCCGTGAGGACCACTTCCTGTCCATCGACCGCGACCCGCATGCGCGGCACGTCGAGGACGATCGAGTCGCCGAGCCGGATGACGTCGTCGGGCGCGGCCGCTGCCTGCGCCCGGCGCAGCACGGCTCGCACCCGAGCCACAATCTCCCGCGCGCTGAACGGCTTGGTGACGTAGTCATCAGCGCCGAGTTCGAGACCGGCAACGCGGTCCGCCTCCTCGGTGCGGGCCGTGAGCATGATGATCGGCACGTTGCCGGAGCGGCGCATCGCTCGGGCGACGTCCAGGCCATCGATCAGCGGCAGCGTGAGGTCGAGAATGACCAGGTCCGGGCGCGTGCGCGAGAAGAGCTGGAGTGCCTCCTCGCCGTTGGCCGCCGTCGACACGTCGAACCCGGCTCGCTCCAGATAGTCGCGAACCAGGCGCACGATCGCCGGCTCGTCGTCGACGATCAGCACCTTGGTCATGAAGATTTCATCGTAGGGGTGGCACGGGGCGGCGAGCGGCCGCCGCCCCGCCGATCATCAGACCGCTTGCGTCACCGGGGTCGATGCCTCGGAGTCCGAGCCCTGACGGTTGGCCCCCGCACAATCGCCGCCCCAGCCCTTGCCGTGGGGGCCGAAGGCATTTGGACCGAAGCCACGCCGGTACCAGCGCCGCCGCGGCGTCAGACCGAGTACCCGCGGCACCACCAGCGCGCCGATGAAGGTGATGATGATGAATCCCGGGTCACGCGTGGTGATGCCCACCGCGGTTGCCGCGCCGATTGCCACCAGTCCCCAGGCGGTACGTGTTGCACGATACATGTCGATTCTCCTTGTGGAGGTTGAACGGTACGTGCATCACTCTCGCGGCGAGGTGTGAATGAGGCGTGAAGACGCCGCGGAGGTTTGGCGTGCTTCAGGACACCGAAGACGCCACCGGTTCGGCTGGCCCCTCGAGCGTACCGGCGCCGTACGCTGTCGGGCGACGTGCCGAGTGCCCTTGCAGAGTCGCTGGCGGTCCTGCTGCTCATTGCGACGCTGGGCTGCGCCATCGTGCGCCCCCGGGGGCTACCGGAAGCCGCTGTCGCCGTGCCGGCTGCCGCCCTGCTTCTTGTCCTCGGGGTCTTGCCGCTCGGTCAAGCCCGTACCGAGGCGGGAAGTCTCGCACCGACGATCGGCTTTCTCGCCGCCGTGCTCGTGCTCGCCAACCTCTGCGACCGCTACGGGCTCTTCGAGGCGGCGGGCTCGTGGATGGCATCACGTTCAGGCGGACGTCCGGTGCCCCTGCTCGTGCTTGTCTTCACGGTTGCGAGCGTGGTCACTGCCGTCCTCAGCCTCGACGCGACGGTGGTCCTCCTCACTCCCGTGGTGTTCGCGACGGTGGCACGGTTGCGCCTCCGTGCAAAGCCTCACGTCTACGCCTGCACGCATCTCGCCAACTCGGCATCGCTGCTCCTTCCTGTGTCGAACCTCACCAATCTCCTGGCCTTCGGTGCGAGCGGGTTGTCGTTTGCACGGTTCGGAGCCACGATGGCGCTCCCCTGGCTGGCGGCGATTGCGGTCGAATGGGTGGTGCTGCGTCGTTTCTTCGCCGATGATCTCGTCGGCCACGGGGAGACCATTGACGTGCGACCGCTCCCGATTCCGGTCTTCGCGGCCGCTGTGGTAGGGCTCACGCTGATCGGGTTCTTCGCGACCTCGGCGGTGAACGTGAGCCCGGCCCTCGCGGCGCTCGGCGGTGCGCTGGTTCTTGCGGTGCCCGCGCTTGTCCGCCGCCGGACCAGCGTTGGCGACGTCGTGCGAGCGATTGACGTCCCATTCCTCGCCTTCGTCCTGGCGCTCGGCCTCGTGGTTAAAGCGATCTCGATCCACGGGCTCGGGTCGGTCGTGACCCGCCTCGTGCCCGGCGGCGCCGGACTCGGTTCGCTGCTGCTCATCGCGGTCGTTGCCGCCGTGCTCGCCAATGTGATCAACAACCTCCCAGCTGCGCTGTTACTGCTCCCGGCGGTGTCAGGTGCCGGGGCGGGACCGGTGCTCGCGGTGCTCATCGGAGTGAATACCGGCCCCAATCTGACCTATGTGGGATCACTTGCAACCCTGCTCTGGCGGCGCGTCCTCATCCGCCGAGGGGAGGAGCTGCCGGTCGGCGAATTCCTGCGTCTTGGCGCGCTCACGGTGCCGCCGGTGCTCATCACGACAACCGTCGCGCTATGGATCTCCCTGCATTTGGTGGGTTAATGGCGCCGATGCACATCGTCGTGTGGGTGGTCGAGGGCACCTGGCAGGGGTGCGTCGATGCTGCGGTGCAGCACTTTCCTGTCGATGCGCGATTCACTCTGCTGCATGTCACGCCGTCGGACGTCACCGACGCCGCCGACGCCGCTTCGATTGGCCTGTTTGGCCGCGGCTTCCCGGGGCGCAGGCCAAACCGCCGCTTCGACGATATCGCCGACGACGAGGCGTCGAGTTTGCTCGCGGCGGCGGCAGATCGCCTTGCCCACCCCGGTGTCGAGGTCGTCAGCCGGCGCGGGCGGGTCGAGCGTGAAGTGGTCCGTGCGGTGGCCGACGGCGTCGATGTCCTCGTCGTGGCTCGTGATGGGGACCGCTCGCGAACTCGGGCCCAGGAGCCTGGGTCGCTCCACGCGATTCGTCGTCGACCACGCGCCCTGCGCGGTGATGCTGGTGTGGCCGGATGAGACGCCGGATATCGACTCGATCCCGCCACCGAAGCATGGTCCAAGGCCACCGCACCCACCCCACCGCCACGAGGACCGCTGACAGTGCCGCTCGCACAGCTGCCCAACGGCCTGGAGCTCGAGTTCGACCTAGGTCGGCCGCTCGATGAGCCAGGTGGTTCGGAAGGGCTGAAATCCGAACCGCTCGTAGAGATGTCTCGCCGGGTTGCCGTCACTCACCGTCAATCCAAGGCGGCGGTACCCGCCGTCGACGCAGGCACGCACGGCATGCCCGACGAGGAGGCGCCCGAGGCCCCGCCCCTGCTGGCCGCCGATCACGAAAACCTCCGGGATCCATGGACCGCCCGCCCACCACTCGGAGGCGGGCATGTCCGTGACCAACAGCACGGCCATGATCGCGTCCTCGTGGTCGCGGACGAGGCACGATGCCGCGGGGAGGACCGATCCGCACGGACCTTCGCCTGCCAGCAGCTGTCTCCAGTACTCGAATCGATCCACGCCCGACCAGATCCCGAAGTCGACGTGATCGGGCGGCACCGCATCCGCCGCGGCGAGGGCGATGCCGTCGATGTCGGAGTTGTCGACCCTCTCGAGGCGGACACCCGCGGGGAGCGCTCGCGTCTCGGGAGTCGGGGCAGCAATCAGATCGACCGCCATGTCATACGCAAGGCGACGCAACCTGCCCCCCACTGCGAGCAGCCGAGCGGCTTCGATCCCGTCATGCGTACGAATCACAACCACCGGCGCGGACGTTCTTTGTCAGGTCGTCACGGACCGCACCCAGGCCTGGGCACCGAGCTGGATGGCGTCCCAGGGGCTTCCAAGCGGCGGAGTGTAGCTGTCTCCCAGGAGGCGGTGGTGGGTCACCGCGCAGTCCCTGCCGCGAACACGTCCGGCAGATTGGTGCGCATCGTCCGCGCTGCGAGCGCCGCGCGCGGTCAGGGTCTCCATGACGCTGAAGGTGTCGCCCATCGAATGGAGAACGTGAACCCCGTCCTCGTGTCCGAGGACGTCGAGTCCCGTTATTCGAGGGCGCACCGGCAGAGCGCCGGTTCCAACGACGAGCGCGTCGTACCCGACAACGCCATGCTCCCCGCGCGAATCGATGACGTGGACCTCGTGAGCAGCGACATCGATGCGCTCCGCGACGGTCCGCAGGTGGAGTTGCATTCCTGTCGCCTCGAGATCGGCAGCCGTGCGATGTGCCAGGTTGCGCCAGTCGGGTACCTCACCCGAGACGTGGTAGGGAATGCCGCAGATCGAGAAATTCGGATACTCGTCGGCGACGAGGACCGAGACATCGGAACTCGGATCGAGCTCGCGAGCGCGGAGCGCAGCACTGATGCCGGCATCGCTCCCGCCGACCGCCACGAGGCGAATTGCCAAGGCTCAGGCGCGCCGATCGCCGGTCACGCGACGGCGTTCGGTGCTGCGCAGCAGAGGGTGGATGCGCCTTGCGCCGGCGACTCCCCACAGCAGCCGGCTTGCGCTGCCGGCGCGTCGCCCTCCGGGGAATCGGCGAGCACCGTGTAGACCTCCCAACGCGTATCCGCTCCGCTGACCCAGACCTTGTCCTGGAGAGCATGGCAGCAGGCGACGCCGTCCTCAACCTCGGTTGGGAGTCCCTGCGCCGCAAGGCGCCGCGTCGCCACGACAACCTCATCCGGTGTCCCCACCTCAACACCGAGGTGGTTCAGCGTCCCGGCCTGCGAGGGATTCTCAAATAGCACCAGCTTGAGCGGCGGATCAGTGACCGCGAAGTTGGCATAGCCAGGCCGCCGCTTCGCCGGCTCCGTCTGGAACAGCTTCGAATAGAACCCGACAGCCTCGTCAAGATCGCGGACGTTCAGAGCCAGCTGGACCCTCCCCATCTCAGCAGCCGCACTCACAGTCGCCGGTACCGCCGCAGTCGCAGCCGCAATCACAGGTCATGGTGATCAGCCTCCTATCGATGAACGTCGATTGAATGCAGCGATCCTACAGTGTTCCATCGAGGACTGTCAATGGATAGAATGGCTGCATGCAGGCTGGCTCGCGCGCAGTGGCGACCGATCTCGAAGTGCGTCCGTTTCGCGAGGACGACTGGCCGCGCGTGCGCGCGATCTATGCGGACGGAATCGCGACCGGGAA
The DNA here is from genome assembly GCA_963708605.1 of Candidatus Dormiibacterota bacterium. Taxonomy (GTDB): domain Bacteria; phylum Chloroflexota; class Dormibacteria; order Aeolococcales; family Aeolococcaceae; genus Palsa-851. The sequence goes on along the minus strand of CAVPTG010000001.1, from coordinate 56,907 downwards.
CGCGACCTTTGAGACCGAGGTACCGAAGCTCGAGCGCTGGCTGGAGGGGCATCCTCCCGAATACCGCTTCGTGGCCACCCGTGCTGCAGACATCGCCGGGTGGGTGGCCGCCTGGCCCGTCTCGGACCGCTGCGCCTATGCCGGCGTGATCGAACACAGCGTGTACGTGGATCCGCGCATGCGCGGCCAGGGAGTCGGCCACCGGCTCCTCGATGCGCTCATCGAGCGCGCCGACGCCGCCGGCATCTGGACGATCCAGAGCGGCATCTTTCCGGAAAACGTGGCAAGCGTCGAGCTCCACCGGCGCTGCGGCTTTCGGGTGGTCGGAAGCCGCGAGCGCCTCGGGCAGCTCAACGGTGTCTGGCGCGACGTGCTCCTCATGGAGCGTCGGAAGCCGTGAACACCGCCTCGCCGGCGTCCAAGCCTGCATCCGCCCTGTCGCGTGTCAAGGGATGCTGCAATCCGGTCGCCGCCCCGCTGCCCGCGGTGCGGGCTGACGACCTCGCAGCGATCTACAAGGCGCTCGGCGACCCCACTCGCATCCAGATGCTGCACATCCTCGCCGCCGCGATTGAGCCGGTGTGCGTCTGCGATTTCACTGCCGCATTCGATCTCCGCCAGCCAACGATCAGCCACCACCTCGCCACGCTCCGCGAGGCCGGGATCGTGACCAGCTTCAAACGCGGCATCTGGGCGTTCTATCGTCTCAACCCTGCGATGTCGAGCGACGCGCGCGCCGCGGTCGCTCAGATCGGGTGACCTCCGGGGCGCCATCCAGGGCACCCCGGTCCCCACTCCGCTAGGCTCTGCTGGATGTTCTGGCTGGTTTTCGTGGGTGTCGCCTTGTGCTTGGTCGCGATCGGCGCTGTGATCGGCCGTATCACTTCGAAGCACGGCGCTGGACCGCTCGAACTCCAAGCCTTCGATGCGCCTTCCATGCAGCGGCAGGCGATTGTCTACCTTGAGGTCGCGGTTGCGTGGCACTCGTACCTGGACGCTGTCCGCACACTGGTCTACCCCGATGAAAGGCCTTCGAGCGCCGGGTCGCGTGATCTGAGTTCAGTTCTCCGCGCACGCGCTCAGCTTCAGACGGTGGCAACGCCGGTCGTGCAGGAGCTTCACGATCAGGTTCTGGACAGCGCAGTGACGCTGATCGATCTTCTCCGGTCGCACGTCAAACCGTCTGCACTCGGACGCGCCGACATAACTGGAGGTGACATGTCGGTTCCGCTCTCGTTCGAGACCGTCAACCATAGGGTTGGGTTGCTCGAACGTCAGATGCTCAGTGAGTTCGGATATCAGCGGCGGCTTCCAGACGGACAGATCGAGATGACAGGACGTGCCGTGACACCTCGTGGTGCACCGGCTCCGCCCAGGGTGCATCACGGAGTTGCCTATCGCTGATCGATGCCGGTTGCCTCGGCACTGGCGGTCGCGTGCTGGAGCGGCCTCCGACGCCGGCTAGAAGGCGGGCTTGAGATCCCCGTTGGCAGGGCTCGACGACTTTCCCAGGAGCCCTACGCCGAACATTGAAGCTCGGCGCCGAGTTGCCCTTGAGGTCGCTCGCAAATCCGCCCGACCCGGCGAACGGCACGACCCGGTTGCACTGCGCTGGGTCGTTGGTGATGCTGTTGAAGTCCACGAACGGGTTGTGGTCCTACGCGTAGTGCCCCACGCCTGGACCCGTGTAGCACGCGGAGGGCCCCGCGCTTGGATTCGATCACACGATCGTATTGACAGCGAGACGCATTCGCTCCGGTTGCCGTGTTTCTCTATACTGGTAGCGGAGGGTCGGCCGCTCGGTAGCCGGGCGGGGATCATTCCGGAGGGTCCTGACAGGTCGGGATGCTCCGGGGCACGAGGTCACGGGGGATATTCTGTTGGGGGGCATCAGGTCAGCGCGGAAGAGCCATAGCTTCCGCCGGGTCATCGTGGCCTTGGTTGGAGTCAGCACGCTGTTGGCCCTCCTTGTTGCGAACGGAAGCACGGCGGTGTTCGCGGCGCATGCCGCATCGACCACGGTGGGCGGAGGCCACGGGCTCGTCAGGGGCAGCGCAGCGGCCGCGACCACGCAGGACTGGCCCACCTACCTGCACGATGCCGCGCGCACCAGCGCCAGTGGCGACACCACGATGACCCCCGCGAACGTTCAATTCCTGCAGGAGAAGTTCGCGGTGGTCACGGGCGGCGTCATCGCGGCTGAACCGGCGATCGTCAATGGCGTTGCCTACGTCGGCTCCTGGAACGGATACGAATACGCGATCAACGCGAACACGGGCTCGGTCATCTGGAAGACCTTCCTCGGGACGATCACTGATCCGCCCTGCGCGCCCCCGAATGCGGGGATCACCTCCTCGGCCACCGTCTACAACGGGGTCGTCTACGTCGGGGGCGGCAACGACTCGAACGGCGAGGCACAGTGGTATGCGCTGTCGGCCGCGACCGGCGCGATCCTCTGGAACGTTCCCACCGGCCTGGGACCGGTGGCGGGCCCGTACTACAACTGGGCGAGCCCGCTGATAATCACCGACCCCGCGGACGGGCTCCCCTATGCGTATATCGGCACTGCCAGCGTCTGCGATGCGCCACTCGCTCCCGGCCAGCTGCTCAAGGTCTCACTGACGACGCACCAGGTCGTCGCGATCACACCGATGGTGCCGAGCGGCCAGGTCGGCGGCGGCATCTGGACCTCGCCAACCTACGACTCGACGACCAACAAGGTCCTCCTCTCCACAGGGACGCTCAATCTTTACTCGCAGACCCTGTCCCAGGCGGTCGTGGCGATCAACGCCACCACCATGGCGGTCGTGGATCACTGGCAGCTTCCCTTCGAGGCAGCGGTGAGCGACTCGGACTGGGGAACGACTCCGACGCTCACGACGGACGCGAGCGGTGATCAGCTCGTGAGCCTCGCAAACAAGAACGGAATTCTCTATACGCTCAACCGCAATGACCTGGCCGCCGGCCCGGTGTGGCAGAGCCAGATTGCCGACGGGGGTGATTGCCCCACCTGCGGTGATGGCTCGATCGCCTCCGGCACGTTTGCCAATGGTGTTCTGTACTACGCCGGCGGAAGCAATAGCGACGCCAACGGCGTCGGTCACGGGGGCTCGATCACCGCCTTCAACCCGGCCAACGGAGCGGTGATCTGGAAGCACGAGACGAACTCGCCGGTTCTTGGCTCCATCATCTATGACAACGGCCTGATCTTTGACGGCCAAGGCCCGATCATCGAGGCGCTGAGTGCGGCCACCGGCGCGTCTCTCTGGACGTACAACCTCGGAGCCGGCACGTACGGGGCGCCCGCCGTCGCCAACGGCATGCTCTACCTGGGCGCGGTCAACGGCGACTTTTTCGGATTCGGCCTGCCGTCGACGTTTCCGGGACCGCCGCCACCCGATCCCAATTGCCCCACGGGATTCACCTGTCAGGACATCGGCAAGCCGGGGATCGCCGGGAGCGAGGTTGTCAACAGCGATGGCAGCGTCACGGTCACCGCGTCGGGAAACGGCCGGACGCAAGGCGATCAGATGCGCCTCATCACCGAGCCTGCGAGCGGTGATTTCCAGATCTCCGTCCAGGACATGTCGGAGACGGCGGGCAACCTCACGGGCTACCAGCAGCCTCAGCTCGGCATCGTGATACGTCAGAGCGCGGCGCTCGGCGCACCGTTCTACACGGCACTGCAGGATCCCACGTATCCCGCGGAGCACGAGAACGTCGCCAACGTGATCATGTACTACCGCGTTTCGTGGGGTGGTCCCGTCGTCGAGCTGACACAGAACTACCCGCTCGCGTTCCCGCGATATCTCATGGTGCAGCGCCGCGGCGATACCTTTCAGACGCTCTTCAGCTCCAACGGCACCAACTACACCCTCATCAGCGCGTCGGTGCACACGATCGTGATGCCGGCCACCTTGCTGGCAGGTATGGGGGTGGCGTCGGGAACTCCATCAGCAACGACCACGGCTGTGTACCAGAAGCTCGCCATCGGCCCGCCAACCCAGACCTACATCGAGCAGAACGAACCCCATGCATGCCCCGCGGGCTGGACGTGCACAGACGTCGGAGCGGGGTCGCCGATCGGCGATGAGACATTGGTCAACGGCGTGTGGACGATCTCGGGAGGTGGCGAGGGTATCAACCTCGCCGGGGACGGACTCGGCAATAACCGGATCGCCGATCAGTTTCACTTCGTGTACAAGCCGATGTCGGGTGACGGAATTATCACCGGACGGCTCACGTCGATCGCCAACGGCAGCGCGACCGCGCAGGCATCGCTGATGGTGCGCGCCGACACCTCCATCGGATCGCCGTTCTACGGCGTGGTAATAACGCCCAATCACGTGGCGACTGTCGAGTGGCGCATCAACAACCTCATCCAGCAGCGGGTCACGATTCCCGTCGGCACCCTCACCCTGCCCACCTGGTTCCAGATCAATCGATATACCGACACCGCCCAGTCACCCGCGGTCACCTACTACAGCCTTCTCAGCTCACCCGACGGGACGAACTGGACCGAGGTCAACGGATCGACCGTTGCCCTCAATCTCGGTGCGCATCCCCTCGCCGGCATGGGCGGATCACAGGCCACTCCGCGCGCGCTCAACAAGTCGACCTGGGACAACGTCGGCATCTCAACCGTCAGCAGCAAGCCCCCGGGCGTGTGCCCGCAGGGTTTCACCTGCCAGGACGTCGGCAACGGATACCAATCGGGCAGCCAGGAGTTCGGCAACGGCACGTGGACCTTCGCCGCGGGAGGACCGGACATTTGGGACGTGTACGACTTCTTCCACTTTGTCTCCCAGACGTTGACCGGCGACGGTACCGTGAGCGCGCAGGTCACCGCCGCTGGGCCCGTGTCGTACGACGCTGAGTGGGAGAAGTCCGGGGTGATGATGCGTGGATCGAACGATCCACAGACCCCTTACTACGGAGTCTTCGTGACACCGCAACACGGGCTGGCTGTGCAGTGGCGCACCGCCGAAGGGGAACTCACGAGTCAGGTCCTCGCAGTAGGCCCGTCCCCGGAATATCCGGTGTACCTGATGATTGGGCGATGGACGGATCCGCATGCCGGCGGCCTCACGTACTACACCGGTTACTGGTCGACTGACAACCGCACGTTCACCCCCATTCCGGGCTCCACGGTGGCCCTCAGTCTGCCTGCTGTCGTGTTGGCCGGCATGGCTGCGGATTCGTACAACGAGAAGACCACATTCCCTGTCACCTTCAACAACTTCGCCATCTTCAGCAACACCGAGCCGATGCCGCCGGGCGCGTGCCCCTCAAGCGTGAGCGGTTGTGCCGACATCGGCGGTGCAACACCACCAGGGACCCAGACACTCAGCAACGGCACCCTCACCATGGCTGTCGGGGGCGGTGACATCTGGGCAGGAGCCGACCAGATGCACCTGGACTGGCAGAACCTCGCCGGTGATGGTGTGGTCAGCGCGCGAGTGGTGAGCGAGCAGAACACCGGCGGATGGGCCAAGGCCGGCGTGATGATGCGAGCCAGCACGAACCCCGGTTCCCCGTATTACGGCGTGTTCGTCACGCCGAGCAACGGCATCGCCGTGCAGTATCGGGCCACCGCGGGCGCGGCAACCTCGCAGATCCTGCTTGCCGGCACTGCGCCGGCGTACCTCGAGGTGACGCGCTACACGGACGGTGCGGGCACAACCTGGTATACCGCCTTCACGTCAAGCGATGGCATCACGTGGGCTCCCGTGGCCGGCTCGACCGTCGCCCTGTCGATGCCCGGCACACTGCTCGCTGGATGGGGCGGCGACGCCAACAGCCAGACCACGAGCAGCCAGATCGTCTTCGACAACCTGGCCGTCACGAGCGGCGCCTCCGCGCCACCCGGGCTGTGCCCATCTGGCTGGAGCTGCGCTGACGTCGGCGGCGCGACACCAGCTGGCGGTCAGAACCTCTCCGGCGGTGCCTGGACTGTCTCGGGCGGCGGTGGCGACATCTGGGGTGTCAGCGACCAGTTCCGCCTGATCGATTCACCGGCCACGGGTGACGGGACCATCAGCGCTGAAGTCACGTCCCAGCAGGCGACCAACGCCTGGGCCAAGGCCGGGGTGATGATGCGCAGCACCGCCGATCCTGCCTCACCCTACTACGCACTGTTGGCCACTCCTACCAATGGAGTCGTGGTCCAGTGGCGCACCACGCAGGCCGGGGCGACCAACCAGCTCGCGGTACCCGGGACAGTGCCGCTCTACCTTGAGGTGTCCCGATGGACCGACACCAGCGGTGCGACACCGGTGACCTACTACTCCGCGCTCACGTCGCCGGACGGCGTCACCTGGACGGTGGTTCCGGGATCCGCGGTTGCCATGACCCTGCAGACGAATTACCTCGACGGTCTCGCCGTGACCTCGCACGACACCAGCCGGCTGAGCGCCGTCGGGCTGTCGGCGGTCAAGATCGGCACCACATCGACCGAACCGCCTGGGGTCTGCAGCGCGGCGTACACGTGCGTCGACATCGGTTCTGCCACGCCTGCCGGTACACAGGCCCAGACGTCCACCACCTGGACCATTCAGGGCGGCGGTGGCGACATCGAAGGGACGAGCGACCAGTTCCGGTTCATCGCCCAAGGGCTGCCGGGTGACGGGACGGTCAGCGCGCAGTTGGCATCGCTGACCAACACCAACGCATGGAGCAAGGCCGGCATCATGCTGCGCGCGGACGCCACTCCCGGGGCCGCGTATTACGCACTGATGCTCACGCCGGGCAATGGCTTGGTGGTGCAGTACCGCGGTGCCGGCGGTGCCGTCACGAATCAGCCGGTGCAGCTCGTCGGACCGACGGCACCGCTCTACCTCAGCGTTACTCGCACCGGCACCACATTCTCGGCGTCGACCTCTTCGGATGGCGTCACATGGACCGTCGTCCCCGGCTCAAACGTACCGCTGAGCGCCCTGACCGGCTCGCTGCTCGCCGGCATGGCCGTGACCTCGCACGACACCGGTCACCTCGCCACTGCGACATTCAGCGCCTTCACCATCTGAGGCCGGAACCCGTCTCACTACGGCCGGCATGCTCGCACTGCCGCGAGCATCGCCGGCGTCTCCGGTCCGACGTCATAGCTGCTCGGCGCCACCTGGTATCCGAGATTCCAGAAGTTGGCCCCGCTCGAATCCTCGGCGAAGACGGTCAGGCAGGTGCTGCGTAGCTCCGCTGCACGCTGGGCATCGCCGTCCCATTGCTGCCACCCAAACTCCTCGTCGATCCATGGTTTGCCGATCGAGGTGCAGTAGCCGGCAACGCTGCCGGCAAACGAAAGCATGCCGCCGTACGTCTTGATATCGCAGAGGTCCACCGTCGGCAGCGCGAAGATCGCCTTCCAGTCGATACCCGCCGTGAACTCGTTGAGGTAGCCGAGCCCACCGGGATTGACCGGGACCGTTGCGCCGAGCTGCTTCCACAGCCCGGTGGTGCGTGCGTAGAACGTGGTCAGATCGCGTGTCGTATAGCTGATGGTGCAGCTCTGTCCGGTTGCGCGCGCGGCAAAGGCGTGACTGCCGACCGGGAGCGGCTCGCCGCTGATGCCGAGCGTGGCGATGGTCGCGTCGTGCGCATAGATCAGGCCTGTCACGGTGTTCCGCCGGGCGGCGACAAAGGTTACGAACGCTGTCCAGTTGTAGGTGTATGGGTTGATGCAGCTGTTCCAGAGGATATTGCGGTAGTCGCTGAGGTCGAGATCCACGTGCAGACCAGCTGCTCCCGCGTCAGCGATCATCGCGTCGACCCGTTCCCATGCCGTTTCGGCAAACGGGGTTGATGACGGAATGCCGTCGTCAGAGAAGAAGTTGACGATCCGGATCGTGTTCAGCCCTGCCGCCTTGGCGAGCGCCACGGTGCCCGCCGGGTTCTCGTACCCCGACTGTTCCGGCCGCAGCCCCGGGTTGTACACGCTCGCACCCTTCATGACCCACCGCGCGCCGTTGATGCAGAGATGAGTGGCGCAGACGGTCACGGGCTCGATGGGCGGCTCGGGCCGAGGTGCGGGCGTCGCAGCCGGTGAGACGCTGACCTTCATGCCGCCGTGCGCCTTTGGCTCGGCCGCGCGCGGCAGCAAGAGCACCAGGCTCAGCGAACCGATCAGCGCGCTGATACCGGCGCCGGCGATGAGCCGCATCCTGCTCGTGCGCAACCCGCTCCCCAGACGGCTCATCTTGTCAGCCTGATCTCGACGGTCACCAGCCTCCTCCAGTGCGGCCTCGGCAGACCCGACAGCACTCACGCCGTTCTACAGGATGTCCCGCGTCCGCCCAGTGACAGCCAACGGACGCGTGCCGAATCCGAGCATCCGGCGACGGAATCGCAGCATGCCGTGACGACGCCGTTACAAGCAGCTACCGTACGCAGGCCTGCCCATCACCGCCGCCCTATCCTGCGTTGGGCCACGACAGAAGCGGAGTTCCAACGCGGAGGCGGCGCAAGGCCACCGGTCTCAAGCAAGACAACCCGGCAGCCAGGATCGTGGGGCCGGCACACGGAGCTCAGATGATCAGGACTCTCTCAGTTGTGACCGGTTTCCTCGTCGCAACCGCGGCGTGGAGCGCCACGTCATCGACGGGCCTGACCGCTGCGCCCCGGAGCATCGCCGGCGCTCAGGCGACCGCGACTCCGCACACTCCACGCCAGACCCGCGGGACCGAGAGACCCTCGTCGAAGACCCCTCGCAAACCCGGGCACACCGTGGCATCCAGCGTGACCCCAAGACCGACCGACCCACCTGCGCCCACACCCGTCGCGAAGCGAGGCTCGTCGCCCTTCGTCACCGTCTGCGGCACCGGACTGTGCGTTGGAGGCGCGCCCTTCAAAGAGCGCGGGGCCACCGCATACGGGCAATACAACGACCCGGTGACCGAGGTCGGCCTCGCCCGCCGGGCGGATCTCAACACGCTCGAGCTCGTCGAGTTCGATACCCGGTACCACGCGCTGTCGGACGCAGAATCGAGCGCTACCTGGGACCGTGTCGACGCTTTCATCGCGGCGGCCCATGCCGGAGGCCTCCACGTCATCCTCAACCTGAGCGAGTATGGCCAGTCGCTGCAGGCCGCGGGAAGGGCGCCGGTCACGACCGATTGGGGGCCGTACCTCAGCTTCATCGCCACCCGTGTGAATACCGTGACCGGTGTCAGATACGCCAACGATCCGACCATCGCCATGGTCGAGCTGTGGGGTGAGATCCCGGCGCCCAACTATCCGAAGCCGGTCGGCACCACGTTGCAGATCACCGACTTCTACGCGCGTTCGCTTGCAGAATGGAAGACGGATGCCCCCCATATTCTCGCCAGCAGCGGCGGTCTGTCCTACATCAACGATGGCCACAGTGGGATCGACTGGAGGTCGATCATGGCCAATCCCGACAACGCGTCGTGTGATGTCGAAGTCAACTCCACGGGCGATCTGAGCGTCAGCGTCCCGAGTGTCGCCGCGTACTGCAAGTCGCTCGGAAAGCCGTGGTTTCTCGCCGCCTGGAGCTCGTGCTACGGCGCGTCGCGAGGTGCCTGGGATCTCGACTACTGGTCCTCGGACTCAGCGATGTCAGCGCATGCCAGGGCGATGGTGAGGGTCGCCAGCGGCGCATCGACAGGGCTGGCGCCGCTGGGTGACGACTTCTGGAACATCGGCGGCGGCACGGCCGTGATCGGAACATGTGACATCGGTCCGCAGTTTCCGCTCACCTTCGCCGCGATCACGTAGCGCCGGCGGGCTCAGCTGGTCGGGGTCGTGCGGTACAGGCGCCAGTTGGTCCCGCTGTCGCTGACATCGTTGAACTGCTTGACGAGCGTTCCGATTCCGCCGCCGCTGACGTACGCGCCGGGGTAGGCGCGGTTGATCGCGTCCAGCTTGCCCAGCGCCTGCTCCGACGGCACCAGGAAGTAGCGAACGCCGTTCGCGTCGGGGTCCGCGAGCACCTGCTGAAAGTCGCGGTCCGACGTGATCACGAACTGCGCGGTGTTCGACGACGACATCACGATGGCGAACCCGAGGAAGTCGTCGACGAGGACGGTGCCGCGGCCAAGATGGAGCGAGTCAACATACTGGCTGACCGTGTGATCCGTGACGAATCTCAGCGACGCGAGCCGTTCTGCCGAGGTGAGCTGTCCACGATTCTCGAGGGCCTGGAGAGCCGTCGCGTAGCCGACATTGATCGTGGGATCCATGACCGCCCGGTAGCCGGCCGGTATGGAAAGCGACATGAGGGCAACCCCGGCCGCCACGGCCAGCGCCCTGCCGCCTGCCCATGACCACCTCACCGCCCGCTGCCGCCATCCGGGCACGATCGCGGCGGCTGGGGTGGGAGCCGGCGTGGTGCGGCGAGCGAGCGTGACGCCGACCATGAGAATGACGAGCGGGATGACGACGATGAAATACCGGAGCAACTGCAGGACGCTGCCGGTCACCTGCGCCCAGAACATGAACGCCAGGACGGCCCCGAGGACGGCGGGTGCTGCCAGGGCGATCCAGTCGCGCCGCCACACAACCACAACGACACACGCCAACAGCACGACGGGGAGGAACGGCTCGAGGGCGAGCATCCAGTGCGTCGCCTGATTCACGGCGCCGAGTTCCTGTCCGAGTGTCAGTGAGGTCGACAAACCGCGTGACTGCAACTGCGCTGCGTTGCCGTACGAGGACGACAGCTGCTGGAACGCGGTGCCGGTGATCAGCCAGCTGGTGAATGCCCACAGCACAAAAGCAGTGGCAAACGGTGCAACAACGATGACGCAGTCAAGCAGCGTTGCGCGCACGCGCTGAGCCGCCGGTCGCCGGGTGCCCACGTACGTCGCGAAGCCCACGATGACCGCGACCGCCGCGGCGGCTGCCATGGCCTCATATCGCGTGAGGTAGAGTGCCGCAAGGTAGAACGCGGTGCTGGCAAGCGCTGACATCTCGTGCGTCCGCAGCCAGCGCTGCAGGTGCCGTGCCACCAGCAGCAGGAAGAAGATGAACATCGCCTCGCTCATCGAGTTGATGGCGTAGAGAACGATCATCGGATGAAACGCGAACGTCGCTGTCAGCACCCAGCGGAGCCAGCGGCGGACGCCGACCTCCTCCAGGAATCGGAAGATCTGATAGGCGGCGCCGGCCATGAACAGCGCGGAGATGATGTTCCCGGCGAACGCCTCCTGAACGAGGGCGGGCCACAGAGACTTCAACGCCACCAGGGGCACGAGGACGAGCTCCGGGAGTGGGCTCCACACGAAGCCGACGGCTGCCAGATGAGGGTCACGGCTGAAGAGGATGCGATTGGCGATCGCCACGCGCGAAACCCCATCCTGACCAAGCCCCTCGCTGTGCGCGATCAGCGTGACATACAACGCGACCGCAAGATAGACGACCAGAGTCAGCCAGAGCCACACGACGGCATCCGATGGACGGTGCAGGCGCACCAGCCGGCGCGGCACCGCGACGAAGCGAGGGGTCGATGCCACCGCCTGCACCGTCAGGCCTCCGCCTCGGCGGCTTGGGATCGATCGAGGCCATGCGCGGTCTTCTCCCAGAAGAAGGGCGAGATCAGCAGCTGCAGAAACGCGCGAAGCGCTCCGACCGATATGAGGAGCCAGTACACGGGGGCAAACAGGGCCGCCCTGATGAGCCCGGGCCTGCCGGCCGCACGGATCACGATCAGGTCAACGTAGCAGGCAAGGAAGTTCCCCGCGATCATGGAGGCGAGCCCCGGGAAGTACACCCATGTCGGGAAGATGCTCTGGATGAACGGCGGATGCGCAAAGAACCATGTCAGTGTCAGCACCCAGAACAGCGGGTTCAGGAGCGCGGTCAGCGTCGTCGCACCGACCAGCATGTTGAAGCCGCAGAAGCCCCGTCCGCCAAGCTCGTGCCAGAGTCGTCTCGGGTTGCGCATGTGCACGAGCCAGGTTTGCGCGTACCCCTTGTACCAGCGAGAGCGCTGCTTGATCCAGTTGATGGCGTCGCTGTTGGCTTCCTCGTACGTTGTGGAGTTCAGGAACTCCGTGCGGTGCCCCATGCGGTACAGCCGCACGCCGAGGTCGCAGTCCTCGGTCACATTGAACGGATCCCAGCCCCCGATCTCCTCCAGCACCGCGCGCCGCATGTGCATCGAGGTGCCGCCCAGCGGCACCGGGGTGTCGCCGCCGGCAATCGCCGGCAGGGCGAACCCGAACCAGGAGAGATATTCGATGGCGAACCACGAGGTGAGCAGGTTCTGATGTGGGTTGTGGTATTCGAGCTTTGCCTGCAGGCAGGCGACGCGTGGGGCCGCACGGGAGAATGCCACGACGGCGCGGCGGAGTTGGAGCGGCTCGGGGCGGTCCTCTGCATCGTAGATGGTGACCAACTCGCCGCGTGCTCGAAGCAGCCCGAAGTTCAGCGCTTTGGGCTTGGTGCGCGGATGACTGGGTGGCACGAGCACGACGTCGACGTTGGGCGCCGGGAGCGCCGCGCGCACCGCAGCGCGAGTGGGCTCGTCGTCAGCCTCGAGCAGCAGCTTGATATCGAGCAGATGCGACGGGTAGTCGAGCGCGGCCAGCGAGCGCAGCGTCGTCGCGATCACCTCAGGCTCGTGGTAGGCAGCGATCATCACCGTGTAGACGGGCAGCTCGTCGTCGGGGATCGCGCGTGCTTCCTCGTCGGTGACCTCGACAACATGCGGCGTATGGATCAGCCGGCGAAAGACCGCGACATTGCTGATGAATACGAGCACGTACACGGCGGCGACGCACCCGGAGAGCAGGACGCCCGTGGTCACCGGGGCAACGACGAATCCCAGCACGCCGGCGACAGCCATACCGAGGAGTACGAGGCCCTGCCGCCGGGTGAGCACCCTGCTCGCGGACAGTTCGGGATGGCGAACGCGGAGGCCGTCAACCGCCTCCGCGAGCGCGGCAGCCGGCTCGAATGCACTCCGCTCCGCGATGTCGACAGCTTGCTCCGCTGGGGTCGCAGACCGGGTATGGGACTCCGGCTGGTTGCGTGCCGCGGAGCTCATCAGTAGTTCGCCGGGCCCGTGATGGGCGCGTGGTCGGCGGCCTGACGCACGAGCTCACGGGCGAGACCGACCAATCGTTGCGCGTTGGGCTCGTTCGACGTGAGATTCGAGTCGACGCTGAGCACCACGCGCTGGTAGCGCTCACCTCCCGGGATGCTCACCGGCCACTCCCAGTACAACCCGAGCCAGTAGCCACCCGTTCCCGGAATGCTATACCGCAACACCTTTCCGTCGAGGCCGCCACCGAGGTCGACGGTATTCGTGGCGGTGAGAGAGTAGTTGTGAAATCCGTAGCAGGCCTCGAGACCATAGGTAGAAAACGTGCCGAGATCTGAGGTGCCAATCACATCAACGGTGATCGCCGCCGGCGGCGCGGAGTCGGGAGAGGCAGAGGCCTCGATGTACGCGTAACGAGTCCAGGTCCCGTTGGCGCCGAAGTATCGGGGTGCCCATGTATACGTGGCCACCTCCGACAGGATCCAACCGTTGACGGGAGCGCTGGCCACGCTGGTCGGCGACAGGCGCGACGGACCGAGCCCAAAAGCCAGTAACTCGAACCGCGACATGCCCGCGTTCGCGAACATGCCGACGAGGCTCACCACCGCAAGCACCGCGAGAGGGATTCTCCCCCGACGAACGGCCAGCGTTCGCGCCGTACGCGGCTTCGCCTTCCGAGGGGACCCGTTGCCTGCGCCGAGCCCGAGGCTCAGCTGGAAGTGCGGCAGCCAGATCAGCATGACCACTGTCGCCCCGAGAATCATCGCCAGACCGATGAGCGGATGAAGGATGTCGATGGCGAAGTGCTCGCCCCAGATGCGCCCGGCGCCGAGCACGAGCAGGATGCGTCCGACATTGACGGCAAACAGGAAGGTGGTACCTGCGGCGAGCCAGAGAATCTTCAGGGCGAGACGGCCGCGCATCAGGATGGTTGCGGCCGTGCCGACGAGCAGGAAGCCGAGCCCGCTGTTGATCCCTGAACACGCGGAGCTGACCGAGACCGTGAAGCTCTGACTTACTCCAGTGGCATGGGTCACGAGGAAGTTGCCGTCCGGAGCCACCGACGCCACCGGTATCAGTTGCAGAACGGCCTTGACGGCCGAAGCGGTCGTATCCGTAAACCAGCTGAGCTCGTGATCGAGGAAGACCACGTACGGATATGGCCATGCCAGAAACAGGAAGAGCACCGCTGCCCGAATCCGCATGAGGGCGCGCACGCCGAACGTGAGGGAGATCGCGCCGGCGACGAAGAGTGGCAGCGAGAGCAGGTCAAGCCGGTGGAGCCAGTAGACGCTCGGCAGCCCCTGGGGCGCGAAGATGACCAAGCCCATCGCCAACGTTACCAATGGCACGCCGATGATGTAGTCGAGGTATCGGTCATGGATATCGGGGCCGCTCGCCCGGCGCAGGGCCAGGGTGACGGCGAGGACCAGCGCGATGAGGGGAACCAGGCCGAGATAGGCAAGCGGGGTCTGCTGGCTCATCTCCTGGACGAGCGTCTGCAGCGAAAAGTTGTATGCGCCGACAACGCAGACAACGACGGCGGTGATGCGCCAGAACGCTGTGGCGTGGACGGCTCTCGTGAGTGCCGCCCCAACATTGTGCGGCAGCCACCAGCTCGATGAGGGCGGACCATCATCCGGCGCAGGCGGCGATGTCGGTGCCGTACGACGGGTCGCGATCATGCTGCTCGTTCCCGCCGCTGAATCAGGCGGGGACGGAGGCCACTGTCTGACGCCGCCGCACGATGACGATGTAGCCGGCAAACACGAGCAGCATACCCACGGGAATCAGGACCGCCAGCGGAACCTCCGGCACCGGCGGACCGGCGCCAGGAAGGACCGACTTCGAGTCCACCTGGGTGACGATCGCGCCGGCCTTCGTAACCACCCAGAAGTCGTTTTTCACCTTGACCGCCTTCTCGGGGATGCTCCCGGCCGGATACGCGAGTGTGTAGTCGCAGCTGAACACGCCGTCATCATTGGTCTTGATCTTGATTCCGGTCCGCGATGGACTGGTCTTGGGCAGGACGTGCGGATAGGATCCACCCGACACGACCTTGAAGCTCGCGCCCACAGCCGATCCGTGCGTGCAGGCACCCCAGCTCAGCGTGTAGTGACCATCGGCGAAGCCTGAACCCACCGGCAGAGCCTCGATGGCGTCGACGCCGTAGTAGGTGGTGCTGGGAGCGAGTTTCGTGAAGGTGATCCTGCCGCTCGTACTCGGCGTCGTGAGCCTCCCACCAGCATCCACCGAGACGGTCTTGGTGTTCGCCGCACTCGCCTGGACCGGGAAGACAGCGATACCCGCGGCCACCACCGCGAGCGCGGACAGCCTGAGATTACGACGCATGGAAGCCCCCTCAAGCGGAACCTGCAGTCGCGTCCCCACGCGATCCCTACCTGCCTTGTCCCGCTCAGGCAGCGTACTGAACATCTGGTCGGTTTGTCAACCTTGACGCAATCAGGGGTTCTGAATGTCCTGGCGCGTCAGACGGATTCGTGCCGCCGACCGCGCCGTCGACCCCCTCGCTGGTACGGTGAATCCGTGCGCTCTCAGCTATCGGGCGGGCTGGTGAATCTGCGCGACCTCGGCGGCCTGCCCACCATGTCCGGCGCAACGACGGTGCCGGGCAGGTTGTTGCGAAGCGAGTTGCCGCACGCCCTGAGCGCCGAGGGACTGAAGGCATTTCTTGACGCCGGGATCGGCGCGGTCATCGACCTTCGCACCGCCTCGGAACGCGATCACCGACCCAGTCCGCTCGTCGATGCGGGGATCCACACCGCGCATGCGCCC
This sequence comes from Candidatus Dormiibacterota bacterium, assembly GCA_963708605.1. Taxonomy (GTDB): domain Bacteria; phylum Chloroflexota; class Dormibacteria; order Aeolococcales; family Aeolococcaceae; genus Palsa-851. The sequence continues at coordinate 41,114 of CAVPTG010000001.1, read as the reverse complement.
ATCTTCACCGACGACGAGGACTACCCCGATCACCTTGCGACCGCGGGTGAGGTCTATTGCTGGTGGCTGCGCGAGCGCCGTCCCGGAGTTGCCGCCGCCATGACCGCGATCGCGGATGCGCCGTCGGCGCCGATCCTCGTGCACTGTCACGCCGGGAAAGATCGCACCGGGGTCGTGGTCGCCCTCATGCTGCGCCTCGCCGGCGTCGGCGTGGACGCGATCGCCGACGACTACGCGGTCAGCGGTGTGCAGCTCGCGGAGATGCTCGAGCGCGACAAGATCACGGCGCTGGAACGTGGTATGGATGCGGTTCGCGCCGAGCGGCTCTTCACGGTGCGGCGGGAGGCGATGGTGCAGACGATGGAGTGCGTCGACACCGAGCACCGCGGCGTTGTCTCGCTGCTCCGTGGTCTTGGCCTTGACGAGGCGCGGATCGAGCGCCTCACCAACCTGCTCCTGAGTCCGTCCTGGCCGTAAAGCCGCGAGACGGGCTCGTCAATCGGGCAACCGTAGCGGTCGCGGACGCACAGCGCGCCCGCGACCGCCAGGACCCTGCGTGCGCTCCCAGGCGCTCGCGTCTCCCTTAGGCCTTGACCTCGAAGATGCGCGTGCCCCAGTTGGCGTTGGAAATCTGGCGATTCAGCGGCGGAGTGTACTCGGCGCCGAACCAGAGTTCGTCAGTAATCGGGTCAATGGTCGCCCACGAGTAGTCGCCCCAGCGGCAGCCTGGAGGCCCGGACCCGTTGCACGTGAACGTATCGGTGTAGGACCCGGTGCCGGTGGCGGCGACGAAGATCGGACCAAATCCGGTGACATCAGCGGCGGTCCCGACCACGTAGGCAGCGCTCGGCGTCAGCGTCGTGCTGGACAGCGAGAAGCCGATCTCCACGATGCCCTTGTGCCCTTGCGCGATCGCCGGATACAGAAGGTACGTACCAGCGGCTCCGACGTAGCCCTGGTGGGTGACGCTCGCCTTGACGGTGAGCGCGCCCTTCAACGATGGCTTGATCTGGAACCATGCGATGCCGGTGCGAGTCGCGTCGTTCTTGATCGCCACCGCCGTGGACAAGGCCCCGTACAGCTTGCCATTGATGTACTGGACCTGCTGCATGCGATCGTCGTCGGGATTGAGCATGACGCCGCTGGGCTGCGGCGCCAGGTTGGGCTGCACGTATGTTTCGCTGCTGAAGATGGTTGGGTTGCTCAACGTTGGCGTGCCGCCTGCGGTCACCGCGCTCTGATTGGTCAGCGCGAAGATGCCCAGACGATTGTCGTAGCTGCTGTTGTTCCCGAACGCGTCGACAGTGAAACTGTGCAGAAAATACTCAGCGGGTGCTGAGCCGGCCGTGATGGCTGGTTGGAGGGTCTCGATGAGGATTCCCCCGTCGCTGAGATGTGGAAACTCGACGAAGTTGGCCGTGACGTTCGCCGCAAGCTGCGACTTGGAGATGGCAAAGATCTCCGCACCGTTGAAGTAGGGGCTCGGCTGGTTGATCGGATACTCGTTGCCGCTGATGTACAGGTTCTGGCTGTCAATCCCGAGCAGTGGCTGATCCGCGAAGCACGGGCACCCACGCCCGGTGGCGTCCGTCGTATCGATCCGATAGACAGCGAAAGATCCATTCTGGTGCAGGACACTGATGTCAAGGTGCGATTCGCTGCCGTTGGGGTTGAACGCGAGAATGGTGAAGAAGAAGTCCCCGGTGGACTTGTCGTACTGGCACCGCGGATCGCTGATGAACTCTGCGGGAAAGTTGGGCTCACCGTAGATGTAGCTGAGGGGCAACGGACCGACAAGTTCTGTGCCCGAAGTGCTGTATATGGCGAAACTGATATTGACCGGCTCGATGACCACCTCGTAACCCTCGAGCGGGCCGACGCAGAGCCCCTGGTCGGGGGGCGCGAGGATGAACCCGGTCGTGTTCGCGTTGTCCAGGTCGCTCACACCGTCGAAATTCTGGAGCAGCGTCCCGTTGCTGGAGAGCGCCTCCCCGGCAATCACCGGCATCCTTGCCGCGCTGAGAGGACTCCGAGCGGGTTTGCCACCGAGGTTTGCACGATGCGACATGTTCATGGTGGAAACGCCGCCAGCGGCAGGCGTGGGCGCCGAGGCAATGTTGCCAGTACCCGCGAGTACGGCCTGCCCTTGGATCGTCGAGCTCGAGGCCGAACGGTTGGACCCGGCGTCACGGCCGGCCACCGTGGCGTGCGCGACGATGGGCAGCGTGCCAAGCGTGATAAAGCTGGCGGCGAGCAGAACTGATCCCGCTCGCCACGGGGTATGTCTCCGAAGCATGTGTATTTTCCTCATTCCTCTGAACCGCGGTCTCGATGCGAGATCACGTCACAACGTCAGCGTTGCAAGGCCTTGCCCGGCAAGGGGGAGCCCGCCCGACAGCGCCCGCCGCGGAGTACCCGATGCGCACAAGGCCGGGCTGCAGCACCTCGCCGGTGCCATGCGACCCGCGCGTGAGCGGCGCGACGCCTCGAACGTTCCGGACCCCCGCAACCGGCATCGGTCGCCCCCTCTGCAAACGCCGCGAATATGTTGGCGGCGAGAGTATGCGCCTTTATTGGTGGGTTCGTCGCTACTGATGCGTTGACGTCGATGCGCCCCGGCGGGAAGCGGTCCTGGGATGGCCTCCGTGCGCGGCTCGGGCGGGTTCGCGAGCCCGCCTCAGGCGCCCCGGCCAAGTCACCCTGGGGCAACTGACCGGGGCGTCGTTGAGGGGGCGATCAGGGGACCACGGCGATGCGGACCTGCCAGAGATATGCGGGGAGACCGCATTTGGATGAGCAGGCCGGGGATAACGCAGCCTCGATCGTCGCCTGCCCGGGAGCGTCGGCAACGAATGTCGCGATGACCTCACCGCTCCCGAGATGGGATCCGCTCGAGAAGTGCACGATCTGATTGGGAGCGCTCGAGGGCATGCTCCACGTGGACCCGGCGCTGCCCCCGCCGAGCTCCACCTTGATGGTCATCCCGCGTCGCACCACAAACGTACCCCGGCTGCTCTCGGTGAGCGTGAGCGTGCCACCCACCGGTGGCGCCGGAGCGATTTGGCTCGGAGGCGGCGAGATCACCGGTGACGGCGAGAGCCGGCCGGTGGCGGCCGGGCTCGTCTGCCCCGACGCGTAGACCGGCCGGCCGCCGCCGTTCGTGCGCCCCGCCCCGACCGTGGCCGGACCGGCTGTGGGAAGCGTTGCCCCTGGTGACGCGGCGAGATGGTGCTGCAGCTGGAGGATCGCGACCGCTGAGATACTGCCGACAAGCGCCATCGCTACGCCGGTGCCAAGGAGCCTTCTCAGAGCCCCAGGAAAACGGCGCCGCCAGCGGTGGCGCGGTCCGGCGTCCTTGGACATGGCGCCATTGCGGACCCGCTCCGGATCGGGCCAGATACGCCGCCCGAGGTCGTCCAGGTCGCGCTCGAGGTCACTCATGGCTTTGCTCGTCGGCAAGCCGAGCCCGCAGCCGTTGGCGCGCGCGCTTGAGGTGGGTGCGGACGGTTTCGGTTGAGGTTCCCGCGGCGATCGCGACGTCCGCAACCGGGAGCCCGTGAACGTGGTGCAGCACCACGGTCAGTCGCTGCTGCGGGCTGAGCCCTTCGAGTCCCCACCGGGTCCAGATCCGGACGATGCTGTCAGCGACCTCCGCCTCCAGCTCCCGGCCGAGCTGGGTCTCACGTCGTCGTCGCCGCCAGCTGGAAACGGCGATCCGCGTGGCGACCTTGACGACCCAGAGTTCAGGACGCTCCAAGCCCTCCACACGCCCCCATCGCTGGTGGGCTCGGAGATACGCCTCTTGGACCGCGTCCTCGGCCGCGGCGACGTCCCCAGTCGTGACCGCGACCATGCCCACCGCCAGCTGACACGAATCGAGGAAGAAGCGCTCGAACGCCCGGTCGTCGTCGCTTGCCCTGGTCGACAGCACCATGGTTCGGGTCATTTCCACGAGAATGACACGCTTGGCGGGCAGGCCACGGGGGACGCCTATGCCCCGTTCATCGCTGCGGTGCGTCGAGGCTACGAGAACTGCGAGCGCAGCGTCGACGAGCACGTGACTGGTAGCGCAGGTGGCACAGATGAACGCGCATGGACGAGCACGGCACGTTGGCGGATAGGCGGACCTCTTCCGAGCTTTCTTGCGGATATGCGTGCGCAACACCGAGTCTTGTGGAACCATGTGCGGCGTGCGGAGTTTCGTGACGACCCCTGAGGGGCCGGCACTGCTGACGATCACTGACGAGTTTGAGGAGGATGCCGCCGACCGGCTGGGCGGCGCATGCGTCACCTGCCGGAACCCGGTTGGCGCGGCTCGACAGGATGCACCGGGATCGGTATTGCTGGACGAGGATCTGTGGTGCTGGAGCTGTTTTTTCGAGGTCCAACATGCAGAGCTCGAGCCACCGTCGTATGGGATCGACAGCCACGGTATTGCGAGTGCTCGAACTCACCGGAAGAAAGGCACGGCACGGCTCGTCCGTGACAACGTAGCCCAGGGTCCAGTTCGACGCTCAACCACTGGCCACCTTTGACGCGTTCTGACCATCCCTGGCAATTCATGACTGGAGCCTCGCCTCCCAGCACCCCTGAGCCGAGTTAGGCCATGGATTCCATTGGGAGTCGCCACCACTCGCCTGATCGCTGGACGGCGATGCCCTGGGCGCGCTACGCTCCAAGGTGAACTCGTGAGTTGGGGATATGGAAGGGATCGAACATGCGACAGATGGGCGCTACAGCAGCAATATGCTGTGCCGGCGGGATGCTGATTTCGTTCTCGGGACCGGCGGCGGCCTCGACGCCCGGCGATTGGAGCACGTTTCACGGGGATGCGCTGCATAGCGGCGTTTCGCCGGACACCACCATCAGCACCGCGCACGCCACGCTGGGCAAGACATGGTCGCACACGATCGACGGCTCGCCGATCTACGGATCGCCAATCGTCGCGTACAACCCCACCCTCAGTGAGAATCTCGTCTACGAAGTGAGCGTCGGCGGCACGATGGAAGCGATGGATGCGACGACCGGTGCCGAGGTGTGGGAAGCGAGTGTCGGGCCCGGCACCGTCGACTCCGCCGCCATCGACTCCAACACGCTCTACATCGGCAGCAACGGCGGCCTGCTCTCTGCCCTGGACGCAACCACCGGATTGGTCCAGTGCACCTTCCAGCTGCCCATCCTCAGTCCCGAGACGACCCCCGGTCGCATCGAGTCGTCGCCGGTCGTCGGCCACGACACCAGCGGACCGATCGTCTACTTCGGTGACACCGGGCAGTCCGAGTTGGTCAACCGCGGTCGCGAATGGGCGGTGTACGGCTACGGCAACACCAACGGCAATTGCACCGAGAAGTGGAGGTTCGACCTCGGTGCCACGTCCAAGAGCAAGCACAGCGGGACATGGTCACCGCCGGCGCTCGTGGTCGATTCGACTGGGCGGACCCTTGTCGTGTTCGGAACCGGCCAGCCCGATGACGCCGTCTACGCGCTCGACGCCGGCACGGGCACACGGGTGTGGCGCTTCCAGACCACCAAGAACTTCTCGGACGCGGACGTCGGCGCGGGGCCGACCATCAGCGCGCCTGGCGTCAACAATGCCGATGGGATCGCCTACATCGACGGCAAGGACCGAATTGAGTACGCCATCGACCTGCTCACGGGCACCCAGCTCTGGGACTTCGACATGGGGGCCGACGCCAACCACAAGACGAACTCGGTGTCGTGCGCCGCGCTCGATGATGGCATCGTCGTGGTCGCGTACGCGAACTATGTGTATGAGTTCGACGCCGCGACCGGCGTCAGGCTGTTCCGGTCCGTCGCCATGTCGGGAAGCGTCCTGGGCTCGGTGATCATCTCCGGTGCTCCAGGAAGCCAGATCGTCCTGATCGGCGATCTCACCGGCAGGGTGTACAGCTTCCAGTTCAGCAACCTGCAGGAGGTCGCAACCGTGCAGCTGGCCAAGACCAAGCTCGCAGCTTCCATCGCCATCTCCGACGGCATGGCCTACGTCGCCGACGAGAACGGGATCGTCTACGGCCTCGGCTGACATCTGACGCCGGCCCGGGGCGACTGTGTCCCGGGCCGGTGCCGATCAGCGGCTCCTCAGCTCCTGAGCTACGTGGCATACACCTCGGCGAAACCGGTTCCACCGTGACCTGGTCCGCCGACGATCGCCGACGAGCCGGAGATGGCAACCGCGATCCCGAAGCGGTCGCCGGCTGCGCTGCCCGACCCCTCCTGGAGTTCGGCCGCCTGCGTCCAGGACCCGCCTGACTGCTGGCTGAAGAGGTAGGCACTGCCCTTGCCGCCGGCGTGACCCGGAGCGCCGATCACCGCAAAGGTCCCTGAGATGCCGATGGCGGCCCCGAAAGTGTCCCCCGCCGCGGTATCGGAGCCTGCGACTTCGGCAGCCTGCACCCAGCTCCCACCCGTGCTCCCGAACACATACGCCGTGCCCGAGCCGCCGTGGCCGGGGGCCCCGACAACCGCGAGTGCTCCCGAGATCGACACGGCGGCACCGAAGGTGTCGCCGGCGGCGGTGTCAGCGCCGGTGATCTCGGCACTCTGCGCCCAGGAACTCCCCGACTGCACGAACACGTACGCGCTGCCGGAGCCGCCGTGGCCCGGCGCCCCAATGATCGCAGTGGTTCCTGATATCGACACCGAGGCGCCGAAGTTGTCGCCGACGGTGGTGTCAGCGCCCTCGAGCTCGGCAACCTGCGACCACGTGCCGCCGGTCTCGCTGAAGACATATGCGCTCCCGCTCCCCCCGTGTGCCGGGGCGCCGACAACGGCAAGCGTTCCCGCGATTGAGACGGAGGCGCCGAAGTGATCGCCGGATGCGGTGTCGGAGCCCGCGAGCACCGCCGGCCGGAGGTACACGAAGTTGTCGCCCGGCGCGCGCACCGATGCCTGGGTATACGGAGCGTCCAGGGTCTCGGTGAAGACATACGCGCTACCCGTGCCGCCATGGTCAGGCGCTCCGGCGAGCACGGTGGTTCCCGTGATCGAGAGCGCCGCCCCGAAATTGTCACCCGACGTCGTGCCGGACGCCTCGAGCCCGACGACCGGATGCCACGGAGGCGGGGTTGGAAACAGATAGACCCGACCGGCACCATCGTGAGCCGGGGCGCCTGCGACCGCGGATATCGACGAGATGGCCACCGCGGAGCCGGTGGTATCACCTATGTTGCTGTCAGCAGTGGCCACATTCGCGACCTGCTGCCAGGTGGTTCCCGATGTGTTGCTGAAGACGAACGCACTCCCGACGGAGCCATGGTTCGGTGCCCCCACGATGAGGGTCGGGCCCGAGAGGGAGACCGCCTTGTTGCCGAAGAAGTCACCGTGTTCGTTGCCGACCGGCGCGACGGAGGCGGTCAGCTTCCCGGCACTCGTATAGAGAGCTGCCTTGCCGCTACCACCGGATGCGCTCACCGAGCTCACAACGACGGTCGTCCCCGACACGGCGACAGCCGCGCCGAGGCCACCGCTGGATGGCAGCGCGGTCTGCACCCAGGCACTCCCCGACTGGTTGTAGATGTAGGCGGCACCCTTGTTCGTCGACCATGCGCCGACGGCGGCAACGCTGCCGTCCACCGCGACGGCCGAGCCGAAGTCATGCACGCCGCTGGCTCCCGAGAGCGTGGCGGTTGGCGACCATGCGCTTCCCGTGTTGCTGAAGATGAAGGCGTGCCCCGTCTTGGAGGGATCGCTGGGGGCACCGACGATCGCCGTCATCCCCGAGACGCCGACCGAGTAACCGAAGTACCCCCGGGTGATGGAACCATTCAATTCGGCCGACTGCGCCCACGGGCCGCCACTGTCGCTGAAGACGTATGCGCTGCCCACGACCCCGGCATGGGCAGGCGCGCCGACGATGACCGTGCTCCCATCGACTGCCACGGCACTGCCGAACCAATCGCCGGCAGCATTATCCGCCCCGACGAGTTCTGCAGCCTCCGTCCACGTGCCGCCGGAGTTCCGTGAACACGTAGGCACTTCCGGCGTAATTCCCGTTGGCGGAGTGCCCCGGCGCGCCGACGACCGCCGTCGTGCCGGAGAGCGCGACCGAGAACCCGAAGGTATCACCGGATGCGGTGTCCGAGCCGACCAGCACTGCCGTCTGCGCCCAGCTGCCTCCGGATTGCGTGTACACGTAGACGCGGCCCGACGCGTCGTCGATCGCCGGCTCACCAACAAGCAGCATCGACCCGGAGACGGCAACTGCGGCGCCGGCGTAGTCGCAGGGGCAGGACACGTATTTCGCCGTCTGGGATCCGATCCCCGCCGCAACGGCGGACGTGCTGCTCAGTGTTGCCAGCAGAGCCGTTGGCCCCACAACGAGCATGGACAGACTGATCCATTGGAGTCTGCGCACCTCAATCCCTCCGTCCGTTCCTGATGTGGCGGCAGCATAACAGGGGTTTTGAGGGTCCGTTGGCGCAGATCGCGTGCTGCGACGCGTGAGGAGCGCTTGAGCCGATTAGAGGCAATTGACCAGCTCCAGAACGGGCGCGCAGTCGGGGTAATCGGTCAGACAACTAGAGCGCGGGCAGCAGGTCGCCGTTAGCCGCGTTGGACGACTTTCCCAGGAGTCCGACCCCGAAGGCTTCCTCGATGGCGCGGAGCGTTCCATAGTGGTTTCCTCCGCTGGTGAAGGCGCCCGACGAGGTGGCCGAAATCACGATCGTCGGAACGTGGCCGCCCTTGCCCGTGTTCCACCCGCTCTTGTCGGCTGTCGTAGCTGAGTCCCACGTGATGATCACGATGCCCCCATTCGCATACCACTGCGAATTGAGCGCCGTCGGCAGATTCGCCTTCAGCCACTGATCTCCCCGTTGGACCTTGTTGCCGCCGCACGAGCTGTGCATGTCGTCGCAGACGTTCGGTACCACGAACATGAAGCTCGGCGCGGTGTTGCCGTTGAGGTCACTCGCATAACCGCCGCTCCCCGCGAAGGGGACGATCCGGTTGCATTGCGTGGGGTTCCCGGTGATGCTGTTGAAGTGAACGAACGGGTTGTGATCCTTGTTGTAGTGCCCCACGTGTCCACCCGTATAGCACGCGGAGGGCGCGTCCTCCATGTAGGCCTTCCAAGTGATCCCCGCGTTGGCGAGCTCGCCGACCAGGGTCGGGGCGCCATAGGAGTTCGTCGTTCCTGAGATCATCGCCACGTAGTCCGAGAGGCTGTAGTCCGTCAGCCCAAACCACTGCGTCGCCGATGCATAGGTGCTCGCCAGGTTGTTGATGTACGGGGCCTGGGAGTTGCCGATGATGTTCGAGTAGCCCTGGTTCTCCTCGACGATCACCATGATGTTCGGTGGACTCGCCGCGCCGACGTTGGTGGCCCCGAGGAGCGATGTCGTGGCGGGAATTGCCACAGCCAGAACGGTTATCCACGTTCGGAGCCGGCGAAAGCGTCCCGACGCGACGGGCGATTCAGATGGCATCTTCCCTCCTCCGTCTCTGGACTGGTGCGACCGTGCCCACAGAATACGCCTGCGTACCCGTCCGCCTCGTGGCGGGACGACGTGCCTCTCGGTCGAGTGTGCCCCCGTTAAAGGCAAGTGCAGATCAGCGCGGCTCTGTTAAGGCGATCGTCCCATTGATGCGAATGGACCATCAGATGAAGCTGAGGACATCCCCCCAAGAGGCGGGCGCCGAGCTCGTTCGGTGGTGTGCGCCGCGAATCTCCCTTTTCCGGAGCCATCTCCAAAGCCGCTGGGTCGGCGCCACGCCCTGTCACCGAAACCTCGTGTGTCCGGGGCGCTTGCCTTCCAAGCGCGCTGCGCCGAGAATGGGCACTGGAAACCGTGGCTGCTGAAGCGAGAGCGGGACGTGCAGGTGGGGACATGAGGCGGCATATGCACCGACGAAAGACGTATCTGTGGTTGCTCGTCATCGCGCTGGTCGGGGGTTGCATTGCCGTCGTGGCCTGGACGCTGGGGTCGATCGACAACTACGACGGCATCTGATGGTTCATACGTCATCTCATGGGCTCGACGCGATCGGCGTGTGCGACACGCTTCCGGCGCGGCGGTCAGACTTGCGGCTTGCTTGCGGGAGTCGGACGAGGGTCGCGGATTGCCCTTCCACCTCACGTGGTTGTTGATCTTCGAGGATCTTCCCGGCCGCCGCCGCCACCCGCGGGAAGCGCCGTAATAGCATTGCCCCATCCCAATGGACCCTGCAATGCGGGGTACTCGGACGCAATCCTGAGGGTGTTTGCCGAAGCGCTCGTTGAGATGCCCCTGGCCTGACAAGCGCGCGGATGAACCCTCGCTCTATCCTCGACCTAGGGTAGGCGGTTCATCAACCTGGAGCCACGCACACCCTAGTCGGGGATTCGGATGAGGCCGGGCATCGATCGGAGCGCCACGCTCGTCATCAGGGTGTTCGCCCTGCTTGCTGCGGGCATCACGCTGTATCAGTTGTCTCGACCGGGATTCCTGTTCGGCGTCACCCCTGACATCGCTTCCTGGCTGGGCGCATCGATCCGGCTCGTCCACGGAGCGATTCCCTACCGCAACTTCGACTTGCTCCAGCCGCCGGGATTTGCGCTGCTGGCGAGCCCGTTCGGCTTTCTTTCCGAGTGGATCGGCACCCGTGATGCGCTGGCAGTTCTGCGCCTCTGCACGCCGGTCCTGGCGGCGGCAAGCGTGCTGCTCATCGGCAAGGTCGTCCGACATCGCGGGGTCGCCGCGGTGATCGTCGCCTGCGGGGTCATGGCGCTGTATCCCGCTGAGTTGTACGCGCTTCGTAGCGGGCTGCTCGAGTTGGTCGTGGACGTCTTCTGCCTGGCCGGAGTGGCGCTCATGTTCGAGAGTGATTCGCTGTCGGCGTCGCGTCGTCGCATCCTTCTCGGTGGGATCGCTTTTGGCATCGCCGGGGCGGTCAAGGCCCCGGCCATCGTTCCCGTACTCGTGCTGACCGTGCTCTGTCTCTCCGACGTCCGTGATCGATTGCTTCCCTTCCTCACCGGTGTGATCGCCGGGTTCGGTGTTCCCACACTGCCATTCTTCCTCCTCGCGCCTGGATCTTTCATGCGCGACGTTCTGACCGCTGCGTTGGCCAGCGCTCCGGGTGCACATCGAGTCTCTGTCCCTGTCCGGCTCGGGGATATCACTGGTACATCCGCGTTCAGTACCGACGCGTCGGCCGCGATCATCGCCACGGTCGTCATCGCGGCGATTGTGATGGCATCCTTCCTCGTGCGCCCGCGGCGGCCATCGACATTGGAGTGGTTCGCGATCGCCGCCACCGTACTGGCTGTGATCGCTCAGATCGCTCCTACCTACTACTTCGCCCACTACACGGCGTTCGTCGCCCCGTTCCTCGGCATGCTCCTGGGCATCTCACAAGCGCGCCTGTTTGAAGCGCGGTCAGAACAACTCGGGACAGGGATCGCAGCGGCTGCAGTCGCACTCTTGTTTCTCCATCAGGTGATCGCGATCCACACCCTTACAACAAAGGATATCGCTGGTGTCGTCGATGCGCAGATTCCCGCCGGAGCATGCACCCTCTCGGATGCACCGGAAGAGCTCGTGACCACTGACCGATTCGTGTCGACGATCCCAAACTGCAACGACATGATCGATCCAGAGGGCGCGACGCTCTCATATGGATACGGTTCCGCGGGCGCGGAGGATCTCTGGACTGTGATGGTCGAACATACCGACTACATCGTGACAAGCACGCCGTTCGCGCACTGGTACATCCCTCCGGATGCGAGACTTCGCGCCTACGTGACCGCGAACTTCCGGCTGCATGCCATCGGACGGCTGCTGTTCTACGTTCGCAACGGCTTCCCATCCGACAACCGCCAGCGGTAGCTGCGTGCGCCGAGAGCGATCAAAGCCGCCGCCGATGCGCCGCACAAAGCGCCAACTTCACCGCCGCAACAGCGTGGTCAAGGACCCGCGTCCCCATGCCTCGGGGCGACCTGCCGGGCACGGCGGAAGGAGGCTGCCGCTTGGGCAGCGGTGGACTCGTCGCCCAAGGGCATGACATGCAGCGCGTCCACCACTGGAAGATCGGCGAGGCGCTGTGCCATGTCAAGGGCCAACTCGCGTCCTCCCCCGGCGCACACCTGGGCATAGGCTGAGTCAGGCAGGTCGCAGCCAGGCAGGGAGCGGGCACGATCAGCCATGGCGCGGCTCCGCAGGACTCCCACGGTCACGTAAACGCGCAGTCGATTCAGCAGCCCCGCCTCGCCAGCGCGATCCAGGAACCCAGTCAAGGCGGGGATGCTGAAACACATCTGGGTATGAGCGAAGGCTGCACCGCATTCAAGCTTGCGTCGCAGCAGCCGCAACTCTCTCGCGCGGTCGGTGGCAAATGGGTTCAATACGCAGCCCCGTGCGATTGGCAGCGGGGCCAGCCACTCCGCGGCAGCAGCGAGCAGCTGCGTCCCGGTCATATCGCCGACCCGGGTAACTCCGGAGACGTCGTCGCCGTGGAGGCAGACGATTCCGTCGCAGCCGAGGGCGGCAGCGCCAATCACCTCGCTCTGGAGCGCCAGCCGGTTGCGATCCCGCGCCGAGACATGGACCACGGTCCGGACGCCTTGCTCTCTCGCCAGGGCCACCGCCGCAAGCGGCGACATCCGGGGCTGCCCAGCGTGATTGTCGGTGAGCACGACCAGTTCGACGTCCCGCGCCAGCTGTGCGATGCGCTCCGTGACACGTGCGGTGTCGGGGTGGACGGGTAAGGAGATCTCGGCTGAGGTCAGCGCCCGGTGTGGCATCGACGGATCTTCGCGCAGGCAGCGGCGGCGGTGCATCTTCGATGCAGCCCGGTGCCCTTGGAGTGAACGAGGGCTTGGGCGACGACCTTGACGGCTGCCTCCTGTACGGACGGCGCGGTCAAGCTAGTGGCCGAAAGCCTTATGTAGCAAGGGTAATGTCGGGGCGACTGGACTCGAACCAGCGACCCCCTGCTCCCAAAGCAGGTGCGCTACCACTGCGCCACGCCCCGACGTCAGCCGGCTGATCAGGCCCGAAAGGTAGCATCCGGGCATCGACCACGGCCGACAACTACGCCACGAAGCGTTGCATCGCAGCCGCATCCCGGGACTTGACTGTGCCTCAGGCCTCGCTTCGCGATAGCGCTCTTGATGCCTATGCCGAGAAGAAGGTCTTGTCCCGCTCAGCTCACCACGATGGTTCGGACCACGCTGGGGATGAATGCTGTGGTGGTACTTCCAGCTAGAGCGCAGAACCACGCGAGCGGCGGTCGGGTACGCGGCTGGTAGGCTCGAATCAGAGGTGGCCATGACTGAGCGAGCGATTCCGCCGACTGCGCGCGAGCGAGCTGCGTTCGACGCCGCAACCACAGGAACGCCCAAGGACTTCGTCCGGGTGTGCCACGAGCTGGGGCGCCCGCCCATCGAGATGCTCGAGGCATTCCAGGCCGCGCCTTGGCGCTGGCTGGTCTCGTTCGGGCCGGGTGACCCGCTCACCGACGAAGCGCGACACCGGCCGTTCCAGCCGCCCATTCAAGCGCGGCTCGACCTCGCCCGCGAGTACATCGAGGCGCCCTGGTGGCGCCGCATGTTGAGCGGTCCGAACGCCTACGATCCGGCGACGCGGCGCGCGTACACGGGGACGAAACTGCCCGACCGCTGACCTGAGGGCCCACCGAGGACCCTCCACGGCAGACTTGTCCCCGTGGACATCCTCGACCTCGTCATCGTCGTCTTCCTGGTCACGTTCGCGGCTTCGGGCGTGCGCCGCGGACTGACCGGCGTTGCTCTCGCGCTCGCGGGACTGCTCGCCGGCCTCTTCCTCGGCGCGGTGATCGCTCCGCCGATCGCCACTGCGATCACCAGGGATCCCACCACCCGGCCTCTCTTCGCGATCGGCATCTTCGTGGGCGTCACCCTGATTGTCGAGGCTGTCGGCGCCGGGATCGGCCTTCGAATCCGGCAGCACACCGAGCATGCGGTCCTGCTCGGGAAGGTCGACGCCGCTGTCGGAGGGCTGCTGGGCCTTGCCGCGGCGCTCGCCGCCGCGTGGTATCTGGGCCTCATGTTCTCGCAGAGCCCGTGGGTCACCCTGGACAACCAGATCAGCAACTCGACGATCGAGCGCTCCCTCGACGGGTTCATGCCCCGCCCTCCCGGGTTCCTCGCGACCATCGGGAACCTCTTCCGGGCCGGCGACTTCCCCAACCCCTTCTCCACCATCCTCGACATCCCACAGGCCCCGGTGGCGATCCCGCCCCTCATCGACACGGCCGGCATCCGGGAGGCGACCAGCGTCACCTCCAAGGTCATCGCGACCGGATGCGACGGCGGCGCCGAAGCGGGGTCCTCGTGGCCACTCGCGGCGGGGTACTTCGTGACCAACGCCCACGTCGTCGCCGGCTCGGGCAACGTCGAGATCGACACCCCCAACGGAGCGCGGCACACCGCGCGCGTCGTGCTGTTCGATCCGAACACCGATCTCGCGGTCCTGTACGCCCCCGGTCTGGCCGTTCGCCCTCTCGTGGTCGTCGACAGCACGCCGGTTCGTGGCACCGGCGGCGCGGTCATCGGCTACCCCGGCGGCGGCCCGGAGCGGGTTGTCCCTGCGGCGGTGAGCTCGACCGAGTTGGCGACCGGCTACAACATCTATGGCGACACCCTGGTCACACGCCGTCTCGAGGTCCTTGCGGCACGCGTCATCCCGGGCAACTCGGGCGGACCGCTCGTCAACGACAACGGCCAGGTGATCGGCGTGGTCTTCGCGGCGAGCACCACAACCCAGGACGTGGGGTACGCGCTCACCATCCCGCAGATCTACCCCGACATCCAAGCGGGCGAGCACCGAACCGCGCCGGTCTCCACCCAGGCGTGCGCGGCGTGATGTGGCCCCGCTCAGGCGTGAATGAGGACGGTGGTGCCGATCGGACTCCAGGCATAGAGCCAGGCCATCGTCGGCGTGGGGATGTGCACGCACCCGTGGCTGGCATCCACCCCGTTCTCGCTCCCCGGCCCAAATCCTGACGAGGGCTCCCAGGGGGCGTCGTGGATGAAGAACCCCCCGCGTAGGAACTCCATCGCGTAGGCGGCGTTCTCGGGCGTGTAGTAGTAGGGCGAGGTCATCGGCCACGGCGAGATCAGGGTGATCGGCGAGTACTTCGCATAGATGTGGAACGTGCCTGTCGGAGTCCGGAGCCCGGGGCGACCGGTGGTGACCAGGGCGGCACCCGCGATGCACCCGTCGTCGAAGAAGGTCGCCGACTGGGTCGTCACGTCGACGTCGATGACCTTGCCGTTGGGCACGGCGTGCCCGCAGCCGACCGCGATGAGCGCCGCGTTCACTGAGCTCTCGAGAGCCCGGATCTGCGACGCCACCGCTTCGAGACGAGCCGACGTGCCGCCTTCTCGAAGCTTCGTCGACAGCGACGCATAGCCGGCCGCGAATCCGCCGGCATTGGCTGCGTGATGCGCGCCGGCGAACGCGACCCGTGCGTCCAGGGATCGCAGCTCGACCGCGACCCGGCCCTCGAGCCCGATCAGCGCGTTGAGGGCGCCGAGGTCAGCCTCGAGCGACTTGATCGCCTTCACGGTCGCGGCTGCGTCCGTACCACTCGCGGCGAGCGTGGTGATCAGTGACGGCACCGCCCCGATGTCGAGGTTATCGCCACGTGCGACCAAAACTGCGCGGTCGGCGGCGGCCACGAGCGCGGGCACGCCGCCGTAACCGCCGGTCGCCACCTGGACCTCTTCGCTCGTTGCCGATCTGCGCGCCACTGCGACCTCGCCGCTCCATGCGCTCGCCAGCGCATCGATCGCCGCCGGAGTCGTGGTTTCGGCGAGCTGCATGGACCAACGAGCGGCCGCGCTCGACGCGGCGGCCGGAACGTACGATCCGAACTCGAGCTCCATCTGGCTCCATGCCGTCATCGCTGCCTCGGCGCGCGCCTGCGCCACCGCGACCGCCGACGTCCACACGCGGCTGGTTTGGCGGTGCATCGTCGCCAGGAATCCACGGCCGTCATCGAGCCACCACAGCGGTGACCACGTCGCCGCGTGCATGTAGCTGGACGTGTCGAGCCGCTTGCGCAGCGGGGTGATGCTCGCCTGCGGCACGCCTTCCCGCACGTCCGCCGTCCACGACCGCTCGAGGGTCGCGACGTCGTGATGAAACGACGACGCGCGCCCCATGGCGCGCGCCGTCGCAGCGCCCCCGGCGCCGATCAGTGCGATCGAGACGGCTGCTGTCGCGATGGGGAGCAGTCGTCGCATCACTGCGGGAAGGCTATCCGAGAATCAGCTCGAGAGGAACCCGTTCTGCACGAGCCACGTGTGCGCCACATTGGCGACCGTCTGCCCCTGGATCTCTACCATGCCGTTCAGCGTGATCATCGTCGGCGTGGTCCACTTCGCCGCAACCGGAGCCATCCAGGCACCGATCGACGGGTGAGCCTGCAGCACGCTCGAGCGCAGGACAAGGCCGGCATTGTCCGGTGGGAAGAGGTTCTTGTCGTCCGTCAAGGTCACCTCGTTGTTCTTTCCGATGGCGGAGTCGGTGGTGTACACCTCGCCGGCATCGCACTGGCCGCTGGCAATCGCCTTCTCAGCGGTGGTGCCGATCTGCGTGTAATGGAAGCTCGACGCCGCCGGCCATCCGTACGTGCTGACCAGTCCGGGAAGCCCGTCGGGCCGGGTGAGGAACTCGGACTGCACGCAGACCTTGGTGCTCGAATGGGACTTCAGGTACGTGCCGAACGCCGCGAGCGAGCTGCCGAAGGTGCCGGTCTGGCTCGACTTGATGGCGATGCCGTTGGTGTCATCGAACTGAGTGGGCGCCACCCAGCAGAGATTGTTGGCGACGTCCTTCTGCTGCACGAAGGTGAACGCGGCGGAAAGCCCGGTCGGGAAACCGGTGAGCCCGAGGTAGTCACCCAGCTCGGTGCCGGTGTACTGCCAGTACATGTCGATGGTGCCGCTGGTCAGGGCGGTGCCGATCGCCTTGTCTCCCGCGCTGAAGGTATTCGTGACCATGAACCCGTGCGCACCGAGCACGTCGGCAGTCATCTGCGCCATCAATTGCTCTTCGGCAAAGGGCTTGCTGCCGATGGAGAGTGTGGCTCCGCCGCCACTCGTCTGCGTTCCGGTTGGGCATGTCGCTGTCGGTGCCGCACTGGACGAGGGACTGCCGCCGCCGGAGTTGCCACCCCCGCATGCAACAAGGGTCCCGGGTATCGCGATTGCGATGACCGCGAGTAGCTTGCGCCTCATGGATGTGTTCCTCCACATGATCTAACCGTTGACCTCATTAAAGGCTGACCTGACTAACCACCGACCTGTTTTGGCACTGCAACGCGCTCAATCACTGAGAGTCCCCAGTCAGCGAGCAACGCGAGCGCTGCCACCATCACCGCTCCGACGAATACCATCCGATCACTGTTGTTGATGCCTGCGGCGATGACGTCCCCGAGGCCGCCGCCCCCGATGAAGTTCCCGAGTGTAGCGGTTCCAATGATTAAGACGAGTGCGGTGCGCAGGCCGGCAAAGATCAGTGGTGACGCAAGGGGCAATTGCACTCGCATCAAAGCCTGCCAACGCGTCATGCCCATGCCCCGTGCGGCATCCACTGCTGCCGGGTCGACCCCCTGAATGCCGGTCACCGTGTTGCGCAGCACGGGCAGCAGTCCGTAGATGACCAACGCGATCACCGTGGGCAGCACACCGAGTCCGAGAAAGGCGAACAGGAGCACGAGCAGGCCGATGCCCGGGATGGCCTGCCCGAGGTTGGCGATGAGGAAAACCGGCACGCGCACCAGGCGCCCTGCCTGGGCGATCAGCACCCCCACGGGCACGCCGATCCCGGCGACGAGCGCGAAGGAGACCCCCGAGATGTAGACGTGCTGAATCGTCTCGCTCATCAGGTTGGGGGCGTTCAGGATCTCATCGTCGAAGAACTTGCCGACGAGGGTCTGGTAGACGCCGATCGCGACGAGGATCCCGATCGCGACCCAGATGGGCGTGGCGAATGGGCGAAGGCGGCGGATCCAGCGCGGGAGATGCGGCACTCAGCGCGACCTCATCGATGCCGCGCGAATGACGTCGGCGTCGACCATGCCGACCGTCTCGTCGCCCTTCACCACGCGGGCGCGACCGTCAGGCGATCGCAGCACTGCGTCGAGCGCATCGCGAAGGGTTCCCCCGAAATCGACCGACGTTGCCGGTGCGGCGCCATTCACCGCCGGCAATTGCACCTCGGCGATCGGGATGAGCGCCAGCCGCCGCACCAGCGGGCCCTCGCCGAGGAATCCGGTGACGAATTCCGACTGCGGATGTGCGAGCAGCTCCTCCGGGGTCGCGAACTGCTCGAGCACGCCGCCCTTCGACAGGAGCGCGATCCGATCGCCGAGCTTGACGGCCTCATCGATATCGTGGGTCACGAAGACGATCGTTTTGCGCACGACCCGCTGGAGCCGGAGCAGCTCGTTCTGAAGGCGCTCGCGGGCGATCGGGTCGATGGCGCCGAAGGGCTCGTCCATGAGCAGGATGTTCGGGTCAGCCCCAAGCGCCCGAGCCACTCCGACCCGCTGACGCTCGCCACCGCTCAACTCCGCGGGCAGGCGTCGGGCATAGCTCGGAGCCGGCAGGCCGATCAGATCCAGCAGCTCCTCCACTCGGGCCTGGATGCGCTGCTTGGGCCAGCCAAGCAACCTGGGCACCGTGGCGACGTTCTCGGCAACCGTCTGATGGGGAAAGAGCCCGACCTGCTGGATGACATAGCCGATCGAGCGGCGGAGATCGTTGACGTCGTAGGTGCGGGTGTCGCGATCGTCGATGCTGATCGTCCCGTCGGTCGGCTCGATCAGGCGGTTGATCATCTTGAGGGAGGTCGTCTTGCCGCAGCCCGACGGTCCGACCAGCATCACCACCTCACCCGACTTGATCTCGAGTGACAGGTGATTCACGGCAACCTGGTCGCCGTAGCGCTTGACCACGCGGTCGAACGTGATCATGTCGCCGCCACCGAGACGCGTCCACGCGAGAGCGCGCGCTGGATGCCCGCCAGCACGGCGTCGGCGAGGATGCCGATCGCGGCAACGGGCAGGATCCCGGCCAGCACGGCGTCGAGCGTCCCGGTGCTCCGCGTGAGGGTCGAGAGGATGGTCTGGCCGAGGTCGTCCACACCCACCGTGGCGCCGACGGTGGCGACCGCGACGATCATCACCGTCGCCTGGCGAATCCCGCCGAGCACCACGGGCACGGCGAGTGGCAGCTCGACCTTCAGCAGCACCTGCAGCGGGCTCATGCCCATGCCGCGCGCGGACTTGACGACTGCCGGGTCGACCGTCTTGATGCCGGCACGCGTGTTGCGGGCGACCGGCAGCAGTCCGTAGAGCACGAGGCCGATGATCACCGGTGGGTTGGCCAGCCCGAACCAGATGGAGAGCAACCCGAACAGCGCGAAGCTCGGCACCGTCAAGATCGTGCTGGCCACCGCAAGGATCACCGTCGACAGCGCTTCAGATCGGGCGGCGACAATGCCGAGTGCGAGCCCGATCAGGCTCGTGATCGCCACGCACTCGCCGACGATCTCGAGGTGCGTGACGATCTGGGGGCCGATCTGGTCCCAGTTCTCGGAGATGTATTGAAAGACGCCCACTTTTGTGAGGCGTCAGTATCCATAACCTCCAGCGGTGCTGCTCGGAGTCGGTGTCGTGCCGGATCCGCTCGCACCGCCGGTCGACGTGGCGGTGGTGCCCGGCATGGCAGCGAACCAGGTGCCGCCGACGCCGTTGCCGGCGGTCTGTCCGGCCGCGGTGTCGCTCGCGAACGTGTGGAGCGGCCAGCCGTTGTAGGTGACCTCGGTGACCGATGCCCCGTTGAGCATGATCGGCACGGTGGCAAGCGTGCCGGTGACCCCGCTTGCGGCGGCCGGCGTACCGCTGGAGACCAGCGGTGGCCACTCCGTAAGGCAACCGCCGGTGCATGCGCCGATCGTCGAATTCTTCTCCGGTAGGAAGTAATAGAGGGTGAAGCCGTGCGAGTCCGTCAGCACGGTCCCGAGGGACGTGGAGCCGGTTGACACGGCTGCCGCGGATGACGCCCCGGCACCGTTCGTCGACGGCGGACCGCTGCTGCCGGCGGCCGCGCCACCGCATGCGGCGAGCACCGCTCCGAGGGCCAGGGTCAAGACGATGCGTCGCATGTGGGAAACCTCCGCTGTGGTCGATGCAATGCATACGCCCTTGCGTTACGTGCCGTGCCCCGCGCTATTCTCGATGCATGTGCCGAAGCATCAAGACACTCCGTGGGGCTGAGCCTCCTGCTGATGACGGCGACGCCCATGCCGCCGCCCTGCAATTCGTCCGCAAGATCAGCGGGTACCGGGCCCCGTCCAGGGCAAACCAGCCCGCCTTCGACGCGGCCGTCCAGGAGGTGACCGCCGCGACCACGCGGCTCCTCGAAGGTCTGCAGCAACCGGCCTGAGTCATCGACCCCCGGACAGGGGATAATTCGCAGATGCGATCAGGCCGGATGTCCTCCTACTCGATCGCGCCCATGGTGATGCTGCCGTTCACGGTGCCGCCATCGTCGACCCGGAGCCGCACCGCGCGCACGTCGCCGAGGACAACGCCACTGCCGGCAACGGTCAGCCGCCCCCGTGCGGTCACGTTCCCGGTCACATTGCCTCGGACGCTCACGTTGCGCCCGTCGATTCGAGCCCGGACGGTCGCCGATGCCTCGACGTCGACATCACCCGACGCGTTGATCTCACCCTCGGCAGTCCCTTCGATGTGGAGATCGCCCTCGATGGTGAGCGATCCGTTAAGGACGTCGCGCGGCCCCAGGGTCACACCCTTGGCGCCTGCCGCGCCGTTTCGGTGACCTCCGCGTGGAATCGACGCAGCTGCCTCTTCGACTTCAGCGATGTTTTCCATGAACGTGTCCTCTCCTTCTCGTCCGCTACTCGGCGCATATCGTACTGATCCTGGCGAATCTTCGCGGGTTGACGGCGCGCACGACACGATCACGCTGGCCGGCATCCCCGACACGATCCGGCAGCTGCAACTCGACTTCTACCGTGACGCCGCACATCGGTACGACTCGTGGGCCGGAGGCGCAAACGTTCGTGCCGCCGAGCGCCTCGCCGCGTTCGCCGGCGTCCAGCCGGGTGAGCGACTCATCGACGTCGGCTGTGGCACCGGACTTGTGATCAGATCGATGGGTGCCGGCACGTCAACGCTTGACCATATGGCGGTCGATCTCTCACCCGACATGATCACGCACGCACGCCGCCAGGGCGGCGATGAACGCGGCATCCGCTACTCGGTGATGGACGCGCATCAACTGGTATTCAACGACGACATGTTCGACCTCGCGATTCTCGGACAATCGCTCGCGTACTTCGAGGAGCCGTGGCAGGCGTTTGCGGAGATTCGTCGTGTGTTGAAACCACACGGCAGGATCGCGATCTCATGTCGCTGCCGCAGTCTCTCGACCCCTGCGCAGGCGGTGTTCTTCGAGCGGCTCGAGCGCCTCGCGATCCGTCGCGCACGAACGCCCGCGCATCACGCGCTCTTCGGCGAGCCGTGGGTGCTCACCAATATGCTGGAGATGGCGGGATTCACCGATGTCGACGTGACTCAATTGCTGGTCGGCGTTCGCGCCAATGACGTGCGCGAATGGACCGAGATGATGGAGTGGTCGGGACCATGGCCGCACGCAATGATCGGGCTGCTGAGCCCGGGTGCGCGGAGCACGTTCGAAGAGGAGCTCGACCGCACCATGCACCGCCTGGGCGAAGGTGATTACGCGTTTCACGGCGCTTTCACCCTCGCCACGGGGCGGCTCCGCGACTAGTCCCCTGGCTCAGCCCTCTTCTGAGTCCGAACCTGAGGAGACGCCGGACGTCTCCGCGGCACGCTCGTCGCTGTACGCATGTGACTCGGAGCCGGCATGCTCGTCAGTGGCTCCATGGTCGCCGTCGCCGACCGGCGATCCGGTCACGTCGACTGTGCCTTCGTCGTCGTGCTCTTCCATTCGTCGTGCAGGCGGCGCATCGCCACCCGGGGTCATGGAGATGGTGGCGTTCAGGGTGGCACCCTCCTCCACCCGCAGGCGGCCCGTTCGGATCTCGCCGGCAAACGACGCTGTTTCCGTGAGTGCGGTCAGCTCGCGCGCAACAGTGGTGCCCTCGACGCTCCCGGCAACGACGATGTCGCGCGCGGCGATCTGCGCGCGGGCGGTGCCGCTCGAAAGCACGGCGACCTCACCGGTGGCGGAAACCTCACCCTCCAACCTGCCTTCGACGCGGATGTCTCCGTCGACGCTGAGCGTTCCTGTCAGCGAGTCGCGTGGCCCGAGAACCACCACGCCGGCTGCTTCAGACGCTGCCGGCGTCGCCGCACCACGACGCCCGCGCGCTCTGCTCGATGTCGATGTTCCGGTATCGCTCATGTCCATTGCGGCTCCTTCGCTGACGGCTCGGCGGGACTGCGGTGGCCGGTATCGTACGGGTCGGTCAGCGTACCGAGTTGGGCGTCGAGGTTACAAACTGCGAAACGTCTGGAGTCACGCGAGCAGGTCGCGATGGAAGTCGCCGATCGAGGTCACGCCGGCCAGGCCCATGGCGTGGTCGAGCTCGTCGCGGTAGCCGGTGAGCACTCGCCGCACACCCTCGGAGCCGGCGGCGGCGAGCCCCCAGAGGATCGGGCGGCCCACCATCGCCGCGGAGGCGCCGAGTGCGAGCGCAACGAACACGTCGGTGCCGCTCACGATGCCGCCGTCAACGAGGATCGGGGCCCGGCCTTCTACCGCATCCACGATCTCGGGGAGAGCGATCGCGGTCGCGATGGCGCGGTCGAGCTGGCGGCCGCCGTGGTTCGACACGACGACGCCCGCGGCTCCGGCATCAATGCACGCCACGGCGTCATCGGCGCGCAGGACGCCCTTGACGATGACCGGCAGGCCTGCGACGTCGCGCAGCCACGGGATGATGTCGAGCGCTATCGACTGATCCTGGGCTATCCCGGCAGTGACCTCCTCGAACGAAGCACCGGGTGTGAGGTGAGTCCCGAAATTCACCAGGTGCTGCTCCATCGCTATCGGCGCGAAGTGCCCGCGGCGCTTGAAGCCGATGTAGGGCGTATCGACGGTCAGCATCAGCGCCGTCGCTCCAAGCCCGGCCGCGCGGCGCAGCAGGGCTTCGGTGAGACGCCGGTCGCTCACCACGTACACCTGATACCACCACGGCCCCCCGAGCTCGGCGATGATCTCCTCGAGGAGCCGCGTGGCTCGTGTGGTGACGACCATGAGACCGCCCGCCGCAGTCGTCCCCTTCGCGGTCTCGATCTCGCCCTCGACATGTGCCACCACCTGATACGCGGTCGGCGCGACAACGACCGGCATCGCCATTGGGGTGCCGGCGACCTCGGTCGACAGATTCGGCGTCGCCCCGCCGCGAAAGATCCGCGGGCGAATCCGGTAGCGCCGCCAGGCGGCTCGGGACTCCTCGAGGGAGAGCTCGTCGCCCGCGCCCGCGGCGATGTAGTCGAATGCCGCCTGGGTCAGGGTCGAGCGGGCAGCCAGCTCGTACTCGACGAGCACATCGGCAAGCGATTCTTCCACGAGCGGATTGTGGTCCTGCCAGGCTTCCGCCGGCCGCGCCGCTCGCGGCGCGAGGCTATGGCTGGGGCGCTGCGGCGAGCGTGACGGTTGCCCGGTGCTGCTGCCCGGTCGTATCAGTCCAGACGATGACCACCGACTGGCCTGGATGATCGCCTTGCAGGATGGCTTTCAGCGATGAGTCGGAGAGGACCGCGGCCCCGCCGACCGATGTGATCACGTCGCCGGCGCCGAGCGCGGTGGTGGCCGCGGGCGTTCCGCTCTCGACGCCGGTGGCTCCGCACGAGGCGCCTCCGACCAGAACGGCGCCCTGCGGCGACGTGCTCGGCCCCACGCAGACACCCAGCAGCGCCGGGGAGGGCGTTGCTGTGGGATGGGCGATCAACTGGCGTGCGTAGTTGAGAGCCGTGTCGATGGGGATGGCGAACGCCTGGGTCGAGCCCGGTTGCGCGCTTCTCCGTCCACCACTCGCCGCGGTGTCCATGCCGATGACCTGGCCGTTGCCGTCGACCAGCGGACCACCGGAATCGCCGGGCAGAATCGGAGCATTGGTCTGGATCATGCCGCTCAGGTACTCGAGGGCCTCCCCGGTCTGATCCGACGCGGTGATGGACTGCCCGAGCGCGGTCACCTGGCCGTTGGCGACTGCCGGCGCGCCTCCGCGGCCGTCGGCGTTGCCGAGCGCGGTAACGCTGTCGCCGACGTGCACCGTCGACGAGTCACCGAATGGCGCAGTGGCCAGCCCGCTCACCCCATCGACCTGGAGCACGGCGATGTCGTGGTTGCTGTCGCCCTTGATGAGGGTCGCGGGATAGCTGACGCCGGTCGAGGTGAGCCGGACGCTGTATTGAAGCCCGTTGGCGACGACGTGGTCATTGGTCAGGATGACACCCGATGACGTGAGCACCATCCCGGTGCCCGCCGCAGCGGACCCGCCCCCGAGCAACGTGTTGATATCAACCGTCGCCGCCTCGACACCGGACGTGCTCCCCGAGCCGCCGATCCCGCGGGTGGCGATGACCGCGGTCGCGGCCGCGCTCGCCACGAAGACGAAGATGACGACGAAGACCCCGAACATGACCACCCGCGAGGTGCGTCTCGGCGGGGGCGGCGGTTCGTACGTGTAGTACTGCTGCGACCACCATCCCGACATCGGCGGTGCCGGCGTCCAACCGCTGCCATCCCATGGGTCGCTGGAGTACGTCGCTCCCCCAGGCCACGCCGGCGGTCCGGCGGGGACCTCCTCCTCGCTCATGGTCCTTCTATTGTCGCGAGTTCGGCTGTCGGCTGCATGACGGGACGCCCGCGATCCGCGCTGTCGCGGTGCGGACGCGGGCATCCCCCGCCTGCAGAGGCCGGACCACCCGCCGGTCCGGCGTGTCTACATCGCGTTGAAGGTTTCCGCGACCTCGATGCTACCGCCGCTCTGGAGCACCGGGCACCCCTTGGCGAGCGCGACCGCCGCGTCGATGCTGTCGGCCTCGATCAGGCTGTAGCCGGTCGATGGGTTTGAGCCACCTCCGTCCGAAACTGATCCGTCGGCGGCAATCGTCTGGGCCTGCGCGATGGGATTGCCACCGTCGGCGAGCGCGGATCCGAGGGTCCCGAACCAGGCGCCCCAGGCGGCCATCACCTTCGCCTGCGCTTCCTCACCCTCGGCCATGCTGCCCCCGTGGTAGTTGAGCAGATATTTCGCCATGTCGTGCCTCCCTGCTGTCAGTGGTTGTTCGCGCCGATGGCGCGGATGACTGTGGGTTCGAGGCGCGTCTCAAGGAGCGCGCGCTCGGAGGGGTTGTCGGTGAGCTCGATCGCACGGCGATCTGCTTCGGCAGCCTCATCGAGCCTGGCGAAGCGGCGAAGGAGCTCCGCGCGGGTAGCCCAGTAGAGGTGATACCCGTCCAGGTCGGCGCGCAGGGCGTCGATCTCCTCCATCGCGGGCGCAGGTCCGGCCACGTGCTCGAGGGCGATGGCGCGGTTGAGGCGGACGACGGGTCCGGGGTTGATCCGCACCAGCGCGCCGTAGAGCGCCAGGATCTGCGCCCAGTCGGTCTCCTCGAACGTGGGCGCCTCGGCGTGGCAGGCGGCGATCGCCCCCTGCAGCCAGTAGGCCCCCGGACGGCCCAGCCGTCGCGCCTGCTCGAGCAACGCGCCGGCTTCGGCGATCGTCTCATGGTCCCACCGTGAGCGGTCCTGGTCGCGGAGCAGCACCAGGGCGCCCGAGGCGTCGAATCGTGTCGTCCGGCGCGCTTCGTGCAGCCGCATCAAGGCGAGCAGGGCCAGGACCTCCGGCTCATCCGGCAGCATCCGGGCAAGCAGGCCACAGAGCCAGAGAGCGTCGACGCAGAGGTCGCGGCTCGTCGCGAGGTCGCCGCTCCCCAGGTAGCCCTCGTTGAACACGATGTAGAGCGACGCAAGCACCTCCGCGAGCCGCTCCGGCAATTCATCCGGCTGCGGAACCCGGTAGGGGATGCGCGCGCCGACAATCTTCCGTTTCGCCCGGACGATGCGCTGCGCCATGGTCGCCTCGGAGACCAGGAACGCGTGCGCGATCTGCCCTGTGGTCATACCCATGACCGCACGAAGGGTCAGCGCGACCTGCGCATCCCGGGCCAACGCCGGATGGCAGCAGGTGAAGATGAGGCGAAGGCGATCGTCGGGGTCGGTGCGCACGTCGGGCGCCCAGCCGTCGGTCAGCAACTGGAGTTTCTCCCGATAGGTGGAGTCGCGCCGCAGCCGGTCGATGGCACGCCGCCGCGCGGTCTGGAGGAGCCACGCGGCCGGCCGCTCGGGCACGCCGTCGACCGGCCACCGCTGAAGGGCGATGACCACCGCGTCCTGAATCAGGTCTTCGGCGAGGTCGAAGTCACCCGTCATCCGCACCAGGGAGCCGCAGATCAGGCCGACCTCTGCACGGAAGACCGCATTCATGGCCTCGACCGTCGGATCGCTCTGCGTGGTGTACGGCAAGCCCGCGGTCTCTCAGTCCGGGTGATTGGACAGTTCGGGGTGGTCGACGACCGGGCGAATCTCGACGATCTGGTCCTCGTAGGGCCACGTCTTCGCGATCGCGATCGCCTCGTCGAGGTCGGCCACGTCGATGGTGACGAACCCGGCAACGTTCTCCTTGCTCTCCATGAAGGGACCGTCGGTGACCAGCGGGCGGCCTTCGTGTGGGCGGAGGGTGGTCGCAGTGTTCGAAGGCTGCAGCTCCTCGCCGCCCCGAAGCTTGCCGTCGCGGCCGAGTTCCCCGAACCAGTCATCGATTGCCGCTCGTTTGCTGGCGCGGACCGCATCGTCGAGGCCGGTCTCCTCGTTCCTGATCAACAGCAGCACGTATTTCATGAAGCCAGCTCCTTGTCTCCGGTTAGGTCGTCCAATGATGACGACGAATGGGGATGCGCCAAATCGACAGACGCTGCGGGCGGGCGATGCCGGTGCCGGCCGGCGTGTCAGGCTCCGGATCCATGGCTTCGTGGACCGTCGTGGGCTTCAGCCGGCTCGGGGGCGGAGATCGAACCAACGTCGACCGGCTGCGACGGGCCTGCGAGGCGGCGGAGCCCCTCGACCTCAAGGTCGAACTGGACGAGGCGGAACGCCTCGACCGGCCCATTCACTTTCTCGCCATTGCGGGCGACCAGGTGATCGGGTACGCCGGGCTGACCGCCGATGACGATGCCGAGGTCTGCGGGATGGTGCACCCCTCCTGGCGGCGGCAAGGCATTGCGACCGCGCTGCTCTTCGATGTTCGACGCGCGGCCGCGAGCCTGCGGCACGACAGCATCCTGGTCATCTGCGAGGACGCGGCACCGGTGGGCCGTGCCTGGATGCAGCGCCTTGGCGCCGAGCCTGAACTCCGCCGAGCGTCGAATGGTCGTCCCGCTCGGCTCCGCGGCCCGGACGCGCGTCGGGACAGAGCCGCCGCTGGAGATCCGCCCGGCCACCGAGGCCGATCGCGACACCGTGGTCGCGATCATCGGAGAGGAGTTCAGCGACCACCCCGCCGAACGACGATTCGTCGGTCTCGACGGCGGCGAGGTCGTCGGGACTCTTCGCCTGACCGAGTCAGGCACGCGCACGATGATCTATGGATTCGTGATCGACGAGCGCCGCCGCGGCACAGGGCTGGGAACCCGGATGCTCGGCGCGGTGATGGCGCGCCTGCGGGCCGAAGGCATACCCGAGGTCGGACTCGAGGTCAATCCCGAGAACACCCCCGCGGTGCGGCTTTACGAGCGCTTCGGGTTCAAGACGGTCACGACGTACCGCTACATGCGTCTCCCGATCGCCTGACGGGCACCCGGGCTATCGCACCAGCGGCGGCAGTGGCGGCGGCAACGCCGGCGGAAGCCCCCCGGACGGCAGGTAGCGATCCCACAACCCATTGAGATGGTCCTGGTAGTACAGGGAATACAGGGCGAAGACGAAACCGAGGACCAGGCCCACGACCGGCTCGGCTCGATTGGGGCTCCCCGCGGCAGCCTCCATGCGTGCGATCCGTGTACCGAGCCGGTAGATCGCGATGAATGGCGGAATGATCAAGATGCCGCCTGGGATGAACGCGAGCACCGACAGCGCCGGTCGGATCGAGTTGTCTCCGAGGAAACGCCGCGCCTCATCGTTGACCTTGTAGATCCACACGAACGAGTAGATGCCCAGCGTGATGAGCGGCAATCCAAGCCACACCGCGATGACGTTGCGCTTCTTGTACGTCTGATTCCCGATGACTACCAGCTGCGACATTGCCTACCTCCACGCGCCTGCATCGAGCGCGATCAGTGCCCGCCGACGCTCAGGACGACCTTGCCCGTGACCTTTCTCGAGAGGAGGTCGCGCGCCAGCTCGCCTCCCCGGACCCAGTCCGAACTCGACGGCGATGTGCGGCGTGAGGACACCGTCGGCGATCAATTCGCACAGCGTGCTGAGATCCGACGAGGCGCTCTGTGTGCGCTTCAGCTGCTCGAAGATGAGCATCGACCGCAGCGACGCGCCGAGATGGGCGCCGAACCAGCGCGGCCCGAGCATCGCCGGGTCGATGAGCGTCGAAGCGTACGAGACGACCATTCCGTGCGGCGCCACGACATCGAGGCAGCGAGTGAGCACCTCACCGCCGACACCCTCGAGGATATGGTCGTAGGGACCCTGCGCGTCATGAATGTCACGCAGGACGTGGTGGCACGCGGCGACCGCGGAGTCGTTGCCCTCCGGCGTGCGGATCAGCCCGGTGACGGTCATCCGGGCAGCCCGCGCCAACTGCACGGCGACGTGCCCGACGCCCCCCGACGCACCGGTGACGAGCACACGCTTGCCCACCGGAAAACCACCGAGGGCCAGCGCGCGGAACGCGGTCATGCCGGCAACCGGGACGCAAGCTGCCTGGGCGGGCGTCACGCCCATAGGCACTGACGCCAGGTAATCGACCGGCACCGCCGCGAGCTCCGCCCAGGCTCCGTTGCTGACCAGACCAACGACGGTGGTGCCCGCCGGAGGACCCTCGGCTCGATCGGCCGCGCGCTCGACCGTGCCGACGACGTCCCATCCGACCTGCTGCCCAGCCGGCGCGTTCTTGGCACGAACCACCTCGCCGCGGTTGAGGCTGGTCGCCTGAACACGAACCAGCACCTCGGCCGGTCCGGGCACCGGGTCGGGCACCTCTGCGAGACGAAGAATGTCGTCGTTCCCTGTCGTGATCAGAGCGAGCATCGTGGGTTTCTCCAGGCTTGCCGCGGCGATGAAGGGCTAGGCTGCGATGGTGCGCCACCCGGCGCGAGTGACGCAGGAGTGTACTGACCGGTCATGCCCGACATCTCCGCTGCTGCGGCGGCGCTCCACGAGCAGTCGATCGTCGTCGACACGCACAACGACCTGCTGATGCTCTGCGTGCGCCGGAAACCGTCCGAGCAGGGCACGTACTTCCGAAACGTCTGGCTGCCCCGGTTGCGCGCGGGCTGCGTCAACATCCAGGTCCTCCCGGTCTTCATCGACGACGACTTCCGCCCCGAGGGTGCATTGCGCCAGACGTTGCGGATGCTGGAGAGCGGGTGGCGCATCGCAGTGGATAACCCGGACGTGGTGCGCATCTGCCTGACGGGTGCGGACGTCGACGCCGCGCTCGCCGACGGCGTTATCGCATTGGTTCTGGCGCTCGAGGGGTGCGAAGCAGTCGGGACCGACGTCGCCCTCTTTGCGTCGCTGCATCGGCTCGGAGTCCGCATCGCCTCGTTCACGCATTTCCGCCGCACCATGCTGGCCGACGGATCCGCCGAGGACGGCACCGGCGGCAGGCTCACCGAGGCCGGTGTCGAGGCGGTTGCGATCTGCGAGGCGCTCGGCATCATGCTCGACGTGTCGCACCTGGGGGCGGCATGCACCGATCATCTGCTCGAACTCGCCACCCGCCCGGTGATCGCGTCCCACTCGTCGGCGTTCGCGCTGCGCCGCCACCATCGCAACCTCACCGACGCTCGCCTCGGCGGGATCGCGGCAAGCGGCGGCGTGGTGGGGATCAACGTGCTCGCGACCTTCATCGACGAGAACGTGCACACGGTGGCACGGGTGGTCGACCATATCGAGCATGCCGCGTCGATCATCGGCGTCGACCATGTCGGGCTCGGCCCCGACTTCTACAAGGACATCTCGGAGGAGCTCCACGGGCCGGCCGCCCAATCCATGGACGGCGGTGGGACCGTGATCAGCTACGTGCCTGGACTGGAGGGCCCGGACGGCCTGCCGCTGATCACCGACGAGCTTCTGCGGCGCGGATGGTCCGATGGCGACGTCCGTCAGGTGCTGGGCGGCGCATTCCACGACGTCTTCATCCGCGAGCTGGGACTCCCCTCCCCGCGGGGTTA
The DNA here is from genome assembly GCA_963708605.1 of Candidatus Dormiibacterota bacterium. Lineage (GTDB taxonomy): Bacteria > Chloroflexota > Dormibacteria > Aeolococcales > Aeolococcaceae > Palsa-851. The sequence continues at coordinate 10,691 of CAVPTG010000001.1, read as the reverse complement.
GGCTCGGAGCCCCGCGACCCTAGATCGCGCAGCTCTCGTCAGTGCAGGTCGTGTCGCGTTCGCCGGCGCCCACCATCTGCAATGGGTGGGCCGCGGTCCATGCCTGTTGCAGGGCCGCGAGCATCATCTCCGAGGGCTGCGCGCCGGACACGCCGTACGTGCGGTCGAGCACAAAGAACGGAACGCCCGTGATGCCCAGCTCCCGCGCCTCGAGCTCGTCATGCCGCACGTCGGCGGCGTACGCATTGCCGTCGAGCACCTCGCGAACCGCCGCCTCGTCGAGCCCGACCTCGACCGCGAGGCGCGCGAGGGTCTCGTGGTCCCCGATGGCCGCTCCCTCGACGAAGTAGGCCGCCATCAGACGCTCCTTGAGCGCGTCCTGCTTGCCGGCTGACTTCGCAAGGTGGATGAGGCGGTGCGCGTCAAAGGTATTGCCGGACCGCGCCCGATCGAGGTGGAAGTCCAGACCGACGGTGGCGGCATTGGCGGTGACGCGCGCCTGCGCGGCCTCGGCCGTGGCACGGCTCATGCCGTACTTGGCGGCCAGACGATCTATGGGATCACCCTCCGACGTCGGAGCCGCGCTCGGGTCGAGCTGGAAGCTGCGCCACGTGACGTTGACCTCGCCTCGATGGTCGAACTCGGCCAGTGCATGCTCGAAACGGCGCTTGCCGATGTAGCACCACGGACAGACGACGTCAGACCAGATCTCAACATCCATGGTCTCGGTTGTACCGCATCGAGCCTGCTCTGAAGCCTCCGTCGGGAGCCGGCGCGACCGGCCATGGGGTGGTTCGGAAATCCCGACCCCGGGTATAGAGATTCCGAAACCAACGAGCCGAGCGCCCGCCGGCGGCGGCCTAACGAGACTGAACATGGCTGAATTGACTTCCGAACTGCTTCCCATCCTCCAACTGAACGACGTCGTCGTCCTCCCCGGGATGACCGCCACCCTCGCTGTCGAGAGTGATCCGCAGCGGGCCGCGCTGACGGCCGCCCAAAACGGCAACAAGCTGATACTGCTCGTGCCGAACGTCGAGGGTCGGTTCTCGGCGATAGGTACGGTGGCGCAGGTCGTGGAATCGGGGCAGCTGCCTTCGGGCGCCGAGGTCACCATCCTCAAGGGACTGCATCGCGCCCGTCTGGGCAGCGGACAGTCCGACATCGGTGGAGCCCTCTGGGTCCAGGTCGAGCCCCTTCCCGACGGCGATCCAACCGACGCGGCGCGCGAGCTGGCGCGCGAGTATCGCGCGCTCATCGAGAACCTCCTCGAACTCCGTGGCGCCGGCCGCGCCATCGAAGCCGTCCGCTCGGTCCGCCATCCCGGCCACCTCGCGGACCTTGCCGGCTACTCGCCGGACTTCAGCATCGAGCAGAAGCTCGAGGTGCTGGAAACCCTCGACATCGAACGGCGCCTCTCCCGGCTGATCGGCTGGACCAAGGACGTCCTTGCCGACGCGTCAGTTCGAGAGAAGGTCCGGACCGAGGTCAACGAGGGCATGGAGAAGACCCAGCGGGACTTCCTCCTTCGCCAGCAGCTGGACGCGATCAAGAAGCAGCTCGGCGAAGGCGGCGACGACGTCGCTGCCGGCTATCGCGCCCGGCTCGAGAGCTCGGGCATGCCCGACAACGTCCGCGCGGAAGTCGAGCGCGAGCTCGACCGCTTCGAGCGGACCAGCGAGCAGAGCCCCGAGCATGGCTGGATCAGGACGTACCTCGACTGGATGTTCGAGATTCCGTGGAACGTCCGCTCCGAGGACAACCTCGACCTCGCCGAGGCGCGGCGCATCCTTGACGAGGACCACACCGGCCTCGAGGACGTGAAGCAGCGGATCATCGAGTTCCTCGCGGTGCGCAAGCTCCGCAGCGAGCGCGGCATCACCGTCCTGGGTGGCGGGTCCGGGGCAATCATCACCCTGGTCGGACCTCCCGGCGTCGGCAAGACGTCGCTCGGCGAGTCGGTCGCCCGCGCGCTTGGTCGGAAGTTCGCGCGCATCTCGCTCGGCGGGATTCACGACGAAGCCGACATCCGCGGCCATCGGCGCACGTACGTCGGCGCGCTTCCCGGCCGGATCGTCCGCGCCCTCAAGGAAGCGGGCACCAAGAACCCAGTCATCATGCTCGACGAAATTGACAAGGTTGGCAGCGACTGGCGCGGCGACCCCTCGTCGGCGCTGCTCGAGGTTCTCGATCCTGCGCAGAACAACACATTCCGCGATCACTACCTCGAGGTCGACCTCGACCTCTCCGAAGTGCTGTTCATCCCGACCGCAAACGTGTGGGAAACCATTCCCGCGCCGCTGCTCGACCGGATGGAGTTGATCCGCCTGGACGGATATACCGAGAACGAGAAGGTCGCGATCGCGCGTGATCATCTCCTCCGCCGCCAGGTGGAGCACGCGGGTCTGCGGCCCGACGAGGTCAGCGTCACGGATGACGCCATTCTCACGGTGATCACGGATCACACCCGTGAGGCAGGCGTGCGAAATCTCGAACGAGAGCTGGGCAAGATGACCCGCAAGGTCGCGACGCGCATCGCGTCCGGCGATCTCATCGCTCCATTGGAGATCACGCCCGCGCAGGTGCGCGAGCTCCTGGGGAAGCCGAAGTTCGACAACGAGGTTGCCGAACGGACCGCCGTCGCCGGTGTCGCCACCGGGCTCGCGGTCACGGGCACCGGAGGCGACGTCCTCTTCATCGAGGCGGCCAACGCCCCCGGGGACGGCAAATTGACTTCTGACGGGCCAGCTCGGCGACGTGATGAAGGAGTCGGCGCAGATCGCGCTCTCGTATGTCCGGGCTCATGCTGAAGCCCTGGGGATCGACCCGGAGGCCGCTCGCCAGAGCATCCACGTCCACGTGCCGGCCGGAGCGGTCCCAAAGGACGGGCCCTCCGCGGGTGTCGCCATGACCACGGCGATCGTCAGCCTGCTCACCGGGCGTCCGATGCGAAGCAGCGTCGCGATGACCGGTGAGGTCACGCTCCAGGGCCTGGTGCTGCCGATTGGAGGCGTCAAGCAGAAGGTGCTCGCGGCCCATCGGATGGGACTGCGCGAGGTGATCCTGCCCAAGCGGAATGAGAAGGACATCGAGGACGTGCCCGAGAGCGTGCGTGACGCGATGACCTTCCATCTGGCCGGGCGGGTCGAGGAAGCCATCAACGTGGCGCTCGAGCCGGTCGCGACCGAGGCCGCCGCTGCGGCCTGAGGCCGCTCAGCAAACGACTGGCCTCAGGGCCGGCGGGACGTGCTCAGCCGCTTCTCGATGCCGTCGAGAATCAGGCTGACGCCCTCGCCCGCAGGCGGGACCGGCACGTCGCGGGCGCCGTGCGGGGCCCGCTGCGCCACCTCGGGTGCGGCAGGGGCGTCGGCGTCCATGGTCACCCGGACGCAGCCGCTGTAGATCGTCAGATCGTAGCGGTCGGGGCTTCGGGGCGCTCCGGGTGTGTCCCATTGGACGTCCGACTTCACCGTTCGGATCGGCTTGTCGTCGAGACGAACCTTCACGGAGCCGGACGACACGACGGCGTGGACCGCGGCGGTGGGAGGGCGGTGCATCGTGACCCCGACGATGCCACTGTTGACGCGGATGGGAACGACGCCACTCGGGGCGGGCAGGGTGCACGTCACGTTCCCGGCCCCGCTGTCCAACTCGATCCCGCTGATGCTCAGGCGGCTCAGATCGAGAACCGTGTTCCAGGTCCCGCCGTGGATCTTGAAGTACCACGTGTAGTCGGGGTTCAGCTCGACGGCGCCGTGGTTTCCGCCCCGACGGTTCTTGACCAGCACGAGGTTGTCGGGGCGCATCTCCACGGAGGCGGCCCCTCCTCCGCCGACCGATGTCGCCAGATCAGCCCCACCGGGTGTGGCCGCGCGAACCATGACGCGCCATGACCCGGAGTCGACCGCCAGGGTCATGACATCGCCGCCGCGGTGCCTCACGGTGGGGTATGGCATCAGGAATGCCGACGCGGCTGCTTCGGCGACGAGCGCGAACGCCGCGCTCTCGGGTGCCTGGAGACCCTCAGCAGCAAGGATTCTGGCCAGGTCGCGCCCCAGGCGGCTCCGCTGCACGACCGGGAGACAGTTGAGCACGACCGTCGCCGCGGCCCGGTGTTCGCCGAGGAACTGGGCCAGCTCACCGCAGGCGGCGATCACCTGGGCACGCCACGAGGGCGGCGAGATCGGCACGGTGACGCGGTCGAGCACGGCTTCAGCCACGAGTTCGAGGAGCTGGTCCTTGTCGCGAAGGTGCCAGTAGAGAGAGGCAGCCTTGACCTCGAGGCGATCCGCGAGCGCGCGCATCGAGAGGCCGTCGAGGCCGACGGTGTCGAGCATCGCCAGAGCCGTCTGGACGACGGCTTCGCGGTTGAGCCCGGATACCTCCGTCTCTTGACGGGCCACAGATCTCTCCTCCGTTGCCGGCGAGGATGGCTGATTTCGGTCAGGAAACGTTTGACTTCCCTAACGTCGCTAGCCTAGTATTGCATACGTCACTGTTAGATGCACAATCGACCGGAGGGCGTTAGAGATGCATACGCTGGAGGCAGCCGGGCTCGTCAAGAGGTTCGGTAAGACCCACGCCCTCGACGGGCTGAACCTGACCATGCAGCCAGGGCAGGTGATGGCGCTGCTCGGCCCGAACGGGGCGGGCAAGACCACGTTCGTCAACCTGGTCGCCACGCTCCTGCGCCCGGACGCCGGCACGCTCCGCGTCGGCGGCGTCGACGTCGCACGCCGGCCCGGCGCAGTGCGACGGCTCGTGGCGCTCGCCGGCCAGTCGGCGGCGGTGGAACCAACGATGACCGGACGCGAGAACGTGATCATGGTCGCCCGCCTCTTCGGCGCCTCCGCCGGCGATGCCAGGCGCGCCTCGGCCGCGGTCCTCGAGCAGATGGGCCTGAGCGATGATGCCGATCGCGCGGTGCGCACGTATTCCGGGGGCATGCGACGCCGCCTCGACCTGGGTGCGAGCCTGGTCGGACACCCGCGTCTTCTCCTGCTTGACGAGCCGACGACAGGGCTCGATCCGCGCAGCCGGCTCGAGCTCTGGGACGTCATTCGCTCGCTGGTCGCCAGTGGTACCGACGTGCTGCTCACCACGCAGTATCTCGACGAAGCCGATCACCTGGCATCACAGATCGCCATCATCGACCACGGTCGCGTGGTCGCGGCGGGACCGCCTCGGGAGTTGAAGCGCCGAGCGGGGCGCAACGTCGTCGAGGTGCGGGTGCGGGATCTCTCGTCGCTCGACCGCGTCGCGGCGACGCTGATGGCCATCGGCGACGGCCCGGCCACGATCGATCGGCCGACGCACAGCGTTCGTGTCGCCCTCGGCGCCGACACCGAGCGCGTCTTTGCGGCACTTCGACCGCTCGACGACACCGGTATCGCGATCGACGAGGTCTCGGTCCGCCAGCCAACCCTCGACGAAGCATTTCTCGCGCTCACCGGCGGGCCCAGGGAGAACGTGGCATGAGCATCGCGATCGCACCACCGCGCGGCAACGCCACAGGGTTGATTGTCTCCAGCGCGCAGATCGCACGTCGCGTGCTGCGGAAATTCGTTCGCTCGCCCCAGCTGGTGGTTGTGGGCACCGTACAGGGCGCGATGTTCCTGCTGATCTTCCGGTACGTGTTTGGCGGGGCGATTGCCCTGCCCGGCGTCAACTACGTCGATTTCGTGGTTCCAGGGTTCATCACCACCGGCGCGCTCTTCAATGCCATGTACGCATCCGCGGGGATGGCCGAGGACATGAGCGCCGGGCTCATCGCGCGCCTGCGTTCCTTGCCGATTCCACGGAGTGCCGTGCTCATCGGTCGGGCCGTCGCCGACACGGCGATTCAGGTCTGGGGATTGGCGATCACGGTCGCGATCGGCTTCCTGATCGGATTTCGCGTGCACGGCAGCTGGAGTGCCGCGCTCGCAGCGGCCGCGCTGGTCATCCTCTTTGGTTTCGTCTTCGAATGGGTCTTCGTGCTCATCGGCATGGTCGCTGGATCAGCGCAGGCGGCTCAGGGCTTCGCGCTCATCGTCTTCCCCTTCAGTTTCGTGTCATCCGCCTACATCCCGGTCGCAACCATGCCGTCCTGGATGCGCGGCTTCGCCGAGAATCAGCCGATCACCGCGATGGTCAATGCTGTGCGGACGCTCACGCAGGGCCACTCTGCTGAAGCGCTTCTCGGTCACCCCGCGTCGTATTTCGTAATCCGCTCGGTGCTCTGGTCGGTCGGACTGATCGCGGTGTTCGCCCCGCTGGCGGTCGCCAGGTACCGGCGCGGCTGAGAGCGCTCGATCAGGTCGCGATCAGATGCTCGCCTCGGTGGACGCCCGGCAAATGGCGTCCACCGACCGGCGCACGTCGTCGGCATCCGTCGACCAGTTGCTGACAGAGATGCGAAGGACGTCTCTGCCGCGCCACCGCGAGCCCGACATCCATACCGTGCCATCGGCAATCAGACGAGCTGTCACGGCCCGCGTACGCGCATCGTCGCCAAATTCGACGCACACCTGCGTGTACACGACGTCGTTGACGACTCGAGCGCCGTCGATGCCGGCGATACCTTCGGCCAAGGCTCGAGCATGTCCGGCCAGCCCCTCGACGAGCGCGGCAACCCCGGATCGCCCCAACGACCGAAGCGCCGCCCATACGGGGACTCCGCGTGCTCGTCGTGAGAATTCCGGCACCTTCTCGAGAGGATCTCCGGTACCGGAGTTGTCGGAGATCAGGTAACTCGCATGCGCCCCGAAGGTGGAGCGCATGGCAACGCGATCCGCGACAATCGCGATCCCGCAGTCGTACGGGACGTTGAGCGTCTTGTGCGCGTCGGTTCCCCACGAGTCGGCACCCGCGACCCCGTCGACGAGGTGCGACAGGGATGGCGCGGCCGCCGCCCAGAGACCGAATGCGCCGTCAACGTGGACCCACGCCTGGTGCTGGTGTGCGATCTCGATAGCGGCCTCGAAGGGATCGAATGCGCCGGAGTGCACGTTGCCGGCCTGAAGGCACACGACCACGGGAGTGCCACTTTCGAACGCGTTGAGTGCCTCGGTGAGCGCATCGACGCGGATCCGCCCCTGATCATCGGCGGCCACGAGCGTCGGGCTGCCGAGCCCGAGGTAGCGCAGCGCGAGGTCGACGGTGTCATGGCGCTCTTCGCCGGCGAGCACGCGCACCTTCGGCGCACCAGCGAGCCCATCGCGCGCGACGTCCCACCCGAGGCGGGAGAGCACTGCGGTTCGGGCTGCGCCGAGGCAGGTGAAGTTCGCCATGGTCGCGCCCGTGACGAAGCCGACATCTGCTCCCGTCGGAAGGCCGAGCAATTCGAGCAGCCAACCCGCCGCCGCCTCTTCCGCCGTCGCGGTCGCAGGCGTCGCGTAACGTATCCCCGTGTTCTGATCCCAAGCGCTCACCAGCCAGTCGGCGGCCAGTGCGGCGGGGAGGGTTCCGCCCATCACCCACCCGAAGAAGCGACCCGACTGGATCGCCATGAGCCCTGGCTCAGACAATGTGGCAAGCAGGTCGACCACTTCCTCTGGCGGCGTGGGACCCTCGGGCAGCGGACCGTCGAATGCCGCAAGCAACTCGGTTGCGCTTGCGCGCGGGCCCACGGGACGTTCAGCGACTGAATCGAGCCACGCCCGCGCGTGCACCACGGCGCGGATGAGCGCCGGGTCGTATGAATCGCTCCGAAAAGACATCGTCCGCCTCAGTCAGCGATCGTGCTCGACGATCATCTCAGCTCCTGCAACTGGCCAATTATCAGGCCCGGTAACGCGACCGGTTTGTAGATGCCGCAGGCACCGGTGCCGTAGGCGCGCACCGAGTATGGAGAGAGGATCATCCACTGCGAATGATGGAGCTGCAGGTACTGGCACTGAATCTGCGTGATCTCCGGGCTCACCTCCGGGAAGAAGAGCGCACTGCTCGGCACGTGAGTCACAAGCGAGATGTAATTGAAGCTCTCGCCGAGATAGGTCAGCTCACCCCGTCTGCCTGAGGTGTAGGTCTGCGCCAGGCGAACTGCGGAGATGAGTTGGGGAAAACCGAAATTGGCATACCCGTTCACAGGCGAAGGATTCACAAGGTTGGTCGCGGCCGCGATCGGCGTGGGGGTGAGCAGCGCCGACGCAAAGCAGAGGGAGACGAACACGCCGACGGGAAGCAAGGCCAGCCTGCCGGACACCACAGCCCACAGGGTCCGGGCACGACTCCGCTGCGCCGGCAGCGCAAACGCATCGGCGTGGACGAGGATCGAGAACAGCGCTGCGATGCAGACGCCGCACGGCAGCAGCATCGTCTGCAACTGACCGGCTGCGAATGCCCGATTGACGTAATACACCATGCAGAGTGCCGACCACGTCCCCACGAATGCAAGGGTGATGGTGGCCCGGTCGAGGACGGCGTCCGCCGGAGCGCCGGCCCGATGGCGAGTGCGCAGCAATACCCACCCCACGGCCGCGGAACACACGACGATCGGCGTGACAACCAGCACCGGACCGGGCACCTGGATCGGCACCGAGCCAAACCCGGTTGCGAACAGCTTGATGAAAGCCCCGACGAACCCGAGATCCAACGGCGACCCGATGGCCAGGACGAAGAGTGGATAGGAGACGGCCCCGATGAGCAATCCAGCAATCCAGGTGCCCATGGCACGCCATCGAACGTCGTGCGTGGCACCCAGGAGAATCATCAGGCCGTAGACGCCTGCCGCTGCGACTCCGAAGTCCTGCGAGTTCCACGCGACCAGCCCGCAGACAACTCCAACGAGCAGCACGTTCCTGATCCGCAAGGTCCCGCGATACAGCAGCACGAGGTCGTGCAGGCCGAGGGCGGCGATGATGAAGCCTGACAAGAGGCGAATCGGCAGCTCCTGAAAGAGACTGGCGATCGAGCTGATGTCGCCAGCGCTCGACGTGACGAAGGTCATCGGGACGACGAACGCAATGGCGAGCACGTATCCGCGGGTTCCCAGGGCTCGCCTGGTCACCCAGATGGCGAGCACCACGCACACGACGTCGAGGAGCGAGAAGAAGATCGCGATCGAGCCCACCAATGCGTTCGGAGAGAGCAGGTGGTCGAGCGGCACGAAGAGCCACCCGTACAGAGCGGTGTACTGCGGGATGAAGGCCGCATCCGGTGTATTGCCAGCCGCTGGGCCAAGCACGTCGTTGACCTCATTGACGTTGTTGCTGACGATCGCCATGAAGTCGAATGTTCGAATCAGCGCCAGAAGGTCGCAGGCGCAGCAAATCACCACGATCAATCCGAGACCCAGATGCGCCCATTTCGCCAAGGTCGGCGAACGCAATATCGAGAGGCGGGGAGGTGGCACGATCGTCCCCAGCACGAACAACATGACGAGGACGCCGATTGCGACCGACTCGCCAAACCCTTCCCAGAAGGGACCGATCAGCCAGGTCCGTTCGATCGTCCAGATGCCCCACACCAGGCCGACGGATGCCAGTACTGCCAGCACCGTATCGAGCCACGTCGAACGCTGGCTGTACAGAAAGGTGGCGGTGAGCAGGAAGCCGAGGACGAGGATGCCGGCGTACATCGGCTTGTTGAGGCTTCCGGTGACGTTGTTGTTTGCAACGAAGCCCACCAGAAGAATGAGCAGCGTGCCGGTGGCAACTCGAGGGAGGAGCGTGGTGATCGCGCGGTGTTCAGGCACGAGGAGCCACCAGGGATGCTTCCATTCGGACGTTACGCAGGGCTCGTCGATAGTCGCCACCATGACCCACCGACAATGAGCCCAGCCGTTGGGGTGCCATTCACTGGGCGACTCTAAGCGAGCGAGGGACGATGCGCTCCGTGGTGGGAACGCAGCTTTCAGCTCACCGCTTTTTTCACCAGGGCGCCGATCCGAGCCTCGTCAGCGGCAGTCAACTTCGTCAGAGCGAACGCGGTCGGCCACATAGTGCCTTCGTCGAGATGCGCCTTGTCGCTGAAGCCGAGCGTCGCATACCTCGTCTTGAACTTCTGCGCATCCTGGAAGAAGCAAACGATGTTGCCGCCCATGCCATACGCGGACATCCCGTACCAAAGTCTCGGGGTGAGGGCGGGCGCACTCGCCTTGATGACGCCGTGGAGCCGCTTGGCCATGGCGCGATCCGGCTCCGCCATCTCGGCGATCTTTGCGAGCACGGCGAGTTCCCCGTCAGCCCTCTCCGCCTCCTCCTTCAGCTCTCGGGCGCGCGCCTTCATCGCGGCTCGCTCCTCGGCCGAGAATTTCCCGGTGGTGCTTTTGGCAGATGTCTGGTTGGCCTTCATGCGTTCTTCCTCCTGTCCTGTCATTGATTGGGACGACGCTGATGCTAGGGGAGCTTCCACGCGAAGACTTCTTGAAAGCTGATCGCCCGCATCGCCGCGTGGCGTGGACCGGCTCCCGGCCCCGTTTACTAGCGTTTTCCCACGTGGAAGTCACCTGGCAGCTTGGACCCACCACCGTCTACGGGACGGTGGAGAGGCCGGACGGAGCCGGTCCCTTCCCGGGGGTCGTGTTCGTGGCCGGCAGTGGCCCGACCGACCGCACGTAGTCGCGTCGTCAGCCGAAACCCGCTTCGTCCCGAAACTCTCACATCCGAAGCCGTCCGCCTGCTGACAAGCTCTCAGTTCAAGCGCATCTCACGGATAGCTCGCGACGGCTGGAAGCTCTTGACGTTTCCTGAGACCAGGAAGTCCGGGTA